>NZ_JBXAQS010000003.1:0-289338 GCF_058807475.1 Brevundimonas sp. GW821-FHT12C05
CTGGGACAGTGAGTGGCTGGCGGCGGTCGACTGCTCGACCATCGCGGCGTTCTGCTGGGTCACCTGATCCATCTGGTTGACGGCGGTGTTGACCTGCTGAAGGCCGGTGGCCTGCTCCTGGGCCGAGGCCGCGATCTCCGAAACCAGGCCGTCGATCTCGGCGACGCGGCCGACGATGCGTTGCAGGGCCTCGCCGGTCTGGCCGACCAGGCTGACGCCCGTGTTGACCTGGGTGGTCGAGGCGGAGATCAGGGTCTTGATCTCCTTGGCCGCTTCCGCCGAGCGCTGGGCCAGGGCCCGCACTTCAGAGGCGACGACCGCGAAGCCGCGGCCGGCGTCGCCGGCCCGAGCCGCCTCGACCCCGGCGTTCAGGGCCAGCAGGTTGGTCTGGAAGGCGATCTCATCGATGACGCCGATGATCTGATTGATCTCCTGCGCCGACTTCTCGATCACGCCCATGGCCGAGACCGCGTCCCGGACGACGGCGCCGCTGTCTTCCGCATCCGCCTTGGCGGCCTGAACGGTGTCGGAGGCCTGCTTGGCGCCGGACGCCGTCCGTTTCACCGTGGCGGTGATCTGATCGAGCGCCGCGGCGGTTTCCTCCAACGAAGCGGCCTGCTGCTCGGTGCGGCGCGACAGGTCGTCTGCGGCCTGGCTGATCTCGCCCGAGCCCGATCGGATGGCGGCGACATTGGTGACCACGACCGACATGGCCGTCTTCAGCTGCTCGATGGCCGCGTTGAAATCGTCCTTCAGCTTCACATAGTCGCCGGGGAAGGTCTGGGTCAGGCGATAGGTCAGGTCGCCCCGCGTCAGGTGATCCAGGCCCTCGGCCAGGGCCTCGACGACCGTGGCCTGTTCGCGCGCGGCGACCGCGGCGATCTCCTGGCTCCTGGCCCGCTCGGCCTCTGCGGCCTGACGCTCGTTTTCGGCCTCCCGTTCCAACCGTTCGTTGGCGATCGCCGCATCCTTGAAGGCCAGAACCGCTTGCGCCATCTCGCCGATCTCGTCCTTGCGGCCGACCGCAGGCACCGTGATCGTCTTGTCTCCGCCGGCCAGGCGGCGCATCGCGGCCGTCATGGCCACGACGGGCGCGGCGATCGACTTCGACAGGATCAGGCCGAAGGCGGTGGAGAGGAGCAGCGCAACGCCGACCCCCACGGCCAGAGCGAGGCGCGCCGTGTTGAACGCCGCCTCCTGCGTCGCATAGGCGGCGTCGATCCGTCCCTGCTGGCGCGTCTGGATATCTTCGAACGCGGTCTCGACGGCGCCCATGTATCGGGCCGCCGCGCCGGACTGGACGATGGCGATGGCCTGGGCGTGGGTCGCCGGGCTGGCCGCCAGGCGCGTCTCCTTCTCGACGATCTCCGCGTGATAAATCTCCGAAGCCCGCACGAGCGTGTCGATGCGCCCAGACGCGCCGGTCACGTCGGCCAGCAGTTCGCGCAGTTCACCGACATCCTGATCAAAGGCGCCGGTGGCGCGCTCAATGTTCTCCAAGTATCGCGGATTTTGGACCGTCACATAGGCGCGCGTGTTGCTCTCCTGCTGGTCCACCGCGCGTCGCAGGTCGCTCAGCACCCTTAGGGTGTTCTGGCCTTTGGCGACCGAGGCCTTGCTCGCTTCAAGATCACCGATCTGCACGAAGACGACCGCGCCAAGCGCGACGATGGTCAGCACGATCATCGCGAACGCGCCGGTCAGTTTTCGAGAGATTTTGACGTTGTCTAGGGTCACGGGACTGTCCTTGCCTTGCTGTCACAACATTGAGGGGCGCAGGCCGGCCGTGGCCGATCACCGGCTGGACAATGCCGCCGGCGTTACACCTGCAGAGGTGGGTCGGGAGTTGGACGGATGGCTCAGTCGGCCAAGCCGCCGGGGTCGATCGCGTTAGGTCGAGGAGGCTGAGGTCGCGACGCCTCTGGACGGCGGACGAGGGCCGAAGTTTTCGCCGTGCACTGATCGATGTTCAGAAGCGTCCGCCCAACCCACGAGGATACTGGCGTCGCCGATCAGTCTTTTGAAGAAGGTCATCACAGGTCCCCAAGCTTGAGGGTATCGATAACCATAAGGCGCAAAGCGCTCGTAAACTCTAAGCTACGGCCTCAAGCTTAAGGGCCCGCCCTTACTTCTTGAATCATCAGACCATGGCTGACTGGGTCATCCGACTTTCTCAGCATCGCCTTGCTCGAATACGCCGGCGTAGACACCACCGAGGCTGACCTCCGCCGCAGGCGAGCTGATTGTCGCGTGGCCGTCTTCTCAACGCCCCCTCACGCCAGCCCCAACCTCATCCGAATGAGGGCCGACAGGTTCGGCGCCATCATCTTGGCCATCATCTTGGCGCGAAAAATCTCGACGGTCCGGGGACTGATCGACAGCTCCACCGCGATCTCCTTGTTCGCGAGACCATCGGTGAGAAGCAGGAAAACCTGGCTCTCCCGCGTGGTCAGGCGGGCCACGCGTTCCTCGACCGCCGCTCGCGCCTCCATGTCGGAACCGGCCTCCCGCGCCTGGCGCATGCTGCTGGTCAGGGCCTGCAACAGCACGTCCGGAGCAAACGGCTTTTCCAGAAGGTCGGCGACGCCGGCCTTCATGGCTGCGACGGCCGACGACACATCGCCGTGTCCCGTGATGACGATAACGGGCCAGGCCTTGCCGCGCAGTTGCTCCAACCGCCTGCTGACCTCGATCCCGTCGATGTCCGGCATGCGCAGGTCCGTTATGACGCAGGCGATCGGATCGAGCGGCAGGTTGGCGAAAAACTCCGTGCCGCCGGCGAAGCCGCGCGCCCGCATGCCTTCGGATCGGAGAAGCATGACCAGGCCATCCCTGACGGCGAAGTCGTCGTCGATAACAAAGACCGGAAGCTGCATTCACAATTCCGCTGAATACCAAATGCGCCGAGGTGAGTTGCGGGCGGTGTCGTGACGTCTGTGATTGAGGACTGTCCGATGGGAAGCGTGATCGATCGTGGTCAATGCACCGGAGGTCCGGATGTCCCCCGAAACCGGCGGACTCCTGGGGAGCAGCCGCATTGCCCATTGGCGCGTTCGATGAGGACCGAACCGGCGAGACATCCGCTCCGGGATGTTCGCGCCTGCGACCTTCAGACCACCGCCTTGGCGTCCAGTCCCGCGTAAAGGTCCTCGATCATCACGCCGAGCGCCCGGGCGATCCGGACGAGTCGGGAGGCGCTGACCCGGATCACGGCGTTCTCGTACATCTCGATCTGGCGGGCTCCGCCTCCGATCGCGACACCCAGTTGAGTCTGACTGACTCCGGCATCCAGGCGGCGAGCCCGGATGTTGGCCCCGATGGTTCCATCGATCAGGAGGTCTTGTTCGTTCGAGATCATGCGCACGCCCGGAAAATCGATAATTGCACAATCTCACTGTGTAGAGCCAACGCACCACACCAGCAAGGCTTGCGTGGTGAGTGCAGATTCAAAACTTGCCGCGCTGGGTGGCGAGATTCGCCGCCATCGCCGGGCCGCATCCCTCAGCCAGGAGTCCTTGGCCGACGCTATCGGCATGCATAGAAACTACATCGGGCTGATCGAGCGCGGTGAAGCGGACCTGACGACCAAGACCTTGTTCGCCGTGGGCGAGGCGCTCGGCGTTTCCCCGGCCGCATTTTTCAGTCCGGTGACGGATCAACCCGCACCGACCTACACACGCCGAAGGCGAGAGAAATCGGAAGAATAGACTCTGATCGCCCCGAGCCTTCGGTCGGCCTCGGAATTCCGCTCGGCCATAGGTCCCGTTTATGGCCACCTGTCGCAATCCGCGCCTGGCGCGGAACGGAGTCCCAGGCGTTTCGACAATAGCTGAAGGAAATGGCGACCCCGGCAGGACTCCAACCTGCGACCTCGGCTTTAGGAAAGCCTTGCTCTATGCAGCTGAGCTACGGGGCCATGGCCGGGTGAACTAGCGGAGCGCAAAGCGTGACGGAAGCGGGGCGGCGGGGATTTCTTCCCGCCGCCCCTTTTTCTTGCCCGTTCCCGCGCGGACCCCTCAAAGTGATTGTGGTTAATCGCCCTTAAGATACAATATCTTGTAGGGAACAAACCCCGAATCGGGCCGTGTCGGTGATTCGGTCCTGATTCGTTTCGTCCCTGTTCCGCTGCGGGACAGCGCGACGTTTACGCCGGTCCCGAAGACGAGACTTCCGCTTGAGGAACCGCGCGGGACACGCCACCTTTGATCCTGAGATGAGTGACCGCGGCACAGGCAAGGCCCCCTCGCGCGTGACGGCGATCCTGGGACCCACGAACACCGGCAAGACCCATCTGGCGGTCGAGCGGATGCTGGGTCACGCCTCGGGCATGATCGGCCTGCCGCTGCGTCTGCTGGCGCGCGAGATCTATGACCGGATCGTCAAGCGGCGCGGGGCCGCCGCCGTGGCCCTGATCACCGGCGAAGAGAAGATCGTCCCCGCCCGGCCGCATTATTTCGTCTGCACCGTCGAGGCCATGCCGCTGGAACGCACGGTCGAGTTCCTGGCCGTGGACGAGATCCAGCTGGTCGCCGACCCCGAGCGCGGCCACGTCTTCACCCAGCGGCTGCTGCATGCGCGGGGCCGTGAGGAGACGATGTTCCTGGGCGCCGGGACGATGGCGCCGCTGATGCGGGCGCTGGTCCCCGACGTGGAGATCGTGGCCCGCGACCGGCTGTCGACCCTCAGCTACGCCGGATCCAAGAAGCTGACCCGCCTGCCCCGGCGCAGCGCCATCGTCGCCTTCAGCACGGACCAGGTCTACGCCATC
The DNA here is from genome assembly GCF_058807475.1 of Brevundimonas sp. GW821-FHT12C05. Classification (NCBI taxonomy): domain Bacteria; kingdom Pseudomonadati; phylum Pseudomonadota; class Alphaproteobacteria; order Caulobacterales; family Caulobacteraceae; genus Brevundimonas; species Brevundimonas sp. GW821-FHT12C05. The sequence continues at coordinate 4,769 of NZ_JBXAQS010000003.1, forward strand.
GCCGAACTGATCCGGCGCCAGCGCGGCGGCGCGGCCGTGGTCATGGGTTCGCTGTCGCCCCGCACCCGCAACGCCCAGGTCGAACTGTTCCAGTCCGGCGAGGTCGATTTCCTGGTCGCCACCGACGCCATCGGCATGGGGCTGAACATGGACGTGGACCATGTCGCGTTCGCGGGCCTGAGGAAGTTCGACGGCCGCCGCACCCGCTGGCTGCACGCCAATGAGATCGGCCAGATCGCCGGCCGCGCCGGACGCCACCTGCGCGACGGCACCTTCGGCGTCACCGGCGAGGCGCTGGAGCTGGACCCCGACCTGGTCGAACAGGTGGTCGAGCACCGCTTCGATCCGGTCGAGGGGGCCGAGTGGCGCAATGCCCGGCTGGACTTCGACACCCTGAACGACCTGCTGCGCTCCCTGACGGTGACGCCCAACACCTATGGCCTGAACCTGACCGCCCCGGCGTTGGACGAGACGCTGCTGCGCCGTCTGATCAAGGACGAGGAGGTCGCCCGCATCGGCCGCTCGCGCGGGGCCATCATGCGCCTGTGGGAGGCCTGCCAGCTGCCCGACTTCCAGAAGACGACGCTGGACGAGCATGGACGGCTGGCCAAGGACATCTTCCAGGCCCTGACTGGCAAGCGCGGCCGCCTGACCGAGGACTGGATCGCGCCGCGCTTCGCCGAACTGGACCGCGACGACGGCCAGATCGACCAGCTGTCGGCGCGGCTCTCGGGCGTGCGCACCCTCAGCTATATCGCCAACCGCCCCGACTGGCTGGATCAGGCGCAGGGATGGCGCGACCGGACCAAGGCGCTGGAAGAACGGCTCAGCGACGTCCTGCACGAGCGGCTGACCGCCCGCTTCGTCGACCGCCGCACCACCGCCCTGATGCAGGCCCTGAACGTGCGTGGCGACGCCGTGGCCGAGGTTGAGGACACGGGCGAGGTCATCGTCGAGGGCCATTCGGTCGGTCGTCTGTCGGGCGTCGACTTCCAGATCGACAAGGGCTCCTCGGCGCTTGAGGACCGCGCCCTGCGCCACGCGGCCCGGCAGGCGGTGACGCCCGAGATCGCCAAACGGCTGGGCAAGCTGGCCGCCGAACCGGACGAGGCCTTCTCGGTCACCCCCGACGGCGCGGTGCTGTGGCGCGGCGTGCAGGCGGGCGTGATCACCGGCGGCGAACCGTTCACGCCCAAGATCCGCCTGCTGGGCGACCTGGGCGCCGTCGCCGCGCGCGAACGGGCGGCCAAGCGGCTGGAGGCCTGGCTGGCGGGCGAGGCCGGGCGCGCCCTGCGTCCCCTGCGCCGGCTGAAGACGGCCATCGAGAACGGCACGCTCAAGGGTCTGCCGCGCGGGATCGCCTACCGGCTGGTCGAGGCCGGCGGGATCATCGATCGGCGCGAGGTCGAGCGCGATCTGGCCGCCCTCAGCCAGGCCGAGCGCCGCACGTTGAAAGCGTTCGGCGTCCGCCTGGGGACCCATTCCGTCTGGCAACCCGCCCTGCTGAAGGATCGCGCCCGGATCACGGCCCAGGCCTTCATGGCCCGTGAACCCTTCCGCCCGAAACCGGCGGGGCTCAGCGTCCTGCCCGATCCGCCGCCCTCGCCCCGCCTGCTGTCCGCCTTCGGCCTGCGCGCCGTCGGCCGCTTCGCCGCGCCGGTGGAACTGCTGGAGGCCCTGTCGGAGAAACGCACCCGCAGCGACGGCGGATTGTCCGACCGGGACCTGCGCGACCTCGGCGTCACGGCGGACGAGGCCAAAGCCCTTTTGACCGCGCTCAGGACCACCCGCGCGCAGCAACCGGACCGCCCGGACAAGGCCGCCAGGCCGATCAAGGATTCGCCCTTCGCCGCCCTGTCGGCCCTGACCGCGCTGCCCCCTACGCCGGCGACCGCGAGGCCCGCCCGTCGCCGCCGCCGGAAGAAAGAGGCCCGATGACGCCCTTCCATCACGTGCTGGCCAACAACGCCCTGGCCAGCATCACCAACTACACGGTGTGGTTCGCGCTTACCTTCTGGGTCTACATCAAGACGCAGTCCGTCTTCGCCACGGGCATGATCGCCGGCCTGTATCTGGTGCTGACCGCCGCCTTCGCCCTGTGGTTCGGCAGCCTGGTCGACCATCATCGCAAGAAGCGGGTCATGCTGGGGTCCAGCATCGCCTCGCTGGTTTTCTACGCCGTCGCCTTCACCGCCTACGCCCTGGCGCCGGAGCAGGCCCTGGCCGACGTCGCGGGCGCGCCGCTGTGGCTGCTGATCGGCCTGATCATGCTGGGCGTCATCGCCGGCAATATCCGCAGTATCGCCCTGCCGACCCTCGTCACCGCCCTGATCCCGGAGGATCGCCGCGACAGGGCCAACGGACTGGTCGGCATGGTCAGCGGCGTCGGCATCCTGACCACCTCGGTAATCAGCGGCTTCCTCGTCGCCTGGGGCGAACTGACCGCGACCCTGGCCTTCGGCCTGATCGGGACGGCCATCGCCTTCGCCCACCTGCTGACCGTCCGGCTGGACGAGCCCGCGCCGACAGCGGCCCCCAAAGATGGACCCAGGCTGAGCAAGATCGATCTGCGCGGCACGCTCAAGATCATCGGCGCCGTGCCGGGCCTGTTCGCCCTGATCCTGTTCGCGACCTTCAACAACTTCCTGGGCGGGGTCTTCATGGCCCTGATGGACGCCTACGGCCTGTCGCTGATGAAGGTTCAGCACTGGGGCCTGCTGTGGGGCGCGGTCTCGGTCGCCTTCATCCTCAGCGGCGTCGTCATCTCGCGAACCGGTCTGGGGCGGAATCCGCTGCGGACCCTGATGCTGGTCAATCTGATCGCCTGGTGCACGGCGGCGGTCTTCACCCTGCAGCCCTGGATCCTGCTGCTCGCGGTCGGCTGCTTCATCTGGATGTTCGTCGGCCCCTTCGCCGAGGCCGCCGAACAGACCACCCTGCAGAAGGTCGTGCCCTATGAACGACAGGGCCGGGTGTTCGGCTTCGCCCAGTCGGTGGAGATGTCCGCCGCGCCCCTGACCGCCTTCCTGATCGGACCGCTGACCCAGTTCGTGGTCATCCCCTTCATGACCGACGGCGCGGGCGCGGACGCCATCGGCGACTGGTTCGGCCGGGGGCCGGACAGGGGCATCGCCCTGGTCTTCACCATCGCGGGCGTGGCCGGCGTCCTGATGACCGTCCTGGCCTTCAACTCGACCTACTACCGGCGGCTTTCCGCGGCCTACGCCCGCGCCCCGGACCCGGAACCCGGCGCGGCCGAATGAGCGAAACGGGCTGCCGCATCGATGTCTGGCTATGGCGTGCGCGCTTCGCGAAGAGCCGGACTTCGGCCGCGGCGCTGGTCGAGAAGGGCGCGATCCGCCTGACCCATCAGGGACGGCAGGTGCGCCTGGACAAGCCCGGCCGCACCGTCCACGTCGGCGACCGGCTGGTTTTCGCCCTGGGCGGGCGGCTGATCGATGTGGAGGTGACCGGCCTGGGCGAGCGGCGCGGGCCCGCCGAGGAAGCCCGCGCCCTGTACGCGCCTAGCGCTGAAGGGTGAACTCGCCCTCGATGTGCAGCTTCACATCGTCGCCGAGACCCATCTGGGCTCCGTAGGTGATGCCGAACTCCGAGCGCTTGATGGTCGCCTCGCCGTCGAAGCCGGCCCGGTAGGCGTTGCCCATCGACGGACCCGCCTGGTTGAACTCGACCTCCATCGTCACCGGACGGGTCACGCCGCGCAGGGTCAGGTCGCCGACCACGGTCGCCTCGTTGGCGTCGTCGGCGTCCACCGTCACGGAGCGCGAGACGAAGGTCGCGGTCGGATGGTTGGCGGTGTCGAAGAAGTCCGCCGTCTGCAGGTGGCGGTTCAGACCCGCATTGCCCGAGGCCACGTCCGTCAGCGGGATGGTCGCCGTCAGGGTCGAGGCCGACGGATTGGCGGGATCCAGCTTCAGCTCGGCCTGCACGTTCACGAACTGGCCAGTGTAGGTCGAGAAGCCCAGGTGGCTGACCGACCAGGTGATCTTGCCGTGGTCGGAATCCAGCGCATAGGCGCCGGCGCTGACTTCGGCGGGAACGCGGGTCAGGGCGGACTGGGCGACCACGCCCCCCGCGGTCAGAAGGGCGACGGCGGCCACGCCGGAGGCGATGTAGCGGAACGATGAGCGCATGAAGGGAGACCTGTTAAAACTGCAATCGGATCAGATACAAATAATCTGATAGCCCAGCTACGCAAGCCCGAGAGGTCTGCTGCTGTTGACACCTGAGGCCCGCGGGGTCATCTGCGCCTCCCGCGCCCCACTGAACGCTCCGCCTCACCCCATGACCTACATCGTCACCGACGCCTGCGTGCGCTGCAAGTTCATGGACTGTGTCGAGGTGTGCCCGGTCGACTGCTTCTATGAGGGTGAGAACTTCCTCGTCATCGCCCCGGACGAATGCATCGACTGCGGCGTCTGCGAGCCCGAATGCCCGGTCGACGCCATCGTCCCCGACACTGAGGACGAACCCGACGGAAAATGGCTTCAGGTCAACGCCGAATACGCCAAGGTCTGGCCGAACATCACGGTCAAGGGCGAGCCCCCGGCGGACAAGGAACAGTTCGAGCGCGAGACCGGCAAGTTCGAGAAGTATTTCTCGCCCAACCCCGGCAAGGGCAGCTGAGACCGGTCCCGCGCGCTGCCCTGATCCGGAGAGGATTTCCAGCCTTCTCCACACTGACGCTGTGGACGTTTTGAAATTCCGCAGATTTGTGATAGGTTCCTGTCATTGGGTCGGGCGGTATGCGATTTCTTCGCGCCGCCCGCGTTTGCGACAGAATCCCGTCCACGAAGACGGGATCGGCCAGAGGTTGGGTGATCCGTTTCCGCATTTGACGACTAGTAAGACATCACCGACGGGGCGTGTTTCCGGCGGCTGTTTATCTATTGTTTTTGCGCCTTCGCCTCTCCCTCCCGCTGAAGCCGGGAAAGGAATGACATGACGAGCAAAACCGGTCTGGAATTCAAGGTAGGCGATGCGGTGGTCTATCCGGCGCACGGCGTCGGCAAGGTCGCGGCCGTCGAGACCCAGGAAATCGCTGGCATGTCGCTGGAGGTCTACGTCGTGACCTTCGACCACGAGAAGATGACCCTCCGCGTTCCGACCAAGAAGGCCAAGACCGCCGGCCTGCGTTCGCTGGCCGCCGATGACGTGGTCACCAAGGCGCTGACGACCCTCAAGGGCCGCGCCCGCGTGAAGCGCACCATGTGGTCGCGTCGCGCCCAGGAATACGAAGCCAAGATCAACTCGGGCGACCTGATCTCGATCGCCGAGGTGGTCCGCGACCTGCACCGCGCCGACAGCCAGCCGGAACAGTCCTACTCGGAGCGTCAGCTGTACGAGTCGGCCCTGGACCGCATGGCCCGTGAAGTCGCCGCGGCCAACAAGATCGACAAGGACGCCGCCGTCGAACTGCTCGGCAAGTCGCTGAGCGCCAAGAAGGCCATCGTCGCGGCGACCGCCGAGGCCGAAGCCGCCTGATCGACGCGCATCGCTGAAGTACAGAAGGCCCGGGAGCGATCCCGGGCCTTTTTGTTTGCTGTGTGCACGTTGAGTGTTGGTCACTCATGCGGATTGAAGGCCGGAGGCACGGCCTTGCCCGAAATACCTGCTTCAAGACAGATAGCGGGACATGGTCGCGAACCTCGGCAAGCCACCGTCGTTCGTGGGCAAGACCGAGAACATCGAACGGAACCTGTCCGTCCTCGAATTTCTGGCTTGGACGGGCGCATTCGGAGTAAAGCCGACAGATCTGCTTCCCGGCGTTGGGGCTGAAACTATCGAGGTCTGATATGATGATCCGTCGCTGTTATCTGAGCGAGAGTTTCAATGGCGCTGCCTGACCTCTTCTCTCGTCGATCGCGGAATGGCCGACGAGAAGGCGCGGACGTTTATCAATACACGTCACTTCCTCAGAACCTGCGCGTGCAATTTATACAGATCGTCAAGTCAGCCATTGGACCATACAGTGAATATACTGGCTCGCCTCCGGGGGCCGCCGTCTACGAATTTGTCGTGACTACTCTGCGTCGGGATATGGGTGTGTTCGAACTCGCGCCACATCATCGCGGCGATATGGGCGCCGAGTTCAGATTGTGGTTTCTCGCTGAGGGAGAGGTCGAGCGGCTGCTCGATGCGGTCGAACTGTTTCTGAGGGTGATCGACACGCATGTCCGGGACGAACCCTACGCGTTCCAACGGCATTCAGAGACTACGCCGGATGCGGCCATCGCGGAAGTGAATGCCCGATTCCTGGAAGCCTGTGTCGGCTTCCAGTTTGAGTCCGGGCAGATCAATCGAATCGACTCGCAGGCCATGCATTCGGAGGTCGTGGTTCCAGCGCTCCGTGTTTTGGCTGATCCCAAGTATGCAGGTGCCGAAAGTGAATACCTGAAGGCGCACGAGGCCTTCCGTCACGGCGACAATGAATCTTGCCTGATCGAGTGCGGGAAGGCCTTCGAAAGCGTGTTGAAAGTGATTGCCGCTGAACGGTCGTGGTCGGTTACCTCCAACGATCCGGCCAAAAAGCTGCTGGATGCAGCCTTCGCAGCCGGTTTCATCGACAAGATTCTACAGGCCGAATTCACCGCATTGCGCAGCTTGCTGGAAAGCGCGGTTCCGGTTGTGCGGAACAAGCTGGCTGGGCATGGCGCTGGTGCCACCCCGAGAAACGTCCCGCAGCACGTCGCTTCGTTTCAGCTTCATCAGACCGGCGCTGTGATCCTATTTCTCACGCAGCATCACGCGGCATCCTGAAAACGGCTCTGCCCAGCACCAGCGCTTAACGTAAACATGGTCTTTGTTTGCGCCGGCGGCGATGTCTCCACGCCGGGCCAGACTGGAAGTGGGCACGAAACAGTTTCGTTCAAGGATTGGCGCGCCGGCTTTTATGCGCAGAGTCCGGAACCCTCGGAGATGGAGGGTGACCGAATGCGTATTCTGCTGACAACCTATGGATCCCGCGGCGATACCGAGCCGATGGCGGCCCTGGCCGTGGCGCTTCAGGCGCAGGGCGCGCAAGCCGTGATCTGCGCCCCACCGGATCAGGAGTTCATCGACCTGCTGAACCGCGCCGGTGTTCCCTTCGCTCCGGCCTTCATGGGCGTGCGCGACTGGATCGCCGTCGCGGGCAAGCCGCCTATGGACCTTCCCAGGCGCGCCGCCGAAATGGCTTTCGCCCAGTTGGCGCCGATCGCGGCGGCGGCCGAGGGCTGCGACCTGATCGTGGCGACCGGCCTGATGCCGTCCTGCGCGGCCTCGCAGGCCGTGGCCGAGCAGAAGGGCCTGCCCTACGCCCACGTCTCCTTCTGCCCCCTGATCCTGCCGTCCGAACATCACGCCCCCTTCCCCTACCCCGGCCATCCCCACCCGCCGGAGGTGACTGACCATCGCGCGCTCTGGGACCTCAACGTCGGCGTCATGAACGCCCTGTTCGGCGAGGCGGTGAACGGCCTGCGCGCCTCCATCGGCCTGATGCCGACGGACAATGTCCGCGACCATGTCTTCACCGGCCGCCCTCTTCTGGCCTCGGACCCGGCCCTCTGGCCCTGGGCGCCGACTAACCTGTGCGACGCGATCCAGACCGGCGCCTGGATCCTGCCGGACCATCGCCCGCTGCCCGAGGGCCTCGACGCCTTCCTCGAGGCGGGCGATCCGCCCGTCTATGTCGGCTTCGGCAGCATGAGCATGGCCGCCTCGCAGGACGCGGCGCGGGCCGCCGTCGTCGCCGCCCGCGCCCACGGCCGCCGCGTGGTTCTGGCCAGTGGCTGGGCCGACTTCGCCCTGCCCGATGACGGAGCCGACTGTTTTCGGGTCGGCGACATCAACCAGCAGGCCCTCTTCCCCCGCGTCGCCGCCGTCGTCCACCACGGCGGCGCGGGCACTACGACCGCCGCGGCCCGCGCCGGCGCGCCGCAGGTCATCGTCCCCCAGCTCGTCGACCAGCCGTACTGGGCGGCCCGTATCGCCCGGCTGGGTGTCGGCGTGGCCCACGACGGGCCGACGCCGACCGTGGAGACGCTGACGGCGGCCCTGGAAACGGCGCTGATGGAGGAGACGGGCGAACGGGCGAGAACGGTCGCAGGCCACGTCCGCACGGACGGGGCGGCGGTCGCGGCAAGAGGGCTGATCGAACGGATGGACCTTTAGGCCACGCATCGACAGGCGGCGCGGCGCGGCTTACCTCTGCCGTCCTCCCTTCCCTCCACATTCAGCGACCCCGCCTCATGCCCTCCGGACTTATCGCCCTGCTCGACGATGTGGCCGGGATCGCCAAGCTGGCGGCGGCGTCGATCGACGATGTCGGCGCCGCGGCGGGCAAGGCCGGGGTCAAGGCGGCGGGGGTGGTGGTCGACGACGCGGCGGTGACGCCGAAATACGTCACCGGCCTGTCGCCCAGCCGCGAGCTGCCGATCATCGGCAAGATCGCCGTCGGCTCAATCCGCAACAAGCTGCTGCTGATCCTGCCCGTCGCCCTGCTGCTGACCGCCTTCGCGCCATGGGCCATCACGCCGCTGCTGATGTGCGGCGGGGCCTACCTCTGTTTCGAGGGGGCCGAAAAGCTGATGGAAATGTTCAGCGGCGGCCATGACGAGAAGGCGCCCGTCGAGGGCGACCCCGCCCATCTGGAGGCCGCCACCGTCTCGGGCGCGGTGCGCACCGACCTGATCCTGTCGGCCGAGATCATGACCATCGCCCTGAACGATGTCTCGGACGCCCCGCTGTGGACCCAGGCGGGGGTGCTGATCGTCGTCGGCCTGGGCATGACCGTGATCGTCTACGGCGCGGTCGGGCTGATCGTGAAGATGGACGACATCGGCCTGCACATGGTCCAACGCGCCTCGCGCCTCAGCCAGACCGTCGGCCGCTGGTTGGTCAAGGGGATGCCGATCGTCATGTCGTCCCTGTCCGTCATCGGCACCGCCGCCATGCTGTGGGTCGGCGGCGGCATCCTGCTGCATGGGACCCATACCCTGGGACTGGACTGGCCCGCCGTGCCCGTCGAGCACCTGGCCCACGCGGTCGCCCATGCGCTGGGTCCGATCGGCGGCCTCGCCGGCTGGCTGACCAACGCCCTGATCTCGGCGGTGATCGGCGTCATCGTCGGCGCCGTGATCGCGGTCGCGCTGCACCAGATCCTCAAGCTGAAGCCCGGCGGCGGACACTAAGGAAGCCGGCGATCCCCATCGGAACCAGACGAGCATGAGCAATCAGGCGAACGCCTCAAGACGCTGGCTGCGCTGGACCGTGACCGCGGCGGTGTTCGTGGCCTTGATCGCGCTCGGGACGGTTCTGAACCGCCCCATCACCGAACGGCTGGCCACATCCCGGCAGGCGCTGGCGGACGCGGGCTATGCCGGCGCACGGGTCAGCAGGACACAGCTGCCGGGCAACATGGCCCGCTGCGAGGTCGGCCAGATCAGGAACCGCGGCTACGCCTACGCTTGGCGCACCGACACCCACAGCGGCCTGTACTGCCTGCGGCTCGACGGTCGGCCGAACCGCATCATCGTCGACTGACGCCGTTTCAGAAGTATTCGGCGTCGGCCGGGCAGGTCGCCGCCAGGCGCCGCGCGGTGATGGAGGCCGGCAGATAGGGCGTGCCGCGCGCCAGCTGCGCCCCGCCGCGGAAGGTGAAGCTTTCCTGCGTGTAGGTGCCGTTCAGGCGCACATTCACCCGGCGGTTCTTGTGATCGGTGCAGGTGCCCTCGAAGCGGGCGTTGCCGCCGCCCACCTGGCGCACCGGATAGGTGCAGCGCCAGCGGCGCGTCGACAGGCCGCCGAAGAAGCGGTTGATCTCGCTGGGGCGGACGCACTTCTGTTCGGTGTCACGCACGCCCACGGCGCTGGTCGTATATTCCCAATAACCGGGCAGGACGGTGTCGCCGCTGGTCTGCGCCGCCATGGCCGCCTGCGGGGTCGCGGGCGCCGCCAGGAACAGGGCGCCGATGATCGCGGGCAGGGCGACGGCGGCGGCTCGGGTCAGGACGGTCTTCATCAGGTGGCCCCTCGGACGGTTGGTTCATTGTGACTACAGGGGATATATGGCGGCAATTGAACAGGGGCTGAACGGCTCCCCCCGCGTCCTGATGCCTTGACGCCCGGCAGACTCTTCCTCTATACGCCCCACCTCTCGCGCGGGATGTCCTCCCGCGCGCACCTGTTTCATGCGTCCGTAGATTTCGCGGACGGCTCCGAAGGATAGTCAGATGTCGCGTCGTTGCGAACTCACCGGTATCGGCCCGATGGTCGGCCACAGCGTGAGCCACTCGAACATCAAGACCAAGCGCCGGTTCCTGCCGTCGCTGAAGGCGGTCAAGGTCAGCTCGGACGCCCTGGGCCAAAGCTTCTCGCTGCGGATCTCGAACGCCGCCCTGCGCACCCTCGACTACAAGGGCGGCCTGGACGCCTTCATCGTCAAGGCTCGCGACGAGCAGCTGTCGATCACCGCCCAGCGCATCAAGCGCCAGATCAAGGCCAAGCTGGCTGAACAAGCCGCCGCCGCCTGATCCGCGACGACACTCAAGTTTGAAGGGGCCGGTGGAAACACCGGCCCTTTTGCTTTGCGCGGAATGCGGCGCATCCTGCGCCCATGACCCGCGACGAAATGTTCGCCTACGCCCTGACCCAGCCGGGGGCCGAGGATTCGACCCTGCACGGCGGGCGCTGCGTGCGCGTGCGCGGCCACTGGATCGTCAACGAGGGGCGTGAGCCCGATGCGCTTGCCCTGGCGCTGGACCTCGGCACGGTCGACTTCCTCAAGGAGACCGAGCCGGGGACCTATTTCCAGACGCCGCACTACGAGGGCTGGCCCGCGGTGCTGGTCCGCTACGCCGTGGCCGACGACGACCGGCTGCGCGAACAGATCGACAAGGCCTGGGCCCGGCGCGCGACGAAGACCCAGCGCAAGGCGCGCGGACTGGACGTCTGAGACGCCGCCTTGGCGGTTGCGTGAAGGTCATCGCCCCGCCAGTCTGCTCGCCTGTTCGTCGGGGAGTCACGCCATGTCCGCATCCATCCGCCGCGCCGCGCTGCTGGGCGTATCGCTCCTGGCCCTGACCACCGCGCCCGTCTTCGCGCAGGACGCCGCGACTCCGGAAATCATCCGCGACTCCACCGACTTCACCCTCGGCACCGATCAGCCGCGCACGTCCGAGCAACTGGCCATGCGCATCGACCGGGCGGATCTGTCGATCAAGGTCATCCCCGACGACAAGACCATCGACGCCGTCGCCGTGCTGGACATCACCGCCACCGCCCCGTTGGACGCCGTGGTGCTGGAGCTGGACACCCTGCTGACCGTCTCGTCGGTGCAGATAGACGGCGCCGAGGTCGGGCCGGGCGGCTGGAGCAATCCGGAAGGCCGCATGACCATCCGCCTGCCCGAACCCCTCGCCGAGGGCGGCAAGGTCGCGGTGCGCATCGCCTACGCCGGCGCGCCGCGCGTGGCTCCCAATGCGCCGTGGGACGGCGGCTTCGTCTGGGCCACCACCGTCGACGGCAAGCCTTGGATCGCCACCGCTGTCCAGCCCGAGGGTTGCGACATCTTCTGGCCCTGCATCGACAGCCCGCTCGCCGAGCCGGGCCGGGTCGACCTGCACATCACCGTCCCCTCGGACCTTTCCGCCCCGTCCAACGGCCGCTTCATGGGCAAGCAGGATCACGGCGACGGCTGGACCACCTGGAACTGGTCGGCCGCCAATCCCAACACCTACGCCATCGCCTTGAACATCGGGCCGTACGAAGAGGCCACGACCGGCTACCGCAGCCGCTTCGGCAACACGATCCCGATGTCCTACTGGTATCTGCGCACGGACGACCCGGCCAAGGTGCAGGCCCTGTTCGCCGAATTCACGCCGATGATGGACTTCTACGAAGCCACCGTCGGCCCCTTCCCCTTCGGCGACGAGAAGATGGGCGTGGTCGAGACCCCGCACCTGGGCATGGAGCACCAGACCATCAACGCCTACGGCAACGGCTATCGGCTGGACGGCAAGGGCTACGATTGGCTGCTGCATCACGAACTGGCGCACGAGTGGTTCGGCAACCAGATGACGAACCGCAACGCCGACGACATGTGGCTGCACGAGGGTCTGGGCAGCTACATGCAGCCCCTCTACCTGCGCTGGCTGCACGGCGATCGGTATTTCCAGGCCGAGTTGCTGGACCAGCGCAACAAGCTCATCAACCGCTTCCCGGTGGTCTCGGGGCAGGAGAAGGCCGAGGACGAGGTCTACAAGGGCGACCTCGGCCCGGGGCTGGACATCTACTACAAGGGATCCCTGATCGCGCACTCGCTGCGCATGCTGATCGGCGACGAGGCCTTCTTCCGGTCGGTGACCCGGCTGATCTACGGACGCCCGGACCCGCGCCCCGGAAACTTCACCACCCGCTATGCGACGACCGATGAGTTCCTGGCCATCGTCAACGAGGAGGCGGGCCGGGACCTGACCTGGTTCTTCCGCAGCTACCTGTATCAGGCCGCCCTGCCCGACCTGCGCCAGACCCGCCAGGGCGACCGGCTGACGCTGGAGTGGGTCACGGGCGACGGCGGGACCTTCCCCATGCCGGTCGAGGTCGAGATCGACGGCCGCGTCGTCACCTTGCCGATGACCGGCGGCCGGGGTCAGGTCACGGCGCCCGCGGGCGCCCATGTCCTGATCGACCCGCAGAACAAGGTCCTGCGGCAGCTGGACTTCATCGAGGTGTGGAAGGGGCGACAGCCCCGCTAGTCGATCGCCGCCGCGCTGATCGACTGCCGCACCAGCCGACAGCCCGCCTGCGTCGTCAGGAAGGCGATGTCGCCGGCGTCGCGGCCGCAGGCGATGCGCACCAGGCCCTCGACCGGGGCCAGCCCCGTCGGATCGACCAGCCACCAGCCGTCCGACAGCCAGACCTCGAAGATGGCGTGGAAGTCCGGCGGCTGCAGCTGGTCCGCATAGGCGCTTACCGCCCGCGCCGGAATGCCCGAGGCGCGGCACAGGGTGAGGCCCATGTGGGTGAAGTCGCGGCACACCCCGGCCCGGTCGATGAAGGTCCGCGCTGCCGTCGTGTCGCTGTCCGACGCGCCGGGCTCGTAGTCGATATTGGTCTTGATCCAGTCGAGGATGGCCAGCACGCGCTCGCCGCCGACGGTGCCGCCGAAGGTCCGCTCCACGAACCGCCCGAACTGGTCCGACGGGCAATAACGGCTGGGCCACAGATAGGTCAGCACCTCGGGCGGCAGGTCGTTCCAGTCGTGCTGCACCGTCACCGGCGGCAGGCCCTTCAGGGTGCCGTTGTCGACCACCGCCTCATAGGTCAGGGCCACTTCGCCGGTCAGGTGGGCGCGCAGGGTCCGGGCCCCGAACTCGTCGTCCTCGTCCTCGATGAAGTCGACATGCGGCGTCGCCGTCAGCCGTTCCTCGAGCACATGCTGCCCCGGCCAGTGCGCGACCTGGATTTTGTAGATGGCGTCGGTGGGCGGATCGAAGCTGTAGACGAGGTCGGCGCGGACGCGGATTTTCATGAGGTCTCGACTGGGCCAAGCGGGACCCGCCGTCAACGTCGGGGTGGGAGCGGCGTTCCGGGAAATCATCACGAGCCGCCAAGACCGGTTCGCGGAGCCCGCTCCGACATTGACTCAGGGTGGTCAGGCCGAAAAATGCCCGGCTCCGATTCTCCGGGAACCGGCCTTGGGGAGCCCCCGACATGGACTTGATCAGCCTTCCGGTTTCGCCGTTCGCGGCCCGCGTTCGTATCGCGATCTACGCCAAGGACCTGCCGGTCAACATCGTCCCGCCGCCCGCGGGCTGGCCCGACAGTCGCCAGTTTCGGGACCTGAACCCGACCGGCCGCGTCCCGGTGCTGCTCGACGACCGGGGCGCCCTTTGGGAGTCCTCCGTCCTGCTCGAATATCTGGAGGAGCGTTTCCCGGGCCCTGCGTCGCTGATGCCCGTCGATGTCTTTGACCGGGCGACCGCGCGGCTTCTGGTGCAGCATGTCGATCTCTATCTGATGCCGCCGGTGGTGACGCTCGCCGATCCACGAACCGACAGCGCGGGCGCGCGACGCGCGGTCGAGGATCTTCTGAACGGCCTCCAGATGGTCGATGGCCTGCTGGAGGGGCCGCGATACGCCCTCTGCGATCACCTCACCATCGCCGACTGCGCCCTGGCCCCCGCCCTGTTCGCGGTCGCGGTCACCGCCGATCGCCTCGGACTGGACCTGCTTGAGCCCGGCTCGCCCCTCGATGCCTACGCCCGCCTGTCGCGGGAGGATCCGCACATCGACCGGGTGGTCGGGGAGATGGAGGAGGGTTTGCGGCGGCTGACACGGATCGGCTGATCCGGCGTACGGGCCAAAAGCCTACGGCTCCAGCTCGATGTCCCAGTACAGGTAGTCGAGCCAGCTCTGGTGCAGGTAGTGCGGAGCCCCCGTCTCTGAAGCCGACGCCGCCCTCTGAAAGCCGCTACGAAGCAACCGCCGCCGCAGATGATGCGCTGGCGGCTTCCCGAGGCCACTGATGCCATCGGGATTGGACAGCAGCCGCAAAACGGGTCAATAAAAAGGGGTGGTCCCGCGAGACCACCCCTCAATCCTCTAACAAGAGGATGGGATAACGGGTCCAGTCCTTCCGGACTGGCTCCGCCAGAGCCCACCGATGTTGCTTCATCGGACCTCTCCTTTCTCGCGGGTCGGGGCTGCAACCCCGGCACTGATGGTTTCTCGACCAAGCGGCCTCGGACTTTCGTCTGGGGCCGTCGTCGTATGGGCGAATCCCATGCGGCACGGTCATTAGAACCGCTCACGCGCGCTGCGCAAGACATTTTTCAGTCTTTGAACACCATTTTTGAGCATACAGGGAATAAAAATGACCATCGTCTGAAAAAGCTCAGACCTCAGTTGAAAGATAGTCAACTTACTGGTGACTTTCACGGCTTCGTTGCTAGCACGTTTGACGAAGATTTTTGTGAAGTACGTTTTGAACGTCGTACTAATTGCGTGCGCATTATCGACGCTATCATTTTGGTCGTCGTACTGTTCGTCGTATTTCCCGCCGTACAGAATGACTTTCGAAGCGTGTTTTGAACCGGCATTTTGACGAAGCCGGAAGTTACTTCTGAAAATCGCGCTGGAGTTTTTGGTGCGTTCGCCGGCGTCTCGTCGTCGGATAACGATCACCCAGTCTTGGGTAACGATACCGAACTCGCTGGTTAGGCGTTGAGAACCGCGCGGGCGGACGTGGATTCGCGTTGACGGGCCGACCGACGCTAGCCCAACCGTTCACGCCGCGCGAGGCGCCGCACCTACGGCTCCAGCTCGATGTCCCAGTACAGGTAGTCGAGCCAGCTCTGGTGCAGGTAGTGCGGCGGGAAGCGGCGGCCGTGTTCCTGCAGCTGCCAGGCGCTGGGCCGATGCGGCGCGCGGCGGATCATCATCTGCGCCTGCTGGGGCGTGCGGCCGCCCTTGCGCAGGTTGCAGGGACCGCAGGCGGCGACGATGTTCTCCCACGTCGTGCGCCCGCCCCGGCAGCGCGGGATGACGTGGTCGAAGGTCAGCTCGGCGCTGTCGCCGCAGTACTGGCAGGCGAAGCCATCGCGCAGGAAGACGTTGAAGCGGGTGAAGGCGGGCTGCCGGTCCTGATCCACATAGCTCTTCAGCGCGATCACGCTGGGCAGCTGGATCTCCATGGACGGGCTGCGCACGACCTTGTCGTAGACCGAGACCACGTCGACGCGGTCCTGGTACACCGCCTTGACCACCTCCTCCCACGGCCAGATCGACAGCGGGTAGTAGGACAGCGGACGGAAGTCGGCGTTCAACACCAGCGCGGGCCAACCCGACGGGGGGCGACTGAGGACCTGCATCAGGTCCGCTCCGCGTGACGGAGGGTTATGGAGGCGACAGGACTGAAGACACGTCTCCTTCCCTAGTCAGGCAAGGGAACGGTAGCCCTGATTCTCCTTCATCGCCATGACCGGCCCGCAGCGTTTTCGTGACGACCGCCTAAAAGCGGCCGACCAGTTCAAACCGCTCGCACACCACCAGCATATCCGGCGAGAAATACCCCTCTCGCCGATAATAGGCCTCGTGCTCCGTGCGCCAGTACTCGGGCGACAGATCGCCCTCGCCCTCGGCGCGCATGAAGTCCTCGCTCACCTCGCGAAAGGGCATGATCTCGACTTCGGTCGTGCGGATGACGCAAGTGGGCGTTCCCGCCCCGTCCAGGATCACGCTCAGTTCGCCGACCGTGGGCATGATGTCGGCCTGGCAGGATGTGAGCGACGAACAGGTCGCCCGCTTTCCGCCCGCCAGGACCAGGGCCAGAAGCTCGTCCGCCAGCTCGGGGCTGTCGCCAAACGCCCAGCGGGGCGCGTCGCCAAAGGCGTCGAGCGATAAGGTCATTCCGGTCTTCCCTCAGTGACGGACAACGGTGCCGGGAAAGGCCGGCAGGCTCCAGCCCCAGGCCAGCGCTCCGGCCCGCAGGCCGAAGCCCAGCGCGCCGCCGACGATGGCCGCCGGCCAGATGTCCAGACCCAACACGCGGGCGATGACAAAGACGGTGGCCGCCAGCAGGGCGGCGGACACGGTGATCTCGCGCCGCAGCAGGATCGACGGCTCGCCCGCCAGCAGGTCGCGCACCACTCCGCCGAAACAGGCCGTCAGGGCGCCCATGACGATGCAGATCAGCGGCGCGATGCCGAAGGCGCCCGCCTTGGCCGCGCCCATCACGCCATAGGCGGCCAGCCCGACCGCATCGAGCCACAGCAGGGCGCGGAAGCGCCAGGGCCGCGCCCCGATCAGCCAGACCGCGACCGATGCGGCCAGGCAGACGGCGATGTAGCGCCAGTCCTGCACCCAGAAGACCGGCGCCCCGATCAGCAGGTCGCGCAGGGTGCCGCCGCCCACGCCGGTGATCGCGCCGAAGAAGCAGAAGGTGACCAGGTCATGCTTCTGCCGCGCCGCCGCCAGCGCGCCCGTCGCGGCGAAGACAGCCACGCCCGCGAAGTCGAGCGCGCCGAGAACCGTCTCGGGATTGGCAATGGCGGGATCGATGATCGGCGTCATGGCTTCGCTTGTAGCGCCTAGAGCCTGATCGGTTGAGATGGAATCGCTTCGCGATCCATCGATGCCGTGAATCAGGCTCTAGGCAGGCGGGTTCTCCAGCGCGATCTCACCGCGCTTCACCGCCCCGTACCAGCCCCACAGCAGATGGGCGGCGACGCTGCGGTGCGGGCTCCACGCCTCGGCCCGGCGGTTGGCCTCCTTTTCGCGGGGCCGCAGCGGCGCGCCGTCCGCCCACCGCATCGCCTCCTGCAGGGCGATGTCCCCGCCGGGGAAGACGTCCGTCCGCCCCTCGCAGAACATCAGGAAGGTCTCGGCCGTCCATCGCCCGACGCCCTTGATGGCCACCAGCCGGGCCACCGCCTCGTCATCGGACAGCGTCTCCAGATGATCAAAGTCGATCCGCCCCTCGACGTGGGCGCGGGCGATCTCATGGCCGTAGGTCGCCTTCTGGATCGACAGGCCGAAAGACCGCAGCGTCTCGATGTCCGTGGCCAGCACACGGGCGGGCGTCACCTCACCCTCCAGCCCGTCGACCACCCGTTTCCAGATGGCGTTCGCCGAAGCCACCGAGACCTGCTGTTCCACGATCATCCGGAACAGACCCTCGAAGCCGCCGGTTCTCAGCCGCCAGTCAAACACCGGCAGGCACCGGTGCGCCTCGTCCAGGGCGGGGTCGAGCGCGACCAGCGCCTCGCGGGCGGCGGCGATCTGCGCGGGGTCGGGCGGAACGGGCATGGGACCTCATCGACAGGCGTGGGCGGGCGATCTAATCGTTTGGCATGTTCAAGGGGAATGACCTCGTCCGGCAAAGCGGCTTCGCGCAAGCGCTCGCCGGTGACGAAGGCCGAAAGTCGCGAGGTTCGAAGCGATGACCCTGATCACCCGGTTCGCCCCCTCCCCGACCGGACGGCTGCACAAGGGTCATGCCTTCTCGGCCCTGACCGCATGGACGGCGGCGCGAACCGCCGGCGGGCGCTTCCTGCTGCGGATCGAGGACATCGACCCCACCCGCTGCAGGCCCGAGTTCGACGCCGGCATCCTGGAAGATCTGGCCTGGCTGGGTCTGGACTGGAACACGCCGGTGCGGCGCCAGTCCGAGCATCTGGCCGACTACGCCACGGTGGTGGATACGCTGGACCGGCGCGGCCTGCTGTATCGCTGCTTCCGCACCCGCAAGGAGATCTTGGACGCCATCGGCGACGCCCCGCACGGCATGGCGGAGGCGGTCCGTCCCGGCCCGCATCCCGCCGACGAGGAAGCCGCCCTGCTCGCCGAGGGCCGGCCCTTCGCCTGGCGGCTGTCGCTGGACCGCGCCCGCGAGGCCCTGGGCGCCCGCGCCTGGGACGCCCTGGCCTTCGTCGAAGAGGGAGAGGGCGAACGCGGCCTGATCCGGGCCCGGCCCGACACCGCCGGCGACGTGGTCGTGGCCCGCAAGGACGCCGGGACCGCCTACCATGTCGCCGTCACCCACGACGACGCCCTGCAGGCCGTCACCCACGTCATCCGCGGGCAGGACCTGTTCGAGGCGACCCACATCCAGGTCCTGATCCAGGCCCTGATGGGCTGGCCGACGCCGGTCTACCGCCACCACCGGCTGGTCATCGGCGAGGACGGCCGTCGCTACGCCAAGCGCGACGGCTCGGTCACCCTGGCCCACCTGCGGTCGGAGGGCCTCGCCCCCGCCACCCTGCGCGCCGAGTTAGGGTTCTAGCGGAACAGCCCGTCGGTGTTCTTGGCGGGCGAGAAGACCACGGCCTTGTCCGGCGCCTCGACCTTCGCCCCCGGCCCGCCGATGGTCCGCAGGATGTGGCGGATGATGTTCAGCCGCGCCGTCTTCTTGTCGTCGGTGGCCACCACGCTCCACGGCGCGTGCTTGCTGTCAGTCTCGTCCAGCATGCGGTCGCGGGCCGCGCTGTAGGCGTCCCAGCGCGCCTGCGCCTCCGCGTCCAGCGAGGACACCTTGAACCGCTTCAGCGGATCCTCGATCCGCTCGCCCAGCCGCTTGGCCTGCTCGTCCTTGGAGATGTCGAGCCACAGCTTGATGATCGTCACCCCGTCATCGGCCAGCATCCGCTCGAAGCGCGGCGCGTCCTTCAGGAACTGCTCGTGCTGCTTCGGCGTGCAAAAGCCCATCACCGGCTCGACCCCGCCCCGATTGTACCAGGAGCGGTTCAGGATGATCGTCTCTCCCGCCGCCGGCAGATGGGCGACGTAGCGCTGGAAATACCATTGGGTGGTCTCGCGCTCGGTCGGCTTGGGCAGGGCCACGACCCGCGTCTGCCGCGGCGACATGTATTCGGTCAGGCGCTTGATCGCCCCGTCCTTGCCCGCCGAGTCCCGCCCCTCGAACACGATCAGGGTCCGCCGACCGTTGTCGATCGTCCACGCCTGGGTGTCGACGATCGCGATCTGGAGCCGTTCCAGCGCGTCGTCGTAGTCGTTCTTGCTCTTGGCCATGCCCCACCCTGCGCCGCCATGGCGCTCAGGGCAATGTAACGCCAACGGTTCAGAGCCGTTGCAGACGGACCCTCCCGGCGCCCGGAACCTGTCGGCGTTCTCACGTGTCCGGCGCCGGTGTTAAGGCTAAGCCTGCAGCCGCAATACAGGAGCCTCTCCGGATGATCGCTGACCGCCGCCGACTGCTGACCGGCCTCGCCGCCCTGCCCCTGCTGGGCGCCCTGCCCCGCGCCGCCTTCGCGCGGGAGGTCGGCCCCGACACTGCCTTGGCCCACGCCGCCCTGGACGAGGTCTTCGCCGCGGCCGGCCCGCCCGCCATGGCCGCCGGCATCGTCACCGACGGAACGCTCAGCTGGTCCGGCGTGCGCGGCGTACGGCGCAGCGGCGAACCGGAGGCCGTCACCCTCGATGACCGCTGGCACCTGGGCTCCAACACCAAGGCCATGACCGCCGCGGTCTTCGCCCGGCTGGTCGAGCAGGACCGCGCCCGCTGGGCCATGCCCCTGGCCGAGGCCTTCCCCGGCCTGACGCTGGACGCCGGCTGGGCCGGCGCCACCGTCGACGACCTGATGCATCACCGCGCCGGCCTTCTGGATCCGACCGTGATCAATCGCGACTGGCTGATCGCCGCCCGCGCCGACGCCCGCGGCCTGCCTGACCAGCGCATGGCCCTGGCCGAAAAGGTCCTGGCGGCCCCGCCGTCCGGCCCGCGCGGCGCCTTCGCCTACGGCAACGCCAACTACATCCTCGTCGGCGCCGCCATCGAGCGGATCACCGGCGGATCGTGGGAAGACGCCATGCGCGCCGAACTCTACGCCCCGCTGAACCTGACCAGCGCCGGCTTCGGCCCGCCGCCGGGCCGCGACAATCCCTGGGCCCATCGCCTGATCAACGGCCAGCGCACCGCCATCCCGCCCGAGAGCCCCGGCGCCGACAATCCCGCCGCCCTGGGCCCCGCCGGCACGGCCCACATGACCCTGGCCGACTACGCCCGCTTCGTCGGCGCGATCATGGACGGCGCGTCCGGTTGGCTGAGCGCCGACAGCCTCGGCCGCCTGACCACCCCGCCCGCCGGCGATCCCCCGGCCTACGCCTGCGGCTGGGGCGTGCGCGAGCAGCGGTGGGGCGGCGTCGGCGGCCCCGGTCCGGTGCTGGGCCACGACGGCTCCAACACCATGTGGCACTGCACCGCCGTCGCCGCGCCGCGCCGCCGTGGCGCGGTGATCGTCCTGACCAACGACGGCCCTGCCGGCGGCGCCGCTTGTCAGGTTCTGCCCCCCAAGCTGGTCCCGATCGCCTTCCCCGTCTGATCCCGCCTTGCCTGCATCGCCGGGGCGGTTAACCCTGCTCCCGGCATGAAGCGCGACTTCGCCGATTTCTGGAACCTGATGTGGGAGGCCGCGCTGGGCGTCTGCGCGGCCTTCGCCCTGCTGAACGCCTTCGCCCCGGCCCAGGACCTGCCGTGGAAGCCGCTGGACCTCAGCCACCCCATCGGCCAGGCCACCGCCGCCAAGGTCGACGACTTCGAAATCACCCGCGCCGCCGCCCCGGAAGAGGTCGCCGCCGTCACCGACGCCTGCATCCAGATCCTGCGCGACGCGGGCGTCACGGTGGAGCGCGCGCCCGACCGCGACGACGGCGGCTTCTGCATCGTGCGCGGCGCCGTGCGCATCACCGGCGGCGACATCACCCCCCTGGCCCCCGGCGGCCTGATCATGCAGTGCCCGCTGGCCGTTCGCTACGTCATCTGGGACCGACAGGTGCTGCGCCCCGCCGCGCAGGAAATCCTTGGTTCGAAGGTCGCCCGGGTGGACAACTACGGCTCCTACGCCTGCCGCCGCATCTACAACTCCGACCGCCCGCAGGACCGGCCCAGCGAGCACGCCCGCGCCAACGCCCTGGACGTCGCCGGCGTGACCCTGGAGGACGGCCGCACCGTCTCGGTGGCCAATGACTGGACCGGCCAGGGCCAGGCCGGAGAGCCCGGGGGCCGCTTCCTGCACCGTCTCAGGGAAGGCGGCTGCCGGGTCTTCTCGACCGTTCTGACCCCGGATTACAATGAGGCCCACAAGGACCACCTGCACCTCGACGGCGCCCCACGTGGCCTGTGTGGTTAAACCCTGCTCATAATGTTCGCCTTGAGAACGAATCTCTTTGCTGTTGACCAGCCCGGTTTTGCGGGAGAGAACTTCGCCCGCAGTCCGGATTTCGCGCGGCCTCCACACCCGTGCACCGCTCCTTCTTACGGAACGAGCTTGTCCAGATGGGCTGACGGATGACCCCGTCGGGGCATCCGCCTGGAAAGCGCGTTTACGGAGACGCATTATGGCGACCGGCACGGTCAAGTGGTTCAACCCGACTAAGGGTTTCGGTTTCATTCAGCCTGACGGCGGCGGCTCGGACGTTTTCGTCCACATCACCGCAGTCCAGAAGGCCGGCCTCGCGGGCCTCGATGAAAACGCCAAGGTCGAATACGAGCTGGAATCCCAGCGCGGCAAGACCTCGGCCGTGGACCTGAAGATCCTCTAAGGATCGACATCCACGTCGAACAGAACGGGCGCGGCGGCCAAGGCCTCCGCGCCTTTTTGTTGCCCGCAGGCGTGGCGCGGTCTGACGTCTTCCTTCTCCCCTTGCGGGAGAAGGTGTCGCGCGCAGCGGGACGGATGAGGGGTAAGCCCGCTCCATCCCCGCCCTCCGGCCATCCTCCACCGACATCCCCCTCATCCGAGCGGCTCCGCCGCCCACCTTCTCCCCCGAGGGGAGAAGGACGAGATGCCGCCTCCTACGGCACATCTTCCGCCGCGCCCGCCGGCAGCTCCATCTCCTCCCGCCACGCCTCCCGGTTGGCCATCAGCGTGAGCCCGTCCAGATAGCCGGACGGCCCCAACCGCCCCGCGTCGTCCCAGAAGGCTTCGGTCCACGGATGCTTGCCGGTCAGCCACGCCCGGTCCTTCGCCGCGACCGCCTCGCCCAGGTTTTCCGCCCGCCACGCCAGCACGAAGCCGACGTGCCATAGCGGCACGCCCACGGGCGTCTCCTCGCCCCGCATGGCGGCGGCCAGGCTCATCGCCACCGCCCGCGTCTCGGCCAGCCGTAGCTCGAACGCCTCCAGCCGCGCCCGCGCCCACCGGTCCCAGCCTTCCACGGGCTCCGGCGTCGGATCGGCCCGCTCGGGCCGCAGCCAGTTCTCCGAGGCCCGCCGCCGCCACAGGTTGGCCAGCCCGACCTGATACCGCCGCGCCAACGACGCCCCGGTCTCCCCGGCCTCCCACTGGCGACGGATCTCGTCCCAGGTCTCTTCCGAGCGGATTTTCTGATCGCTCCAGTCCATGCGCGAACCATAAACCGGCGATACGTCAAAACCGGACGTACGCCCTCGTTCTCCCTCCCCTCATGGGGAGGGTGGCTGTCGCGCAGCGACAGACGGGTGGGGCGGTGGGGCGGTGGGGCGGTTCGCGGTCCGCGTTCAGCCCGCCTCGCCGCCCTCCACCCGTTCGAAGGTCATGATCCAGTTGACCTCCCAGGTGGCACCGCCGTCGGCGGAGAAGGCCTGCTCCCACCGCGCGCTGGCCGCCGTGATGTCGGACCACGTGAACCGCACCCGGATGAGCCGTCCGTCCAGGCTGTCCTCGGCGAAGAACCGGCCGACGCCGTCCTCGAACCGTCCCTGCACGGGCGGATCGACCTGAGCCGAGCGCCCGTCGTGCCACCAGATCGACCAGACCCCGGTCGCCGGATCGCGCCTCCGGAACGCCGCCGCGCGATAGGCGCCGTCGGGATCCTCCAGCACCTGGTCCTCGACGTTGGCCTCCCCGGCCATTAGCCCGACGGCGCGACAGGTCCCGCCGAACTCGACCCACTCCGTCGACCCGACGAGCCGCCCCTTCAGCTTGCGATGGCGGACGCGCCAGTCACCGGTCTGGAAGTTGAAGTCGGTCATATGGCCCTCCCGCCAACGCTATGGCGGAGGGAATAGCGGAGCGCTGCTGACAGCAGAGTGGCAGCAGGGTGAAGGCGGGCGGAGGAAAGCGGGCGGCTCCAACCGGCGGACCGGCTAGGTCAAACCGGACTTGAATCTTCGGCTGGCGGCGAGAACCCGGCCATCTTTCATCGCGATCCGGAAATTGCCGGAGGTGGTCCCGGCCACGTCATGCACATGCCGTCTATTGATCAGAAAACGGCGATGAACCCGGACGAAATTCGACGCCTTCAGGGTTTCCTCGAAGCGGGCGAGCGTGCCTCGAACCAGAAGGGTTTCAGCACCGACGTGGACCTCCACATAGTTTCCAGCCGCTTCGATGAAGGTGATCTCATCCGGCATCACGAACCGACGTCGACCATCGACGCGCAGTTCAACGGGCGAGGCGACAGAGGGCTCGATCCTGGCGATTGTCGCGGCGGCCAGCCGTCCAGTCGCTCGCCAGAAACACACCAGGAAAACCAGATAGGTGAACGCGTCCTTGCAGAACTCATAAGCAAAGACGCTCAGCGGGCGACCGCCGGTGAAATCATAGTCTTGCCCGAGCGAGGCGTAGACGGCCTTCCGCACCAGCACCATTCCAATGACGTGCGCCAGCGAGAACGCCACGACCAGGACCGTCTGCAAGCCGATGAAGCGCCAGACCCCGATGCGCTTCCAGCCGAAGCGACTGAAGAAGTGAAAACAGAAGGGGGCGAGAGCGACCGCCGCCAGGGCGCTGGATACTTCCCAGAGGACGATCTCCCACAGGTCGTATCCGCGTTGGACCCGAGGGACAAAACTGGCGGAACCGATCGTGGCCAGGGCGGCGAGAGCCAGCAGAACCGTGACGAAGAGCCAAGCCTGACGACTGACCCGTTCTTCGGCGGCCGGGAGAGCGGGGCGGGCGTCCTCGACCCCGCCGTTCGTCCCCACTTTCCGACCGCTCACGTCATGCACTCTGGAGGCCCCCGTCGATCCGCTCTCTAGCAAGACCGACGCAGCCCGTCATGGCCCCCAAGGTCGACCGGGTTACGCGGATCAACGACATAGGGAGTCTGCAATCATGAGACGACGTCAGTTCCTGGGATGCGCATCGACCGCGGCCGCGCTCGGCCTGGTCTCTCCCGCCTGGGCGTCCGGGGATGTCGGCCCCTTCCGGCGTGTTCGGCCGGGAGACGCCGGCTGGCCGTCGCAGGAAGCCTGGACCAGCCTGAACGCCCAGGTCGGGGGCAACCTGATCAGCGTCCCGTCCTTCATCTCCCCCTGCACCGGACCTGAACGCGGAGAGGACTGCGACACCCTCATACGGAATGCACAGAACCCCTTCTATATTGGCGACCAGCCGGGCGGAACGCAGGTCACGGGCTGGTTCAAGGCCTGGGATCCGGCCCCCAGCGCCTACGCCATCCGGGCCCAGAACGCCGCGCATGTCGCGGCGGGCGTGGACTTTGCCCGCCGTCACAAGCTGCGTCTGGTCGTCAAGGGAGCGGGTCACTCCTACCAGGGCACATCCAACGCGCCCGATTCCCTGTTGATCTGGACCCGCGCCATGACCGCGATCTCGGTTCATGAGGCCTTCGTCCCGACAGGTATGGAGGGGCGGTCATCCCCCTGCGCGGCCGTGACGGCGCAGGCGGGCTGCGTGTGGATCGACCTTTACCAGGCGGTCACCCACGAGGCGGGCCGATATGTCCAGGGCGGCGGATGCACGGACGTCGGCGTCGCCGGCCTGATCCAGAGCGGCGGATTCGGAAGTTTCTCGAAGGGCTACGGCCTGGCCGCATCACACCTGCTACAGGCCGAGATCGTGACCGCCGACGGCGAGGTGCGGACCGTAAACGCCGCATCCGACCCCGAACTCTTCTGGTCCATCAAGGGCGGCGGCGGCGGCAGCTGGGGCGTCATCACCAGCGTGACGCTCAGAACCCACGATCTTCCCGCCGCGTTCGGTTCAGCCTGGGGCAAGGTGCGCGCGAAATCGGATGAGGCCTATCGCGGGCTCATCGACCGTTTCCTCGACCACTACAGAACCCGGCTGTTCAATCCACACTGGGGTGAGCAGATTCAGTTCTCAGGCGACAACAGCCTGGAAATTTCGATGTGCTGTCAGGGTCTGGACGGCGCGGCGGCCCGGGCCGATTGGGATCCCTTCTTCGCGTGGCTGAGAGCGACGCCTGACATCGAGATCACCTCGGACCTGGGAGCCGGGGTCATGGAAGCGCGGCGCTGGTGGAGCATCGACGACAACGAATCCCTGGTCCCGGATCCTCGCCCCGGCGCCCCCGCCCATCACGCCTGGTGGAAGGGTGATCAGGGACAGGCCAACGCATACCTGCACGCCTACGATTCCGTCTGGTTGCCTCAGGCCCTGTTGCTGGATGAAAGCCGGACGCGACTGACCGACGCCATCTTCGCGGCGTCGCGTCACAGAGATTTCGGCCTGCACTTCAACAAGGGTTTGGCGGGCGCGCCACCGGCGGCCATCGCCGCGGGTCGGGACACCGCCACCAACCCGGCCGTCCTCGAGGCTTTCGCCCTGGCGATCATTTCGGCGGGCGGACCGCCGGTGTTCCCGGCCGTCGGCCGCAACGCCGACCCGGTTCGGGCCGCCGACGACGCCCGGAGCGTCGCACTGGCCGCCGCCGAACTGCGCAAGGCGGCCCCCGGCGCCGGCTCCTACGTGTCTGAAAGCGACTATTTCAACGCCGACTGGCAGCGCGCCTTCTGGGGACGGAACTACGAAAGACTGGCGGCCGCCAAGACCCGGTACGATCCCGAGGGCCTCTTCTTCGTTCACCACGGCGTCGCCACGGAAGGCTGGAGCACGGACGGCTTCGAACGGTCGTGATCAGCACGATCTTCAGCACCGCATCTCGACAGCGGGCAGCGGTTCACGCACCGACAACCGGCCTCGCTCGCTACCGCCCCTTCCTGAACGCCTCCGCCTTCTCCGCCGCCGCCTCGGCCCGCCACCGCTTCGGCGCCGCCTTGTCGACCTCCTCGCCCGCCCCGGTCAGGACTTCGTTGGCGAACTCCAGGTCCAGCAGCTTCATCTTCTTGATCTCGTCGCGCAGGCGGGCGGCCTCCTCGAATTCCAGGTTGGCGGCGGCGTTGCGCATGCGGCCTTCCAGGTCCTTGAGGGCGGCCTGGAAGTTCGTGCCGATGAAGGGCTTGGACTCGTCCTTCATCCCCGGATTGGTCAGGCGGTCCATCTCGCGGGACTCATAGGGGCTGGCCAGGATCTCCTTGATGTCGCGCTTGACCGACTCCGGGGTGATGCCGTGCGCCGTGTTGTATTCGACCTGCTTCTCGCGCCGGCGGTTGGTCTCGGCGATGGCGCGCTCCATCGAGCCGGTCATGCGGTCGGCGTAGAGGATGACGCGGCCGTCCACGTTCCGCGCGGCGCGGCCGATGGTCTGGATCAGCGACGTCTCTGACCGCAGGAAGCCCTCCTTGTCGGCGTCGAGGATGGCGACCAGGCCGCACTCGGGGATGTCGAGGCCCTCGCGCAGCAGGTTGATGCCGATCAGCACGTCGAAGGCGCCCAGGCGCAGGTCGCGCAGGATCTCGATCCGCTCCAGGGTGTCGACGTCGGAGTGCATGTAGCGGACGCGGACGCCCTGCTCGTGCATGTACTCCGTCAGGTCCTCGGCCATCTTCTTGGTCAGGACGGTGACGAGGGAGCGGTAGCCCTGGCGGGCCACGGCCTTCACCTCGTCGATGACATCGTCGACCTGGTTGCGCGTCGCGCCACTGACCGGGCGGATCTCGACCGGGGGGTCAATCAGGCCGGTGGGGCGGATGACCTGTTCGGTGAAGATCCCGCCGGTGCGCTCCATCTCCCAGTCGCCGGGGGTGGCCGAGACGTGGACGGTCTGGGGGCGCATGGCGTCCCACTCGTCGAACTTCAGCGGCCGGTTGTCGATCGCCGAGGGCAGGCGGAAGCCGTACTCGGCCAGGGTCGACTTGCGGCGGTAGTCGCCGCGGTACATGGCGCTGATCTGGCCGACGGTGACGTGGCTTTCGTCGAGGAACAGCAGGGCGTTGTCGGGGATGTATTCGAAGAAGGTGGGCGGCGGCTCCCCCGGCCCGCGGCCGGTCAGCCAGCGGCTGTAGTTCTCGATGCCGGCGCAGGAACCGGTGGCCTCCATCATCTCCAGATCGAAGCGCACGCGCTGCTCGAGGCGCTGGGCTTCGAGGAGTTTGCCGTTCTCGACCATCCAGTCGAGCGTCTCCTTCAGCTCGGCCTTGATGCCGGTCATGGCCTGATTGAGGGAGGGGCGCGGGGTGACGTAGTGGCTGGCGGCGTAGACGGTGATCTCGGTCAGGTCGTTGGTCTTCTTGCCCGTCAGGGGGTCGAACTCCTGGATGCTCTCGACCTCGTCGCCGAACAGCTGGATGCGCCAGGCGCGGTCCTCCATGTGGACCGGGAAGATCTCCAGCACGTCGCCGCGCTTCCTGAACATGCCGCGTTCGAAATTGAGGTCGTTGCGCTTGTACTGCAGCGCGATCAGGTCGGCCCTCAGCTTGCTCTCGTCGATCTGGTCGCCGACCTTCAGGGTAAAGGTCATCGCCGTATAGGTCTCGACCGACCCGATGCCGTAGATGCAGCTGACCGAGGCGACGACGATGACGTCGTCCCGCTCGAGGATCGCCCGCGTCGCCGAGTGGCGCATGCGGTCGATCTGCTCGTTAATCGAGCTGTCCTTCTCGATGTAGGTGTCCGTCCGGGGCACGTAGGCCTCGGGTTGGTAGTAGTCGTAATACGAGACGAAATACTCGACCGCATTGTCCGGGAAGAAGCTCTTGAACTCGGAATAGAGCTGGGCCGCGAGGGTCTTGTTGGGGGCCAGGATCAGGGCCGGGCGCTGGGTCTGTTCGATGACCTTGGCCATGGTGAAGGTCTTACCGGAGCCCGTGACGCCGAGCAGCACCTGATCCCGCTCGCCGGTCTCGGCGGTGGCGACCAGTTCGGCGATGGCGGAGGGCTGGTCCCCGGCGGGCGTGTACTGCGTCTCCAGCCGGAAGGGGATGGACTTGCGGTCCTGCGGGCGGTCCGGGCGGTGCGGTACCCAGTCGGACGGCTTGCCCGGCGCTTCCTCCGGCGTCAGGCGCGGGCCGGTGACGGGGGCGAACATGGGCTGGCGGTTCTTGGCCGCCGCGGGATCGAAGATGAAGGGCGCATGCGCCTCGGCCACGCCGGCGGCCTCGCCCGGGACATGCTCGGGCTTGCGCGTCCCCTGCGGGGTGGTCTGGGAGGAATTCCGGGGAGAACGGGCCATGAACGGAATGTAGGCGGCGACCGCCCCCGACGCCAGACACCGGGAGCGGCGCCTGCTGACAGCAGTCTGTCAGCAGGTGGCGGGAGGTCGAACCCTCCCGCCCCTGACCTCAGCGAACCGAGCTGATGCGGTTGCCCATGCCGATACGGTGCAGGTCGGACACGGACCGGCGCAGCGTCTGGCACTGGCCGCGATAATTGGCGTCGACGCAGACCTGGGCCCGGCCGCGCACGATGCGGATCGAACGGACGTTGTCATTGAAGCCCGGATAGCGCGCCAGGTTGGCGACCGGGCCGGCGACCCGCAGCGACCGCCCGCGGAAGTCGGCGCTGGTATAGAGGATGGCTTCGTAGTTGCCCCCGCCCGGAGGCGTCGGAGGCACGGGCCGAGGCGGGCGCGGCGGCTCCGGCCTCGGCGGGCGGGGCGGCTGGGGTCCGGCGCCGTTGCAGCGCAGGTAGCCACGGTCGTTGGCGATGTCTCGACCCCGACAGCTGTTGGTGTCGATCGAGGAAAAGATCGGCGCGCCGGTCGGGCCGGGGCACTGGGCGCTGAGCATGTTGCCGTTCATGTTCACGCCGCGACAGGTGCGCTGATAACTGCCCGACGGCGCCTGGGAACCGCCGCCAGGTCTGGGAGGACTGGTTCGTTCCTGGGCGACCGCCATGGCGGACAATGAGCCGGCGATGGCGAGGGCGCCGATCACCGACAAGGTACGAAAGCGAGACATGAGGACCGCCTTTCGAGCTCAGGCCGCGAGACGCGGCCGCATGACCTTACGCCTGGCGGCCGACAGGACAATACGGCCGCGCAGGCTCCAGAATTATGCTGGAGCGAAATCTGAGCTGAGCTGGACTGCGTCCAACTCAGCCGATTTTCGCTCTAGCGCCGCACGCGGGCGCGGACCTCCAGCTCGCCGATGCGGCGCTCCAGATAGGACCGGTCGTCGGACGAAGGCTGGGCGCGGCCGTAGGCGGCTTCCAGGCGGGCCAGGTCGCCGGCCTCGACGCGGATGTCGGCGATCTCGGTGCGGCTGAGACCCCCGCTGTTCGAGGACAGGGCGCGCTCGATGTTCGACAGACGGGTGCGGTTATCCTGATAACCGCCGCCGTTGTTCCCGCCCGAGGGCGCGTCGCCGAGGCGGGCGTCCAGCGCGTCCAGCCGGCTGTCGAGGTCATCACGTTCCTGGGCGGTCAGGCGACCGTCGCGCAGGTAGCCGCTCTCGACCCGGATCAGGTCCTGATAATCGGTTTTCAGGCGCGTGCCCTCGGTGCGGGTCAGGCGACGGTTGCGCACGGCCGTGTCGACCCGGGCCTCGAAATCGGCGCGCCCGTCGGCGACCGTCGCGCGGCCGGAGGAATAGTCGGAGCCGCCCGCTTCGACGCGCTGGGAGAACTCGCGGTACTGGGCGGCCAGATCGGCCCGCTCCTGGGTCGTGACCCGGCCGTCGGCGGTATAACGGGCCTCCAGCTGGACCAGGTCGTCATACTCGCCGCGCAGGCGGTTGGCCTCGCTGCTGGACAGACGCCCCGAGCGCACATCGGTGTCGAGCCGGGTCTGGAACTGACCGCTTTGGGTCGAGAGCGGGCGGCGCCCCCGGCTCCACTCGGTCTCCAGCGAGGACGAGACGCCGAGACGATCCCCGAACAGGGCGCCGAGAATGGCGCCGACGGGGTCCTGCTGTTGCTGGGTCGAGCCGTAGGGCGTCTGGGCCGAAGCCAGCGGCGCGGCGGCGAGGACCAGGGCGCCGGCGGCGGTGGCGTAGAGGAGTTTGGTGGACGTCATGGGTCAGGCTCCGACCGTTGTTCGAGGCCGGGAGAACGGCGTGCAGCCGTTAAGGTTGCTGCGGCGCGGCAAGACGAGGATGGTGAGGATGTCCGGAAACCGCCAGCGCTACGTCATGCGCGCCCCCATGTAGACGTCCGACACGGAGGAGTTCCCATGACCGCCTTTCACGACCTGCACCGATCCGGCCTGCTGATCCTGCCCAACGCCTGGGACGCCGGGAGCGCGGCGGTGATGCGTTCACTGGGCGCGCGGGCCATCGCCACGACCAGCGCGGGCTGCGCCTGGGCGTTGGGCTGGCCGGACGGCGACGCCCTGCCGGTCGACCGGGCCGTGCAGATGTGCGCCGACGTGGTGCGGGCGGCGCAGGGCGTCCCGGTCAGCGTCGACTTCGAAGGCGGCTATTCCGACGATCCGGCCGAGGTGGCGGCGACGGCGAAGCGCCTGGTCGCGGCGGGCGCCCAAGGCGTCAACATCGAGGACGGCGGCAAGGCGCCCGAGGCGCTGGCGGCCAAGATCGCGGCCATCCGCGCGGCGGTGGGAGACGCCCTGTTCATCAACGCCCGCTGCGACATCTGGCTGGCGGGCGTCGGCGCGCCGACGGGCCGGGTCGACGAGGCGGTGCGGCGCGCGGTGATCTATCAGGCGGCCGGCGCCGACGGCCTGTTCGCGCCGGGGTTGGTCGAGGCCGAAGGGATCGCGACCCTGGCCGGCGCGACGCCCCTGCCCGTCAACCTGCTGGCCTTCCCGGGCCTGCCGGACGCGACGGAGCTGGAGCGGCTGGGCGTGCGGCGGCTGAGCGCCGGATCGGGGCTGGCGAGCGCCGCCTACGGCCGGACGGCGACGCTGGCGAAAGACTTCCTGAGCACGGGCGTGTCCGAGCCGATGATGGAGGGTGCGTTGGGCTGGGGCGAGATGAACGCCCTGATGCCGGGCTAGGCTGACCCGATGATTCTGACCCTCTCCATCCTGCCCTCCCCAGTCGGCCCGCTGGCTCTGGCCTGCGACGCCGAAGGGCGGCTGCGCGGCGTGTCGTTCGGCGAGGGGCTGAGCAAGGCGATGCGGCGGGAGTATCCGGACGCGGCCCAGATCGAGGGAGAAACGCCGGCGGCGGTGCGCGACGGACTGACCGCCTATTTCGCCGGCGATCAGGCCGCGCTGCACCGCATTCCGTGGTCTCTGGACGGCGCGGTCGCGGGCGACGGCTTCCAGGCGCGGGTATGGAAGGCGCTGGCCGAGATCCCCGCCGGCCTGACCATCAGCTACGGCGAGATGGCCAAGCGCGCGGGCGAACCCGGCGCAGCCCAGGCGGCGGGCGTGGCCCTGAACCGCAATCCGATCGCGGTGGTCCTGCCCTGCCACCGCGTCGTGGGCGCGGACGGCGCCATGGTCGGCTTCGGCGGCGGGCTGGAGCGCAAGACCTGGCTGCTGAGACACGAGGGGCGCCCTGCTGCTCTAGCCGCTTGACTCGTGTAACCCTGAGGTGACATGTAACCCCTAGGTGACACGGGGAAGCAGGGCCATGGACGACGACAACTGGCGAGCGGTGGAGCGGCGGCGAGCGACGCGGTACAGGATCGCCGTGGCGGTCTTCTGTGTGGGCGTATTCATCGCCTGCTGCGCCGCGATCAACTGGAACGAAAATGGGCCGGATGCGCGCGACCTTCTGGCGATCGCGATCGTCTTGGGGCTCGCGGTGGCCATGGTCGGGGTCGGCGGAATGTTCGCCTTCCGCAGCGATGACGCCGAGCGGACCCGGGAAGGGCCCGGCAGCTATCGCGACCGGATGCAGCGCGACTGGGTCAGCCGGATCAACATCCTGCCGGCGGCCACATTGGGAATCACGGTGGTCGCCATGACCCGCGCCCAGGAGTGGCTGAACGGAGAGGACACCAGTTGGAGCGGCGTTCTCCTGGCCGGAGCCGCCGTGTTGAACCTGCTGCTGATCCCCGTGATGATCATGGGTTGGGACGGCGCCTCGCGGAAGATGAAGCGCCTGCTGGACGACGAACTGACCCGCGCCTACCGGGCCAGCGCCATGACCTGGGCCTTCTGGGTGCTGCTGGTCGGGGGGACCGGAGCCTATCTGGTCGGCCTGTGGAACGCGGATGTGACGGTGATCGCCCTGCCGATGATCCTGTGGCTCGCGGCGGCGACGGCCGCCCTACGCTTCACCGCCCTGCACCGCCGCCCCGAGCGGGAGATGGAAACCGACGATGGGTGATCCGCGGCTCGCCTCGCGGCTGAAGGAGGCGCGGCAGGCCGCGGGCCTGACGCAGGCGGAACTGGCCGAGAAGGCCGGGGTGTCGCGCAAGACCGTCAACACGGTGGAGAACGGGGTCTTCATCCCCTCGACCATCCTCGCCCTGAGCCTGGCGCGCGCGCTGGATGCGAAGGTCGAGGACCTGTTCTGGCTGGCGGATTGAGGCGGAGCGGTTAAACCCGATCCATGACCGCCCTTCCCCTGTCCGAAATCCTGATCCTGCTGGCGGCGCTGGTCGCGGCGGGGCTGGCGGGCGGACTGGTGGCCGGGCTGTTCGGCGTGGGCGGGGGGACGGTGATCGTGCCCGCCCTGTTCTACGCCTTCGAGGTGCTGGGCGTCGGCGGCGAGAGCAATCTGCACGTCGCGGTGGGCACCTCCCTGCTGACCATCGTGGCGACGAGCTGGCGCTCGCTGAAGGCGCATCGCAGCCACGGCGCGGTGGACGAGGCGGTGCTGAAAAGCTGGACGCCCTGGGTCGGACTCGGCGGCCTGGTCGGCGCGGCCGTCGCGGGCGTGGCCTCGATGGAAGGGTTGGCCGTCGTCTACGGCGTCTGCCTGGCGCTGATCGGACTGCAGCTGGGCTTCCTGCCCGAACGCTTCACCTTGGCCAAGGACATGCCGACCGGCTGGGCGCGGCGGGTGATCGGAACGACGATCGGCGGGCTGTCGGCCATGATGGGGATCGGCGGCGGCAGCTTCGGCGGCCTGACCATGACCTTGTGCGGACGGCCGATCCATCAGGCGGTGGCGACGGCCTCGGGCTTCGGCGTGGCCATCGGGGCGGCGGCGGCGTTCGGCTTTGTGGTGTTCGGTTGGGATGCGGTCGGACGGCCGCCCTTCTCGATCGGCTACGTCAATGTGCCCGCAGCCATCGTCATGGGCGTGCTGACCACGGCGGTCGCGCCCTGGGGCGCGAAGCTGGCGCATCGGCTGGACAAGCGCGTCCTGCGCAAGGTCTTCGCCGTCTACATGGTGGCGACGGCGCTGTCGGTGGTGGTGAAGGCGCTGTGAAGGCCTAGGGACGCAGCGTCAGGGCTGCGGGCGTCGCGGTGAACGCGGACAGGCGGCCGAGATAGCTCATGCCCAGCAGGGAGTGGGGCAGGCCCTGTTCGACCACCAGGGCCTCGACCTGCTCGACGCGGGCGCCGGCGACCGAGACCGCTTGAAGCTGAACGGGAGCGGCGCGGACGGGACCCGAAGCGGTGACCACCTTCGCGCTGAAATCGGCAGGTTCCAGATCGAAGCCCAGGCGGGCGGCGTCGGCGGGGGTCAGGACCACCACGCTGGCGCCGGTGTCGACCATGACGCGCACGGCGTGGTCGTCGATCCGCGCCTCGGCCCAGTAGTGGCCGTCGGCGGCCTTGAGCACCTGGCCCGGAACGCCGGTCGCGGCGGCGTGGACGGCGGGGATCTCGGCGGCCTGGGCTTCGCCACGCAGGCCGGTCTGCTCCATCCACCACAGGACGGTCAGCGACGAGGCGACGGCCAGGGCCAGCACCCCGAGAGAAGACAGGTCGAAACGCATGAAGACGCGAACTCGCGGCAACCACCGCTTACTGCGGCCCCTCCCCTGTCGCACAGGCCGATTGGGATGCGGTGAAGGAGGATGGTGGACGAAATCTGAATCCGCCCGGTCAGACGGGCCCCAGTTTCGCCGGGTCGATCCGCGAGCGGCGCGAGGCCAGCTCGGCCATGATCGCGGCGCGCTGGTCGTCTGTCAGGGCGCTCCAGCCCCCGATCTCCGGAAGGGTGCGATAGCAGCCCAGGCAAAGGCCGGTCGGACCGTCAACGATACACACCTTCACACAGGGCGTGGCGACGGGCCGGGGCGGCTGGTGTGGCATGGAGGGGACAGTTGATGACATGGGTACGAAATATGGTCCGG
Source organism: Brevundimonas sp. GW821-FHT12C05 (assembly GCF_058807475.1). Taxonomy (NCBI): domain Bacteria; kingdom Pseudomonadati; phylum Pseudomonadota; class Alphaproteobacteria; order Caulobacterales; family Caulobacteraceae; genus Brevundimonas; species Brevundimonas sp. GW821-FHT12C05. The sequence continues at coordinate 39,472 of NZ_JBXAQS010000003.1, forward strand.
TAGCGGAGTAAAAATACTTGCAATTCGCTCAGGGATATCCTACCTTGACCATGACGCGAAACGACTATGACGGTGAGACTCCCGATCAGCACGACGTGTCTCTTTTCATCGTTCAACGAAAGGAGACATCACAGATGAACGACAAAGACAGGAACCTCCAGCACGCCATGATGAGCTTTGCGCTCTGGGGCGGAATGCTGGTGAACACGAAGAACACCAACGGCGCAGGCGATCGCGTGATCAGCCACCCGTCGAACTTCGTACCCATCAAGATCGACAGGGCGCGCCGGTAAGGCGAGACCCGGATCCGAAGAACACGGAAGCCCCGGCCCGCAAGGTCCGGGGCTTTTGCATTCTGCGAAGGGCGCTGTCGCTCCTGACGCGGTCACTCGCTGCTTGAGCGCGGATCGGCGCTCCCGCGACGGCAGCTTGAGCCCGCGCGGTGAGTCGTGCAGAGCGGGGCATGACCCTGATCCACATCGAACGCCGCGGCCCGATCGAACTCTGGACGCTGGACCGCGCCGAACGGCTGAACGCCCTGCCCGACCTGGCGGACGGCGAGGCCTTCGCCACCGCCTGCGAGGCCGTGAACGCCGACCGCGACGTGCGTTGCGTGGTGCTGACCGGTGCGGGCCGCGCCTTCTCGGCGGGCGGCGACCTGCGGGCGATGCAGGACAGGCGCGACCTGTTCGCGGGCGCCGGAACCGACATCCGCGAGCGTTACCGCCGCGTCGTGCACCGGATCGTGCGGTCGCTGTACGGGCTGGAGGTTCCGCTGGTGGCGGCGGTGAACGGCCCGGCCATGGGGCTGGGCTGCGACATCGCCGGGCTGGCCGACATCCGCATCGCCTCGGAGGCCGCCTCGTTCGGCGTGCCCTTCCTGAAGCTGGGCATCCTGCCGGGCGACGGCGGGGCGTGGTTGATGCCCAGGAACGTCGGCTATGTCCGCGCGGCGGAACTGCTGTTCACCGGCCGGACGCTGGATGCGCGGACGGCGCTGGAGTGGGGACTGGTCAATCGGGTGGTTCCCGCCGACGCCCTGCTGAACGAAGCCATGTCGACAGCGGCCGAGATCGCCGCACAGGCGCCCAATGCGCTGCGCATGACAAAGGCCCTGCTGCGTCAGGGCCGCGACGCGACCTTCGACCAGATTCTGGAGATGACCGCCGCCATGCAGGCGCTGGCCCACCTGACCGAGGATCACGCCGAGGGCGTCAACGCCGTGCTGGAGAAGCGCCCGGCGGACTTCAAGGGGCGTTAGGCGTCCTTGGGCGGATCGACCGCCATCGCCATCGCCGACTGAGTGGCGGCGACGAAGGCCGAGGAGGCCGTGCTCATCATCATTCCGGCCCCTTCGAGGGCCGCGACCCAGCTCCTGTCGCCTTCGGGGGCCTGAAGCGCGCGCATCAGAGCCGCGGTGCTCGCCGCTTCAGCCAGGATGGACGTGCGTCGCACATGAGCGGCGGCGTCGACGAGGTTCATGCAGACCGACTGAACCACCGCCAGCCGGACCATGGCTTCGAGGGTCGGATCCGGCCTCGACACGACCGGCTTGGAAGAAGGTTTCGGAGCCGCGGGCTTCGGGGGCGGAGGCTTCGCCATCTCAGACCGTCCCTTCGACAGGCGGTTTGCCGTTCGCCGGCGTCGGCGGCGTGACGCCGGCCGCCCGATAGAGCAATTCGATGCCGACGTTGCTTGCGGCCTGGGCGAGCGCCAACTGCTGTCCTTGAGCGGCGGCCGCGTTCTCGAACATCATCCCCGAGGCGTGGGCGAAGCTCTGATACAGCCCGCCCATCGCCATGGCGGGCGCGTCGGCCGTCACCTTCACATTGGTTTCGGTCACCGAGTCGGTGACCTCCCGATTGACGTGAGCATAGCGAGACCGGGGGGCGGGTTTCACCGGTCCGGCCTCCGCGCCCGCCTTCGGCGTGGGCCGTTTCATCCTAGGCCCCAAGAATTTTGGCGGTCGCCACGGTGTCCAGGCTGTAGATCTGCATCACGCCCTGAGTGGTGGCGGCCTGGGCGGCGATGTTCTGCTGTTGCTGGGCGGCGACCGCATTGTGGAACATCAGGCCGGTGGAGTGCGCCATGCTCTGGTACAGGCTGCCCAGCGCCACGGCGGGCGACTCGCCCAGTACGCTGACATTGCTCTGGGTGATCGCGTCGGTGATCTGGTCGTTGACGGCGGTCGGGAAGGCCATGACACGTCTCCTGTGAAGCTTGAGAAGCGGGAGCCTACACCTCTCGCGTCGATTGCATAGTGAAAGCTATGCGACCTCCCCGACCGGCCGCAACCCAAACGTCATCGCGAACATCCCCAGACAAGCGAGACCCGACAGGGTCAGGGCCGCGACCGGCGAGACGTCGACCGCGAGCGCATAGGCGGCGGGCGCCAGCGCCTGGAGATAGCGGGCGGGCGTGAGGACCAGCGCCTGCCGGACGGCGTAGCGATCCGGGCCGAACACATGCAGCGGCAGGACGCCCGAGGCGACCGACAGCAGGCCGTTGCCCAGCCCCTGCCCGATCGCCAGCATGGGCGCCAGCCGCGCGCCGCCGACCACCGCCAGGACGGCGCCCAGCGGATGAAACAGGCTGGCGATCCGGACGGTGAGGACCGGATGCGAACGGTGCAGGACCAGCAGGTCGAACAGGCGCGCCGTGACGGCGCTGGCGGCCATCAGTCCGGCGGCCCAGGCGGCATGGGCGGGCGTCAGACCCAGATCGGCCAGCAAGCGCGGCAGATGCGCCCCCATGGCGGTCGAAACCATCCAGCCTCCGGCGAAAACGCCGGCGATCTGGATCATGCGGCGGTCCCAGCCGACGCGGCCCACGACCGTGGCGGCGGCAATCGCGCCCGCGGGACGGCCCGGCAGGACGAAGGCGGTCAGCGGCAGGCAGAGCAACAGGTGCGCCAGCGCCCAGACGCCACAGGCGACCCGCCAGTCGGAGGCCTCGACGATCAGGCGGCTGATCGGCCAGCCCAGCCCTCCGCCAAGGGCGCCGAGCAGGGAGACGGCGGTAATGGGCCGCCGCGCCTGCGCGCCGTGGATCTCCACCAGCGTCGCGAAGGCCGAGCTGTACAGACCGATCGACATGCCGACGCCCAGCCCCGCGACCGCCGCCAGCAGGACCCATTTCGACGGGGCCGCGGCCATCAGAAACAGAGCGGCGGCGAAGGCGACGTGGGCCCATCCCAGGACGCGTCGCCCGCCCCGCCGCTCAAGCCATCGGCCTGCCCACGGGGTCAGGACAGCCGAAATCAGAAGGGCCACGGACAGCGCCGCAAACACCCGGGTCGGCGGCAGGTCGAAGGCTCGCGCCATCGGATCGGCAAGCACGCCCAACAGATAGTAGCTGGAGGCGAAGGCGACGATCTGGCCCAAGCCAAGGACGGGAACGACGAGACGAGCGCGGGTGAACATGGCGCTGGATCGCGGGATTGCGGCGCCGGCGAAAGCGACTTATCGACCAGACGATGTTCGAAAATCTCACACCTCGAGGACCGCTGCCGTCGCTGAACGGCCTGCGCGCCTTCGAGGCGATGGGACGGACCGGCAGCGCCACCCGGGCGGCGGCCGAACTGCATGTGACGCACAGCGCCGTCAGCCGGCAGGTGAAGGCGCTGGAGGCCGCGCTGGGCGTGCGCCTGTTCGAAGGGCCCAAGCACAGGTTGAGGCTGACCGAGGCCGGCCAAACCCTGCTGGCGGGACTGACGTCCGGCTTCGATACGCTGGCAGGCGCGGTCCGGAACGTGAGGGCGCGGCGGGACGTGCGGCTGGCGGCGCACCCCAGCCTGGCGGTGAAGTGGCTGGTGCCCCGGCTGGCGGATTTCGAGGCGCGCCATCCGGAGATCGCCCTTCATCTCAGCGAACTCGAGAACAGGGCGGTTCGCCAGCGTGGCGCAGATCTGGCGCTACGCTATGTCGACGCCGAACACCGCACGGCGCCGGGGATCGAGGTTCTGACCGAGAACCGGATCGGCCTGGTTTGCGTGCCCGGTCTGGTCGACCGAATAGAAACATCGGCCCGACTGACGACCCGCACCCGGGAGAACGCCTGGAGCGACTGGACCTCAGCCAGCGGGCGGTCGCCCCCGACCGGACGGGACCGCGTTCTGCCCCATCTGCATGTCGTCCTGGACGCGGCCTTGGCGGGACTGGGAGCGGCGGTCCTGCCGTGGATGATCGTGGCGGACGACCTTGCGGCGGGGCGGCTGGCCGCGCCTTTCGGCTTCATCCCTGACGGCGGCGCGCTTGTCGTCATAGGAGGAACGGGTGAGCGGCGACGCGAAGAACGCGCATTGATCCTGTGGCTGAAAACCCAGGCTCGGTCTTTCCCACCGCCCGGCTGACCATCGAAACCGGACCGGAGGTGGAGGCGTTTACCCGCCTCAATCCCGATCGGAGCAGCCATGGCCGTCGTGTCCCATCGCCGTGTCGACGTGGACGGCGTCGATATCTTCTATCGCGAAGCCGGGCCGGCGGATGCGCCGACCGTGCTGTTGCCGCACGGCTATCCCTGCTCATCCTACGAGTTCCGCGGCCTGATGGCGCGATTGGGGGATCGGTGGCGACTGTTGGCGCCGGACTTTCCCGGTTGCGGCTACAGCGGGACGCCTGACGAGTTCGCCTATAATTTCGACGGCTATGCGCGGTTCCTGGAGCGGTTCGCGGATGCGGTCGGGGCGGAGCGTTTCACGCTTTACCTGCACGACTTCGGATCCCAGGTCGGCCTGCGGCTGGCGATCCGGAAGCCGGAACGGATCGCGGCCCTGATCGTCCAGAACGGCGACATCTACGAGGACCAGTTGGGTCCCCAGTACGCCGGGCTGAAAGTCTACTGGGAAAACCCCACGCCTGAACGGAAGGCCAAGCTGGCGGAGGCCATCACCGAGGACGGCTATCGGGAGGAGTTCCTGAATGGGAGCGAGGGCGACGTCGCCGCACGAATCTCACCCGATCTGTGGACCCTGCACTGGGCGCTGACGACGCCGCGCCGCCAGGCGATCTATCTGGACCTGATCGCGGGCCTGCTGGAGAACCGCGACTGGTTCGCGCGCTATCAGGCATGGCTGCGCGATCATCAGCCGCCGACGCTCATCGTTTGGGGACCGCGGGACGGCTACATGCCTGTCGGCGCCGCCAGAGCCTGGCTGCGCGACCTCCCCGACGCCGAACTGAATCTGTTCGACGACGGGGGGCACTGGCTGCTGGAGACCCACCTGGATCAGGTCGTCTCGTTGATCCGGGACTTCCTGACCCGCGCCGCTAGCCGTTGATCAGCCGCCCTGACGGGCCGGGGCGCGCATCGAGCGGTCGGCCGGAACGCCGGCGGCGACCGTGCGCGGGGCGCCGGCGGTCTGGCCGGGCTTCATGAACTTCACCAGCACGCGCTGGCCGATCAGCAGCGGGGCGTCGCCGGCGGTGACCACCACCTCGATGACGCGCTCGTCCGAACGCTGCGAGGGGTCGTCCGAGGCCAGCTTGCGGGCGCCGAAGACGGCGGCGCGGCGCAGGACGGTGCCGACGTAGACCTTGGAGGTGTCACCTTCGGGGGTGATCTCGACCTGCTGGCCGACGGTCACGTTCGGGATGTCGCTCTCGACGATCTCGGCGCGGGCGATGCGCGGGGCGTCGGGCTCCAGATCGAACATGTTCGACACGTTCAGGGTCGAGGCGCCGGCGCCCGGGTTGGCGTAGCGGCGCACGATGCGGCCGTTGGCCGGCGAGCGGATCACGGTCAGTTCGACGTTGTAGACGGCCTGGTCGCGGCGAGCACGGGCGGTTTCGACCGCCGCCTGCTGCGAGCCGAGCTGGGCCTGGGCCGAAGCGATGGCGTCACGGGCCTGGTCGAGGCGTTGGGCGGCGACGAAGTTGGTGGCGGCCAAACGTTCCAGGCGCTCGAACTCACGCTGGGCCGTGCGGATGTTGACCTGGATCAGGCGCAGCTGGCTTTCGGCGGCGGCGAGATCGGCGTTGGCGGTCTGCAGGGCCAGGCGCGGCTCATCGTCTTCCTGACGGGCCAGGATCTGGCCGGCGACGACGCGATCGCCTTCCTGCACCAGAACGTCGCGAACCACGCCGCCGCGGCGGGCCGCGATCTGGACGATGCCGCCCTCGATATCGACCTTGGCGTTGGCGATGGCCGCATAGGGGCTTTCCACCTTCTCGGCGGCGGCCTTCTCTTCCTCAGCCTTTTTCGCCTTGGCGTTGCCCTGGACCATGGTGAAGCCGGCGATCGCGATGATCACCGCGATCAGGCCGATCCAGAGCCACTTGTTCTTCAGAAAGCGGAGCATGTCGTTTCTCGGTCCTGGAAGGCGTTCAGTGCGACGCCAGGGCGGCGTCAGGATTGGGGGTGCGGCGTTCGTCGCTGATGATGACGCCGTCCTCGATGTGGATGACCCGGTCGGCCCAGGCCTCGAGACGGGGGTCGTGGGTCACGCAGATGACGGCGGCGCCGTGTTCAGTGGCGGCGCGACGCAGCAGGCGGATGACCACCTGGCCGTTCTCGCCGTCCAGCGCCGACGTGGGTTCGTCGGCGAATAGGATGTGAGGATCCTTGGCCAGGGCGCGGGCGATGGCGACGCGTTGTTTCTCGCCGCCCGACAGCGCCGACGGCCGCTGATTCAGGCGGTGGCCGAGACCGACTTCCTCAAGCGCCAGCTTGGCGCGTTTGGTGGCGTCGGCCTTGGACAGGCCTTGGAACTTCAGGACGATCTCGACCTGCTGCAGCGCCGACAGCGCCGGGAACAGGTTGAAGCCCTGGAAGATGAAGCCGCAGTGGTCCAACCGGAAGCGGTCGATCCGTCCCGAGGAGAAGCTCCACAAGTCGTCCACGTCGAGGGCGTCCACCCGCCCCTTCTCGGGACGGAGCAGGCCGGACAGGGCGGCGATCAGGGTCGACTTGCCCGAGCCCGACGGTCCCATGACCATGGTCAGGTCGCCGTGGCGGGCGTCGAAATCCACGCCCTTGAGGACTTCGACGAAGCCCTTGCCGGATTTGAACCGTTTGATCAGCCCCTTGGCTTCGATGGCGAAGTCGCCGTGCTTTCCGTGAACCTTGGTGTGACTGTTCATCGCAGCAGGTCCGCGGGTTGGCTGTTCTTGAGGATGCCGAGCGAGAGCAGTCCCGAGAGCATGGCGATGATGATCAGGCCGCCGCCCACGATGATCAGAAGCGGGATCGGCAGGGCGATGATGATGGCGTTGGACAGGGCCAGAAGCTGGACCAGCCAGGTCAGGAAAACGGCGGCGATGACGCCGACGCAGCCGACCCAGAAGCTCAGCTCCATGACGATGCGGCGCAAGCTTCCCATGCCGACGCCCAGGGCGCGCAGCGAGGCGAACTCCTTGATATTGGCCATGATGGCGCCGCGCAGGGTCTGCCAGGTGATGGCCACGCCGATGATGGTGCCCAGCACCACGCAGCCGCCCACGATGATGATCAGAATGCTTTCCTCGAACATGGCGCCGGCGTTGGCGTCGGCCAGTTGCTGACGAGTCCAGGCCTTCCACTGTCCGTCGCCCTGGACGTTCAGTTCGTCGGCGACGCGCTCGGCCTGCGAGGGGTTATCAAGCTTGACCATGAGCGGGCCGACGCGGGGGCCGGTGTCCGCCTGTCCCAGCATCCGCAGGGTGTCGCGGGACATGACGACGCCGGGTTGCATCATGTTCGGATAACCGCGCGTGATGCCGACGACCGTCACGGTCTGGCCGTTGTACATGGCCTTGTCGCCCAGCTTGACCTTCAGCTTGCGCACGGCGGTTTCGTCGATGGCGACCGTGTAGGGCTGGCGCAGGGCGTCGACCAACTCGGGGGAATAGTCGGTCGGGATGGTGACCGATCCCGGCCTCGTATCGATGATGCTAGCCTGGACATAGTTCATGGCCGGAGCGTTCATCTTGGCCCGCTCAGCCTGGGACATCGTGGGATCAACGCTGCTGATCGGCTGGAACGATCCCTGGGATCCGTCCAGCGGCTGCACTTCCACCACGGCGGAGTTGCGATAGGCCAGCGGGATGAAGCGCCGCGGCACGCCCGACGGACCGCTCATCAGACTCTTGGCGCCCGGCTGCATGATGATGATGTCGGCGCCAGAGCGCTCGATGGTCGCGGTAAAGCCCTTGCCGATGCCGATGAAGACGCCGGTCATGGCCAGCACCAGCAGGCCGGAGAGGGCGAGCGCCATCACCGCCGCCATGTAGCGGCGCCACTCATACAGAAGGGTTGAAAGTGCGAGCGACATGAAATCAGCGGGTCCCGGACGTTGCCCGCTATGTGACGACGCCCAAGGTTGTGGCCAAGTTAAATCGGGGTAAGGCGAGCGCCGATATGAAACGGCGGCGACGGGAAACCGTGGACGACCGCGTTGGACAGGCGCTAGTTACGCCGTAACAGGGCCGGCGTCCGGGATCCGGCCCAAGGGAGAAATGCAAAATGCTGTTCCGTTCGTTGCGGTCCGCCGTTCAGGCGACCGCGTCCATCATCGCCGTGGGCGGTGTCATGGCGGTCATGGCCGCGCCGTCGGCCGCCAAGGCAGACGAGGGCATGTGGACCTTCGACAACTTCCCCATCGCGACGGTGAACCAGCGCTACGGCACCCGCATCGACCAGGCCTGGCTGGATCGCGTGCGCAACGCCTCGGTCCGCATCCAGGGCTGCTCGGCCTCCTTCGTTTCGCCCGAAGGCCTGATCCTGACCAACTGGCACTGCGTGGTCGGCTGCTCGCAGGAACTGTCCACCCCGACGCAGGACCTCGTGAAGAACGGCTTCACGGCGGCGACCCGCGAGGAAGAGCGCCGCTGCCCCGGCCAGACCGCCGAAGTCCTGACCGAGATCGTCGACGTCACTGACCGCGTGCTGGGCGCCGGCCAGGGCCTGGAAGGCGCGGCCTTCAACGCCGCCCGCTCCGCCGAGATCAACAAGATCCAGACCGAAGCCTGCGCGGGCGACGCCAAGTTCAACTGCCAGGTCATCAGCTTCTACCGCGGCGGCAAATACGCCCTGTACAAGTTCCGCAAGTACGACGACGTCCGCCTGGTGTTCGCGCCTGAGAACCAGGCCGCCTTCTTCGGTGGGGACCCCGACAACTTCAACTTCCCGCGCTACGCCCTGGATGCGGGCTTCCTGCGCGCCTACGAGGACGGCAAGCCGGTCAACGTCGGCCAGAACTATCTGCGCTGGAATCCGAACGCCCCGGCCGCGGGCGACGTGACCTTCGTGTCCGGCAACCCGGGCACCACCCAGCGCCTGCTGACCATGAGCCAGCTGGAGCGCCTGCGCGACCAGCAGCTGCCGGTCACCCTGATCCAGAACTCGGAACTGCGCGGCCGCCTGCTCGAATATTCGCTGACCGGCGACGAAGCCAAGCGCGTGTCGTTCGATCCGGTGTTCGGCCTGGAGAACAGCTTCAAGGTCTACTACGGCCAGCAGGGCGCCCTGACCGATCCGGCCTTCATGGCCCGCAAGCGTGAGGAAGAGACCGAGCTGCGCGCCCGTGTCGCCGCCGACCCGTCGCTGGTTCAGCGCATCGGCGATCCGTGGGCCGACCTGGAGCGCGTGCAGGCCACGGCCCGCGACCTCTACCTGCCCGTCCGCCAGCTGGAACAATCGGCCGGCGGCGGCTCGCAACTGTACGCCTACGCCAAGGCCCTGGTCCGCGCGTCCAAGAACACCAGCATGACCGCCGAACAGCGCACCCGGATGGCGGCGACGATCTCGGCCGAGACGCCGATCTATGTGGATATGGAAGAGATCCGCATGCGCTACTGGCTGTCGAAGACGCGGGAGTACCTGACGGTCGACAATCCGCAGGTGAAGGCGATGCTGGGCCGCGAGAGCCCGGAAGCCCTGGCCGAGCGCCTGATCACCGGCACCAAGCTGGCGGATCCGGCCTTCCGCGCCCAGGCCGCGACCATGACGACCGAGCAACTGGCCGCGGCTGATCCTCTGCTGGCCTTCGTGGTCGCCAATGACGACGCCGCCAAGGCGATCGGCGATCGCTGGAACGCCGAGGTCAACGCCCCGACGGCCCGCGCCGCCGAGAAGGTCGCCCAGGCCCGCTTCGCGGTCTACGGCACCAACCTGTATCCGGACGCGACCTTCAGCCTGCGTCTGTCCTTCGGCAAGATCGAAGGCTGGAGCTACCGCGGCGTGACCGTGCCGCCGTTCACCTACATGGGCGGCCTGTACGAGCGGGCCACGGGCGCCGAGCCGTTCAACGCGGCCCAGGCCTTCATCGACAACGAAAGCCGGGTGAACAAGTCGGTGGTCTATGACTTCTCGTCGACCAACGACATCATCGGCGGCAACTCGGGCTCGCCCGTGATCAACGCCGCCGGCGAAGTGATCGGCGCGGCCTTCGACGGCAACATCCACTCGCTGGGCGGCTCGTTCGGCTATGACGGCGAGCTGAACCGGACCGTCTCCGTCTCGACGGCGGCGATCACCGAGGCGCTGCGCAACATCTACCCGAACCCGCGCCTGCTTCAGGAGCTGGGCGTCGATCAACCGCAGCGTCGCCGCCGCTAAATCCGGCGCGACACCGCAACGCCTTCGAGAGGGGCCGTCCGGACTTGCCGGGCGGCCCCTTCTGGTTTCATGGTCCGCCGCAAATGAGGGCGCACGCCGCCCGCCCGGAGTCCGTTTTCATGCGTCATCTCACTCCCGCCTTCGCCGCCGCCCTCCTGACCCTCGCCGCCGGTTCGGCCGCCAAGGCAGAGGAAGGCATGTGGACCTTCGACAACTTCCCCATCGCGCGGGCCAACCGGACCCTGGGCACCCATATCGACCAGGCGTGGCTGGACCGGGTGCGGCTGTCGTCGGTGAAGTTCGGCGGCTGTTCAGCGGGCCTGGTGTCGGGCGAAGGCCTGGTGATGACCAACAACCACTGCGTCGCCACCTGCGTCGCCAACCTGTCCACCCAGGCGATCAACTACGCCGAGACCGGCTTCACCCCGCGTAGCCGGGAAGAGGAGCTGAAATGCCCCGGCGGCAGCGCCGAGATCCTGACCGACATCACCGACGTGACCGAGCGGATGCACGCCGTCGGCGCCGGCCTGTCGGGTCAGGCCTTCACCCGCGCCCGTGACGCGGAAGCGGGCCGGATCGAGCAGGAGGCCTGCGCCGGCGATCCCAACAAGCGCTGCCAGGTGGTGACCCTGTACCGGGGCGGTCAGTTCAAGCTCTACACCTACAAGAAATACTCGGACGTCCGCCTGGCCTTCGCGCCCGAGGATCGGGCCGCGACCTTCGGCGGCGATCTCGATAACTTCAGCTTCCCGCGCTTCGCCATCGATGCGGCCTTCATCCGGCTGTACGAGAACGGCGCCCCGGCGGCGACGCCGACCCACTTCACCTGGAAGGCCGACCGGCCGGTCGAGGGCACGCCGGTGTTCGTCTCGGGCAGCCCCGGCGCGACCCAGCGCCTGCTGACGCAGGACCAGCTGTTCAGCGTGCGCGACGTTGTCCTGCCGATGGACCAGTTGATCGCGTCGGAACTGCGCGGCCGTCTGATCCGCTATTCTGAAGAGGGCGAGCGCCAGGCCTTCGAAGCGATGGATCCCATCGTCAGCCTGGAAAACACCTACAAGCGCGGCCTGGGCCGTATGCGGGCGCTGACCGATCCGTCGTTCATGGCCATGAAGGCCGAACAGGAAGCCGACTTCCGCGGCCGCGCCGAGGCCGGCGTCGGCGCCGACAATCCCTGGACCACGCTGAGCGGCGTGCAGCCGATCCTGCGCGAGAGCTATCCCGCCTACGCCCTGCTGGAAGGCACGACCGGCATCGGCACCACGCCGGTGGCCGGCGGATCGCAGCTGTTCCTGTGGGCGCGGACGATCGTGCGGGGCGCGCAGGAGCGCGGCAAACCGTCGGCCGAGCGCCTGCCCGAGTTCGCCGACAGCCGTCTGGCGGCGGTGCAGACCGGCCTGTTCGCCGAACGTCCGGTCTATTCCGGCCTTGAGCAGGTCCGCATGGAGTGGTGGCTGTCCAAGACCCGCGAATGGCTGACGGTCGATCACCCCGCGGTGCGCGGCCTGCTGGGCGCCGAGTCGCCGGAAGGCCTGTCGGCGCGCCTGATCGAAGGCACGACCCTGGCCGATCCCGCCGTTCGCCGCGCGCTTTGGGAGGGCGGCCTCGCCGCCGTCGAGGCGTCGAACGATCCGCTGATCAAATATCTGCTGTCGATCCAGGACGAGACCCGCGCCGCCCGCTCCGACTGGGAAGCCCGGGTTCAGGCGCCGACTGACCGCGCCTCGGAACGCCTGGCCGCCCTACGCTTCCAGACCTACGGCGACGCCGTCTATCCGGACGCCACGGGCACCCTGCGTCTGACCTACGGCAAGATCGAAGGGTCGGACGTGCCGGGCCAGCGGTTCGGCGCCTTCACCACCTTCAGCGGGCTGTGGGACCGGGCGACCGGCGCCGCGCCGTTCGACGTGGCCCCCAAGCTGCTGGCCGCGCGTAACCGCATCGACGGCTCGACCGTGCTGAACATGACGGTGTCGTCGGACACCATCGGCGGCTCGTCGGGTTCGCCGATCGTAACGGCAGCGGGGGAGATCGTGGGCGCGAACTTCGACTCCACCGTCCTGACCCAGCGCAACGCCTACGGCTACGACCCCAACGTCAACCGCTCGGTCATCGTGACCACCGGCGCCGTGACCACGGCCCTGCGCGATGTCTACGGCATGGACGGGCTGGTGCGGGAACTGGGCGTTCGGTGATCGGGCCCGCCTGAAACGAAGAAGGGCGGCCCGCGAGGGCCGCCCTTCTTGCTGGTTGAAGCCGAACCCTACAGCTGGCTCATCTTCTGCTGGGCCTTCGAGAAATACTGCCAGCCGGTCCACAGGGTGACGCCGGCGGCGACCCAGGTCAGGACGACGGCGAAGGTCTCGAAATGGGTCTGCCATTCCGGCGCGGTGCCGTCCGGATTGGTCAGGCCGAAGGCGTCCCACAGCAGGGTCAGTTGCAAGGCGCCCAGCGCGAGCATCTGCAGCAGGGTTTTCCACTTGGCCAGCAGGGTGACCGGCAGCTTGACCTTGCCCGCCACGGTCTCGCGCAGGGCCGAGACCGCGAACTCGCGGAACAGGATCAGGCCGCAGGGAATGGCGATGCCCGGCAGCGAGCCGGAGGCCAGCACGCCCAGGATGGCGCCGGTGATCAGCACCTTGTCGGCGATCGGATCCAGAATGGCGCCCCAGCGGGTCGTGGCGTGCCAGCGGCGCGCCAGGAAGCCATCGACCCAGTCTGTCGAGGCGGCGACGGCGTATATCCAGAAGGCCCAGACCCCGAAGCTGAGCTGCTGCTCGGGCGACAGGAAGCCGTCCATGAAGCCCGGGGCCGCGCCCGCCAACATCAGGAACATCACCACGCCCGCGGCGAGGCGCAGGCCGGTCAGGATGTTGGGAATGGGATTGGCGTGAGGAGTGGGGGTCATCGCTGCCTTCCGAAAACAGGTGTCCGGTGTGCCACGCTTCGTCCGACGAGGCGAGGCGTCACGAGGGGCTTAGTCCAGGGGTTCGAAGCGCCCCGGACCCGTCAACGCGCGAAGCACGCCGTCGGCGATGCCGAAATGCAGGCCGCTCAGCGTCAGCGTCCCCGCCGCCTCGCGCTCGGCGATCCACGGGAAGGTGCGCAGGTTGTCCAGCGACAGGCGCACCACCGCCTCCTCCGCCGCCTGCTCCCGCTCCGCCGGGGCGACCTCCTCACACACGCGGCGCACGACGGGCGCGCCCTGCGCGACCCAGGGCGCAACGAAGTCCTGCACATTGTCGGGTGCGCCGTGGATCATGGCGTTGACCCCGCCGCAGGAGGCGTGACCCATGACGACGATGCGCGAGACGTTCAGCACCTTCACGCCGAACTCCAGCGCCGCCGATACACCGTGCAGATGACCATCCGGCTCGTAGGGCGGCACGAGGTTGGCCACATTGCGGACCGTGAACAGCTCGCCCGGGGCGGCGTCGAAAATCAGGGCCGGATCCGCGCGGCTGTCGGAACAGGCGATGACCAGGGTGTGCGGCTTCTGGCCTTGCGCCGCCAACGCCTGGTACTGCGCCCGGGCGTCGGGCCAATGGGCCGTGCGGAAGCGACGATAGCCCGCGACCAGCTTCTTCTCGGAGGACTCGCTCATGGCCGGGCCATGCCTCAAACGCGCGCTCTGTGCCAGCCCAAGCTACTTCACCAATTCGGGATGACGCGCCTGGAACACGGCGAAATCTTCAGCGACATCGATATCGCGAGCGCGGGCCCGAACCAGATCCTCCGCTCCGCCGGCATCGCCCAGAGCGAGCCGGCTCAGACCAAGGCCGTAGATCGAGGCCGGCAGGTCGGGCGTGATCGACAGGGCGCGCTCGTACTCGGCCTTGGCCTCGTCGTAACGCCCCAGCTGCAACAGGACCATGGCCCGGCTGTCGATATAGGCCGCCTCCCCGGCTGAAAGCGCGAGATCGCAATCCGCAAGGGCCAGCTCCAGGTCAAAGGCCGCGAGTGCTTGCTCCCAGCAGACGTTGTTTCGGATATTCGGATCATTGGGATCCTCGGCCCGCAGGGCCGCGAAGTCGGTGCGCGCGCCGTCCGTGTCGCCTGTCAGGGCGCGAATGTGGCCTCTCAACCCCAGCAGGGTCGCGGCGTCGGGAGCCGCGGCCAGAGCGCGGTCCAGCGCCGGCAAGGCCGCCTCGGGCCGGCCGGCCGCCTTCTCGATCTGCACCAGGACTTCCAGCCCGACGGAATCGGTCGGATCACGGGTCAGCCGGTTGGTAAGGATGGCGCGAGCCTCGTCGGTGCGATTGAGCCGAACAAGGGCGCGCATCTCGCCATAGGCGCCGAACGGGCTGTCGGGTGAAGCGGCGTTGAAGGCGCGGTAGTCCGCCAGCGCCCGATCCCAGCGGCCCAGCTGATGGTAGGACGCGGCTCGCGCGGTCAGCGCCGTCTGGTCAGACGGGTCAAGACGAAGAGCGACAGAGAGGCTGACCACGGCTTCGCTGTACTTGCCTTGATAATAGGCGGTCAGCCCCTGGCCGAGGGTCGCCGCCTTGTCGGCGGGGTCCAGATCGACCGCATGATCGTAGTCCGCGCGCGCGCCGTCGAAGTCGCGCGCGGCGACACGAACTTCGCCCCGCGCCCGACGGGCCTCGGCGCTGTCCGGTTCGCGTTCGATCGCCGCGTCCAGCAGCGCCAGGGCTCCCACGGTGTCGCCGGCCCCGCTCAGCCGTGCGGCGCGTGCGATCAGATCCGCCATGTCGCTGTCGCCCGGGCGATGACGGGCGCCGTCCTCATTGGTGGCGACGTAGTCGAGCGGAGCGCGCAGGCGCAGCGGCAGGGCGGTTGCGTTCTCGGCGCGATCCCGGGCCGACGCCATGTCCCTGGCGGTCAGCTCGGGCGTCAGGCTGGTGGAAGTCACGGTCAGCTCCGCAACGCCGTTGGCCAGTACGCCCCGACGTTCCAGTCGGTATCCGCCACCCTCGACCGTCTGATCACCGCCCTCCAATTGGAAACCCCGACCTTCGTGGGGCAGGATCACGCGGGTGACTGATCGCGCCATGACGGGGTGAGCGATCGCGTAGGGATGATCCTTGAACGCCGCCAGAACGCCCTTTCGTTCTTCCTGGCTGGGCAAGACCAGTGCGGAACCGTCGAAGGCCATGACGCGGCCGGCCGGTCCATTGACCCAGCTCATCCGGGTCTTGCCCCTGAGGATGATGTGCAGGGCGTTGGCCGCCTCGTCGTAGCGCGTCTCGACGGTATCGATGGTTACGCCGGAGTCTTCGCCGCTGAACTGCCCCTTGAACATGCTTTCAAGTTGCTCCGGCGGAATCGCGCCGACCTGCCGACGCATCGATGTCGCGTAGTCGGCGCGGTAGATCATATCCATGACGATGCCGGCGTCGGCGTCGAGACCGGCGCGGGCGTCAACCTCCACTACGGCCTCGGTGCTCGGGGTCGTCAGCGGCGGTTGGGGAATAACCTCGAGACCGGCTCCATCGGCACGCACCGGCAAACCCCAGTGGTAGGGCGGAGGGACCAGGTCGGCGAGCTTGCGATCACCGATACGCGTCCCGTCCATCCAGTAGGACTGCCCGTCCACCACAGCGCGAACGATGACGTGATCGAACCAGGCCATCAGGGGCATCTGATTGTCGAGCCCGTCTCCCCAGCGGGTGCTGACCAGAACGGCTTCCGCCTCGATACCGAGCCCTCGCAGAAGGGCCAGCAGCAGGACCGTCTTGCCCTTGCAGTCGCCGTATCGGCTGCGCCAGACCTCGTCAGCCGACATCGGCGTATAGTTGCCCTCGCCCATGGAGAGGGCGAGATAGCGGACCTGATCCTCAACGAGCCGCAGCGCCGCCGCGGCGCGGTCCGCGTCCGTGGCGTGGGCGGCCCTAATGCGCTCGATCTCGGCCAGCAGCGGCGAATCCGCCTCCAGCGTTGCGCCTCTCTCATACAGCGGCGCCATCATCCGGGAAGCGTCGGCCCAGGACGCGTAGTCCGTGAACTGAACGGTCCTGTACAGGTTGAAGCGGGCCGGCAGATTGTCGGGAGCGCGGTCGGGCTGCAGGTTCGCCGCATTGATTTCATAGACCCAGCCGCCGGCCTCGCGGCGAGGCTGGATATCGGTCCAGGGCTCGGACGCGGCGACCCGCACGGGGTGGCTATCCGGCCAACTGGCGCGCAGGCGGAAATGATCCATCTGACTGAAGCCCGGCGTGTCGAAGCTCTCGACATGCGGGGCCAGAACGCCATGGGTGTCGTGGGTGGTGAACGCCAACTCCATGATGTCTCCGACGCGGACGTCGCGCGGCTGAAGAGTGGCGGTCAGCTGACCGTCCAGAACGGCCGACTCCAGATTGTTCTCGCGCTGCAGAATCTGGAATTCCTGGCTGGCTAGAATGTCGATCACCTCGCCGCCGCGAATGATGCGCAGCGAGTGGACCTGAATCGTCTCCCGGGGCGGGGTCCAGGCCAGACTGACCGTGCCGAGGCCGGTCAGGCCTTGCCGGGTCAAGGCTTCGAAGCGTTGGAGCACATAGGTGTGGGTTCCGGCGGCGTCGAAGAGGATCTGATGATCGACCGACCGGACCCGAAGGGCGGCATCGCCGGTCGCGGTCGACGGCGCATCGGCGACAGGCGGCTTGACCCAGGCGGGCGTCGGCGCTCGCTCAACCTGCTGCGCGGAGGCGCCGCTCGCGAGCATTGTCATGCACGCGACCATGGTCGCGACCAGCAGTTTGAACATCACATCCCCCAAGCACCTGCATGGGGTTTAGCACGCACGACGCCGACCGCCAGAGGGGGGTGGCCGCTTACCCCTTGCGGAAGAATCCGTGAATCCGTTCGGCCAGCGCCTGGTTGACGCCCTCGACCTTGACCAGGTCGGACACCGAGGCCCGGCCGACGCCCTTGGCCGACCCGAAGGCATGCAGCAGCGCCTTCTTGCGGCCGGGACCGATGCCCTCGATCTCGTCGAGGGGGTTCTTCTTGATATCCATTGAGCGCCGCTTGGCGTGGGCGCCGTTGGCGAAGCGGTGCGCTTCGTCGCGCAGGCGCTGGATATAATAGAGCGCCGGCGACTTCAGCGGCATCATGAAGGGCGCCTTGCCCGGTATGAAGAAATGCTCCTTGCCCGCTTCGCGATCCGGCCCCTTGGCCACGCCGACGGCGAGGATGTCATCCAGACCCAGA
This sequence comes from Brevundimonas sp. GW821-FHT12C05, assembly GCF_058807475.1. Lineage (NCBI taxonomy): Bacteria > Pseudomonadati > Pseudomonadota > Alphaproteobacteria > Caulobacterales > Caulobacteraceae > Brevundimonas > Brevundimonas sp. GW821-FHT12C05. Next base: position 57,157 of record NZ_JBXAQS010000003.1, read on the forward strand.
TCGGCCAGCACGGCCAGCACCTCGGCCAGCTGACCGGCGCCGCCATCGATCAGCAGCAGGTCGGGACGTTCGACCTCCTCGCCCTCGTCCTCGTCCTTGACCAGGCGGCCGAAGCGGCGGCGCATGACCTCGCGCATCATGCCGTAGTCGTCGCCGGGGGTGAGGTCTTCGCCGCGGATGTTGAACTTGCGGTACTGGTTCTTGCGGAAGCCCTCGGGACCCGCGACCACCATGCCGCCGACGGCGTTGGTGCCCGAGATATGGGCGTTGTCGTAGATCTCGATCCGCTCGGGACGCGCATCCAGCCCGAAGGCCTCGCAGACCTCGTCGAGGATCTTCGACTGGGCCGAACTCTCGGCCATCTTGCGGCCCAGCGCCTCGCGGGCGTTGGTCAGGGCGTGGTCGACCAGCGCCTTGCGGTCGCCGCGCGCCGGCCGCTCGATGCTGACCACCCGACGCCCGTCGTCGATGCGGGCCTTCATCGAGAAGGCCTCTTCCAGCAGTTCCTTCTCGAACGGGACGACGTTGGACAGGATCTGACGCGGGACCGGCTTGTCCTCGTAGAATTGCCCCAGGAAGGCGGCGAGGATTTCGGGATCGGTGTCGGTCTTGTCCACGCGCGGGAAGTAGGCTCGGCCGCCCCAGTTCTGGCCGCCGCGGTAGAAGAAGACCTGCACGCAGGCCTGACCGCCGTCGGAATGCAGGGCGAAGACGTCGGCCTCGGCCACGCCCTCGGCGCTGACGGAGTTCTCCATCGAGATGGCCGACAGGGCGCGAATACGGTCTCGGACGCGGGCCGCCTGTTCGAAGTCCATATCGTCTGACGCGGTCTGCATCTCCTTGGAGAGGCGGCCGATCACCGCGCGCGACTTGCCGCGCAGGAAGGCTTCGGCCTCGTCCACCAGGCCGTCGTAGTCCTCCAGCGAGATCAGGCCGGTGCAGGGCGCCGAGCAGCGCTTGATCTGGTGCAGCATGCAGGGCCGGGTTCGGGTCTCGTAGACGCTGTCCGAGCAGGAGCGGAGCAGGAACGCCTTCTGCAGCGTGGTCAGGGTGCGGTTGACCGCCCAGGTCGAGGCGAAGGGGCCGAAATAGTCGCCCTTGATGGTGTGGGCGCCGCGATGCTTGCGGACCTGGGGCGCGCGGTGGTCGCGGCGGATCATCAGCTCGGCGAACGACTTGTCGTCGCGCAAGACCACGTTGAAACGCGGCTTCAGCTTCTTGATGAAATTGGATTCCAGCAGCAGGGCCTCGGTCTCGGAGGCGGTGACCACCAGCTCCATCGACCGGGTCAGCGAGACCATCAGCCCGATGCGCTGGGTGTGAAACCGGCCCTGCGCGTACTGGAGGATGCGCTTCTTCAGCGACCGCGCCTTGCCGACGTACAGGCAGGCGCCGTCCTCGCCGTACATCCGGTAGACGCCGGGCTTGTCCGGCGCGCGACGCGCTTCGTCGCGGATCAGGTCGGCGGCGCTCAGGGGCGACTCCGGGAGCGGCGAATCAGTCGTGGGCGTCTCCTCGGTCATCGGAAGCAATATAGGCGTCCCAGCGCCGCCGCGAAGCGTCAGCAGCCGGTCTAGAAGCGCCGAACCATCAGGACGCCGCCGATGACCAGGGCCACCCCGGCCAGTCGGCCCAGGCTGATCGGGTGCTGGGGCGCGCCGAAGGCGCCGATCTGATCCAGGATCAGGCCGATCAGCAGCTGGCCGGCGACCATCAGGGTGATGGTCAGGGCGACGCCCAGCCGCGGCACGCCCCACGCCGCCGCGACCACGAAGATCGCGCCGTACAGCCCGCCGATCCAGGCGTACCAGGGCAGGCCGCGCGCGGCGGCCATGTCCGGCTTGGTCTGCAGGATCACCGCCATGACGCCCAGCGCCGCCGTTCCCACCGCGAACGACACGAAGGCGGCGTTCACCGGCGATCCGACGGCGGTCATCATCTTCGCATTGGTCGGGGCCTGGAGCGCGGTGGCGCCCCCTGCAAGGACGACGGCGATCATGGAGAGCAGCATCGGGTTCATACTGTCTGGCTACCACCTCCCGATGCGGCGCGTCACCAGTGCGGCGTGGCCTCGTCCGCGCCGAACACCTCGGCCAGCCGCGCCCGGGTGGCGCGGTGGGTGTCCTCGGGCAGGGCGGCGGGATCGAACCAGCCGATATCGGCGATCTCGCCGTGGCTGGAGCGGTCAGTCAGGGTGAAGCGGTCGATGCGGTAGACCAGCACGTGATCGCCGCGGAAATAGCGCTCATTGGAATGGGCGCTGACCAGAACCGGCCGCCCTTCGACGATCAACCCGGCCTCCTCGCGCATCTCACGGATCAAGGCGTCCTCGGCGGTCTGCCCGCGCTCGACCCCGCCGCCCGGCAGCCACCAGCCGTGGACATAGGTATGCTTGACCAGCAGCACCCTTCCCTCGCCGTCCATGGCGACGCCGCGCACGCCCAGGGTCATGCCCCGGCTGGCGCGGGCGAAGGCGAAGAACAGCGGCCGGGTGAAGGGCTCGATGCGGGCGCGCCACGTCGTCATACGGCGACGATACGCCCTGATGCATCCTTGAACAGCCGCGCCCGGCGCTTTATTGCCGGTCGCATCAAGGAGCTTTCCATGCTGGCCCTCTACATCATCTTCGGCTTCATCGCCGTCCTCGCCCTGATCAACTTCGTCGAGTTCGGCCGGGTTGACTAAGCCCGCCGCCGATCGCGGCGCCGCGCTGGTCACCGGCGGCGGCAAACGGATCGGACGGGCGATCTGTCTGGAGCTGGCGCGCGCCGGCTTCGACATCGTGATCCACTATCGCGGATCGAAAGAGGCGGCCGAAGCCGTGGCCGAAGAAGCGCGCGCGCTGGGCCGCCGGGCGGCCACCGTCCGCGGCGACCTGTCGGTCGAGGCCGAAGTGCGCGGCATTGTTCCCGCCGCCGCCCGGGCCATCGGTCCGCTGGCCGTGCTGGTCAACAACGCCTCCATCTTTGAGGATGACCGGGTCGGGACGCTGGGACGCGAGACCTGGGACGCCCATATCGAGACCAATCTGCGGGCGCCGCTTGTGCTGGCCGAGGCCTTCGCGGCCCAGGCGCCGGACGGCAGCTGTATCGTCAACCTGCTGGACCAGCGGGTGCTCAAGCCCGACCCTCGTTTCTTTTCCTACGCCCTGTCGCGCAACGGCCTGTGGTGGGCGACGCGAACCTTGGCGCAGGCGCTGGCGCCGCGGATCCGCGTCAACGGCGTGGGGCCCGGCCCGACCCTGCCCTCGATCCATCAAAGCCCCGAGGATTTCGCCGCCGAGGCCGCCGCCGTGCCGCTGGAACGGGCAGGCAGTCCCGAAGCCGTGGCCGCCGCCGTGCGCTGGCTGGTTGAAGCCGACCTCGTGACGGGCCAGATGATCGCTGTCGACGGGGGCCAGCATCTGGCCTGGCGAACCCCGGACATCGTGGAGTAGCCCGTGGCCGCACCGTCTCCCCTGCCCTTCCCCGCCCCTGGCGCGCCGGTCCGCGAGGGCCTGACCGTCTTCGTGAAAGGGCTGGAGGTCGCCGCCGGCATCGGCGTCTATGACCATGAACAGGGTCGGCTGCAGAGGCTGGTCATCGACGTGACGCTGGATCTGACGCCCGCGCCGATCGAGCGGCTGAGCGACACCATCAACTACGAGACCGTGGCCGAGGCCGCGCGCGCCATCGTCGCCGAGGGCCATGTGGGCCTGGTCGAAACCTTCGCCGAACGACTGGCCGTGGCCATGCTGGGGGATGCTCGCGTGCGACGTTGCACCGTGCGGGTCGAGAAGCCGGGCGCCCTGGGTGGCGACGAGGTTCCGGGCTGCGAGCTGGTGCTGGGTCGCTGATCCGTAGTCTGGCGGTTGCGCCTCGCGAGCCGGGCCGTCATACCTGAGGTCGGACTCGAAGGACCCCCGATGGCCGAACCCGGCGATCCCCAACACCCTGATGATCATGATGATCATGTCGGCTTCGCCTCGGCGGCGGCGCTCGAGGGCCGTCCGCGCGACGTGACCCCCGAGCCCGAGCCTGCGCCCGAACCGGAACCGGAACCCGAGCCGGCTCCGCAGCCGGACGCCGAGCCTGATCTATTCGATCCCGCGCCCGTCCGTGCAAAGGCCCCGGAGCCGGCGCCGCTCGACCGGCGACCGGCCTCCGCCGATTCGATCTTCGAGGCTTCGCCCGAATTCACCGGCCGTTCGCGTTCGCGCGCCGCACCGGTCAAGGATCCGCCCGGCGGCATGGGCCTGTACGCCGTCTACGCCCTGATCCTGCTCGCCGTGCCCACGCTGGGCGCCTCGGCGGTCATCGCCCTGTTCGCCGTCACCGGACGGCCCGGTCCCGACGACGCCCTGGCGCGATCGCACTTCATCTATCAGCAGCGGACCCTGTGGGCCGCCGCGGTGGCGGTCGTGGCGGGCGTGATCCTGCTGGCGGCCCCGTTCGCCCTCGGCGTGCCGATCCTGTTCCTGGCGGCGCTGTGGGTCGTGCTGCGCGGCGCGACCGGTGTCTGGAATCTGAAATCCGGCCGGGCGATTTCCAACCCACGCAGCTGGTGGATCTGAGAGAAGGACAACCCGATGTCGCACGTGCCCCCTCAAGACCCTGACGCGCCGCGCTTCGAGAGCGGCAGCGGCGACAGCGCCAAGGTTCCGGCGCTGATCGCCTGGGCCCTCTACATCCTGTCGATTCCGAGCGCGAACATCCTCGTGCTGGTCGGCCTGGTGGTCGCCTACGCCTCGCGCGACTCCGCCACCGGCCTGTCGCGCGAACATATCGATGCACAGATCAAGCTGTTCTGGTCGGTCTTCTGGTGGACCATCGGCTGCTGGATCGGGATCGCGGTCAGTGCGGTGCTGGCCGTCCTCCTCATCGGCATCCCCTTCCTGTTCGTCTTCGGCATCCTGTGGCTGCTGATCACCGTCTGGTTCACGGTGAAGAGCATCTTCGGCCTGGTGAACCTGCTGAACGACCGCGCGCCCTGAGGCGACAGAACCACGAGCCTCAACGATTCGCGGTTTTCCGGGAACGCTGGGCGGGCGCGCGGATTGGGGGCATGTCGGAGTCAGGAGTCCTCCATGACCACCTTTCGTGACGTTCGCGCCGAACAGCGCTTTGAACAGGGCTTCGCCGATTCCGAGGGCGAAATTCGCACGGTCTTCGCCGACTATGCGACCCAGGACGACGTCAGGGTGATCCTGCATGTCGAGGCCGATCCCGCCCTGCGCGGCGGCGGCGCGGCAGGGCGGTTCATGCAGGCGTTGGCCGGCCACGCCCGCGCCGAGGGGCTGAAACTCCAGCCGCGCTGCAGCTATGCGGTCCTGTGGCACCGCCGCCACCCTGAGTACAACGACGTCCTGGCCTGAGGCGCGCCCGACGGGCCGACCACGGCGGAGGGAGCGCCGACCGTTCCTGGGCATTATGGTGTTCGACCAGCCCGAAGCGGCTGGAGGGAGGCGAGATGCCGGAACTGGACCTGACCACCTTGGGAGCCGCCGCGGGGCCGCTGCAGACCTGGGTTCTGCCCGCCCTGCTCGGACTCGGCCTGGCCTCGGCGACGGGGCTGCGCACCTTTCTGCCGCTGCTGATGCTGGCGCTGGCGGCGAAGTTCGAGCTGTTCGGCGTGCGGTTGATCGATCAGATGGACTGGCTGGTCTCATGGCCCGCCATCGCGGCCCTCGGCACGGCCGCCGTGGCTGAATTCGCCGGTGACAAGGTCCCGGCCATCGACCATGCGCTGAACGCGATCGGCTATGTGACTCGGCCGGTGGCCGGGGCGGTGGCGGCCGGCAGCGTGTTCTGGGCCGTGGACCCGACCACGGCGGCGATCGCCGGGGTCATCGTGGGAGCGCCGGCGGCGCTGGCCTTCAACGCCGCCCAGACCGGCGTACGGGTCGGGTCCACCGCCACCACGGGCGGGCTGGGCAATCCGGTCGTGTCCCTGATCGAGGATGTGCTGGCGGTCCTGACCGTGATCATCGCCTTCCTCGCGCCCATCCTCATCCCTCTGGCGCTGATCGTGCTGGCAGTCATCGTCTTCCGGTTAGCCAACCGGCTGCGCGATGGCGGCGCGGGACGGATCAGAGCACCCGGCTGACGATCGCCTTCAGGGTCTCGGACCTGGAGGGAAGGTCGGAAGCCAGACGCCCCGCCAGTTCACGCGCGCCGACCGGATAGGCGTCGCCGCCCTCGGCGATCTCGCGGGCCATGGCGGCGGCCTGCATCAGCACCGCCTCCAGCGCCTCGACCTGTTCGACGGCCAGCGCACGGGCTTCCATCTGCAGCCGACGAACCCGGTCCGCCGTGGTCTCGGGCGTCCGCATCAGGTCGTAGATCTCGGCCTCGGCCTGGACGAGACGCAGATCCGGTTGGGAAGGCGATGAGCGCTTGGGCATGGCGGTGTCTCCTGCCAAGCCAATGCGGGCTGACTCCTCGGAGTTCCCGTCTTCGCCCGGACGGATTTCACAAAAGCGGGGCTGTGGCTTTCACGCCTCAGTTGAACGCCGGTCAGGCCGCGTCGTCCTGAACCTCGAGGCGGGCCTCGGCCTCGCGCACGGCGTCGGCGGCGCGATCGACGACCTCAAGCCCGGCGCCGGGCTTCACCCCCTCGACGGTCAGGATGCGGCGGAAGGCGCGCGCGCCCGGCCGCCCGTGCATGACGCCCAGCATGTGGCGGGTCATATGGGCCAGGTGCACGCCCTCCTCGAGCCGCGCCCGCAGATAGGGACGGTAGCGTTCCAGCGCCTCGAAGGCGTCCACGTCAGCGCTCGCCGATCCGAACAGGCGGCGGTCGGCCTGCCCCAGAAGGGCGGGCTCGTGATAGGCGGCGCGGCCCAGCATGACCCCGTCCAGCCGCACCCCGTCGGCGTCATCCAGATGGGCTTCTGCCTCATCAAGCGTGGCGATGCCGCCGTTGATGCTGATCGACAGATGCGGTCGCTCACGCTTCAGGCGTCGGACCAGGGCGTAGTCCAGCGGCGGAACGTCCCGGTTCTCCTTGGGCGACAGCCCCTTCAGCCAGGCCTTGCGGGCATGGACGATGAAGGTGTCGACGCCGACGGCGGCGCTGGCGTCCACGGTGGCGAACAGGGAGACCTCGGGGTCCTGGTCATCCACCCCGATGCGGCATTTGACGGTGGCGGGAACCGAGACGGCCGCCTTGATCGCGGCCATGCAGTCGGCGACCAGCTCCGGCTCGCGCATCAGGCAGGCGCCGAACTTGCCGGACTGGACCCGGTCCGACGGGCAGCCGACGTTGAGGTTGATCTCGTCGTAGCCGTAAGCCTCGCCGATGCGGGCGGCCTCGGCCAGTTGCGCGGGATCCGAGCCGCCTAGCTGCAGGGCCACCGGATGCTCGACCGCGTCGAAGCCCAGCAGCTTGTCCCGGTCGCCGTGCACCACCGCGGGCGCCGTGACCATCTCGGTATAGAGCAGCGCGCGCGCCGACAGGGCGCGGTGGAAGGCGCGGCAGTGCCGGTCAGTCCAGTCCATCATCGGGGCGACGGAGAGGCGGCGGGAGAGGGCGAGCGGGTCGGACAAGCGGTGCAGCCGGCGAAGGAAGAAGCGGCGGGGATATAGGGCCAAACCGCCCGGCGCGATAGTTTGGGGGCTCAGGCCGGCGACGGAGCGCCGTGATCGCCGGAGGTTGGGCGGCCCAGAATCAACTCGATGACGGGGGCCAGAAGGGCCGCGAGCGTTTCCGGTTCAGCCTCGGCGAGCGCCTTCAGACTCATCATCTGCCGCATCATCTGGAACCCCGCGACCAGCGAAAGCAGGATCGCCGCGCGCTCGCGTGCATGCGCCCCGACGACGACTGAGACCGCCGTCGCCTGATGCGCCGCCTCGATCCGATCCCGGGCGATCCGAGCCGCCGTAGGACTGGAGGCGGACCGGAAAAGCACCAGGAAGCCGTCCAGCGGATCACGCCCCTGATCGGTCAGCCCGACCAGGGCGTCAGCGAAGGCGCGCGCCAGATCCGGCGCGGCCAGGTTGTGTTCCGACAGGATCACCGGGTCGCGCATGGTGTCGTCGACGACTTCGCCGAACAGCCCCTCCTTGGAGCCGAAATAGCGGTTGATCATCATGGCGGTGACGCCCGCGCCCTCCGCGATGCCTCGCAATCCCGCGCCCTCATAGCCGTGCTCGGCGAAGGCGCGCCGTGCCGAGGCCAGAATCGCCGCCCGGGTCGACGCCGCCTTGGCGGCGCGTGGACCGGTCTTCGAAGGGTCGGCGGAAATGGATTTCATTATACACCTGTAGACCGAACTCGCACACTACGGTATACGACCGTAGACCAAACGGCGAGGCACGGCGATGAAGACAATTCTGGTGACGGGCGGCAGCGGCTTCGTGGCGGGCTGGTGCATCGTCGAACTGCTGCGGCAGGGCTACCGCGTGCGGGCCACGCTGCGCAGTGCGAGCCGGGAGTCCGTCGTTCGGGCCGGCGTCGCCTCGCAGGTCGATCCTGGAGACCGGCTTACATTCGCCTACGCCGACCTGACCCGTGACGAGGGTTGGGACGCGGCCATGACCGGTTGCGACGGGGTCCTGCACATCGCCTCCCCGCTGGGCCGCGAAGGCCCCGCGGATCGCGACGCGCTGGTCGCCCCGGCCCGCGACGGAACCCTGAGGGTGCTCCGGGCCGCTGTCGCCGCCGGCGTGGACCGGGTGGTCATGACTTCGGCCGCCGCCACCGCGCGCGAACGCGGCTCATCCGCCGTCAGCACCGAGGCCGTCTGGGCCGATCCGGACGACCCCCTGCTGGATCCCTATCGGCGCTCCAAGATCCTGGCCGAACGGGCGGCGTGGGCGTTCATGCGCCGCGAGGGCGGAGCCACCACCCTGACCACCATCCACCCCGGGGCGGTCTTCGGCCCCATCCTGCCGGGAGGCGACCCGGCATCGGTCTGGGTGATCGGCGGCCTGCTGCAGGGCAGTCCGCCGCGCCTGCTCAACCTCGGCCTGTCCGTCGTCGATGTCCGCGATCTCGCCTCGGCCCACGTCGCGGCGCTGACGGCGCCGGACGCCCCCGGCGAACGCTTCCTGGCCACGGGGCATTTCATGTGGATGCCCGACATCGCCCGTGTCCTGCGGGACGGCCTCGGCGCGGCTGGAGCGAAGGTCCCGCAACGCACCCTGCCCGACCCTCTGGTCCACTTGTTGGCCGTCTTCATGCCCCGGCTGCGCATCTTCCGGCGGGATCTCAGCCAGCGCCGCGACGCCGACAACAGCAAGGCCCGCGCCCGGCTGGGCTTCGATCCCCGTCCGCCGGAAGAGACCCTGATCGCCTGCGCTCGCAGCCTGCTGGAGGCCACGCCCGCCTGACGCACCCCTTGCGTGACGACGCGGGGACAGCGAACCTCAGCCTTCGCGACAAGAGGACGGACCATGGCGGGCTGCGGACATCTGGCCACCGTGAACCGGGTCACCCCGGGATCGAAGGGCTGCGAGGAATGCCTGAAGACCGGCGGCTGGTGGGTGCACCTGCGCCTGTGCCGAAGCTGCGGCCATGTCGGCTGCTGCGACGACTCGCCCAGCCGTCATGCGACCGCGCACCATCGCGCCACCCATCACCCGATCATCGAGGGCTACGACCCGCCCGAGGGCTGGGGTTGGTGCTACGCCGACGAGGAATTCGTCGACCTCCCGGACCAGACGCCGCAGCTCGGGCCGATCCCCAAATTCCTCTAGCCGGGATCAGCGCCGGGCGATGGTCAGGCTGTAGCCGCCGGTCTCGTCGCGGCGAGCCATGGCGCGCGGCTGGAACGGCCGGATGACGTAGACGGCGCCCTTCTCCGCGGTGATCGTCGCCGTCGCGCCGGCGGTCTCTCCGGCATGGACGGCGGCTCCGCTGGTGTCCGCCGCGTCGATGACGTTGATGTAGAGGTTGGTGTTCGAGGGCGCGAAGGTCGCCGTCAGGGTCTGCCCTGCCGCTACCGGGACGGCCCAGACGGTGGATTTATAACCCTTCACCTCGCCCGTGACCGTGGTCGAACCCTCGCGCGGAAGCTCCACGATCGACAGGGTTTCATCAGGCGACAGGGTGGCCCGCAGCGCCGTGGCGTCGATGGTCGGTAGAGCGGCGGGGGCCGCCGCGGCGGGTTCAGCCGGCGCGGCCGGAGTCTCGGCCGGCGGAGAGCAGGCCGCGAGAAGCGAGAAGGCGGCGAACGGGAGAACGAGGGCGGACAGCTTCGACATTCTGGGCTCCTGAAAACGGCCGCGGCCTCAACGCCTAACGCATCGGGGCCGCGATGGATCAAACACCGGACTTCTCGCGCTCTTCTTCCTCTTCCTCGAGGGCCTCGGCGGCTTCCTCGTTGAGGGCCTGCCCCTCACGACGAGGCTTGATGTAGGGCTCCGGCTTGGTGGTGCGGATGTTGCCCCGCATCAGCGACCGCCCGCCCTGAATACCCTCGACCATCTGGATCGACAGGCGTTCCTCGTCGCGGCGGCGGACGTCCTCAATGGTCTCCTCTGCCTGTTCGTGGGTGAAGCCCAGGTCGATCAGCACCTGGTAGCCGAACACCAGGGCGCTCTCGAAGGTCTCGCGCAGCTGATACTCCACTCCGGCCTGGACCAGGCGGATGGCGTGACCGCGGTCGTAGGCGCGGACGAACAGCTTGGTCAGCGGGAACTCGGCCTTGACCAGTTCGACGATCTTGTCCGCGTCAGCCTGCTTGTCGACACACACCAGGATGGTCTCGGCATTGCCCGCGCCCGAAGCCCGGAGCACGTCCAGCCGGGTCCCGTCGCCGTAGTAGACCTTGAAGCCGAAATTGCCGGCGGCCTGGATCATCTCCACGTCCAGGTCGATGATGGAGACATCCACGTCGCGGGCCAGAAGCGGCTGGGAGACGACCTGGGCGAAGCGGCCGAAGCCGATGATCAACACGCGCTCACGCAGATTCTTGGCCTTGTCGACGCCGTCCGCGTCTTCCGGATTCAGGGTCGAAGCGGGCATCAGGCGGCCGACCAGGAGGGTGGTCAGCGGGGTCAGCACCATGGACAGGATGACCACGGCCGTGGCGATGCCCGAGATGCGCGCATCGAAGACGCCGGTGGTCAGGGCGGCGGCGTAGAGGACAAAGGCGAACTCCCCGCCCTGCGCGAACAGGACGGCCCGCTCCACCGCCTCGCGCTCGCTGGCCTTGAAGATGCGGGCGACGCCGTAGATGGCCACGGCCTTCACGGCCATGAAGGCGATGACGCCCCCGACCACGACCTGCCAGTCGGCCAGCACCACGCCGAGATCCAGCGACATGCCGACGCTGAGGAAGAACAGGCCCAGCAGGATGGCGCGGAAGGGTTCCACATCCGCCTCCAGCTGGTGCCGGAAGGTGGACTCCGACATCAGCACGCCCGCCAGGAAGGCGCCCATGGCCATCGACAGGCCGCCCAGGTCCATCAGCCAGGCGGCGCCCACGACGACCAGCAGGGCGGCGGCGGTCATCACTTCGCGTCCGCCATAGCGGGCCAGGAGGCGGAAGATCGGATTGATAAGGAACTTGCCGGCCAGGAAGACGATGGCCACCGCGCCGATCGCGAGGCCGACCGTGCGCCACAGGGGCGGCGCCGCCTCGCCCGCCAATCCCATGACCGAGGCCATGACAGCCACCACGGCCAGCAGCGGCACGATGGCGAGGTCTTCCAGCAGCAGGATGGAGACGGCGCGCTGGCCCGAGGGCGCGGACATCTCCCCCCGCTCGTCCAGCATCTGCATGATCACGGCGGTGGAGCTGAGCACGAAGCCCATGGCGGCGACGAACGCCACCGGAACCGACAGGCCCGCGGCCATGCCGGTGAAGGTCAGCAGCAGACCGGCCCCCAGCACCTGGGCCGCGCCGAGGCCGAAGATGTCCTTGCGCAGGCTCCACAACCGGCTGGGCCGCATCTCCAGCCCGATGATGAACAGGAAGATGACCACCCCGAACTCGGCGACGTGGAGGATGGTCTCCGGTTCATGGAACAGGCCGACGCCGAACGGTCCGATCGCCAGGCCGGCGGCCAGGTAGCCGAGCACGGAGCCCAGTTGCAGCCTGCGGAACAGGGGCACGGCGACGACGCCCGCCGCCAGCAGAGCCGCCACATGGCCCAGCTCAAGTCCGCCCGCCGCTTCAGCCATCGTGATCCCCTCATCCGCCGAGGCTCCATAGTGGGGGGCGACGGCCTGAATCGCCACCCCGCGCCGTCAGACTTCGTCAGGCTCGCTCGCCACAGTTTGGCCCGAGGGTGAGCTCCCTCATGCCCGTCAGAGCCAAAGGGGAGATGCGTGATGACCCACAGCCCGCTGAAATCCGCCACCGTCGTGGCGATGAGCGCCCTCATGATCATGGGCGCCGCGCCGCCGCCTCCCGGAAGCGCGCCGCAAAGGCGACAAGCGCGCGACGGCGAAGTCTCGGTCGCGGCCTGCCGCGAGGTCGGGATCACCCTGCGGCGCGAAGGCGTTCAAGGGGACAATGTCGTCGTCACGGGCACGCGGATCGGACGCACGGGTCCGCAACCCATGCCGATGGCGCCACCCCCACCCCCACCCCCGCCTCCACCTCCGCCTCCTCCGCCGATCGCGGCGGCGCAGGCCCCGGATTTGCGGGTGCGGGAATCCACGGCCGGGTACGCCGCCGCGCCGCCGGTGATGAACCTCTCCGTCGCGCCCCGGCCGGCGCCGGACACCGAGCGCTATCCGGACGCCACGCCCAATCCCGTGCGCCGGGTCGCCGACGAACCGGTGTCCACCTTCTCCATCGACGTGGACACGGCCAGCTATTCCAACGTCCGGCGCTTCATCGACGAAGGCCGCGCGCCGCCCGCCGACGCCGTCCGGGTCGAGGAACTGATCAACTATTTCGACTACGGCTACGACCGTCCGACCTCGGCCGCCCAGCCGTTCGCGATCACCACGGTCGTCGCGGCCGCGCCGTGGTCGCCGGGCCGCCAGATCGTCCACGTCGGCCTGCAGGGCTATGAACTTCCCGCGGCCCAGCGGCGGCCCCTGAACCTGACCTTCATGGTCGATGTGTCGGGTTCGATGCAGTCGCCGGACAAGCTGGCGCTGGCGCAGCGGTCCATGAACCTGATCATCGACCGCCTGCGGCCCCAGGATCGGGTGGCGGTGACCTACTACGCCTCCGACGTCGGCACCGCCGTCGGCCCGACGCCGGGCGATCAGAAGCTGAAGCTGCGCTGCGCCGTGGCCGCCTTGAACGCCGGCGGTTCGACCGCCGGGGCGCAAGGCATGGTCAACGCCTACCAGCAGGCCGAGGCCGCCTTCGGGCGGGACAAGGTCAACCGCATCCTGATGTTCACCGACGGCGACTTCAACGTCGGCGTGACCGAGAACCAGCGGCTGGAGGACTACGTCGCCGCCAAGCGCGCGACCGGCATCTACCTGTCCGTCTACGGCTTCGGGCGCGGCAACTACCAGGACGCCCGGATGCAGACGATCGCCCAGGCCGGAAATGGGACTGCTGCGTATGTCGATGACCTCAACGAGGCGCGCCGCCTGTTCGGGCCGATGTTCGATCGCGGCGCCTTCCCCATCGCCGACGACGTGAAGATCCAGGTCGAGTTCAACCCGGCGCGGGTCAGCGAGTATCGGCTGATCGGCTACGAAACGCGGCTGTTGAACGAGGAAGACTTCAACAACGACCGCGTCGATGCGGGCGAGGTCGGCTCCGGCGCCTCGGTGACCGCCCTGTACGAAATCACCCCCGTCGGCGGGCCGAGCCAGATCCCCGAGCGGCGCTACGACCAGAACCGCATCGGCGTCGGCGGCGGCGATCCGAATGGAGAGATCGGCTTCGTCCAGGTTCGCTACAAGCTGCCGGGCGAGGCGAACTCGCGCCTGATCCAGCGCGTGGTGTCCAACAGCGGCCAGCCGTCCCGTTCGACCCAGCCTCCGGAAAGCACCCGCTGGGCGATGGCGGTCGCGGCCTTCGGCCAACGCCTGCGCGGCGATCCGTGGATGCCCGCCGACTACGGCTGGGATCAGGTGCTGGAACAGGCGCAGGGTGCGCGTGGGGATGACCCCTACGGCGACCGGGCCGAGTTCGTGCAACTGGTCCGGGCCGCGCAGGGCCTGCCCGCCCGACCGGTTCCGTAGCCGCTTTCCGCCATCCTGCCATGGCGTGGCGGCAGACTTCGGCTAGGCTGGCGGTGTGACAGAAACCATCAGCCTCAAGACCGCCCGCCGCATCGCCCTGGCCGCGCAGGGTTTCGGCCGGACCCGCCCCGCGGCGCCCGGCCGAAGCCATGTCCGCAACCTCGTCCGCAAGCTGGGCGTGGTGCAGATCGACAGCGTCAATGTGGTGTCGCGCACCCACTACCTGCCCGCCTTCTCCCGGCTGGGCGACTATCCGCGCGAGGCGCTGGAGACCGAGGCCTGGGGCGCGCGGCGCAGCCTGTTCGAATATTGGGGCCACGAAGCCTCCCTGATGCCGATGGAGCTTCAGCCCCTGTTCCGCTGGCGCATGGAGCGGGCGCGCGACGGGGCCATGTGGACCGGCCTGGCCCGGTTCGGACGCGAGAAGCGGGACTACATCGACGGCGTGCTGGCCGAGATCGAACGGCGCGGTCCGGTGACCGGCGGCGACTTCGCGCAAGGCCCGCGCGGGCAACCGGGCTGGTGGTCCTGGTCGGACGGCAAACGCGCCCTGGAGTGGCTGTTCTGGGCCGGGCTGATCACGACCAAGACCCGACGCGGCTTCGAGCGGGTCTACGACCTGACCGAGCGCGCCCTGCCCGCCCGCATTCTCGACCTGCCGACGCCGGATGAACCAGACGCCCAGCGTGAGCTTCTCCGTATCGCGGCGCGGGCGCTGGGCATCGCGACCGAAGCCGACCTGCGCGACTGGTTCCGCATGCCCGTGGCCGAAACGAAGGCGCGGATCGCGGAACTGGTCGAGGCCGGAGAACTGACGCCGGTGACCGTGAAGGGCTGGCGCCACACCGCCTATCTGGCGCCGGGCGCCAAGACCCCGAGGAAGATCGAGGGCGTCGCCCTGCTGTCGCCGTTCGACAACCTGATCTGGGCGCGCGACCGCACCGAGCGACTGTTCGGCGTGCGGGTGCGGCTGGAGATCTACACCCCCGCCCACAAGCGCGAGCACGGCTATTATGTCCTGCCCTTTCTCGAGGATGAGGCCATCACGGCCCGCGTCGACCTGAAGTCGGACCGCAAGGCCGGTCAGTTGCTGGTGCAGGCCGCCTGGCGAGAGCCGGACGCCACGCCTGACACCGCCGCGCGGCTGGCGGACGAGCTGAAGCGGATGGCCGGCTGGCTGGGGTTGGAAGGCGTGACGGTCGTCGGCAAGGGCGATCTGGCGGAGGCGTTGGACAGCGCGCTCTGAAAAGTCCGAGTCGCGCCCCTTGATTAAGTGGACACGACTGTCCACTTACGCGCCGTCATGGATCGCCCGCTGAGAAAAGACGCCGCCGAGCGCCGGAAGGCCTTGCTGGACGCCGCGCGCGCCGTCTTCGCGGAAGAGGGCATCGATGCGCCGCTGGACCGGATCGCCGAACGGGCGGGCGTGGGCCGCGCGACCCTGTATCGGAACTTCCCCGGCCGCACCGAGATCGCACTGGCGGTGCTGCTGGACGACATGGCCGAACTGGGCGAGCGGTTCGCGGACCGCGACACGCCGGACGCCTTCCTGGAATTCCTCGCCGCCCTGTCCGACCGGATGGTCCGCAACGCGGCCTTGGGCGGGGTCGTGCGGTCGCCGCCGTCGCCCGAACTCCTGACCCCGCTGCGCGCCGCGATGATCGAAGCCGCCGCCGCGCCGCTGAAGGTTTCGCAGGCCGCGGGCGTGGTCCGGTCCGACCTGACCCTGAAGGATATCCGTGTCCTCGCGGCCATGCTGGGCGGCGGATTGCACAATGCGACGTTGCGTGAACGGAACGGCATCGCTCGCCGAACGCTGGAGCTTGTGCTGGACGCTGTGAAGGCGCGCCTCGGGGAGGAGGCATGAGCCGTCGGAACTTCCATCTGCCATGGGCCGAGTATCTCGAGACCCTGAAGCCGCACGAGCGGCCGATGCTGCCCGGCTCGCCCGCGACGCCGGACCATACGGCCCCGTGGCGGCTGGCCTATGCCGGCACCGGAGTGTTGATCACGGCCACGGGCAGCATCGGCAACGCCATCGTCACCGCCAACACGCCGCAACTGGCGGGCGCCCTGGGCGTGTCATTGACCCAGGCGGCCTGGCTGCCGGTCGTGTTCGTCATGACCAACGCCTGCATGAACCTGCTGCTGATCAAGTTCCGGATGCAGTACGGGCTGCGGCTGTTCGCCCAGATCTTCCTGGTCGCCTACGTCCTGATCGGCCTGGGGACCCTTCTTTTCGAAGACTACCAGTCGCTGCTGATCGCCCGCGGCTTCGCCGGCATGGCGGCGGCGGCCCTGTCGACCCTGGGCATTCTGTATCTGATCCAGGCCTTTCCGCCCAAGTTGCGGATCGGCGGCCTGCTGACCGGCATCGGAATATCGGGCCTGGCCATACCGGCCGCCCGGCTGTTTTCGACCTCGCTGATCGACCTGTCGGAATGGCGAGGCGTCTATGTCTTCGAACTGGGCCTGGCGCTGGTCGCCCTCGCCGCCGTCCTGGCCGTGCGTCTGCCGCCGTCCGAGCGGACCAAGGTGTTCCAGCCCCTCGATTTCGTCACCTTCGCCCTGTTCGCGCCGGGCATCGCCCTGCTCTGCGCCGTCCTGGGCCTGGGCCGGATCGTCTGGTGGACCGAGGCCGCCTGGATCGGTTGGGCCCTGGTCGGCGCCATCGTCCTGCTGACCGCGGCGATCGCCATCGAGTACAATCGCGAAACCCCGCTGATAAACCTGAAATGGATGGCCGGGCCGGACATCCTGCGGCTGGGGCTGGTGATCATCGGGACCCGCATCGTCCTGTCGGAGCAGACCTCCGGGGCCGTGGGCCTGATGACCCAGATGGGCCTGGGGCCGGAGCAGCTCTACAGCCTGTTCTGGGTGGTCCTGATCGCCACGGCGGCGGGGACGGTGGTCAGCATCCTGACGCTGAAGCCGGACCGGTTGATGGCCCTGATCGCCATCGCCCTGGCCCTGATCGCGGTCGGCGCCTTCCTGGACGCCCGTTCGACGGTCCTGACCCGCCCGGCGCAGCTGTATTTCAGCCAGGCCCTGATGGCCTTCGCGGCCTCGTTCTTCATTGGACCGGCGATGCTGATCGGCTTCCTCCAGGTGCTCCAGAAGGGGGCTCAGAACCTGGTCAGCTTCATCGTGGTGTTCACGGTCGGCCAGAACATCGGCGGCCTGATGGGTTCGGCCCTGGTCGGCACGATCGAGACGATCCGCGAGAAGTTCCACTCCAACCAGCTGTCCGAGGCGATCAACCTCGGCGACCCGAACGTGGTCCTGCGGCTGCAGCAGTTGGGCGGGGCCTATGCGCGCGTGATCGGCGATCCCGCCCTGCGCACGACGCAGGGACAGGCGCTGCTGCAGCAGCAGATCACCCAGCAGGCTCACGTGCTGGCCTACAACGACGTCTTCCTGCTGATCGCGCTGTTCGCGGCGATCGGCTGTGCGTGGACGACCTTCCATCACCTGCGACCCCGCATCCTGGCCCGCCGGGCCGCGCGCAAGGCCGGCGAACCCGTCGCCGCCACGCAATGACCGACGAGACCCTCTTGAAGCCATGACCGACACGACCGCTCCCGTCCCCACCCCGATTCCGGCTCCCCCGACCGGGGCCGCCCCCGAGCCGGCGCAGCCCGCCGCCGCTCCGGCGCCCGCGCCGAAGAAGACCGTGCTGTTCACCGTCGTGCTGATCGCGGCGGCCGTGATTGGGGTCCTGTTGGTGCTGTGGGCCTGGCAGCTGCCGCCCTTCGTCTCCGGTGTTCAGCACACGGACAATGCCTATGTCCGTGGGCAGGTGACGGTGATCGCGCCGCAGGTGACCGGCTATGTCACCTCGGTCGAGGTGCAGGATTTCCAGACCGTGAAACAGGGCCAGTTGCTGGCCACCATCGACGACCGCATCTACCGCCAACGCCTGGAGCAGGCGAAGGCGAGCCTGCATTCGGCCGAGGCCGCCCTGGCCAACTCGGCCCAGGCCCAGAACTCGGCGCGCGGGTCGGTGGCGCAACAGCGCGCCACGATCGCCGGCGCCGAGGCCAATCTGGCCAAGGTCCAGGCGGATGCGACCCGGGCGCGGCGGCTGTTCGAGGGCGGCTGGGTGGCCCAGGCCCAGGTCGACGTCAGTCAGGCGGCGCTCAGGGCGGCCCAGGCCCAACTGGCCCAGGCCCGCGCCGCCGAGGGCATCGCCCAAACCAACGTCACCTCCGCCGTCGTCAGCCGCGGCTCGCTTGAAGCTTCCGTCGAGAACGCCCGGGCCCAGGTGCATCTGGCCGAGATCGACCTGTCGAACACCCGCATCGTCGCCCCGCGCGACGGACGGCTGGGCGAAATCAGCGTGCGGCAGGGCCAGCAGGTCGCCGTCGGAACGCAGCTGATGGCCCTGGTGCCCGACCGCATCTGGGTGACGGCGAACTACAAGGAGAACCAGCTGCGCGACATCCGCGTCGGCCAGCCCGTCGAGCTGTCGGTCGACGCCCTGGGCGGCCGCACCCTGACCGGCAAGGTCGAGCAGATCGCCCCCGCCACCGGCTCAGAGTTCAGCGTCATCCGCCCCGACAACGCCACCGGAAACTTCACCAAGGTGGCCCAGCGGGTGCCGGTGCGCATCGCGCTGGATCCGGGTCAGGAAGGGCTGGATCGCTTGCGGCCGGGCCTGTCGGTGGTGGCGCGGGTGGATACGCGGGGAAGGAATTAGGGCGTAGAAATTAGGAATTAGAGGCGCGTGCACGCCGTAGCGCCCATGCGACTACGCACTAATTCCTAAGCCCTAATTCCTACTCCCTAGACGTCGAACTTGACCCCCTGCGCCAACGGCAGGGCCGAGGAGAAGTTCACCGTCTGGGTCTGGCGGCGCATATAGGCTTTCCAGGCGTCGGAGCCGGATTCGCGGCCGCCGCCGGTATCCTTCTCACCGCCGAAGGCCCCGCCGATCTCGGCGCCCGAGGGACCGATGTTGACGTTGGCGATGCCGCAGTCCGAACCCCAGGCCGACAGGAATTGCTCGGCCTCCCGCACGCTGTCGGTGAAGACGCAGGACGACAGGCCTTGCGGCACGGCGTTCTGCATCTCGACCGCCTGGTCGAAGTCGGACCAGGTCAGGACGTAGAGGATGGGGGCGAAGGTCTCGTGCTCGACCACCGCGGTCTGGGCGGGCATGCGAACGATGGCGGGCTTCACATAGGCGCCCTCGGCCTCGACGCGACCGCCGCCGGTGACGATCTCGCCGCCCTGCTGCACCGCCTGTTCCAGCGCCGCCTCGAAGGCGCGCACGGCGTCGACGTCGATCAGCGGGCCGACCAGCGTCCCCGCCTCGCGCGGATCCCCGACCGGCAGGGTTTCATAGGCGGCCTTCAGGCGGGCGATCAGCCTGTCCGCCACGCTTTCGTGCACCAGCAGGCGGCGCAGGCTGGTGCAGCGCTGACCCGCCGTGCCGACCGCCGAGAAGGCGATGGCGCGGACGGCCATTTCCAGGTCGGCGGAGGGGGCGACGATCATGGCGTTGTTGCCGCCCAGTTCCAGCAGCGACCGGCCGAGACGGGCCGCCACGGTCTGCGCCACGGCCTTGCCCATGCGGGTCGAACCCGTGGCCGAGACCAGCGGGATGCGCGGATCGGCGGCCAGCGCCTCGCCGGCTTCGCGGCCGCCGATGACGACCTGCGACAGGCCTTCCGGGGCCTCCCCGAAACGGGCCAGCGCCCGATCGAAGACAGCCTGCGTCGCCAGTGCGGTCAGGGGTGTCTTCTCCGACGGCTTCCAGATCACCGGGTCGCCGCAGACCAGGGCGAGACAGGCGTTCCACGCCCACACCGCGACCGGGAAGTTGAAAGCCGAGATGACCAGCACCGGCCCCAGCGGCTGCCAGGTTTCGCGCATGTGGTGGCCGGGCCGTTCGCTGGCCAGCGTCAGGCCGTAGAGTTGGCGCGAGAGCCCGACGGCGAAGTCGCAGATGTCGATCATCTCCTGCACCTCGCCGAGGCCTTCGGAAACGATCTTGCCGGCTTCCAGCGTGACCAGGCGGGCCAGGTCGTCCTTGGACGCCCGCAACTCCTCGCCCAGCAGGCGGACCAGCTCGCCGCGGCGCGGGGCCGGCACGCGTTTCCAGGCGTGGAAAGCCTGGACCGCTCGGGCGGTGACGTCGTCGATATTCGCGGTCTCGGCGACCGAACCCGCCGTGGAGCCGTCGATAGGGGAGCGCGTCGGCAGATGGCCGTTCCAGACCGCCGCATCGGCGCCCAGTCGCTGAAGGATGGCCTTCGCCTCGTTCGCCGCCGTCATCGTCCGCGCTCCATGGTCCGAAGCGGCTGTAGCCCGGCCATCGCGTGGGCGGAAGCGGAACCGTCCCGCCGGGCACGGGTTCTGTCGGCGAACCAAGCCAAGGAGAGAGCCCGATGAAGGTACGCGATCTGATGAGCAAGGACGTGCAGGTGGCCCGTCCCGGCGACAGCCTGCAGGAGGTGGCGCGCCGCATGCACGACGGCGATTTCGGCTTCATGCCCGTCGCCGACGGCGACGCCCTGATCGGGACGATCACCGACCGCGACCTCGTCGTACGCGCCCTCGCCGGCGGCGTCTCGGCCACCGCGCCCGTGGTGGAGTTCATCACCCGCGATCCCTACACGGCGCGCGCCGACGATGATCTGAAGACCGTGCTGGACGCCATGAGCAGCCGCCAGATCCGCCGCCTTCCGGTGCTGGACAAGGACAACCGCCTGGTCGGCGTGGTGTCGCTGGGCGATCTCTCGACCCGGGTGAAGGAGAAGTACGCGGGCGAGGCGCTGGAAGGCATTTCCCGCAACTGACAGACGGCGGCGTCAGGATTCTCTTTACCCTTTCGCCAAACCGGCTGTTCATCCGCAGGCCGCATTGTGCCCTGTCGCAGGACGGGAGTGGTTGATGGCGCGCGCGCAGTTCCAGAAGGGCCAGAAGGTCTGGGTCGAATGCGTCGGCGCATGGGCCCAGATCGAGAAGGTTCAGCCCGTCTGGGCCAAGGGCTTCGAGGAGCCGGTCCGCGTCACCTATGACGTGGGGCTGGGCCGCGAGTTCCTGGGCCACGAATTGTTGCTGCCGGTCGAGGATCCGGCCGCCGAGGTCTCCGGTCAGAACTGGCGGCTGATGCGCGCCCGGAACAAGTGGCAGGCGGCGGAAGACACCCCGCACCATCCCTTCCCCGGCACCTACCCCGTGGTCGTGACCGACAAGGCCGACTGGGGCGGCTGGCGCGTGCCGGGCGCAGAGTACGACCGCGACCCCGAACAGATCGAGTTCCAGGCCCGGCTGATCGCCGCCGCGCCGCGCCTGATGGCGCTGGCCGAGCAGCTGCTGGCCTCGGTCGACGAGGCGCCCGACGACGCGCCGCCCGAAATGCGCGCCCTGGCCCGTGAGGCCCGGACCGTGCTCAGGACGGTGACCGACGTGCTGGCCGGCCCGACGGGCGAGCTGGCGGCGGCCCCGACGATTCAGGCGGCGTAGGCGCGAGAACGGCCCGGTTCCGGCGTTTCAGCGCCGGAGTGCGACTCCCGCGACTCACCCCGTTCAAGAATGTTGAGTGAGGGTTAACCCTGCTCGACACGAATCCGCGACGCAGCCTAGATTCGGGCTTCGTTGTCGAATCGTCCGGGAGAGCGCCTTGCGGGGTGAGGAGCGCCGCATATCACCGCAGGGACGACGCGCCTCCGATCGTGAGCGCGGGGCGCCCGCATGGCTGCGCATCTCGATCCTGACGCTGGCGCTGGCGATCACCGCCCACGTGCTTCTGGTCGCCCGCGGCGTCGCCGCGCCCCAGAGCCTGTCCGGCGGTTTTTCGCTGCATGATCTGTGGGTGCTGGGCCCGCCGATCGGCATCGGCCTGTTCACCCTCGTTCTCGTCGTCATCATGCAGCGGCGCCAGATGGGCATCAGCCGTGAATGGGCGGCGTCCGAACGTCGGTTCCGCGGCGCGGTCGAGGCGGCGCACTGCGGCGTCTGGGACTGGGACATCGAGGCCGGCGAGGTGATGATCTCGGACTACATGGCCAGCCTGCTGGGGCTGGACCGCAGCGGCTCCCTGCCCGACGTGGTGATCATGGAGCGCATCCACCCGCGCTACCGCGAGGCCGTGCAGCACGCCTTGCGTCAGGCTCAGACCTACGGCGCCTTCGAGGTCAGCTTCCCCGTCCCGGACGATCAGGGCAGGGCTCGCTGGATCGACGCGCGCGGCCAGGCCCGGGGCGAGCGTGGACAGGACGGCTTCACCTCCATCCTCGGCGTGGCGCTGGACACCACCGAGGCCCGCCGCGCCAAGTCGCAGGCCCAGGCCGCCGAAAGCCGCCTGCGCGACGGCATCGAAAGCGTTTCGGACGCCTTCGTCCTGTTCGACAAGGCGGGCCGGATGATCCTGTCCAACCAGGCTTTCCAGGATGCTTTCGGGTTCGAGGACGGCGTGGTCCGCAAGGGGGCCTACAAGCAGGACCTGAACCGCATCGCCGCCCTGGCCATCAAGTCGGAGCAGGCCGCGGCCGGCGGCCGGGCCGGCGCCCGCGAGGTCGAGCTGGTCGACGGCCGCTGGCTGCAGCTGGTCGAACGCTTCACCTCGGATGGCGGTTCGGTGGTCTCGGCCGCCGACATCACCGCCATCAAGCAGAAGGAAGCCGAACGTCAGCGCGCGGTCGAACGCCTGCACGCCACCATCGCCGAGTTGGAGGACCGCGAGGAGAAGCTGTCCCTGCTGGCGCGCAAATACGAAGTGGCCATGACCCGGGCCGAGGCCGCCAACCAGGCCAAGTCCGAGTTCCTGGCCAATATGAGCCACGAGCTGCGCACGCCGTTGAACGCCATCAACGGCTTCTCGGAGATCATGGCCGGGGAGCTTTTCGGTCCGCTGGGCGACGCCAAATACAAGGGCTATGCGGGCGACATCCTGAAGTCGGGCCAGCACCTGCTCAGCCTGATCAACGACATCCTCGACATGGCCAAGATCGAGGCCGGCAAGCTGACCCTGCATTATGAGCAGGTGTCGCTGAAGGAGGTCGTGGACGACGCGGCCCGGCTGATGCGCGGCAAGATCGAGGAGGCCGGGCTGAAGCTGCTGGTGGATGCGGCTGAAATCCCCGACATCGAGGCCGACCACCGCGGCCTGAAACAGGTGGTGCTGAACCTCATCTCCAACGCCGTGAAGTTCACGCCCGAGGGCGGCGACATCGTGGTGACGCTGTCACGGCTGGACGACGACCGGGTGCGGGTGGCGGTGACGGACACCGGCATCGGCATCGCGCCCGAGGATCTCGCCCGCCTGGCGCGTCCGTTCGAACAGGTCGAGGGCCAGCATTCCAAGACCACCCAGGGCACTGGGCTGGGTCTGGCGCTGACCAAGTCGCTGATCGAGCTGCACGGCGGCCAGCTGATGATGGAAAGCGAGCCCGGCCAGGGCACAACGGTCAGCTTCGAACTGCCGATCCATCCCCCCGGCGCGCCGATGCAGACAGCGCGGGCGGCCTGAACGCCCTCCTAGTGGGCGGTCTTCTTGTCGTCGCCAGACGGGATATCCGGGCGATCCCGAACCACCACGCGGCCCCGGCGGGTCAGGAGCTCTGACAGGGCCTGACGGTCGGCGGGATCCAGCGTGCCGAGCAGTTCAACCGCGTCGGCCTCCAGCCGGGCGCGGCCGCGGATCTCGGCGGCGCGGGACTCTTCCAGCAGGGCCCGGGCGCGAGCGGGGTCGAAGTCCGGCGAGCCGGCCAGATCGACGGCTGCGCGGCGCTTCTGGCGCGCTTCCTCGAAGTCCGGCTTGGCGAGCAGGGCCGAGGCTTTCAGCGTCTGGCGAACCCGCTGGCGGACCTGCGGGTCGAGACGGCTGACCACCACCTGCATCGGCGACCGTTCATGCGGTGCGCGCTGGGCGGCGTCGATACGGTCCTCGACCTTGGCCCGCCCCACCCAGAGGGTGGCGCCGGCCGCGACCGCGAACAGGTTCAGCGCCACCGAAGCGGCGAGCGCGATCTTGAGGGCCTTGGGGCTCAACCGAGCACCTCCGTGTCGTCCACGCCCTGCAGCGAGGCCTGATAGAGCACGGCGTCGGCCTGGGCGTCGGCGGTCAGGTGGCCGGTCATGATGACGCCGGCGGCGACACCCGCGCAGGCGGCCGCCGCCCAACCCGCACCGAGAACCAGCGCCAGCCGGTCGAGCCAGACGCGGCCATGTTTGCGGGCCTTCAGCCCGGCCTCGGCGGCCGAGGCGATGACCCGATCACGCAGGGCGGTGGAGACCTGCGGCGTCGGCGCGGCGTGCAGCAGGGCGTCGACGGCGTCCGCTTCGGCCAGGGCCGCGCGCGCGGCTCCGGGCTCAGCCGCCATATAGGCCTGCGCCGCCGTCCTCTCGCCTTCAGGCCAGCGCCGCGCGTCGGCGCCGTAGGCCGATACCAGGGCGTTGAACCGTTCCGCCGTCATCACACTCATGCTCCTTCAGCGTCCGACCGCATATCGGCCAGAGCCAGTCTCAATGCCCGCCGTCCTCGCGACAGCAGGCTTTCCAAAGCTTCGACGCTGACCTCCATCAGGGCCGCGGCCTCGATGTTGGTCAACTCCTGATAGTGGCACAGGACAATGGCCTCTCTCTGACGATCCGGTAAACGGGCCAGGGCCGCCTCGACCCGCGCCCCCACGTCCGCCGCCATCAGACCCCGATCCGGAGCCGCGCCCTCGTCCGGCCGGTCCGGCGGACTGTCGGTGGCGATCTCGCGCCGCCGACGCAGCCGATCGTAGCAGAGATTGAGCGTCACCCGATGCAGCCATGTATCGAAGCGCGCCTTGCCCGGCGTCCAGCGCGGGGCCTGCCGCCAGGCCCGCAGCATGGCTTCCTGCGCCACGTCCTCGGCTTCCACGGCGTCGCCCAGCATCCGGCGCGCCAGCGCCAGCATGCGGGGCAGCTTGCGCGCCACCATGGACTGAATGGCCGCCGGATCGCCTTGACCCACGCGGCGCACCAGATCCTCGTCGGGGTCGGCGATTAGCGCCAATAGGCCCTCGTTCGAACGTCATCGAGAGGGTCGTTCGGCGCAGGTCCGTCGTCCCCGCCATCTCCTTACTCCGAAGCGGGGGCCGGACGCGACGCCTGACGTGCGGCGCGGCGCTCGGCCATGCGTTCGCGGCGATGCTCGTGCGCCTGCTGCATCCCGGCGCGGCGCTCTTCGGCGGTGACGAAGCCGTCATGGTCGGCGTCCAGACGCGCGAACGCCTGCTCGGCCTTCGCCTGCGCCTCGGCGACTGAAACCGGGCCGCGTTCGGCGCGCGGGCCGTCATGGCGGGCCATGCGCGGGCCGTGACGCCGGGTCTCGCCGTGGACACGGGCGGCAGCGCGGGGGGCGGTGAATTCCTCGCGGCTGACGGCGCCGTTGTTGTCGGCGTCGAGCCGGGCGAAGCGCGCCTCCGCCCGCTGCTGTCTATGAGCGACGCGCCGGGCCTGCATCTCCTCGCGGGTGACCGAGCCGTCGCGGTCCGCATCGGCGGCGGTCAGGCGGGCGATGCGGCGACCGACGAACTCGGCCTGGCTGATGCGGCCGTCGCCGTCCGTGTCGGCGCGCTGGACGTGAGCCTGCCGCTCGACGGCCGGAGGCGCGGGTTGCTGGGCGGTGGCGGCCCCGGCGAGGGCGGCCAGGGCGACGGTGGCGACGGCGCCGAGAACCAAGGTCCTGCTCATTCGATGATCTCCATGGCCGTTCGGCCGTGTGCGTCCCTGTCAGGAGATCAAACGGGGGTGGCTTCAGTCTCCGTCGCGGACGGGCGGCAGGGCGATCTCGAAGGCCGCCCGCGCCGCGGCGCGGACCTCGGCCAGACGCGCCGTCAGAGCCTCGAAATCAGGCGCGCCCGCGGCCTCGGCGAGACGACGGCGGAACCCCTCGGGCTCGGCGGAAGGGTCGCCGGTCTCGTCAAAGGCGGCGGCCAGCACCTGCCCCAGGGCCTGCTGCAGCCGCCACGCCTCGGCCAGTTCCGGATCCCCCACCAGGGCGTCCAGGGTCGACACGGTCAGGGGAGCGCCGGACGCCGCCTCGCTCAACTGACGGGCCTGGGCCACGAATTCGGCGTCGACCTGGCCGCCGGGCGCCAGCTTCAGGTCCCAGGCGCCGCGCCCGGGGCGTTCGCGCGCCATCAGGTCCCGCATCCGGCGGGCATCGGCGGCGATGTCCACGCCGGGCCGTGGCCGTCGCAGAATGGCCTCAAGCGCCGCCGTGACCGCCTCGCCGAAGGCCGGATCGTCGGCCCAGACGACACGGGCGCGGGTCAGGGCCATGAACTCCCAGGTGTCGGCCTCGGTCGCATAATAGTCCTCGATGGCCGAGAGGCGCAGCGATACCGGCCCCTTGGCCGCCCCGGGCCGCAACCGCATGTCCACTTCATAGAGGCCGCCCTCGGCCGTGTGCGCCGACAGGGCCGAGATCAGGCGTTGGGTGAAGCGGGAATAGAAGACCCCGGCGGCCCAGCCCTTGTCGGACGACACCGCCTCGGGCGGCGCGTCATAGAGAGTCATCAGATCAAGGTCGGAACTGGCCCGCATCTCGCGCGACCCGGCCTTGCCCAGCGCCACCACCGCCACCTGGCCGCCGGGCAGGTTCCCGCCCTGCCGCGCCGCCTCGGCCAGGGCGGCGGGGGCCAGGGCGGCCAGGGTCGCGTCGGCCAGCGTCGTCAGGGCGCGACCGGCGCTTTCCGCCCCCGCGCGACCGGTCAGGATCTGCAGGCCGATGCGGAACATCTGGTCACGGTGGATGCGCCGGACGGCGTTCATCGCGCCTTCGAAATCGGGCGCCGCGCCGGCCTCGGCCAGCATCTGTTCGGCGACGCCGGTGTCCTCTTCCAGATCCCGGGCGAAACGGGCGTCCAGCATGCTGTCCAGCGCCGCCGGATAACGGCCCAGGGTGCGCGCCAGCCGCGGCGCGAAGGCCATCACGCCGACGACCAGGTCGAACAACCGGGGCTGAGCCAGGAACAGGGCCTGCACCTGCACCCCGCCGCTGAGACCCGCGAAGAAGACGGCGAAGCGGCGGAAGGCGTCGTCGGCCGCTCCGGTGTCGGCCAACGCCGTCAGCAGCCGGGGGGCCAGCCGGGTGAACAGCTCCCGCCCCCGCGCCGTCCGGGTCGCCGGGATGCGGCCGTGGTGCCAGCTGCGGATCGTGTCGGCGACGGCGGCCGGCTCGGAAAAGCCCATCCGTTCAAGCGTGGCCAAGGTCTCTGGGTCATTCTCGACGCCGGTGAAGACCAGGGAGCCATAGCGGGACGACAACTCCTCCTCGCCCTCGAACAACTCGCCGTAGCGGCCGTTGACCCCGACCAGCACGGCCTCCACGCGGGCGTCGAAGACGGTCAGGTCGCCCTCCCCCGCCAGCGCCGCCACGGCCGCGCGGCGGGTAGGGTCCGAGGGCAGGCTGTGGGTCTGTTCGTCGTCCAGCATCTGGACCCGGTGCTCCAGCCCGCGCAGCTCGACATAGGCGGCGGTCAGTTCGGCGCAGACCTCGGCCCGCACGTGGCCGGCGTCGCGCAGGACGGCCAGGGCTTCGACGGTGCGCGGCGCGCGCAGTTTCGGGTCTCGCCCCCCCAGGATCAATTGCTGGGTCTGGGCGAAGAACTCGATCTCGCGGATGCCGCCGCGCCCCAGCTTCAGGTTGGCCCCCGCCGCCTCCAGCCCCTCGCCGGTCTTGTGCACGTGGATCTGTCGCTTGATCGACTGGATGTCGAGGATGGCCGGATAGTCGAGGCTGCGCCGCCAGATGAACGGGGTCAGCGCCTTGAGGAAGGCCCTACCCTCGCCCTCGTCGCCCAGCATGGCGCGGGCCTTGATGAACGCCGCCCGCTCCCAGTTCTGACCGACGCCTTCGTAGTAGGTCAGGGCGAAGGGGACCGCGATCACCGGCGGGGTCGAGGACGGATCGGGCCGCAGCCGCAGGTCGACGCGGAACACATAGCCGTCGCCGGTGCGCTCCTGCATCAGGGTCGAGAAGGCGTGGGCGATCCGGTCGACGAAGCGCTGCGGCTCGACGCCGTCGGCCAGCGCCGTCGTCAGCACCTCCGGCTCCCAGAACAGGCTGATGTCGATGTCGGAGGAGTAGTTGAGCTCGTCCGCTCCGTGCTTGCCCATGGCCAGGCCGAACAGGCCGGGGATGGGGCCACGCCTGTCGTCGGCGGCCGAGACCAGCTTGCCGCGCTCGCGCTGGTCATGGGCCACCGCCGCCAGCGCGGCGCGGGCCGAGACATCGGCGAAGCGGCTGAGCGCGGCGGTGACCTGATCGAGGTCCCACTGACCGCCGAGGTCGGCCAAGGCCGTCAGCAGATGAAGCTCGCCCTTCAGACGCCGCAGCGGCGCACGCAGGTCGTCCGCGCCGCCGATCAGGGCCGCCGTCTGGGCAAGGACCTCAGCGAGACGCGCTTCAGCGCCCTGTTCCAGAAGATCGCGCAGCATCTGCGGCCAGCGCCGGGCCAGACCGAACAGATAGGGCGAGGCGGAGAAGACGGGCGCGAGGCTCGGCCAGGCGGCCTGCAGCGCGTCGGACCAGCCGCCTTCCGCCGCCGCCTCCGACAGTCGCTCATGCGCGCGCTCGGCGGCGGCGGCGTCGACGATCGGTCCGCAAGGCCGCAGGGCGCTCATCCCGGCGCCCGCATGTGCAGCAGCGGATAGGGGCGCCCCTGGTCGTCCGTGTCGGAACGGCCCGTCCGCTCGAAGCCGAGGCGTTCATAGAAGCCGATGGCGCGGGGATTCTGTTCGTTCACATCGACCGTCAGCGCCGGATGCAGCGACCGCGCGTGCTCCATCAGGGCGCGGCCCACGCCCGAGCCGTGGCAAGCCGGATCGACGAACAGGGCGTCCACATGAGCGTCAGTCATCGCAAGGAAACCGAGTGGACGATCCGCGTCGTCCACCTTCACCCAGGACACCATCGCGGGCAGGTGCTCGGCGACGAGGGCGTCGATCGCCTCCAGATCGTCCGGAGCGAGGAAGTCGTGGGTCGCCCGGACGGCGCCGCGCCAGATCTCAAGATTGCGCGGAGCGTCGGCGGCGGTCGCGGCGCGGATCATCCCTCCGCCGCCGGCAGGACCAGCGCGACGCGCAGGCCGGGGCCGAAACCGGCATAGGCGCCGGGGCCTTCGTCGAGGACGATACGGCCGCCATGGGCTTCCATGACCGCCCCCACCAGCGACAGGCCGAGACCCGAGCCGGGCTCGGTGCGGCTGTTGTCCAGGCGGACGAAGCGCTGGATGACCCGCTCCCGATCGTCCTCCGGCACGCCGGGGCCGGTGTCGGTCACCGAGAATTCGATCTCGCCCGAGGAACGGCGGCGCGCGCGCAGCATGACCGCGCCGCCCACCGGCGTGTACTTGATGGCGTTGTCGATGATGTTGGCCAGGGCCTGGGCCAGGAAGGGCTGGTTGGCGTTGACCATCAGACCGCGCTCGATCTCGGCCGAGAACTCCAGCCCCTTGTCCTCGCTGGCGGGCTCATAGAGCTCGGCCATGTCGGCAGCCAGGTCGGCGGCGTCGAACAGGGCGGGGTCGGGCGTGCGGCCCGAACCGGCGGCGGCCTGCAGGCGAGCAATGGCCAGCACGGTGTTGAAGGTCTTCAGCAGGTCGTCGGCCTCGGACAGGGCCAGCTCCAGCGCCTCCGTGCCGTCGATCTTACCGGCCTCGGCGTCGATCAGGGCGACCTCCAGCTTGGCCCGCATGCGGGTCAGGGGCGAGCGCAAGTCGTGGGCGATGGCGTCACCGGCGTGACGGATGGAGGCCATCGAGCCCTCCAGCCGGTCCAGCATGGTGTTCAGCCCTTGCCCCAGCTCATCCAGCTCGTCGCCGGAGTTGCGCACGGGAACCCGCGCCTTCAGGTCGCCGTCCTGAACGGCGGAGACCACCTTGTTCAGCCGCCCCATGGAGCGTTCCAGGTTGCGGCTGACAAACAGGCCGCCCGCCAGGCCCAGCAGCAGGACGATGCCCATGGCCGCCCACAGGGCCTGGGTCAGGCGGCTGAGATAGGCCTCGGTGTCGCCCATCGACTGACCGACGAACAGGACCTCGCCGCCGGACAGCCGCGCCTGCACGCCTAGCGACTGGGGCCGGGTGACCCGGCCGCTGGCGTCGTTGTCGGTATAGGTGAAGGTGCTCCAGCTCGGGGTCCGGCCGCCGTCCCCGGTTCCCTGCGGCACCAGGTCGATCGGCGTCTCGGTCAGATTGCCGGTGATCAGGCCGCCGTTGGCGTCCATCAGCATGTACAGATACGACCCGCCCCGGATGGTCCGGTCGACCAGGGCGGCGTTCAGGGCATCCTCGCCCCGTTCCCGATAGATGCCGGTCAGCACCCCGAACTCGGTCGTCACGTCCGCCTGGGTCTTGGCCCGCGCCTCATTGGCCGAGGCGACATAGACATAGGCCAGCACCGCGCTGGCCGCCGCTGCGAA
Organism: Brevundimonas sp. GW821-FHT12C05; assembly: GCF_058807475.1. Classification (NCBI taxonomy): domain Bacteria; kingdom Pseudomonadati; phylum Pseudomonadota; class Alphaproteobacteria; order Caulobacterales; family Caulobacteraceae; genus Brevundimonas; species Brevundimonas sp. GW821-FHT12C05. The sequence continues at coordinate 87,650 of NZ_JBXAQS010000003.1, forward strand.
CAGGGCGACGAACAGCAGCGTCAGCCGGAAGGGCGTGCGGCGAAGGAGCGAAGGCAGCTTCATGCGGAGGCGCTATGCCTCCAGCCGATATCCCGCCCCACGGACCGTCTGCAGCATGGCCTTGTCGAAACCCTTGTCGATCTTGGCGCGCAGGCGGCTGATGTGGACGTCGATGACGTTGGTCTGGGGGTCGAAATGATATTCCCAGACCTTCTCCAGCAGCATGGTGCGGGTCACGGACTGGCCGGCGTGGCGCATCAGGAATTCCAGCAGTTGGAACTCCCGCGGCTGCAGGTCGATCTCCTGACCGGCGCGGTGCACGGTGCGGGCGATCAGGTTCATCTCCAGGTCGCCGACCTTCAGCACGGTCGCCACCGAGCCGGTCTCGCGGCGGCGCGACAGGGCCTCGACCCGGGCGATCAGCTCGGCGAAGGCGTAGGGCTTGACCAGATAGTCGTCGCCGCCGGCCTTCAGGCCCACGACGCGGTCCTCGACCTCGCCCAGGGCCGACAGGAACAGGACCGGAGTCTGGTCGCCGTCCTTGCGCAGGGTCTCGACCATGCCGATGCCGTCGAGACGCGGCATCATGCGGTCCACGACATAGACGTCATAGCCGCCCTTCTGGGCCTCGAGCAGGCCGAAGGCGCCGTCGACGGCGTGGGTCGTGTCGTGACCGGCCTCGGTCAGTCCCCGGACCATCGCGGTCGCGGCCTCGGCGTCGTCCTCGACCACCAGAATGCGCATGGAATCAGCCCCTGAATGCAAATCGCCGCCGATGTTAGCGCATCGGCGGCGATGAAGTCAGTTAAGCGTTATTCAGACTTCGGAAGAGGCAGGACCAAGGGCGCATTGCCCTGCTGCGGCGTCCAGACCAGGATGAAGACCCCGGTGCCCGCTCGTTGGGCCGCCTCGACGGCGGCCTGGAAGTCGGCGACCGAGGTCACCGCCCTCTGGCCGGCACGCATGATCACATAACCCGGCTCGAACGTACGGCCGTCAACGCGCTTTTGCTGGGTGATCACCACGCCGTTGACGCCGGCAGGAATGTCGTAGCGTTGACGCAGGGCCGCGCTGACCGGGGCGACCGTCAGGCCGCCCACCGTCGTGCCGGCGGAAACACCGCCCGGAGTGGCCTCCGTCCCCGGCGCTTCGGAACCGTCATTGTTGAGCTCGGCGATCGACGGACGGGTGCCCGAGCGGACATTGACCGTCTGGTGGCGCCCGTCGCGAATGATCTCCAGACGGAGATTGTCGCCCGGACGCGCCTGGCCGACCCTGCGGGTCAGTTCAGTCGAGTCGGCGACCTTCTGGCCATTGAGGCTCAGCACGATGTCGCCCACCTGCAGGCCCGCCCGGTCGGCAGGGCCACCCGGCGTGATGCTGTTCACAAAGGCGCCCTGGCGGTTCTCGAGGCCCAGCGGGGCGACGAAGGCGGGATCGATCGGGCCGATCTGGACGCCGAGGTAGCCGCGCTCGATCGTTTCGCCACGCATCAGACGATCGGTGATCGGCTTGGCGACCGAGGCGGGAATGGCGAAGCCGATGCCGACCGAGCCGCCCGAAGGCGAGAAGATCGCCGAGTTCACGCCGATGACGCGGCCGTAGATGTCGAAGGTCGGCCCGCCCGAGTTGCCCCGGTTGATGGCGGCGTCGATCTGGATGAAGTCGACATAGTTGGCGGTCGGGTCGGGGATGTTCCGCCCCTGCGCCGAGACGATGCCGGCCGTGGCGGTGCCGCCCAGGCCGAAGGGGTTGCCCACGGCGATGACCCAGTCGCCCACGCGGGGCTGCGCCGTCTCCTCGAAGCTGACGAACGGGAAGTCCGAACCGTCCACCTTGATGACGGCCAGATCGGTCGCCTCGTCGCGGCCGATGATCCGGCCGGCCATCTCGCGCCCGTCGGCCAGCTTGACGCTGATCTCCACCGCGTCGGCGACGACGTGATTGTTGGTGACGATGAAGCCGTCGGCCGAGATGAAGAAGCCCGAACCGGCGCCCAGGGCGGTCGTGCCCTCGCCGTCTTCGCCTTCACCGGAACCGCCCTGTCCGTTCGGGGCCGGCACCGGCACGGCGCCGAGGCCCGGGATCTGAATGAAGCCGCCGCGCGGCTGTTGCACCCGGGTCTTCACGTCGATCTGCACGACCGCCGGAGCGACCTGGGCGAAGATGTCGGCGAAACTGAGCGGCGCGCCCTGCGGCGGCGCGAAGTTCAGGCCGGCGGCGCCGGCGCTGGGGATCAGACGTCCACTGACGCCCGCGACGGGGTCGGCATGGGCGGCCGGCCAATCGATCACTCCACCCGCGGTCGCGGCGGCGGCGAAGGCCAGGCCGGCGACGGCTCCGAGCATGAATTCCTTGCGCTTCATCATAGGCGGTCTTGCGATCCTCTTGCCGGGCGACGAATGCGCCCGTTACGGCGATGAATATAGAGCGTTTGTGGATCTCACCAACGCCATGGCGCGATGATGGCTCCTGCCCCGCGTCAGTCGTCGGACGGCTTTGCGTCAGGATCGCGGCGAAGTTGCTCTCCGGCGAGAATATCGGCCAGCCGGGCCTCCTCGTCAGGCGAAAGCGGCGGCGCCTCGGTCTTCTTGCGTCGCGCGACGGCGATCAGGGCGGCGCCCACCGCCAGCAGCACGGCCAACGGTCCGAACCACAACAGCCAGGTCCCGATCCGCACCGGCGGCTTGAACAGGACGAAGTCGCCGTAGCGGCGCACCAGATCCTCGCGGATCGCCTTGTCCGTGCGTCCGGCGGCGATCTGCTCGCGCACCAGACCGCGCATGTCGGCGGCGATGCCCGCCGGGCTGTCGGCGATGGCCTCGTGCTGGCAGACGACGCAGCGGATATCGTCGAACAGGCGTTGGGCGCGGGCTTCCTGCGCCGCGTCCGGCAGGGGCCGGTCCGGCGCGGGCGGCGGCTCGGCGGCCATCAGCCCGACGGCGGCGACCGCGATCAGCAGGGCGCGCTTCACGCCGCCTTCCTCGCGCTCACCGCCAGCCGCAGGCGGCGGTCCAGCAGGGACAGCACGCCGCCCAGGGCCATGATCAGCGGGCCGAGGAAGATCAGTCGCGCCCATGGATTCCACCAGACGCGCACGTTCCAGGCGGGCGCTCCATCCGGCGCCCGCGCCCGCTCGCCGACCACGACATAGACGTCGTCCAGCCCGCGGAAATCCAGCCCGACCTCGGTCGTGGTCTGGCCCCCCGCCGGGAAGAAGCGGCGCTCGGCCGTCACTTCACGCGTGCGGCCGCCGGGCGTGGCGACGCTGAGCTTGCCCTGCTCAGCCAGATAGTTGGGACCTTCGACGATGCGGACGTCGTCCAGGGTCACGGTCCATTTGCCCGCCTGCACCGACTGGCCGATGGTCAGCGGGCGCGCCGCCTCGACGCGGTAACCGGTCTCGACCACAGCCCCCAGCACGAAGACGCCCAGCCCGGCGTGGGCCAGGGTCATGCCCCAGGCCCCCAGCGGCAGCCCCCTGGCCCGGCGCAGCGTCTCGGCCAGAGGGGCGCGGAACAGGCGGATGCGCTCGGCGGTCTCCGCCAGCGCCCCCAGGATCAGCCACGCCCCCAGACCGACGCCGGCGGCCGACAACGCCTTGCGCGGCTCGAACACGGCGAAGGCCAGAAGCGCCATGATCACGGTCAGGGCCGCCGCGACCGCCAGCCTCTGGCTCGCCCCCTTCAGGTCGCCGCGCTTCCAGACCAGCAGCGGCCCGGCGGGCAGGATCAGCAGGGCCACGGCCATCAGCGGCACGAAGGTCAGGGCGAAATAGGGCGGGCCGACCGAGATGGTCGCGCCCGACGCGGCCTCCAGGATCAGCGGATAGAGGGTCCCCAGCAGCACCGTCGCGGCGGCGGCGGTCAGGAACAGGTTGTTGATCACCAGCGCGCCCTCGCGGCTGACCGGCGCGAACAGGCCGCCGCCCTTCAGTTGCGGCGCGCGCCAGGCGAACAGGGCGAAGGCCAGTCCGGCCGTCCCCCCCAGGATGGCCAGCAGCATCATCCCGCGCTCGGGATCGACGGCGAAGGCATGCACGCTGGTCAGCACGCCCGAGCGCACCAGGAAAGCGCCCAGCATGGAGAAGGTGAAGGCCAGCAGCGCCAGGAAGGTGGTCCAGCCCGCCAGCGCCCCGCGCCGCTCGGTGACCACGGCGCTGTGCAGCAGGGCCGCGCCCACCAGCCACGGCATGAAGGAGGCGTTCTCGACCGGGTCCCAGAACCACCAGCCGCCCCAGCCCAGCTCATAGTAGGCCCAGAAGCTGCCCAGCATGATTCCGACGGTCAGGAAGGCCCAGCTGGCCAGGGCCCACGGCCGCACCCAGCGGCCCCAGGCGGGCCAGAAGCTGGCGTTGGCGCGTCCTTCGATCAGGGCGGCGACGGCCAGCGAGAAACAGACCGAGAAGCCGACGTAGCCGAGGTAGAGCAGCGGCGGGTGCAGGGCCAGCGCGGGGTCCTGCAGCAGCGGATTCAACGAGTCGCCCTGGAAGGGGGCGGGGTTCAGCCGCGTGAACGGGTTCGAGGTGAAGACGGTGAAGGCCAGGAACAGGGCGCCGAGCAGGCCCTGCGTCGCGACCGCGCAGGTCTTCAGGCCGAAGGGCAGGTTGTGCGCCCGCGCCAGCGCCGCGCCGAAGCCGGTCATGACCAGGCACCACAGCAGCAGCGAGCCCTCGTGGCTGCCCCAGGCGGCGGCCACCTTGTAGAGCATCGGCTTGTCGGTGTGGCTGTTGGCCGCGACGTTGGCGACCGAGAAGTCCGACACCACGAAGGCGAAGATCAGTGCCGCGAAGGCGACGGCGACCAGGCCCGCAGTCGCGATGGCCGCCCCGTTTGCGGCGCCGGCCAGAACCGGGCTGCGGCGCAGCCGCCCGGCGGCCGCCATGACGGCCTGCAGCACCGACAGCGCCAGCGCGAGGATGAGGGCGAAGGCGCCCGTTTCGACGATCACGAGGCGGGGCCTCCGGCGTCGGGACGCCATTCGCCCTTGGCCTTCAGCCGGTCGGCGACCTCGCGCGGCATATAGGTCTCGTCGTGCTTGGCCAGCACCTGGGTGGCGCGGAACGAGCGATCCGGCAGGAAGGCGCCCTGGGCCACGATCCCCTGTCCTTCCCGGAACAGGTCGGGCAGGTCGCCGTGGTAGACCACCCGGGTGGCCGCGACATTGTCGGTGACGACGAAGGCCACCTGACCGTCGGCGCCGCGCTGGACGCTGCCCATCTCGACCAGGCCGCCCAGACGGATGACCCGCCCGGCCGGCGCCTTCTCCGGAGAGGCCTCGGACGGGGAGAAGAAGAAGGTCACGCTGTCACGCATGGCGTAGAGCGACAGGCCGACGGCCAGCGCCAGGATCGGCGCCACGGCGGCGACGATCCAAAGGCGGCGGCGCGCCTTGGGCGATTTGGGCAGCCAGCTCATGCGGCGCCTCCCGGCGGCAGGCGGCGCTCAAGATCGGTCCGGCGCGGGTCGGCCGGATCGAGCGCGGCGATCAGGGGCAGCCACATCGCGCGCACGCCCGCGGCGTCGCCCCGCGCCAGGGCGGCCTCGCCCAGGAAGTAGCGGGCGCCCAGCTGGTTCGGGTCGCGCTTGAGGGACTCCTGGAAGGCCGCCTCGGCGTCGCCGCCGACCGCGCCGTCGTTGGCGCGCACCAGGCTTTCGCCCAGCCGGGCCCAGCTCTGGGCGTCCTCGGGGTCAAGCGCCAGCGCCCGGCGGAAGGCGGAGGCCGCGCCGATGGGATCGCCGGCGTCGAAGCGCGCCGCGCCCAGCATGGTCAGGGCCTGACGATTGTCAGGCTGCTCGCGCACCACGCGGGCGACGACCGCCGCGATCTGCGGACCCTCCAGGCTCTCCGGCTGAACCGCCCACTCATCGACCCGCCGCTCATAGGCCTGGTCCGGCAGCCCCACGGTGCCGACCACCAGATACAGGCCCAGCGCCGCCGCGACGGCCACGCCCGCCCCAGCCAGGGTCCAGACCCGGTCCTTCGATCCGGCCCGTACCGGCGCGACCGTGCGCTCGCCCGACAGGATGCGGCGCCCGGCCTCGGCGCGGGCGGCGGCCCAGCCGGCCTCGTCCATCAGCCCACGCGCCTTGAGGCGATCCAGCTCCGCCAGTTCGGCGGCCGCGGCGGCGGTCTCCACCGTCTCGCCGGCGTCGGCGCCGCGGCGGGCGCCGGTCAGCACCAGCAGGCCCGCGAGGGCCGCCAGCAAGGCCGTCATGATCCAGAAAAACATCATCGCCGCGCGATGTAGCCGATCAGGCCGCCCGCGACGAGGCCCCGCTCGATACCGGGGGCCCTCCGGCCACTGCGGCGCGGCGACGCACGGTCCGCGCCGGATCGCGCGCATCGATCAGTTCCAGATAGCGGGCGGCCACCGAAACCAGCTTCAGCGCATGCGCCTCGTCGGCGGCCTCGCCGTCGTTGATCTGGCCCAGCACCTGGTCCGCATAGTCGACCAGTCGTACGGTCAGGGCGTCGACCAGCGTCTTTCGCGCCGCCTCGGCGCCGAAGACGGCGGCGGCGCCCCGGGTGGCGCCGACCAGCCGCAACAGGGCGAAGGCCGCATCGGCGGCTTCCCCGCGCGCGGCGGCCTCCAGCATCGGAGCCATCCGGCTCATCCGCCCGGTGGTCTGCACCCGGGCCAAGGGCAATGCCTTGTCCACGGCCTTGTCGGCGGTGCGGAGCAGGCCCGACAGCCAGGCGGCGACCTTGACCCGGCTATCGCGCACCCGCCGCCCCCAGTCCGAATCCGGATCCAGGGTCAGGGTCACGTCCAGCTCGGCCAGCACGCTGGCGCACCAGTCGAGATCGGCGATCACCGCGTCCACGCCGCCGACGGTTCCGTCGGGACGATAGGCCGCCAGCCGCGCCGCGCGGTCGTCCACTCCGGCCAGCAGCCGATCGACGAAGTCGGCCAGTTCAGAACCGCTGAGGAAGCCCTGACGGCCGGCCACGCCCGAGGTGCGGGTGATGATGCGCAGCACCAGCACCGCGTCGTCCAGCCGGGCGAACAGCATCTCCAGCAGGCGGGTGGCCCCGTCGGAATGGATTTCGGAGCAGTCCTTCACCAGCAGGCGCAGCTCGGCCAGTTGGTCGCCGTCCGGGCGCTTGAGCCAGACCTCGATCGACGGCAGGCCGCGCCGCGCCAGGTGGGCCAGGTCAAGGCAACAGGCCAGGTCGGCCAGCCCCTGGGCTCTGCGGTCGGGCGCGAGGTCCTCGGGCCAGACCATGGCGGGCCGGTCGCGAACGGCGGCGGCGGCGGCGAGGCAGAAGCGATTGGCCACCGCCACCGCGTCCGGCCCGTCCTTGTCCAGGCGAGGCAGCAGGTCCGGCTCGCGCTCGATGGCCGCGCGCCACAGGCGGGGCAGAACGGCCGGGGGGAAACCCAACGCGGCGATGCCGTCCGCGCGGGGCTGGAACATGCGGGCGATCGGAGCCAGGACCACCGCGCGGCGGGCGCGATCGCGCATCTCCTCGGCCAGCATCAGGCGCAGCTCGGCGGCGCGTCCGCCGGGCAGGGCGGCGACGGCGGCGGAGACGGACGTCAGGACGGTCTCCGGGCACCGCCCGATCAGGGCGGCCAGCGCGACACGATGGGCGGCGGTCAGCCCGGACATGGGACCCCTTCGAGCCGGCAAGGTCCGGCGAACCCCTAAAATGGGGTAGTCGAGGTTAACAGGCCCTAACCAACTGTTCTGTTGTCAGATTTCCGCCGTCGGGAGTTCCAGCAGGACCTTGAGCCCGCCCATGTCGCTGTCGCCAAGGGTGATCTTGCCGCCGTAGGCGCGGGTCAGCTCGACCACGATGGACAGGCCCAGGCCTGAGCCGGGCGTGGTTTCGTCCATGCGCATGCCGCGCTGCAGGGCGGCCTCGCGCTGGTCCTCGGGCAGACCCGGGCCGTCGTCCTCGACCACCACGACCATCTGGCCCAGATGGGTCGGACCGGCTGAGATGCGGACCCGACGCTTGGCCCATTTGCAGGCGTTCTCCATCAGGTTGCCGAGGATTTCCTGAAGGTCCTGCCGCTCGCCGCGGAAGCCCAGTTCATCGGGCGCGCGCCAGTCGATCTCGACGCCCTTCTCCTCGAACACCCGCTCCAGCATGACGGCCATCTCGTCCAGCACCTCGGCGATGGGGGTGCGTTCGCCCAGCGACTGGGCGCGGGCGGCGGCGCGGGCGCGGCGCAGATGGTGATCGACCTGGGCCTTCATCACCTCGGTCTGCTTGCGCACCATGTCGGGCAGCACCCCTTGCTGCGTTCCCGCCTCGGCCAGCATGACCGACAAGGGCGTCTTCAGGGCGTGGGCCAGATTGCCGACGTGGGTGCGCTGACGCTCCACCGTCTCCTGATTGTGGTCCAGCAGCTGATTGACCTGTTCGGCCAGGGGCTGGATTTCGAGCGGATAGGTTCTGGCGATGCGGGCGGCCTTGCCCTTGCGCACGTCGGCGATCTCGTTGCGCAGGCTGTAGAGCGGGCGCAGGCCGATCTGCACCTGCAGGAAGACCGCGACCACCAGGCCGAGCCCCAGAAGCAGCAGCGCCGTCCCGGTGAAGGTGGCGAACTGGCGGGTGTCGGCGTCGATCATCGACCGGTCCACCCCCGCCATGAGCACCAGCGGCGCATCCCTTCCGGGCATGGTCTTGAGGCTGGCGGCGACGCGCAGCGGCTTATCGATGGGGCCGGTGGCGTTGTAGCTGATCGTTTCGCCGAACGCGCCCTGCAGGCGGTTGCCGAGCCCCGGCGGCACGTTCAGGTCCTCGCCCGCCAGCGAGGGCGAACGGGCCAGCGTCCGAACGCCGCCCTCGCCGTCCAGCTCGCCCACCGCCCAGTACTTGCCGGACAGGGGGCGAAGCGTTTGCGAGTCCTTGATCTCGGCGACCGTCACGCCGTCCGGCGTCACGGTCGTCGCCAGCACCACCTCGTCAATGGTCTGGTTCAGCAGGAAGCCCAGGCGCCGAAGGGTGCTTTCCTCGTACTGGCTGGTCAGGGCCCAGCTGGTCAGCGCCAGGGCGACAACGATCCAGGCGGCGGCCAGCCAGATCAGACGCCGGGTCAGGCTGCGGCCCGGGCGACCGAACCAGCGGCCCCAGGTCTTCGGCTCCGTCGCGGTCTCGTCTGCCCCCGCCGTGTCGGTCACGCCGCGTCGGACTCCCCGGCCAGCGGCGTCAGGCGGTAGCCGAGGCCGCGCACGGTTTCGATCCGGTCGGAACCGATCTTCTTGCGCAGACGGCCGACAAACACCTCGATGGTGTTGGAGTCGCGGTCGAAGTCCTGATCGTACAGGTGCTCGACCAGCTCGGTGCGGCTGATCACCCGGCCCTGGTGCATCATCATGTAGTGCAGCAGGCGGTATTCCAGCGAGGTCAGACGCAGGGGTTCGCCGTTGACGCTGGCCCGGGCCGCGCGGGGGTCGAGGCGCAGGCCGCCGCAGGACAGGGTCGCCGAAGCGATGCCGGCGGACCGGCGCAGCAGGGCGCGCAGACGGGCCAGCAGCTCCTCGGTGTGGAACGGCTTGGTCAGATAGTCGTCGGCGCCGGCGTCAAAGCCCGACACCTTGTCCGACCAGGCGCCCCGCGCGGTCAGGATCAGGACCGGCGTGGTCTTGCCCTCGCGACGCCACCGCTCCAGCACGGACACCCCGTCGATCTTGGGCAGGCCGAGATCGAGGACGATGACGTCATAGGGTTCGGTGTCGCCGAGGAAATGCGCCTCCTCGCCGTCCGCCGCATGATCCACCGCATAACCCGCGTCTCCGAGCGCCAGCTTCAGCTGGCGCGAGAGATCGGCGTCGTCTTCGACCAGAAGCACTCGCATCGTCGGATCCTAGCGGCTGGCGTCGACGGAGATGTTGAACACCCGCCCGTCACGCTCGAAGGTGAACACATGGGCCCCGCCCGAGAAGCCGCGATAGCCCACGAAGCGAGCGTCGCCCGCCCGCGACTGGGCGATGCGTTGGGCTTCCGCGGAGCTCATCTGCGGCCGCTCCTGGCGCTGCGGCTGCTCCTGGGACGGCGGACGGCGATCGCCGCGCGGCCCATCCTGAGCGGCCGCGGCCTGGAAGGGCGCTGCGGCGAGCAAGGCGGCTAGAACGAGGGCGGACATCCGGTTCATGGATCGGTTTCTAGTCTCGTGGCTCTGAACGACGGCTGAACGAGCAGTCTAGACATATTTCACGGTTCGCGGGCATCGACCGGTCGGCGTGAAGCATCTTTTTCTCGGCTGTCGCTCGTCAGCCTCGCGGACTTCCGGACGCCCCCGCCTCGCGCGCATACGCGGATCATTTTCCCTCTCGGTGAACCCTGCCGCCCCGTGACGCCGATTTCATGCAGATGAACGCCAACTGACTTTCGCTGTTCAGATCGGGCTCAGGCCGGGACTGCTTTTATCCGAGTCAACGCAGCCCATTCGGTTGCGCCAAGCCAAGGAGAGACCCGATGTTCAAGAAAGCCCTCATTCCCGCCCTCGTCCTGGCCGCGGCTTCCGTCGCGGTCCCCGCAGCCGCCCAGTCCTACGGCCATCATGACCGCGGCGGCCGCGACGGCCCCCGCTACGAGCAGAACCACCGCGGTTGGCAGCCGATCTCGCAGCGCAAATACAACCTCGACCAGCGCATCGACGTCGGCCAGCGCAACGGCCAACTGAGCCGCCGCGAGGCCACCCGCCTGCGGACCGAGCTGAACGCCCTGGTTCGCCTCGAATACAGCTACCAGCGTGGCGGTCTGAACCTGCGTGAGCGCCAGGATCTGGACCGCCGCTACGACAACCTGTCGCGTCAGGTTCGTGAAGAGCGCCGCGACCGCGACAACCGTCGCCATTAAGGCCTGACTTCCTCCCCGAAGTCCGAGGGGCGCGATCCGAAAGGGTCGCGCCCCTTTTCGCCGTTCAGAGCCTGAGCACGCTCTCGATCACGGTCACCGCCTGTCCGCGCAACAGGACGCGGTCGCCGTTCAGCACGGTGACGATATCGCCGCCCCGCCCCGGGAAGACCTGGCGGAAGCGCACGTCCGGACGGCCCAGCTTGTCGGCGTAGAGCGGGGCCAGGATGCAGTGGGCCGAGCCGGTGGCCGGATCCTCGTCGATGCCGCAGCCCGGCGCGAAGAAGCGGTCGACCACGTCGACGCCGTCCGATCCGTCAGCGGGGGCGCAGACGATGACCTGCCCGCCCTCCCCCGCCTCGCCCTGTAGCGCGGCCAGGGCGCGGATGTCGGGCGAAGCGGCATGGACGGCGGCGGCGTCCGCCAGCACGGCGACCAGATAGCGCCCGGCCCAGACCTCGACCGGTTCGACGCCCAGCGCCCGCGCCAGCCCCTCCACCGGCCCGGTGCGGCGCGGCGGGTCGGCGGGAAAGTCCATCTCATACCCCTGGCCTGACGCCCGCACGATCAGCGGCCCCGAGCGGGTGTCAAAGGTCAGGGCGTCGACCTGAAGACCCGTCTCGACGAGCAGGACATGGGCCGCGGCCAGGGTGGCGTGGCCGCACAGATCGACCTCCGTTCCCGGCGTGAACCACCGCAGGCCGAAGCGCGCGGGATCGCCGGTGCGCAGCAGGAAGGCGGTCTCCGCCTGATTGTTCTCCTTGGCCAGCGCCTGCATCCAGCCGGCGTCGGGCCACTGGTCGAAGGGTTCGACCACGCAGGCGGGATTGCCCTTGAAGGGGGCGGCGGCGAAGGCGTCGACGGTCCACTGGCGCATGATTGGCCTGTTACGCCGCCGGCCGCGCCCGCGCTATAGCGTCGGCCATGACCGATCTTCGCACCGACCTGACGGAGGCAGACCTGCGCACCGCGTGGCGCTGGATCGCCGAGGAAAGCTACTGGGGCCAGCACATCCCGTGGACGACCTTCGAGCGAGCCTGTCGGGGCTCCATCTGCTTCGGCCTGTTCGAGGGCGAGCGCCTCGACGCCTTCGCGCGCGTAGTCACTGACGGCGCGACCTTCGCCTGGCTGTGCGACGTGTTCGTGGACGAGGCGGCGCGCGGACGCGGACTGGGCAAGTTGCTGGTGGAAGGCGTGCTGGCCGATCCGCGCGTTCAAGGCCTGCGTCGCTGGGGACTGGCGACCGCCCACGCCCATGGCCTGTACGCTCAGTACGGCTTCGAACCCGCCGATCCGCTGCGGCATATGGAGAAGGTGGACCGGGACATCTATCCGCGGCTGGCGGCGGCTAACTGATCCGCGGGCGGCCAGCTCTGTTCACAGGCAAGTCGGATGGCCGGACAGCCAGTCGCGATGCCTTGCCTTGAGCGACACGACCTCTTCAGGCTTGGCCAGGAAGAGATCAATGCCGCCGTCGTAGGGAGCGAAAACCGAGCCGGTCGTGTCCGACATCCAAAGCGTCGGACCCGCCCGTTCTTCGGCAATGCTCGTGAGCAGTTCGTTGAAGGCCCCGTCCGCCCATCGGGTCGGCGCCGCATGAACGCGCCAGCCGACCAAGTCCTCACCGTCGCCGTCCACAAACTCAAAAGCCGGTTCGAGACCGAACTGTCGCGTGGCGGCGAAGGGATCATTTGCGTCCGCCACATCGATCACCCCTTCGGGCGTGATCCAGTGCGTCTGAACCAGCCAGCACGGGTCCGACTTCAACACCTCCGCGGCCAACAGGTTCTGGCGTTGCAGGAGGGTGCGACACTCATCGTCGCTGTCGGCATATCTCTTCGAGTTCGGAAGCGAGTGGAAACGGACCCAGTTGGCCGCGCCGCTCTCCCTCAATCTGTAGCCGACGGGCCAATACCCTTCGTGGAAGAGCGACCAGACGTGTTGGAACGAGTTCATCCAGGGATGTCTATCGAAGCATCCGAGCAACGTCACTCAAGCTGCGCTTTCGCTCCGGGCCCGCAATCAGGCCTGAACGATGGTGAGTTCGGGCCAACGCGCTTTTGCTTTCTCGGTGATGCGATCCCAGTCCGTCGCCACGGGCCGATCCGGGGTCGGACGGATCGTCAGGTTGAACACGTCATCCAGCCCAAACGGCGCGACCACGGTGATGTCCCCGTTTTCCTCAAGCCTCACACCGACCGCAAAACAGGGGGCCACGAAGCGGGTCAGGGCCTCATCGGTATTCCGCAAGGCGGCGTAGGAACCACCAAACTTCTGAGGATGCCACAGATGGACCCGCGCCTGGTTGCGCACCTCGACGATGTCGCGGAAGGGCGGTTCGAAGGCGGCGGCGACCCGCTTGATGACGACGTCCTCGGCGTCCCAGCTGACATCCGGGTCGAAATAACCGAGGTCGTAGTCCTTGATCCCATAGCCCGCCGGACGGCCGGTGATGTCATTCCAGACGGCCTGATAGACGGCGCCGGAAAAGACGCGCCAGTCGTTGAGGCGCAAGGCCCGCACCGTCGTCAGCACATGCATCAGGTCCGGATTGGCGCGGACGATGCCGCCGAGGCGAACCTCGAGATCGCTCATTTCCGCAGCGTCCAGCCGTGGTCCAGCGGGCCATGGCCGCCGCCCAGGCCGGGCGCGCGACGGATGGCCTCGGCGACATAGGCCCAGGCCTCGGCGACCGCGACCTCCAGCGTCAGGCCGCGGGCCAGGCCGGCGGCGCACGCACTCGCAAGCGTGCAGCCGGTGCCGTGGGTGTGGCGGGTGTCGACGCGTTCGCCCTCCAGCAGGGTCTCGCCGTCCGGGGTGACCAGAACATCGACGACGGTGTCGCCGGGGACGTGGCCGCCCTTCATCAGCACCGCCTTGGCGCCCATGCCGAGCAGGAATTCCCCCGCCCGGCGCTGGCCGTCGAGGTCGGCGACCGTCAGCCCGGTCAAGGCCTCGGCCTCCGGCGCATTGGGGGTCAGCAGGGTCGCGCGCGGGATCATCAGCATACGGACGGCCTGCACCGCCTCGTCGGGCAGCAGGGGGTGGCCGCCCTTGGCGATCATGACGGGATCGACGACGGTCAGGGCGTCGGACGTGTCGAGGATGGCGGCGACGCGCTCGACCACCTCGGTCGAGCCGAGCATGCCGGTCTTGATGGCGTCGGCGCCGATGTCGTCCAGCACGGCGCGGGCCTGGGCCTCGATGAGGTCCAGCGGCAGGGGATAGACGCCGTGGACGCCCAGGGTGTTCTGGACCGTGATGGCGGTGATGGCCGTGGCGGCGTAACCGCCCATGGCGGTCACGGCCTTGATGTCCGCCTGGATCCCCGCGCCGCCTCCCGAATCCGAGCCGGCGATGATCAGGACGCGTCCGAGGGAGGAAGTCATGCTCCGCAGATGGCCGAGTCCGAAGTTCGGGACAAGTCCGATCCGTTACGACCGAAACTGACGTAGCCGCGTGCTAGTCAATTTCCCGCCCGGTCGAGGCGTGTCGCCACGACGCGCCCGCCTCTCCCACCGGGAAATGTGCACAATTGTGCACTCGTTTTTTCTTCGCGCGCCTTTTTCATTGCTATGCGGCTATATTGCCGATAGACGATGTTTATGCACGCCGCCCTTCAAGCCCTCTCCGAACCGCACCGCATGGCCATCCTGGCCATGCTGGCGGACGGCGAACGTCCCGCCGGGGACTTTGTCGACGCCCTGCCCATCGCTCAGCCGACGGTGTCCAAACACCTGTCGGTGCTGCGCGAGGCCGGACTGGTGACCGTGCGCAAGGACGCGACGCGGCGGCTCTACAGCCTGAACCCCGCGCCGCTGAAGGAGTTGGACCAGTGGTTGGCCGGTTATCGCCGCTTCTGGACGAGCACATTGGATGCGCTGGAGGCGCACCTCGACAGGGAGTTTCCGCAATGACCGACACGACCTATCCGCCCGTCGCCCTCGGGGCCGACGCCGGCGCTATCCGCCGGGTGGAAGACGGCTGGGAGATCCGCTTCGAGCGCCGCCTGCGCCATTCACCCGAGCGGGTGTGGAAAGCCCTGACCACGGGCGACGGCCTGGCCTGCTGGCTGGCCGAGGCCGAGATCGAACTGGCCCCCGGCGGCAAGATGGAGCTGAACTTCCGCCAGCCCGACAACGACTTCATGCCCGACGTTCCGGAGAAGCGCCGGCAGTCGAACGAGGTGCTGACGGTGCAACCTTTCAGCCGCTTCGAGCACACCTTCGGCAGCAATCCGGACTCGGTCGTCTCCTGGCGGCTCGAGCCCGACGGCGACGGCACCCACCTGACGCTGGTGCACCGGGTGCCGGAAACCTGGGCGGGCGCGCGGGCCAATGTGCTCAGCGGCTGGCAGCATCACATGGAAGGCCTGGACGACGCCGTGCGCGGCGTGCGGCATCCGTGGGACTGGGACCGCTGGTTCGCCCTGCGCGACGCCTATGGCGCGCGGCTGGAAGGCGCGCAGGATGCGGGCCACACCAACGACTGGACGACGAGGTGACCGCCTCGGTCGCCGCCGCCGGCATGCTGATCCGCCGGCCCGTCGCCGAGGTGTTCGAGGCCTTCATCGATCCGGCGATCACCCGCCGCTTCTGGTTCACCGATGGCGACGGACGGCTGGAGCCCGGCGCCGCCTTGACCTGGACCTGGGCCATGTACGGCGTCTCGACCGAGGTCGTGGTCAAGGCCGTTGAGCCGAACCGCCGCATCCTGATCGACTGGGACAACACCGCGTCCCCGACCGAGGTGGAGTGGCTGTTCGAGGCCCGAGGCGACCACACCTGGGTCACGGTCGAGAACCGCGGCTTCACGGATGACGCCGGCGGCGTGACCAAGGCGGTGGAGTCGACCGATGGCTTCGCCCTGGTGATGGCCGGGGCCAAGATCTGGCTGGAGCATGGGATTGAGCCGGGCTTCGTCGTCGACCGCTTCCCCGATCACCTCGCGCCCGGATGGTCGGCGTGAGCGGACCGGTCGAGATCCGGGTCGAGAAGCGCTTCCGTCATCCGCGCGAGCGGGTGTTCGACGTCTTCCTGGATCCCGCGCGGGTCGGCGGCTGGCTGTTCCGCACGCCGGACGGGGTCATGGAGAAGACCGACTATGAGCCGGTCGTCGGCGGATCGTTCGCCATCTTCGAACGGCGCGGCGACGATCTGGCGCGGCATTTCGGACGGTTCGTGGAAATCGTCAGGCCCGACCGCGTCGTCTTCGACTTCTGGGTCGATGAAGCGCCCGAGGAACCGACACGAGTGACCGTGGCCTTCGCTAACGACGGCGACGGCAGCGTCGTCGTCCTGACCCACGACCTCGCCCCGGCCTGGGCCCACTACGCCGACCGGACGAGCGCGGGGTGGACGATGATCCTGGACAACCTGAACCAGATCACGGACGCGCAGGGATGAGCGCGACCTGGCTCGACCAGCTGATCGGCGAATGGGCCTTCGAGGGCCGCACGATCCCCGACGATCCCGACCAGCGCCGCACGGGCACCGAGACCGTCACCCGGCGCGGCGCCTGGATCATCATTGAGTCCAGCGACGACGTCCGCTTCCAGCTCGCGTTCGATCCGGCGACGGGCAGGGTCACCGGCGATTTCGTGAGCTGGGAGCACCCCACCCTGTGGACCTATGACGGCGCCGTCGAGGACGGTCTGCTGCACATGCGCAGCCGGGGTCCCAGCTTCGATGTCGAGGGCGAGGAGACGGACTATGACGACGTGTTCGAGATCCTTTCGCCCGATGAGCGCCGACTGACCGGACGCCTGCTCGGCTCCGATGGACAATGGCGCGATTTCACCACCACGACCTACCGCCGCAAGCCCTGAGGGGAGATATCGATGATCACCGCCGCCGCCCCTTTCCTGATGTTTCAGGGCCAGTGCGAGAATGCCCTGACCTTCTACGCCGGGACCATTCCCGGCGCCCGTATCGTCGCGATGGAAAACAAGCCCGACGGCACGGTGGCCATGGCGCGATTGGCGGTCGCCGGGCTTGAGATCATGGCCAACGATTCCCCGCCGGTGCACGACTTCGACTTCACCCCGTCGACCTCGACCTTCCTGACCGTCGATGCGCCGGAAGACGTCGATTCCCTGGCCGCCGCGCTGGGCGAGGGTGGCAAGGCGCTGATGCCGCCGGACGCCTACGGCTTCTCCCGCCGGTTCGCCTGGGTGCAGGACCGCTTCGGCGTGTCGTGGCAGATCAACGCCGCCTGATGAGCTGAGGCATTCGCCCGCGATAACCCCTATATCGGGGAAAATCGCGAGGAGCCTTCATGGCGCGCAAGACCGTGGTGATCGTCGGAGCCGGCTTCGGGGGGCTGGCCGCCGCCAAGGCGTTCAAGGGCGCCGATGTGGACGTGGTGCTGATCGACCGCACCAACCATCACCTGTTCCAGCCCCTGCTCTACCAGGTCGCCACCGCCGCCCTGTCGCCCGCCGACATCGCCACCGCCTCGCGCACCCTGCTGAAGGGCCAGAAGAACGTCACCGTCCTGATGGGCGAGGTGGCGGCGGTCGACGCCGAGGCGAAATGCGTGCGGCTGAAGGACGGGCCGGATCAGGCCTACGACTGGCTGATCCTGGCCACCGGCGCGGCCTACAGCTTCTTCGGCCATCCGGAATGGGCGGGCGACGCCGAGGTGCTGAAGTCGCTGGACGACGCCCTGACCATCCGCCGCAAGCTGCTGGCCGCGTTCGAACGGGCCGAGTTGGCCGATGATCCGGAACAGGCGCGCCGGCTGACCACCTTCGTGGTGGTCGGGGCCGGGCCGACCGGGGTCGAGACCGCCGGGACCATCGCCGAGATGGCCCGCATGACCCTGCGCAACGAGTTCCGCCGCATCGACCCGACGCAGGCTCGGGTGATCCTGTTCGAGGCCGGGTCGCGCGTGCTGGCCGCCTTCCCCGAGGACCTGTCGGCCTACGCCGAACGAGCGCTGGAGGAGCTGGGCGTGGAGGTGCGCACGGGCGTGGCGGTGGAGGCCATCTCGGATGGGATCGTGACGGCGGGCGGCGAGACCATCGCGGCGGCGGCGGTTCTGTGGAGCGCCGGTGTCGAGGCCCGGCCGGTGGCGCAGTGGCTGGGCGCCGAAGCCGTCCGCAACGGGGCCGTGGTGGTCGATGCGACCTGCGCCGTGCCGGGGATGCAGAACATCTTCGCCCTGGGCGACGTGGCCAGCTATCGGCAGGACGGCAAGCCCCTGCCCGGCCTCGCGCCCGTGGCCAAGCAGCAGGGCAAGTGGGTGGGCCGGCTGGTCCGCGCCCGGGCCGAGGGACGGCCCGATCCGACGCCGTTCCGCTATCACGACTGGGGCACGATGGCGGTGATCGGCCGGTCGCGCGCCGTGGCCCTGCTGGGTCCGTGGAAGCTGAAGGGCTTCATCGCCTGGCTGGCGTGGTCGCTGGTCCACCTGATGCTGCTGATCGACTTCCGCAGCCGGGCGGCGGTCTACGTCAACTGGACCTGGGCCTGGTTCACCATGGGCCGGGGCGCGCGGCTGCTCACCCGGCTGCCGTGACGGCGGCCTGGACCGCCAGCGCCTGAACCGTCTCGCGCACGTCGTGGACGCGAATGATCGTCGCGCCGCGTCGGGCCGCTTCCAGCGCCAGCGCCAGCGAGCCGCCGAGGCGGTCGGAGGCGTCGGTGGCGGTGGGATCGACGGCGGCGATGGTCCGCTTGCGGCTGGCTCCGTAGAGGATCGGCAGGCCGGTCGCGCCGATCCGCTCCAGATGGGCGGTCAGGGCCAGGTTGTGCGCCAGGGTCTTGCCGAAACCGATGCCGGGATCCAGCCAGATGCGATCCGGCGCCACGCCCGCCGCCATCACCTCGCCCGCCCTTAGCGCCAGCCAGTCGGCGACCTCGGAGACCACGTCGTCGTAGTGGGGCGCGTCCTGCATGGTGCGCGGCTCGCCCTTCATATGCATCAGCACCACGTCGCAGCCCAGATCGGCGGCGGTCGGCAGGCTGGAGGCTGAGAAGCCCAGGGCCGAAACGTCGTTCCAGATGTTGGCCCCGGCGCCGATCGCCACGGCGGCCACCTCGGGCTTCATGGTGTCGATGCTGACCGGCCCGCTCCAGCCGGCCGCGCGAAGCCCGGCGATGACCGGGGCGGTGCGGGCGATCTCATCCTCGATGCTGATCGGTTCCGCGCCCGGGCGGGTGCTCTCGCCGCCGATGTCGAGGATGTCGGCGCCCTGCCGGACCAGCTCAAGCCCGTGCGCGACGGCGGCCTCGACGCTGTCGTGCCGCCCGCCGTCCGAGAAGCTGTCCGGTGTGACGTTGACGATGCCCATGACGCGGGGACGGAGCACCGCCATCAGCCCTTGCCCTGCGGATAGACGGTCTCGCCCCGGCGCAGCATCTCGACGGTCGCGTCGATGCGCTTGGCGCGGCCCGCCTCGGTCTTGAGGGCCTGCAGACGGAAGATCAGAGCGAAGCGGTTCTGGGCGGTCAGGGTCGCGAAGAAGGCCCTGGCCTGCGGGTCGGCGTCGATGGCGGACTGGAGGTCGTCCGGGACGGTCGAGCCCTTGATGCGGTAGGCGGCGTCCCAACGTCCGTCGGCCTTGGCCGCCTCGACCTGCTTGAGGCCGTGACCGGTCATGCGGCCCTCGTCGATCAGGCGGGCGACGTTGTCGACGTTGACCTGGCTCCAGGTGCTCTTCTTCCCGCGCGGGACGTAGCGCTGCAGGAAGCTCTTGTCGTCGAAGCCCTTGCGGATCGCGTCGATCCAGCCCCAGCAGAGGACCACCTCGATGGCCTGGACGGCGTCGATCGACTTCAGGCCCGAGCCCTTCTTGTGGATCTTGATCCAGACCTCGGGCTCGCGATCGTGGTTCTTCGCCAGCCAGTCATAGAAGGCGGCGGCGTCCTCGAACTCGCGGACGCGGGTGGGATCGACGATGACCGGCGCCATCAGCCCTTGCTCCCGATCAGTCCGCCCAGAGCGTCCAGATAGGCGCCGAACGCCTTGCGGCCGACAGGGGTGATGGAGACCCGGGTCAGAGGCTTGTTGTCCTTGAAGCTCTTGTCGATGGCGACATAGCCCGCCTCCTCCAGCTTCTTCAGATGGACGGACAGATTGCCCTGGGTCGCCTCCAGCACGGTCTTCAGCTCGGTGAAGTCAGCAGTATCGGCGTCGGCCAGATAGACCATGATCCCCAGCCGCATGCGGCCGTGGATGACCTCGTCGATGCGTCCGAGATCCGCCAGTCCCATGGCTCAAGCCGCCTTCGATCCGGCGCGAGCGTCGCGGAACAGGATCAGGCCCGGCAGGGCGAACAGCAGGAACAGGGCGATGGTGCAGACGCCGAGATAGGCGAGCGGCTGGCGCACCAGTACGCCCAGCGCGACCGCCGTGACCCAGCCGCCCAGCGCGGTGGCCAGCATCCAGCCCTTCCGCTTCAGCGTCCAGGCCACGTACCAGGCGGCGGCCTGAAGCGCGAAGACGATGGCGGCGTAATAGAGCCAGATGGCGAAGTCCTTGTCCCGGATCGCGCCCACGGCGAAGACGATGATCACCGCCGTATTGGCCATGCCGGTGGCGCTGAAGGCGGCGCTGAGCGTGCGCGACGCCATCGGGCCGCGATTGAACGAGCCCTGCTTGCGGTCCCGCAGGATCGCCCAGGTCAGGACGACCAGGAAGGCGGCGGTGAAGCCGATCACGATGATCAGATTGGCCAGATCGGGCAGGCGGATCACCCCGAAGGCCTGACCGACATGGAACAGGCACTGGGCGCCGTAGATCAGCCCGCCGGCCAGGTAGCAGATCGCCAGCGTCATCGGCACGCGACCGCCGCCCTCGACGATCGAGCGCATGAAGGCGAGGTCGTCCTCGGGCGAATGCAGACGGGGCTTGGCGGGCATGGCGACTCTCTCCGAACCGGCTCGTCCATCGGGGTGGACGAGCCGGAAGGGGTTGGCAAGTTATTCGGCGGGAACCGCCTCAGGTTCCGCGCGGCGACGCCACGGGATGCGGCGGCCGTTCAGCCACTTGCCCATGAAGCCGTGCCGCACGAGCAGCTCATAGGAGACTAGGCAGACGGCGAAGACGCCCAGCGATACGCCCGCCAGCTTGACCCACCACGGCGCGGGCCAGTCCTGCACCCAGACCTGGGCCAGCATGACCAGCGGCAGGTGCAGGATGTAGACCCAGTAGGAGGCGTCGGCGAGGTAGCGCCGCACCGGGCTGTGGCCGGACAGGAACCTCAGGCTCAGGCCCAGGGCGGCGAAGGCGGACGAGTAGACCGCCAGGGCGCACACCGCGGCGGCGATCCCCTTGGCCGTGGTCGGCTCGACCATCGGCGCCAGGTTTGGTCCGCCCGCCAGCTCATAGGCTGCGACGCCCGAGGCGACGGCGACGATCAGGAAGATCGGCGACCAGGCGGCGATGCGGTCCAGAAGATCGCGCCGCCGGTCCAGCAGGAAGCCCAGCGCGAACGCCGACCCGAAGCCGACCAGGGCGGCGGTATGCGGGACCAGTCCCGCGTCCGGCGTCGGTACGGCGAAGAAGGCGATCCATTTCGGATCCAGCCACATCGCCAGCGCCAGCGGCGCGGCCAGCAGAACCGGCGTCCACCAGCCGATCAGCGCGCCCGTGATCCGGTCCACGATCCGGCCCCAACCGCCGTCGCGGTCCAGCGCCGCGAAGGGTGCGCGCAGGATCAGGGTCGCGATGCAGAACAGGGACAGGACGTACAGGAACCAGAGGTGGGTCAGCGGGATATTGGTCCAGTCATAGGTCGGCGGCGGCGGCGGCGGCGCGCCCGGAACGACCAGGCCGTTGGCGTGGGCGTTCCAGACCAGGGCGGTCACGATCCCCGCCATGACCGGGAACCAGAAGGCCAGGAACGGCCCGGTGATGCGCACCGCCCGGTCCCGGGCGAAACCCCACCAGCCTTTGCGGCTCAGCATCATGTGGGCGAACAGGCCGGCGATCAGGAAGAAGGCCGTCATCCGGAACAGGTGGATGGGGAAGAACAGCCAGGCCGCGCCGATGGACGTGCTGTCGTCGCCGACGATCCAGATCTGCTGCGGAAAGAAGGACAGGCTGGCGTGCAGGACGACGCCCAGCATCAGCGCGCCGCCCCGCAGGGCGTCGAGGCCGTGAAGGCGTTCGGGTGGACGGGTTTCGGATGGTGACACGGCGGGGCTCCCCTCGTTGAGAACGCCGATCTACATCAGACTTGTTTGAATTGCAAACTTGTTCATTGCGACATCATTCGCTCGGTTTGACTTCCCCCGTGGCCGGCCTAGCCTGCGGGGCATGTGCGGATTGTCCGAACAGGGTCGAATGCTGAATCACGCGGGCCGCCTCGTCGCAGGCGACTGACCCGGGGGCGATGACGCGTGTCGCGCCTCCGGGAGACGCGACCTGTTCAACAGCAGCGACGGCGCCCGAACGGGCGCGCTGCACGCTTCATATCGAGATCAATTCCATGACCACCCGTTCCACGGGCGCCGCCCCGCGTCTGCCCGCCATCCACCTCAGCGCCACGGACCACGCCCTGCTCTCAAACCTGGTCGGGGAGGCCGACGCCGAGGGCGCGGCCGGCCTGCTGCAGCAGGAGCTCGCCCGCGCCCATGTGCACCGCTCGGGCCGTCGCATCCCCACCGTGGGCCTGAACCACTGGGTCCACTACGTCGACGGCGACAACAGCCGGACGCGGCGGATCAAGATCGTGCTTCCGGCCGAGGCCGATATCGACCAGGGGCTGATCTCGCCCCTGTCGCACGTCGGCGCGGGCCTGCTGGGCCTGGCCCAGGGTCAGTCGATCCGATGGCCCGCCCCGTCCGGGCAGATCCGCACCCTGACGCCCGTCCTGATCGAGGGTCCCGACGACCTGATCTGAGGCGGATGGAAAAAGGGCCGGGGATCGCTCCCCGGCCCTTCTTGTTTCATAAGGCGTGACGGATCAGTGGACCGTCGGAACCTCGACCTCGACGCCGTCCGACACCGGGGTGATCGGCACCGAGACCGACGGGCCGGCGGTGGGGAAGTTGCTCTCGTCGCGGTTCGGCGCGAGGCCCTTCTCGAGCAGGTCGCGGATTTCGTCGCCCGACAGGGTCTCGTACTCCAGCAGGGCCTGAGACAGTTTCTCGTGGTCCTCGGCCTTCTCGGTGAGGATCTTGCGGGCCTCGTCCCAGCCGTTGGTGACCAGGCGCTTGACCTCTTCGTCGATGATCCGGGCCGTCTCTTCCGAGACGTTCTGGCTGCGCGCGACCGAGTGGCCCAGGAAGACCTCTTCCTGGTTCTCGCCGTAGGCGACGGTGCCCAGCTTGTCCGAGAAGCCCCAGCGCGTGACCATGGCCCGCGCCAGCTTGGTGGCCTGCTGGATGTCCGAGCTGGCGCCCGAGGTGATGTTCTCCTTGCCGAAGATCAGCTCCTCGGCCACACGGCCGCCGGCCATGATGGCGATACGGTCGATCATCTGCTGGTACTTCATGGAGTAGCGGTCGCCTTCCGGCAGCTGCATGACCATGCCGAGCGCGCGACCGCGCGGGACGATGGTCGCCTTGTGCACCGGATCGGCCATCTTGACGTTGATGGCGACCAGGGCGTGACCGGCCTCGTGATAGGCGGTCATGCGCTTCTCTTCCTCGTTCATGGCCATGGATTTGCGCTCGGCGCCCATCATGACCTTGTCCTTGGCGTCCTCGAAGTCGCGGTGCGTGACCATGCGGCGGTCCTTGCGGGCGGCCATCAGGGCGGCTTCGTTGACCAGGTTGGCCAGGTCGGCGCCCGAGAAGCCCGGCGTGCCGCGCGCGATGGTCTTCACATTCACATCGGCGGCCAGCGGCACGTCCTTCATGTGGACGCGCAGGATCTTCTCGCGGCCCGCGACATCGGGGTTGGGCACCACGACCTGCCGGTCGAAGCGGCCGGGACGCAGCAGGGCCGGATCCAGCACGTCGGGACGGTTGGTCGCGGCGATCAGGATGATGCCTTCATTGGACTCAAAGCCGTCCATCTCGACCAGCAGCTGGTTCAGCGTCTGCTCGCGCTCGTCATTGCCGCCGCCCAGGCCGGCGCCGCGGTGACGGCCGACGGCGTCGATTTCGTCGATGAAGATGATGCAGGGCGAGTTCTTCTTGGCCTGTTCGAACATGTCGCGCACGCGGCTGGCGCCGACGCCGACGAACATTTCGACGAAGTCCGAGCCCGAGATCGAGAAGAAGGGCACGCCCGCCTCGCCCGCGACGGCGCGGGCCAGCAGGGTCTTACCCGTACCCGGAGGGCCCACCAGCAGGGCGCCCTTGGGGATCTTGCCGCCCAGACGCTGGAACTTGCCCGGATCCTTCAGGAAGTCGACGACCTCCTGCAGTTCTTCCTTGGCCTCGTCCACGCCGGCGACGTCGTCGAAGGTCTTGCGGCCCTTGTGCTCGGTCAGCAGCTTGGCCTTGGACTTGCCGAAGCCCATGGCCCCGCGCGTGCCGCCCTGCATCTGGCGCATGATCAGGATCCACAGGCCGATGATCAGCAGGAAAGGCAGCGCCGCCATCAGGATGCCGATCCAGATCGGCTGGCGGGTGTCCTTGACGTCGACGTCAGCGCCCTTGGCGTTGATGCTGTCAATGAAGTCGCCGTTCGGCATCGGGGTCGTGACCGTCACGACCTGCTTGTCCTTCAGCGTCGCCTTCACCTGCGCGCCATGCACCTCGATCTTTTCGATGCTGTTGGCGTCGCGGGCCCTGACGAGGTCGGAATAGCTCATCTCAGCCGGACGCGCGGCGGTCGCCTTGGCGTTGTCGGGAGCCGTCAGGCCGCCGCGGTTGAAAGCCATGTAGGCCGTCGCCAGTCCCAGGATCAGGACGCCGATGATGGCCAGGTTGCGCAGATTCATTCTCGTCTCGTTTCCTCGGAACGCGGTTGCGGCCCGTCGTTCGATGATGTCACGCCAGAAAATAGGTGGTTCCGGGGCGTCGCGCCATGTGCGTGAGCATCCAGATCCCGTTCATGCGTCATTCCGTCCAGCGCCGCCGCCAGTCTCGCTTCGACCAGGGCCTGCGCCTTCGCGCCCTTCTCTGCAAGAACCGCAGCATCCGGAACGTTCCGGATCAGCACAGGGCGGGCCCCGCGCGCGGCGGCCGGAACGGCCTTCAGGGCGGCGCTGTCGGCGTCGGACAACAGCGCCATGCGGCCTGCGGCGGAGCACACGGCCCAACCCGCATCGGGTGCGGTCACGAGCCAGCGGCCGTCCCAGACCGTTTCGATCCCGACCGACAAGGGGATGGGGCGGCCGGCCGCGCGCCGGAACTCGCCCGGCTCGCGCAGGACGGTGATCCTCGCTCCCCTCGCCTCGAGACGGGCGCCGCACAGGGTGGCGATGAAGTCCTCGCCCGCCCGCAGACGGTTCAGAACGGCGCCCAGGCGCTCGCCGCGCGGGAGACGATCGCCGCCTCCCGCGCAGACGAAGGCCGCGGACAGGGCGCGGGCGGAGACCGGGCGCGACAGGCGGATGACATCCTCCTCGACCCCGAGCACGCCGACGACAGCCCCCTCCGCCGTCGGAACGGTCGGCGAACCGGCCGCCGCGAGGCTGCGACGGGCCCGGGCGCGGGCGAAACGGAGGTCCTCGTTGGCGGGATCATCGATCCAGCCGATGCCGCGCGCGTGGAGCCAGGCCCGAAGATCGGCGCGCCGGGCTTCCAGAATGGGGCGCAGCAGCATCAATCCCCGTCCCTCGGGCCAGGCGGGGGACGGAGCCCACTCGCGCAACCGGCCCAGGGTCGAGCCTTCGGCCCGCATGACCTCGCTCTCGGCGGCGTCGTCGGCGGTGTGGCCGATCAGGACGACCGACGCCCCCGCCGCGCGGGCCGCGTCGGCGAGCAGCCGATGACGGGCGGCGCGAGCGGCGGCGGGCAGACCCGTGGCCGGCTTGTCGCCGGACCAGACCAGACCGCGCCAGTCGGCGCCGACGGCGCGGGCGGCGGCCTCGGCGCGGGCGGTCCAACGCGGGCTGTCGGGGTTCAGACCATGATCCACGGTCAGCGCCAGCAGGCGTCGGTCGTGGGCCTTGGCCCAGTCGGCGGCGAGATGCAGCAGGGCGATGGAATCCCCGCCGCCGGACAGGGCGACCGCGAGAGGCCGGGCAGTGTCCGTCAGAAGACGGGCGGTCAGGCGCCTCTGGGCCCGAACGACCCAGTCAGGGTCGGGCCGGCTCAGCCGGGTCTCCGGGCCGGCGGACGCGGGGTGGTCGCCGCCGGGGCGCGGGCGGGCGCGCAGGCGAAGCGCGTGCCCATCTCCGTGGCGCGGGTGCGCTGGGGCGCCGGGGCGGTGGCGGCGTAGCGATTGGCGAACTCCGCCAGCGCGCCGCAGGCGTCGGACTTGCGGTCGGCGGAGTTCAACGCATTGGCCAGTTCCAGCGTGGTCGCGGCGGCCCAGGGCGCGGTCGGCCAGCCACGGATGGCCGAGGAATAGGCCCGCACGGCGTTGTCGTAGTCGCCGTCCGAGACGCGCAGGTCGCCGATGCGGCTGAACGCCTCGCGCGCCTGCGGCGTCTCGGGCCAGGCCAGGGTGACGGTCTGCAGGGCGCGGTCGCCCATGGCCGGATCGGTGGCGGCCAGGCGCACGGCGGCGGCCAGATCGCGGGCGGCGTCGCCGGTCGGCGAGGTGCTGGAGATGGGGCCGTTCAGCTCGGCCTCGCGGGCGGCGGCTTGCTCGATGGCGCGGACCCGGCCCTCGGCGTCACGGACGCGGGTCGACAGGGCCGTGTTATCGCGCTTGGCCTCGTCGAGGGCGAAGGTCAGGCGTTCGATCTCGCCGTTCACCCGCTGGGTGGTGGCTTCCAGATCCTGCAGGCGGCGGTCCATCAGGCCGACGCGGCCCTGAAGCGCCACGACCTCTTCGTCCGGCTCGATGATCACCGGCTGGCCGGCGGCGTTGCGCTGGGTCACGGCGCGCTCGAGGCGGCGGACGTTGCGGTCCAGCTGATCCAGCCGGCGCTTGTCCCACTGGATCGGCTCCATCGGCGTGGTCTGGGCCACGACGGTCGTCGTGCCGGCGATCATCACGACGCCCAGGACGGTGACGACGGCTTTGCGGGTGCGCAGGGCGGACGGGAGCTTCAGCATGGTCAATTGGGTCCCACCGATTTGAGGCCGGTTCAAGACAAGTCAGGCAAGACGCGAGGGTCGGACAAGACAAAGGGGGCCGACGCGCGCCGGCCCCCTTCGCGAACTCACGTCAGGGATCAGCGCGCGGCGCCGGAGACGATCGCGGTGTGGGCGTTGCGGTTGCGCGCCCACGACTCTTCCGACGACCCTGCGGCGATCGGGCGTTCCTTGCCGAAGCTGATCGTGTCGATACGGCCGGCGTTGACGCCGCGCTCGATCAGATAGGTGCGGACCGACTCGGCGCGGCGGGCGCCCAAGGCCAGATTGTACTCGCGGGTGCCGCGTTCGTCGGCGTTGCCTTCGATACGGATGGTCACCGACGGGTAGCGCTGCAGCCAGGCGACCTGGGCGTCCAGGCGCGGGAAGGCCTCCGAACGGACCGAATAGCTGTCGAGGTCGAAGTAGACGCGGTCGCCGACGTTGACGACGAAGTCCTGCTCCGAGCCCGGGGCGGCGGAGCCGAGGTTGCCGCCATCGACATTGCCGTTGTTGACCGGCGGATACTGCGGGCCGACCGGCGGCGGGATCTCGCCGGTGCCGGTCTCAACCGGACGGCGCGGCGTACAGGCGGCGATGGCCGTCACGGCCACGCCCACGGCGGCCAGACGGACGAGGGTCGAGGGCTTCATCATCGAGGTCGTCTCCTAGGTCGTCGGGGCCAGGCCCCGAGTAGCTTTGCTGTATAAGGTCGGTACTGTCGCGCCAGCGTTTTCACCAGACACGATAACGCGGTAGTGAGCCTAAAGGCTCCGCTTGTGATCAGCTGGGACAGGCATCCGCGCCGGACGCGCCCAGGCGGCTGGGTTGCTGATCGAGCAGTGGCGACCACGCCGGATCGGTGCCGCGCCCGCCATAGCCGGCCTGGCTGACCACGCGGCCGGACAGATCGACGGTCCAAAGGCGGGTGTCGCCGCCGGGGCTCTGGCGCGCGAACATGATGTAGCGGCCGTTAGGCGCCCAGGTCGGGCCTTCCTCGAAATAGCTGGACGACAGGATGCGCTCGCCCGAACC
This sequence comes from Brevundimonas sp. GW821-FHT12C05, assembly GCF_058807475.1. Taxonomy (NCBI): domain Bacteria; kingdom Pseudomonadati; phylum Pseudomonadota; class Alphaproteobacteria; order Caulobacterales; family Caulobacteraceae; genus Brevundimonas; species Brevundimonas sp. GW821-FHT12C05. Next base: position 115,591 of record NZ_JBXAQS010000003.1, read on the forward strand.
GTCGGTGGCCATGACGCCGGTCGAGAACCGGCCGCCGCCCTGTTTGGTGAAGGCGATCAGATCGCCGCGGGGGCTCCAGGTCGGGGCGGTGTAGAGGCCGCCGCCGCGCGAGATCGGGCGCTGGCCCGAGCCGTCGGCGCGCATGGTGTACAGGCGCGCGCTGCCCGAACGGTCCGAGGTGAAGACAATCTGGCTGTTGTCCGGGCTGAACGACGGCGAGGTGTCGATGCCCGGATCGCTGGTCAGGCGGCGCACCTGCCGGCTGGACAGGTCCATCACATAGACGTCGGTGTTGCCGTTCCGGATGATCGAGAAGGCCATCTTGGAGCCGTCGTTCGAGAACCGCGGCGCCAGCACCTGGCCGTCGAACTCGCCCAGGCTTTCACGGCGCTGGGTGGCGAGATTGAACAGGTAGATGCGGCTGTAGTCCTTGCCGAGGGCGACGTAGGTGATTTCGTTCGGGTCGCTGAGCGAGAAGCGCGGCGACATGATGATCTCGTCGCCCTGGGTCAGATAGACGGGGTTGAAGCCGTCCTGATCCGAGATCGCCAGACGCGACAGGCGATTCAGCTGGGTGCCGCTCTCCGAGACGAAGACCACGCGGCTGTCGAAGAAGCCGCTTTCGCCGGTCATGCGCTGATAGACCAGGTCGGCGATCTTGTGGCCGATCCGGCGCCATTGCTCGGGCGTGGCGGTGAACTGGTAGGCGACCAGCTGGCACTGGCGGTAGGGGTCGTACAGGCGGAAGCCGAAGTCGTTGCGGCCGTCCTGGCGCGGGGTGACCGAGCCGTAGAGCACGGCTTGCGCGCCGATGGAGGTCCACTGGGCGAAGTTCGGGGCGTTGGCGAGCGTCAGCCCGGTTTCGACGAAGCTGGCCGGATCCAGCGGCTCGAAATAGCCCGAGCGGCGCAGGTCGGCGCGGATCACGCCCGACAGGTCCGAGCCGTTCTGGCCGCCGAAGTCGGCGACGGCGATCTGCATGGGACGCAGGACGCCCTGATTGATCTCGACCTCGACCGGCTCCTGCGATTGCGGTCGTCCGGCGGGCGGCGTCTGCGCCGTGGCCGCGCTCACCGTCATCGCCAGGATGGCGGCGCTGGCCAGTAGTCGGTTCAATCGCATGAGAGGCTCCCGCAAGTTCAAACGTCCGCCGGTTCTTGTCGCCGAACCGGTCGCTTATGGCCAGCATGGCCGTGATTGGGGCGACTTTCAGGCCCCGTCAGGGTTCGTCAGCCGCCGCGCACGCTCTTTCGGCGAAGAAGGTGGGCCGATAGACGCCGCCGGGAAAGTCGGCCGGGACTTCGAACGGCGCGGCGGAGATCAGAGCCACGCGAGCGCGCTCTGACGCCGCGCGCCAATCCGGGTCGTCGAGCTGCGGCCGCACGGGCGTCGGCCCGGAGACGATGCGGCCACGACGATCCAGCACGATGTCGAACCGCACGCTGTGGCGGCGAACGGCCGGCAGATCGCAAGGCAGGGACCAGTGTTTGGCCGTTTGCTGGAAGATCGAGGCCGCGACGGCGGCCTGAGCCGGGTCGACCGGAGTCCGCGTGGACGCGTCCTGTCCCGCGATCAGCAGCGCGGCGATTAGGGTCAGCATGGTCCCTCCCCTACCGGTTACGGCAGGCCTCTTCGGTGTTGAAGGTCGGGCGGAAGGCGCCGCCGGTGAAGCCGTCGGGCACGTCGAACGGCGCGGTCTGGCGCAGGGCGCGCATGGCCGCGTCGGCCGAAGCGCGCCAGACGGGGTCCGAGCGCGGCGAGATCAGGGTGGGGCCAGACATGATGCGGCCGTCGGGCGACAGGGTGACGTCCATCTGGATGCGCAGGTTGCGGGCCTCGGGCACGTCGCAGGGCAGCGTCCAGTTCGGGATGATCTGCTGGAACATCGCCGTGACCTGCGGACCCGAGCTCTGCCGCACCGGCCCCGCGCCGCCGCCGCCGGCCGGAGGACGGCGGGCCGGGCCCGGATTGTTGCGCAGCGGCCCCGCGTTGGCGTTCGGATCGAAGCTGGGCTGGGGCGGCTGGCGCGGAGGTTGAGGGCGCGGAGGCTGGGGTCGCGGGGGCGTCGGGGGGCGCTTCTCCGGCGGGCGCGGCGTCGGCTGAGGCGCGGGACGCGGCGGAGTCGGACGCGGCGCGGGCGCAGGCGGCACAGGCTCGGGCGGGGGCGGCTCGACCACCGCCTCGGCCGGGGCGGTCGTGGCCTCCTCGGTCGTCGGCTCGGCGTTCGGCGTGATCTCTCCGCCGCCGGAGACCAGGGTATCGGACACGATCTGCACCGGTATGGCGTTGTTGACCGGCAGGCGCGGCGGCGTCGGCGCGAACAGCACCATCCACACCAGGCCGGCGCCGATCAGGGCGTGCACCAGCAGGGCGCCGACCAGAGCTACTCCGGGCCGCTCCACGCCGTCAGCCCTCCCCGGGCGTCGCGGCGGTGTCGGTGATCAGGTTCAGCTTGGTGAAACCTTCCGACGACAGGCGGGCCATGACCCGGGCCACGGCCTGATAGGGGGCGCGGCCGTCGGCGCGGATGAAGATCGGCTTCTCGCGGGCGTCGGCGCCGCCTTCTTCAGCAACGCGCACGAGCAGTTGATCCCAGCGCACCTCGCCGTCGCCGACGAAGATCTCGCCGTTCTCCTTGATCGAGACCGTCACCGGTTGGCTCTCGGTATCGACCGCGCTGGCCTCGGTCTTGGGCAGTTCCACCTCGACGCCGGTCGTCAGCAGGGGAGCCGAGATCATGAAGATGATCAGCAGCACCAGCATGACGTCGACCAGCGGCGTGACGTTGATCTCGCTCAGCGGACGCTTGCGCGCCCGGCGGCGGCCGCGGACATGGCCGCCTCCGCCTGCTCCACCCATGGCCATGGCTCAGGCCTCCCGGCGCGGTTCGGACGAAGGCGCGCCCAGGCGGCGGGCCACGGCGGCCTGCAGATCGTCGGCGAAGCTCTCCAGACGGCCGGTGAACTTGCCCGCGTCGATCGAGAATTTGTTGTAGGCGATATAGGCCGGGATGGCCGCGAACAGGCCGATGGCGGTGGCGAACAGAGCCTCCGAAATGGCCGGGGCCACCGTGGTCAGATTGGTGTTGCCCGCCGAGGCGATGGCGCCGAAGGCGTTCATGATGCCCCAGACCGTGCCGAACAGACCGATGAAGGGCGAGGAGGTGGCGACCACCGACAGGACGCCGAGACCGTTCTCGACCCGCTGCCCTTCACGGGCGATCAGGCTGTCCAGCGCGCGGTCGATGCGGGCCATCAGCAGATTGCCCTGCCCCTCGGTCAGCGGGCCGCGCGTGCGGGCCTCACGCCAGTCCGACAGGGCGATCACCAGCATGCGCGGCAGGGGATGGGAGGGGTTCGGCCCCGCCTGCGCCGCGATCTCCTCCAGCGACCGGCCCGAGCCGACCGCATCCTCGAAGGCGTTGGCCTGGCTGTTCAGGCCGGTGAAGCGGATCGCCTTGTCGATGATCACCGCCCACGACCAGACCGAGGCGATCGCCAGACCGACCATGATGGCCTTCACGACGAGGTCGGCCCGCAGGAACAGGTCGACGGGATTCAGCATCGAGGGGTCTGCAGCGATGGTCATTCAGGCGTCCTTGCGTGTCCGTCCTGTGCAGCGGACGGGCGTGGCGGTTCTGTGGCGAGTCAGATGTCGTCAGCCGGGTTTAGCGTCGTGTAGCGGCACGGTCACGCTCGTGCACGTGACAGGTTCGCAATGCGGCCGAGCTCTCGCCCCAGGCTATTCCTGCGGCCGCGCTGTATTCGGCTGCACCGCCACCGAAACAGGCGCGCCGACGCTGATGATCACGCCTTCGTGGCCTTCCTTGGCGATCGAGTAGGTGGCGGCGTCGCGCAGCAGCTGGTTCTCGCAGGCGAGGTCGTTCGAGCGACCCAGGTCCTCGCAGCCGCGCTTGGCCGCATCGGCCCAGCCGCGCACCCGGCGGGTGGCCGCCTCGGCCCGCTTGATCGCCGCCTCGTCCTCGGCGGCGGCCTGGGCGATCAGGGCCTGGCGGGCGCCCTGCTGGTAGGCCAGCTCGGCCTGACCGGCCATCCTCCGCTCCCAGACCTTGTAGTAGGGGCAGCCGACCAGTCCGCCGCCCAGCAGCAGGACGCCCAGCAGGGTGACGATGGCCAGCAGGGTCCAGGCTTGGCGGCCGGTCATCTCGGAGTTCTGGGCCATGTCAGGGCTTCCTTTCTTCAGCCAGCCAAGGGCGGACCTTTTCAACAAGTGTCTTGGTGGGCCGACGCGGCCGGCCATCCATGTGAATGCAGACCACCTCGACCTCGGCGCGGCACAGGGCGTCCTCGCCGCGCGCGATCTCCTGCGCGATCAGCAGCCGGGGTCCCTTCACCGCCTCATACCACGTGCGCACCACCAGCTCGTCGTCGATGCGCGCCGGCTTGAGGAAGGTCAGGTTCATCTTCGAGACCACGAAGGCCATCGGCTGGTCGCCGTCCAGCAGCTCGGCATGGCCGATGCCCATCAGGCGCAGGCAGTCGGACCGTCCCCGCTCGAAATAGCGGACGTAGTTGGCGTGGTAGACCAGACCGGTGAAGTCGGTGTCCTCATAGTAGACGCGCACCGGCAGGCGATGCTCGCGCCCCTCGAAACGGCCGGCGGTGGGACGGTCGATCATGGCACCAGTTCCTCGTGACGCTTGAGGAAGCCGGGGCAGAGATCGCCCTGCAGCTGGTCGAACTCGACCTTCAGCGGATCGGTCTCCAGCATCAGGCGGTTGGGGCGGGAGATGAAGGCGACCACGTCATCGCCGTTGCGGATATAGCCGCAGACCGCGCGACGGCGGCCGGTCTCCGTATAGGTGACGCGCGCCTGACGCCCGACCAGCCGATGCACCTGGGCCTGGGCGCGTTGCTCGGGCGTCGGCTCGGACGGTCCGAAGGCGTTGCGGCTGACCAGCCAGACCAGCAGGGCGCCGAGCAGGATGACGGCCACGCCCAGCACGGTGATCAGGCGTTCAACGCGGATTGTCCGTTTCGCCATGCGGCCTCCCTGCTCCGACCATGCCGGGGTTCGGCGTGGAGGTGAAGGCTATTTGCCCCCGAACAGGTCGCCGGCTTGGGGAACCTTGGGCGGTTCGGTCAGGCCCAGGTGGCTGTAGGCGCGCGCGCAGGCCATGCGGCCGCGAGGCGTGCGCTGGATGAAGCCCTGCTGCAGCAGATAGGGCTCGATCACGTCCTCGACCGCGTCGCGCGCCTCGGCGATGGCGGCGGCGAGGGTGTCCATGCCGACGGGGCCGCCGCCGTAGTTCTCGATCAGGGCCTTGAGGAAGCGACGGTCGTTGGCGTCGAGACCGACCTCGTCGATCTCCAGCCGGGCTAGGGCGCGGGCGGCGGCCAGCTTGTCGATGGAGGTCGCGCCCTCGGCGGAGGCGAAGTCGCGCACCCGGCGCAGCAGGCGGCCCGCGACCCGGGGCGTGCCGCGCGAGCGCGAGGCGATCTCCAGCGCCCCGTCCTCGGTGATCGCCGCGCCCATCTTGCGCGCCGTGCCCATGACCACGCGGGTCAGCTCCTGCGGGGTGTAGAACTCCAGCCGCATCGGAATGCCGAAACGGTCGCGCAGCGGCGTCGCCAGCAGGCCCGCGCGGGTCGTGGCCCCGACCAGGGTGAAGGGCGCTAGGTCGATGCGCACGGAGCGAGCGGACGGCCCCTCGCCGATGATCAGGTCCAGCACATGGTCTTCCATGGCCGGATAGAGGATCTCCTCGACCGTCGGGGCGAGGCGGTGGATCTCGTCGATGAACAGCACATCGCGCGGTTCGAGATTGGTCAGGATGGCGGCCAGGTCTCCCGCCTTGGCGAGGATGGGGCCGGAGGTGGCGCGGAATCCGACGCCCAACTCGCGCGCCACGATCTGCGCCAGCGTCGTCTTGCCCAGCCCCGGAGGGCCGAACAGCAGCACATGGTCCAGCGCCTCGTTGCGGGCGCGGGCGGCGTCGATGAAGACCTTCAGATTGCCCTTGGTCTGCTCCTGACCGACGAACTCGGACAGGGTCTGGGGCCGCAGGGCGCGGTCATAGGCTTCGCCGGGGGCGGGCTCGGCGGAGATGATGCGATCGTCGGTCAACGCCCCAGCTCCTGCAGGGCGGCGCGGATGACGGCGGACAGGTCGGCGTCCTCACCCAGGCGGATCAGGGCCTGATCGACGGCGCGACGCGCATTGACCTCGGCCACGCCCAGCCCGAGCAGGGCCGAGACGGCTTCGCCGGTCAGGCTGGGGACCGGGGGCGCGACCTCGGCGTGGACGCCGGGCGCGGAGGGCGTGAAGGAGGTGTCGCCCAGCGGCTTGCCCTTCAGCTCGGTGACGATGCGCAGGGCCAGCTTGGGGCCGACGCCGTTGGCGCGGGCCACCGCCGCCTTGTCCTCGCGCGCCACCGCCGCCGCCAGCTCGCCGGGCGGCAGAACATCCAGCACGCTGAGCGCCGCCTTGGGGCCGACGCCCTGGATGCCAGTCAGGGTGGTGAAGGCGCGCCGGTCGTCGCGGGTCAGGAAACCGTACAGGCGCGGGCCGTTCTCGGCGGACCAGTTCGATTCGATGTGCAGGGTCGCCTCGTCGCCGGGCGCGGGCAGCCGCTGCAGGGTGCGCGACCCGCACGCCACGACATAGCCGACGCCGGCGCAGTCGATCAGGCAGTGATCCTGCTCGACCTCGGCCAGCACGCCCCTGAGACGGCCGATCATGCCGCGCCTCGCAGAGCGGTCAGGAGCGCGCGCTTGCGCAGCTGGGCGTGGGTGATGGCGACGGCCAGGGCGTCGGCGGCGTCGGCCTTCACGTCCCCGGCCTGAGGCAGCAGGCGCTTCACCATGAAGGCGATCTGGGTCTTGTCGGCATGGCCGGCGCCGACCACGGCCTTCTTGATCAGGTTGGGCGAGTATTCGGCGACCGGCAGCCCGCATTTGGCGGGGGCCAGCATGACGGCGGCGCGGGCGTGGCCCAGCTTCAGCGTCGAGGACGGGTTCATGTTGACGAACACCTCCTCCACCGCCGCCTCATCGCAGGCGTATTCGGTGCAGATCGCGCTCAGGGCGTCGAGCAGGTGCAGCAGCCGCTCGCTGAACGGGGCGGTCTCGGGCGGGGTCACGACGCCGTGCGCGATCCAGCGCAGGCGCGAGCCTTCGGAGGCCACGACCCCCCATCCGGCGCGTCTGAGGCCGGGATCCAGACCGAGTATCCGAGTCGTTTCGTTCGCCATCCGTTCCGTTATTGCCCGAGAGATGCCTAACGGACAATGACCGGATGCGATCATCGGCCATTGCATACGCAATGAAGTCATGCTTTGCGTATGCAATGGACACCACTCCCTGCATCTGCGGCCGGCTGCGCCGCACCTCGCGCGCGCTGACGCGATTGTATGACGAGGCGCTGGCGCCGGTTGGGCTGACGGTCACTCAATTCTCGGTGACGCGGACCCTGTCGCGGCTGGACCGGCCGACGCTGACGGCGCTGGCGGACGCCACCGCCCACGAGAAGAGCGCCCTGTGGCGCATCCTGCAACCGCTGGTGAAGAAGGGCTGGATCGACGCCGCCTCGCCGAAGGGCGAGCGTGGGCAGCGCCTGTCGGTGACGCCGTCGGGCCTTGAGAAGCTGCACGACGCGATGCCCCACTGGCGCGCGGCGCAGGCGAAGGTGTCCGAAACTCTCGGCGACCGTGAAGCCGCCCTGATCGCCCTGCTGCAGGAAGTCGAAGCCCATGTCTGACGTCCTGCACCCGAAGCTGTCGAACCGCGCCTGGACCATGATCCTGGCGGGGGCGGTGATCGTGACCCTGTCGATGGGGGTGCGGCAGTCGTTCGGCCTGTTCCTGCAACCGCTGGGGCTGGAGCTTGGCGTGGACCGCCAGACCTTCGGCCTGATCGTCGCGGGCCAGAACCTGTTGTTCGGCCTGCTGCAGCCCTTCGTCGGCGCCTGGGCCGACCGGCACGGCGCGGGTCGCGTCGCCCTGGTCGGAGCCGCCGTCTATGCGGTCGGGCTGATCATCGCGGCGACGGCGGTGAACGCGCTTGGCCTCGCCGTCGGCTTCGGCGCCCTGGTGGGCCTGGCCATGGCCGGCTGTACCTTCACCGTCATCCTCGGCGCGGTCGGCAAGATCGTGCCCGCCGAGAAGCGCACCCTGGCCTTCGGCATCGTCACCGCCGGCGGATCGCTGGGACAGTTCCTGGTCGTGCCCGCCGCGCAGGGCCTGCTGGACGCCCTGGACTGGCGGCCGACCCTGTTCGTCATGGCCGGCCTGATCGCCGTGATCGCGCTGCTGGCGATCGGCATCGCGGGCAAGCCGCCCGCCTCGATCGGCCAGCAGGACGGCCCGCCGATCCGCGAAGCGCTGAAAGAGGCCTTCGCCGACCGTTCGTTCTGGCTGCTGAACGCGGGCTTCTTCGTCTGCGGCTTCCACATCGCCTTCGTCGGCACCCACCTGCCGTCCTACATCCGCGACCAGGGCCTGCCCGCCGAGGTCGGGGCTTGGTCCCTGGCCCTGATCGGCCTGTTCAACATCGCGGGTTCCTGGCTGTGGGGCGCCTGGGGCTCGAAGCGGTCCAAGAAGAACCTGCTGGCCCTGCTCTACGCCCTGCGCTCCGTGACCATCGTCCTGTTCATGATCGTGCCCCTGTCGTCGGTCAGCGTGCTGGTCTTCGCCGCGACCTTCGGCTTCCTGTGGCTGGGCACCGTGCCGCTGACCAACGGGCTGGTGGCCCAGATCTACGGCCTGAGGCACCTGTCGGCGCTGGGCGGCATCGTCTTCCTGAGCCACCAGGTCGGCGCCTTCCTGGGCGCCTGGACCGCGGGCGTGGCCTTCGACGTCACCGGCTCCTACAACCTGATCTGGATGGTCTCGATCGCCCTGGGCCTGCTGGCCGCCGCCGCCAATCTGCCGATCCGGGAAGCGCCGCTGCTCCGGCCTGAAGCGGTCCCGGCGGAATGACGCGCAAGCTGGCCATCTGCGCCGCGGTGCTGGCCCTGACCGCGCTAGGGCTCTGGCTATGGAGCCGCAACGGCATGGCGGTGTTCATGGACGCCATGGTCGCCTTCTGCACCTGAGTTCACTCGTCGGCTCTATTCGTCTCTGGGCATCACCGAGAAGCCGGCCAGATCATCCTCCTCCGACAGGCGCGCGACCAGGCCGTCGATGTCCAGCGGCATGGCGCCCTTCACCTTCATGTGGTGCTCGTGGACCTTGCCGTCCTGCGAGATGACGTGTCCGAGACGGACGGCCTTCATGCCGGAGTCGCGCAGCAGGTTGCGGACGACGGGCTCGGCGGGCGCGGCGTTGCGCCGCCACTTCAGCACCACGTCCATGACGCCGATGTGGGGCAGCTTGGCGTCGGCGAGGCGCAGCACGGCGAGCACCGCCAGCGTCGCGCCCGCCGCCAGCAGCGCCAGCTGCAGCATGCCGACGCCGAACAGCACGCCGATGGCCGAGGTGACCCACAGCGACGCCGCCGTGGTCAGGCCATGGACCGAAAACCCCTCGCGGAAGATCACGCCCGCGCAGAGGAAGCCGATGCCGGTCAGCAGGCCGTGCGACATCCGCGTCGGGTCGATCACCACGTTCTGCCCCGGCAGGGCGGTGAAGGCCCAGGTCGACTGGTGCATGGCCGCCAGCATCAACACGCAGCTGGTCAGGCAGACCAGGATGTGGGTGCGGAAACCCGCCGGATGCCCGTGATAGGTCCGCTCGACGCCGATCAGCCCCCCGGCCGTCATGGCCGCGAGCACGGGCCAGACCAGATCAAAATTCAGCAATGAAATTCGCTCCGCAAACTGACGAATCCCAAACCTAGGCCCGTCCGACGGTTTCAATCAAGCGGGGGGGGCAAGCAGGGGTCAGTCGTCGCGCGGATCCAGCGAATAGCCGATCACGCCGTCAATGCCGCGCAGCCGGGCGGCGAGCGTCTTCAGGGCCGGCTCGCCTTCGACCTTGAAGCGGAAGCTGCGGCGCAGAGCGGCGCCGCCGTCGATCATTTCGAAATGGTCCGCCTTGGAGGAGCGGTCGATGCCGGCCAACGCCGCCTCGATGCGATCCTCGGCGCCGGTCGCGTCGCGCCGCCAGATGATCTGGGCGTCGATCACCGCCTTTTGCGGCAGGCGCAGGCTGACCAGCCGCAGGATGACCACGATGGCGACCGTCAGCACCGTCCCGACGAGGCCGAGCCCGTAGAGCCCTGCCCCGAACAGCAGGCCGATCGCCGCCGTGATCCACAGCGACGCCGCCGTGGTCAAGCCGTGGATGGAGAAGCCCGCGCGGAAGATCACCCCGGCGCACAGGAAGCCGATCCCGGTCAGGACGCCGTGCGCCAGACGCGCCGGATCGGCCACCACCGCGGCGCCCGCGACCGGCAGGAACCGCCAGGCGCCCTGCGACACCGCCGCCTCCATCAGCAGGGCCGAGGCGAGGCAGACCAGGATGTGGGTGCGAAAGCCCGCGGCCCTTCCCCGCCATTCGCGTTCGAAGCCGATCAGCCCGCCGGCGAGGACAGCGGCCAGAAGCGGAAGGGTGAAGCCGGGCAGGTCGCTCATATCCATGGGCGAGCAACGGCGGCCGAGCGTAGCGGTTCCGGCGATCAGCCGACCGGCGCGGGCTCCGGTAGCGGCGGCGGCGTTTCCAGCCGATCGGTGGACGGCGGCGCGTCGGCGGGCGGTTTTTCAGCCTCGGCCGGCGGCTGGGGCGGCCTCACCCATCGGGGGGTGGCGTTGTAGGTCACGCCGAGGGTGACCGTGCCTTCGACCGTGCGGCCGCCGGCCGTCAACGGCTCCATGCGCGCGCCCGACAGAGCCGGCCGCGTCCGCGCGGCCAGGCCCGTGCCGGCGGGCTCCTCGGTCGCCGAACAGTTCGACAGGGTCCCGCCGCGGCTGACGTCGCAACGGAACCGGACACTCATTCGGGTGACGCCCGACGGGTAGGCGTCGTCTCCGACCGACGGCCAGGTCGGCGGGACCGTCCAGCGCAGCGGCCCCCAAGCCGGCTCACGGCTCTCGCGTTCGGAGGATGCGCCGCGCTGCGCCGTATCGGGGGGCGCATCGCCGTAGGAGAGATGGCCCGTGGGCGAGACGGGGGTCGTGAGCCGAACCGACGACGGCGCCTCAGCGGCGGGAGTCGGCACGGGCGGCTCGCGTTCAAGCGCCTCCTGGGCGTCCCGCGCCGCCCGTTCGGCGGCCTGCGTCGCGCGGTAAGGTCCGGCCTGCCGGTACTGGCCGACGAGATGGACCAGCGACACGACGGCCGCGACCGTCAGGGTCACGCTGAAGGCGCGGATCAGCCACCGCTCGGTCTTGCCGCGCGGCCTCGCATCAGCCGGATCGTCATAGTTGTGCGTCATGGCGCCTCCCCGCCCCTATCCTGACCGTTCAGTCCCCCGTCTTGCAACGTCCGAGACAGCGGCCCCGCGCCGCGCTAGCGTCTTCTTGCTGGGGAGAAACCTGATGTCCTATTCCGCCCGTACCGTCGCTGCGATCGCCGCTGTCCTCGTCGCCTTCGGGGCCGCTGCGTCACAGGCCCAGGAGGCCGCGCCCCGGCCCGATCAGCAGGCGTTCCGCGGCCTCTACGAGGAATTGATCGAGACCAACACCACCCTGTCCGAGGGCAGCTGCACCCTGGCGTCCGAACGAATGGCGGCGCGGCTGCTGGCCGCCGGCTATCCAGCCGCCGACGTCCGCGTGCTGATCCCGACGGAGCGGCCGAAGGACGGCAATCTGTCGGCGGTGCTGCGCGGGTCGGACCCATCGGCCGGCGCGATCCTGCTGCTGGCCCACATCGACGTGGTCGAGGCCCGCCGCGAGGATTGGGACCGCGACCCCTTCACCCTCGTCGAGGAGGGCGGCTATTTCCACGCGCGCGGTGCCCAAGACGACAAGGCCCAGGCCGCCATCTGGGTCGACACCCTGATCCGGCTGAAGGCGCAGGGCTTCACCCCGCGCCGCGACATCAAGATCGCCCTGACCTGCGGCGAAGAGACCTCCGACACCTTCAACGGCGTCTCCTGGCTGCTGGAGCATCACCGCGACGCGCTGCAAGCCGAGTTCGCCCTGAACGAGGGCGCGCGGGGCCGTCTGGATGCGGACGGCGAACGCGTGGCGCTGGAGATCCAGGCCGGCGAGAAGATCTATCAGGACTACCGGCTGGAGATCACCAATCCGGGCGGCCACTCCTCGCGGCCGGTGCCGGACAACGCCATCTACCGCCTGTCCGCCGCCCTGACCCGGCTGGGAGCCTACACCTTCCCGACCGAGCCGAACGCGACGGTCCGAGCCTATTTCTCCGCCCTGGCCGAGGTCACGCCCGCCCACGCCCAGACCATGCGCGAGGTCGCTGCGGCCGCCAATCTCGACATTCGCGAACGGGCGGCGCAGCGGCTTTCGACGGCCGATCCGGCGTGGAACGCCGTGCTTCGCACCACCTGCGTGGCGACCATGGTTGACGCGGGCCATGCGCCCAATGCCCTGCCCCAGCGCGCGACCGCCAATGTGAACTGTCGCATCCTGCCGGGGCACGACCCACAAGCGGTGCGCGCCGAGCTGGAGCGGGTGCTGGCCGACCCCGGCGTCGCGGTGACCATCTCCGGACACATCGATCCGACCTCGCCGCCCCCGCCGCTGAGCCCCGCCATCGTCGATCCGATCCGCCGCATCGCCGCCGATCTGTGGCCGGGCGTGCCCGTCCTGCCGTCGATGAGCCCGGGCGCCACCGACGGCCGCTTCACCAACGCCGCCGGCATCCCGACCTATGGGGTCACCGGCCTGTTCGCCGATCCGGACGGCGGCGGCGTGCATGGCCTGAACGAGCGGATCCGCGTCCGGTCCCTGTATGAAGGACGGGACTTCCTGTTCGAGCTGGTGAAGGCCTACGCCCGGTAAGACCTTCGACGGCGCCGTGGTCCGACCAGCCTGGAGACGCCGTCAGTCTTTCGGCGTCACGTAACGAACGGTGTAGGTGACACGCGCACCGGGCCGCGCCTCGGCGGTCGTGCGCGACCGCCCGGCGGCTTCGATCGCGCTCTCGGCGAAGCCATAGCCTTCCGGGTCCTCTTTCAGGGCGCGGCAAGCGCCCAGGGAGCGATCGGGCTGGACCAGACAGGTCAACGTCACCACGCCTCCGCGGCCAGCCGCGCGCATGGCCTCGCGCGGATACTCGGGAACCGACTGCCTCGCCCAACGCGGCCCGCCGCCGGGACGCGGCGTCGGGCCGGATGCGGTCTCTGGCGGCCTCACCTGGACGTGCTCTTCCGGCTCGACGATCCGTCTGCCGCTTTCAGGCGCAGGCGCTGTTCCGGTCTGGGCCGGTACAAAATCGATGCGAAGGTCCAACCCGATCCAGGTGGCGGCGATCAACGCCGCGCCGGCGAGCAGGATGCCGATCACCTTCCACGGCGGGCGCCTCGGCTCCTCTATCAGAGGAATCCTGCGGCGTTCGCCGTTGAAGTCCATCAGCCTGCGTACTTCGCCGCGTCTTCGTCCGAGATGTCCTCGTTCGAATAGACGTTTTGCACGTCATCCTCGGCGTCCAGCGCGTCGAGCAGCTTGAACAGGGTGCCGACGGCCTCGCCCGCGACCGGCACGTCCGACTGGGGCTTCCAGACGATGGCGGTCGACTTCGGGTCTCCCAGAACCTTGGACATGGCCTCGGCCACCTCGTTCAGGTCCTCGAAGGCGGTCCAGATGGTATGGCCCGGCGCGTCCTCGTAGATGTCCGGCTTGACCAGATCGCTCTCGACATCCTGGGCGCCCGCCTCGATGGCGGCTTCCATGACGGCGTCCTCGGTGCCGGCCTCGGCCTTGTAGATGATCTGGCCGACACGATCCCACATGAAGGCGACTGAGTTCATCTCACTCAGCGCCCCGCCGTTCTTCTTGAAGGCGGCGCCGATGTTGGAGGCGGCCCGGTTGCGATTGTCGGTCAGGGCCTCGACGATAATGCCGACGCCGCCTGGGCCGCGGCCCTCGTAGCGGACCTCTTCCATCGTATCGACGTCGCCCGACGACGCCTTGTTGATAGCGCGCTGGATGACGTCCTTGGGCAGGCTTTCCGCCTTGGCGTTGTTCACCGCCAGACGCAGGCGCGGGTTCATCGCCGGGTCGGGCATGCCCGACTTGGCGGCCACGGTGATGTCGCGCGACAGCTTGGAGAACAGCTTGGAACGCTGGGCGTCGGCGCGCCCCTTGCGGTGCATGATGTTCTTGAACTTGGAATGGCCGGCCATGGGTTCGGTCTCTGGTCGTCTCAACGGGTCGAAAGTAGGAGCCGCGATCTAGCGGATGGCGGCGACGGTGTCACGATTCAGGAACCTGTAGAGCTTTACAGGCATTTCGGATCAGCAGACGGAGCCCCGACATGACCGCCGAAGACGCCATCTACCAAGCCGAGGGCTATCACGACGACGACCTGCATGAGGCCGATATCGTCGAGTGGTACGAGGCTCGCCCCGTCACGGTCCCGACCGCCGTCGCCACCGGCGCCGTCATCGGCGCCTTTGCTCTCGGCGTGCTGACCGCGGTCGGCGCCCTGGCCCTGATGGGCCGGTTGGACGACTAGAGGAATTCTCCCTCCCCTTCTGGGAGGGTGGCTCGCGAAGCGAGACGGGTGGGGAACCGCGCGCTCGGATACGGACCCCACCCTGTCGTCGCGTAGCCTGTCCTGGGCCGACCTGCGGTCGGACCCGGGGCGCCGACATCCCTCCCCATGAAGGGGAGGGAGATTTCAACTCTTCAGGCTCTCCAGGAAGCCGCGCATCTTCTCGTCGACGGGCACCGGCCGCTTGCTCTCGCGGTCGACATAGACGTGGACGAAGTAGCCGACGGCGGCGGCCTCCTGCTCGTTGTTGCGGAACAGGCCGATCTCGTAGCGGACCGAGCTTGAACCCACGTGCGCCACCCGCACCCCGGCCTCGATCTCGTCCGGGAAGGCCGTCGGCGAGAAATACCGGCACCCCGTCTCGACCACCAGACCGATGGTCGTGCCCTCGTGGATATCCAGCACGCCGTTGACCACCAGCAGCCGGTTCACCGCCGTGTCGAACCACGAATAATAGACCACGTTGTTCACGTGGCCGTAGACGTCGTTGTCCATCCAGCGCGTCGAAATCTGCTGGAATCGGCGGTAGTCGCCGCGCTTCGTGCGTTCGATGGTCCCGGTCATTAAGTCCCTTCCCTCTTTTAGGTGCGCTACCGCTCGGCGCGCGGCGCCTCGCTGCTTGAGCGCAGGATGAGTGCGCCGCGCTCTGTGGTCGTTCGTCCCTCGGAGCCGGTCTGCGCCGACTTCCGATACCGACGCTCGGGCTTGGCGGACGCCGCGTCAAGCGCCTAGCGTTCGACCCATGAGCACGATCCAGACCCGCGCCGCCGTCCTTCGCGCCATGGGCGCCGCCCGCCCCTATGCCGACAGCCGTCCGCTGGCGATCGAGACCGTGACGCTGGACCCGCCGGGCGCGGGGGAGGTCCTCGTGGCGGTCAGGGCGGCCGGCCTGTGCCACTCGGACCTCAGTGTGATCAACGGCGACCGGCCCCGCCCCATGCCGATGGCCCTGGGCCATGAGGCGGCAGGCGTCGTCGAGGCGGTGGGTCCGGGCGTCGACGACCTGCAGCCCGGCGACCATGTGGTCATGGTCTTCATGCCCAGCTGCGGCCATTGCCAGCCCTGCGCCGGCGGCCGTCCGGCCCTGTGCGAACCCGGCGCGGCGGCCAACGGCAAGGGCGAACTGCTGGGCGGCGGCGTCCGCCTGCACGGCCCCGAAGGGGAGCTGCATCATCATCTCGGCTGCTCCGCCTTCGCCGACCGCGCCGTCGTCTCGCGCCGGTCGCTGGTCAAGGTTCCGGCCGACCTGCCGTTCGAGCACGCCGCCCTGTTCGGCTGCGCCGTCCTGACCGGGGTCGGGGCCGTCGTGAACACCGCACAGGTCAAGGCCGGGCAGTCCGTCGCCGTGGTCGGCCTGGGCGGCGTCGGCCTGGCCTCGGTGCTGGGCGCCCTGGCCAGCGGCGCCAGCCCCGTCGTGGCCGTGGACCTGTCAGAGGAGAAACTGGCGCTGGCCCGCTCGCTCGGCCCCGTCCTGACCGTCAACGCCGCGGACGCCGACGCCGTCGACCAGGTGCGCGCCCTGACCGGCGGCGGCGCCGACGTGGTCCTGGAAATGGCCGGCTCGGTCCGCGCGCTGGAGGCCGCTTGGAAGATGACCCGCCGGGGCGGAACCACGGTCACCGCCGGCCTGCCCCCGCCCGAGGCGGCGCTGGCGGTCAATGTCGTCAATCTGGTCGCCGAAGAGCGGACCCTGAAGGGCAGCTATATCGGCACGGCCATCCCGTCGCGCGACATCCCCCGCTACATCGGCCTGTTCCGCGAGGGCCGCCTGCCGGTCGACCGGCTGCTGACCGGCGTCGTCGCGCTGGAGGACATCAACGCCGCCTTCGACGACCTGCATGCGGGCAAGGCCGTGCGGACCGTCGTCCGCTTCTAGGCCTTGTCGCGCACCCGCATCGCGCCGCCCTGACCGGTCTCCACATCGAAGCGGCCGGTGGCGCGGATCAGGTCCGACAGCTTGGCGTGGCCGTAGGACCGCTGGTCGAAGTCGGGATAGGCGTTGCGCAGCCGGTTGCCGATGCCGCCGACCGTCACCCAGCCGTCGCCGTCCTCGTCCATGTCGGCGATGACCGAGGCGATCAGGCGCGCGGCCTCTGACGGCTTGCGGCGCCCCGCCGCAGCGGGCGGCGCCTTGCCCGCCGGCGCGGCGACCGACCCCTCCTCGGCGACGGGGGCGCTAAGGTTCTCGGTGTAGATGAAGCGGGTGCAGGCCTGCCGGAAGCTCTCGGGCGTCTTCTGTTCGCCGAAGCCGTAGACATCGACCCCCTCCTCGCGGATCCGCGACGCCAGCCGGGTGAAGTCGGCGTCCGATGAGACCAGGCAGAAGCCGTCGAACCGGCCCGAATGCAGCAGGTCCATGCCGTCGATCACCAGGGCGATATCGCCGGAGTTCTTGCCCTTGGTGTTGGCGAAATTCTGCTGCGGCTGGATGGCGAACCGGGCCAGCACCCGCGTCCACCCGGCCAACTGCGCGCTCGAGAAGTCGCCGTAGATGCGCCGCGCCGAGGCCTCGCCCAGGGTGGCGATCTCGGTGAACAGGGCTTCGGCGATCCGGGCCGAGGCGTTCTCGGCGTCGATCAGCACGGCGAGGCGGAGCGGTTTGGCGGCGGCGGAGGCGGGCATGGGGCGATCTCGGCGAAGGGTGGCCGTGCATCCTCTGCTCCTTCGCGGCCGCTGTCGCCTCCCCTGTCGTCCTCGCGCCCGACACGCTACACCGCGCCCATGACCGACCGCCCTGCTCCCCCGCGCCGCCTGATCGACCTGCCGGGCCTCGACGCCCTGGAGATGAAGGCGCTGATGAAGCCACGCCTCGCCGATCCGGACACGCGCGACGAATTCCCCGAGATCGCCGAGGCGGCCAAGGCCGCTTTCGGCCTGACCCCGGACGAGGCGGAAGGCCTGGCCCTGCCCGGCGACTGGGACGGCATCGAGCGCCTGACCGGCTTCGATCTGACCGACGCCTTCGAGGCCGAGGGCTGGGATGTCACCGACGGCAAGCGCAAGCCCCTGCGCATGCTGGCCCACTGGGTCCTGCCGCTGGCGCTCGCCATGCGCGGCGTCGCCGGCGAACTGCCCTTCCAGCCCGAGCCCGGCCCGGACGACCGCGGCGACGACTGGGGATCGAAAATGACGGCCGAGGCGGTGAGGTTCAGGAAGCGATAGGGGGGGCAGCGTGCGGGTAGTAAGTCGGGTTCAGATTCCGCCCCCTCCTTTTCCGCGCCCTATTTGACGCCTTCACACCTGAAACAGCGACTGCAGCTTTAGGTCTTACGCAGCTGGCTTCAGGGACAGATCATCGCGCCCACGGTCGGGCTCGATTTCGCCCTTGGCTCCCAGAACGGAACGAACGGGCGCCCTAGCTTCACCGTTCATCCTTTTGCTAACCTGGGATGGATGTTCTGGTGCCGCTACCAACTCGAAATAGGAAGCTTTGCTCGTAGAGGTGCTGGGTGAGCACGCTCTTGAGGCGACTTGCGGCATTGCCGGCCGAACATGAGATGGCCTTGAGTTGGTTTAACGACCGACGTGGAGAACTCATCGGCAAGCCGGGGCCGATTGGCGGCGTCTATGTGTTCAACCCGCAAACCGGAATTCAAAAGCCAGCGGGCTGGAAATACGCGATCAGCGTCCGGCAAACTTTGACAAGCGTCTACGATGATCATCCGCCCGTAAAAGTCGCGGATGGATCATGGACCTATCGCTACTTCCAAGAACGGCTTGATCTCGAACAAGCGACGAAGATGGCTACCAACAAAAGCTTGTTGGCCTGCCTGGAGGATGACGTCCCCGTTGCGGTTATGATTCAGGAAAAGCCGGCGCCCGGCGTGCTCTACCGCGTCTGGGGTCTTGCCAAGGTCATCCGCTTTACAGACGGTTACTTCTTGCTTCAAGGCTACAACAAAGCGGGTGAATTGACAGGTAGGCATCTTGAGCCTGCTTTGGCATACGAAATTCCATCGGCGAGTTACGCCGAAGTCGCCGAACCCAGTGAACCTCTGAGTCTAGAAGACGCCCGCCGTCAGATTGAAGCGCAGATTTATGTCCGTCAGGGCGGGGGTAAATTTCGAAGAGACGCGCTGGAGCGCTTTAGTGGACGCTGCGTCGTCTCACAGTGCGATGTCGAACAGGTGCTAGAAGCCGCACACATCGTGCCGTACCGAGGTCCGCACACCAACACTGCGGACAACGCCTTGCTCATGCGAGGAGACATCCACACGCTGTTCGATCGGAATTTGCTCTGGATCGATCCCGAGACCCTTACGATTGAACTCAGCTATGAGCTCAAACAAAGCATCTATCGCGAATTTGAGGGGCGGAGGCTCATCATTCCCGCAACTGTATCGCGGGAAAAACTCGCAGCGCGCCTCCTGGAACGCCTCCGGAGGGGTTAGCTTTTCGAGTAAGCGGCCTCTAGCCACCCAAGCGGATCGACAATTCGCTCACAAAGGACGGCCTGAGCGGGTTCAACGGATTGGCGAGCGCGGCCGCCTCGATTGCGCCGAGTTCACTCAGGAACAGCCGGACGGAAGACTGACGCGCGGCATCAAGATTCGCTCGCTCCTAGGATGAGATGCTCCGGCGTCCGCGGCGGGCGGACGCCGGAGTCGTTGCCCGGTTTACGCCAGAACGACGATGGTCACGCGCCGGTTCTGGGCGCGGCCCTCGGGGGTGTCGTTGGAGGCCACCGGCGATTCCTCGCCGTAGGAGATCGCCGCCATGCGGTTCAGGGCCACGCCACGACGGCTGAGGAAGCGGCGCACGGCCTCGGCCCGGGCCTCGCCGAGCTGGTCGTTGTGCGCGGCGTCGCCGACGCTGTCGGTATAGCCCTGGATCTCCAGATAGACGTTCTGGTTCTCGCTGGTCAGGCGCTGGGCGAACTCGGCCAGACGCTGTTCCGCCTCAGGCGAGAGACCGTGCATGTCGGTCGGGAATTTCACCGAGTCATCCGACAGGACGACCTCGTACAGGAATTTGCCCTCGGCCAGTTTGTGGGCCGAGTTGGCGCGAGCGAGGGCTTCGCCGGCGGTGCCCTCGACCGTGGTCACGCGCGCATCGACCACGGCGGTCTGATCGCGCACGAAGCGGTGGCTGGCGCAGCCCGAGGCGGCGACGCCCACGGCGAGAAGCACGCCCGCGGCCGCAGCCATCCTGAGTTTCGATCTGATCAAGAGTCTCTCCATCAATGGTCCGGTGCGCCATGGTCCGGTTGTCGCGCGAGCCGCCCAGCACAGGTTGCCCAACGACGAACGTCGAATGAGGTTGCATGAGACGAATGGAAGCGGTGCGATTTATTGTGTGGAGATACTCTGGAGCCTCACACGGTAAAGCTTGCTTTCAACTTACCTGGTGGCGCCATGATGCTGACGCGAGACGAGACTCATCATCAAGATAGAGATTCTTATCTAACATCGTTCTGGAGAACGGATGCGCGAAGCGAGACGGCGGCGAAACGGCGGACGGATCGGCGCGACGGCGGTCGCGGTGCTGGCCCACGCCGCCCTGCTGCCGGTGCTGTTCGCGGCCAGCGGCGATCCAGGAGCCTTGCCGACGCCGGTCGAGCCGACCGCGATCCTGGTGGAGTTGATCCCGCCGCCGAAGCCCCCGCCGCCTCCAGCGCCGACCGAGGCGCCGCCGCCGCCCGGCCCGAAGGCGGAGACGCCGACGCCCCCCGCCGGGCCGCCTGATCCGGCGCCCGCCCCGCCCAGGCCGCCCGCGCCGCGGCCGCCTCTGCGCCTGCGCCCCGCTCCACCGACGCCGCGGATGGAATCCGTGCCCCTGCCCGCCGCGGTGCCGGAAGCTCCGCCCGCGATTCCGATGCCGACCGTGGGCGAGGCCCAACTGGCCGGAGCGCTGCGGGCCGGCGCGGGATCCGGCGGCGGTGGTGGAGGCGCGGGCGCTGCGGGCGGCGGAAGCGGCGGTTCCGGGGACGGCGGCGGCTGCGACATGGTGCGGGAGTTGCAGAACGCCCTGCGCGGCGACGCAGACGTGCGCGCGGCCATCGCCAACGCCCATCACGCCGCCGGCCCGGGCCGCGCCCTGCTGGTCTGGGACGGCGACTGGCGCCAGACGCCGGGACAGTCGGGCAAGGGGCTGGCGGGCGTGCGTCAGGCCATCGCCCTGGAGGTCGCCTTCGCTCCCCAGGCCTGCCGCCGCGAGACCATGCGCGGCCTGGTTCTGATCACCATGAGCGACGCCCCCGGCGCGGCGCGGGTGGTGCTGGGGACCGGAAGCTGGCGGTGGAATGACCTGCTGAGGGTACGGTGAAGCTGCCGTAAATCGGTCGCGAGGCCGCCCCTGTCCGGTCGCGCCCTGATCCTACACGCGCCGCGAGCCGGTACGCTCGCGTGAAATGAACGGCGGACAACGAGGGCCTCAGGTTCCGTTGGGCGTGGCCGCTGCATACCCGCGACTGTCGAGGTTGCTCGACAAGGTTGTGGGGCTTGGTGTGAAAATCGTCGCGCTTGCGGGCAGAAGCCCGGAGGTCATTGGGCTGACGTCCTCGCGCGTCGAACCTCTCGTTCCGACCGGGACGCGATCGGGCGACCGATCGGCGGCGGTCTGACATGTCCGTCACCCTTCTGATCACCCTCGAATATTGGCTGAGCCTGGCGACGGCGGCGCACGCGCCGACCAGCGGAGAGCTGCACGCCTTCCTGCTGGCCTACTGGAACGTCCTGCGCTGGGCGCTGATCATCTCCGCGACCCTGATCCTGATCAGTTCGCTGGACGATCTGTTCATCGACATCGCCTACTGGTTCGGACTTCTGGTGCGGTTCTGCAGCTTCTGGGAGCGCCCGCCCCCGCAGGCCTGGCTGGAGCGCGAGCCCGAAAAGCTGATCGCCATCATGGTGCCGGCCTGGCAGGAGGCGGACGTCATCGCCAGCATGGTGGCCAACACCAACAACACCTTCGACTACAGCCGCTACCACATCTTCGTGGGCGTCTACGCCAATGACGCCGACACCCGGCGCGAGGTCGAGAAGGTGCGCCAGCGCTTTCCCAACGTGCACCGGGCCGAGGTGCCGCACGACGGTCCGACGTCCAAGGCCGACTGCCTGAACTGGATCATCCAGAACATCCTTCTGTACGAAGAGCGGAGCGGCGAGAAGTTCGACGCCTTCCTGATGCACGACGCCGAGGACGTGGTGCACCCGTTCGGCCTGAAGACCGTGAACTGGTTCATCGACGAGGCCGCCATGATCCAGACGCCGGTCGTGTCGATGGACCGGAAATGGAACCGGCTGGTCGCCTGTCACTACATGGACGAGTTCGCCGAGTTCCACTCCAAGGATCTGCTGGTGCGGTCCTGGCTGTCCGGGATGACGCCGTCGGCGGGGGTCGCCACGGCCTTCCATCGCGACGCCCTGATGGCCCTGCTGACCGAGAAGAACGGCCAGCCGTTCAACACCGACAGCCTGACCGAGGACTATGACGTCGCCCACCGGCTGAGCACCCTGGGCTTCCGCTCGATGTTCGTCCGCTATCGGGCGACGGTGACGCGGCGGCGCAAGGCCTGGCTGCGCAAGGGAACCGTCGAGGTGCGCCGGCGCGAACTGGTGGCGACCAAGGAGTTCTTCCCCGACCGCTTCGTCCAGAGCATCCGGCAGAAGGCGCGCTGGATGCTGGGCATCTCCATCATGGGCTGGCGCCAGTTGGGCTGGTTCGGCGGCCTGGTGAACCGGTACTATCTGGCGCGGGACCGCAAGGCGCTGTTCACCGCCCCGACGGGCCTGTTCGGCTACGTTGTCGTGGTGCAGATCCTGGGCGTCTTCCTGCTGGAATGGATCTGGCCGGAAGCCACCGACCTGCCGCCGCTGATCGACCGGCGCTGGGTCTGGCTGATCGTGACGTTCAACCTGCTCTTCCTGATCAACCGCGTCCTGCACCGGGCCTGGTTCACCTTCCGGAACCACGGGATCAAGCATGTGCCACTGACGCCGGTCCGGATCATGACCTCGAACCTGATCTCGTTCGGCGCCTTCTGGCGGGCGTCGCGGCAGCACATCAGCCACCTGATCACCGGCCGTCCGATCGCCTGGGACAAGACCCAGCACGCCTATCCGTCGCTGTCGGAACTGCAGCATGGCTCGGGCCGGTTGGGCGAGACCCTGCGCTTCTGGAACCACGTCAGCGAAGCCGACCTGACCGCGGCGCTGGCGGCCCAGAAGGCGGACTATCGTCCGCTGGGCCTGCTGCTGCTGGATCTGGGCACGGTCGAGGACGACCATCTGGCCGAGGCCTTCGCCGAGCGCGGCGAGACCTACGCCTCAATCTTCGATCCCTTCCAGATCGACCCCGCGGTGCTGAACCTGCTGACGCCGGAGGAGGCCGCGCGCTACGGCGCCGTGCCGCTGCGCCGCAACGGCGCCAATCTGGATGTGGCCCTGGCCGAGCCTCTGCCCGCCGATCAGCGCACGGCGCTGGAAAAGCGTTTCGGCCAGCAGGGCGTGCGCAGCGTGCGCTTCCTGTTCGCGCCGCTGAGCGACATCGCCTTCGCGATCCGCTTCGCCTGGGGCGAGGATCCCTTCCCCGGCGTACGGGAGCAGCTGATGCGGATGCGGACGGCGGGCCGCCTGGACGCGTCGCGCGAGGCCATGCTGTGGCGTTCGGTGCGGGCCGGCTATGCACGGCTGGGCGACATCCTGATCCGTCAGGGCCGCATCACCCACGCCGACCTGCAGACCGCGCTGGCCGCGTCGCGCGCCGAAGGCCGCTCGCTGGGCGAGACCCTGACCCGACTGAACATGGCCTCGTCCGCCGACATCGAAGCCGCCCTGAAGGACCAGCGCAGCGCACGCTGGCTGAACGAACATCTGGCTGAGACGCTGAGAAGCGCGCCGCCGGAATCCCTGCCCGATCCCCGCCATGTATCCGTCTGACCCTCGAGGCCTCGCCATGAACCGCTCCCTGCTCCTCGCCTCCGTCGCCCTCGCCGCCACCGGCGCCGTGGTCCTGACGCCGGCCGACGCCCGCGCGCAGACCGTGGCCGCCCGGGCGGACGGCTATGCCGACGCGACCGCCGCCTATCAGGCCATGGGCGCCGGACGCCCTGCCGACGCCGTGGCCCCCGCGACCCGCGCCGTCGCCGCCGCGCCGGACAATCTCGACTGGCGGCTGCTGCTGGCCGATGCCCTGACCGGATCGGGTGACCACTCGGGCGCGCTGGCCGCCCTGCAGCCGGTGGCCGGCAGCTGGGACCACCGCGTCCAGACCCGCCGCGCCGAGGCCGCGCGCCAGACCGGCGATCTGGAGCAGGCGGTCGAGGCCTACGCCCTCGCCGCGCCCCTGGCCCCGACCGCCGAGAGCCGCGCCTATCTGACCCGCGCGCGGGCGCAGGCCCTGGTCCAGCTCGGCCGCACCCACGAGGCGCGCACGATCCTGCGCGAGGCCGCCGCCGGCGGTGTGCTGCCGGGCGACGCGCCGCTGGACTTCGCCTACGCCGCCGTGGGCGCGCGCGACGACCGGCTGGCCGTTCAGGGCTTCGCCGCCGCCGACCGCGCCGAGCCGCTGAAGGGCGCCCAGGCGCTGGACGCCGCCTATGCGGCGCGCCGGGCCGGTCAGGACGTCGAGGCGATCACGTGGCTGGAACAGGGCGCGCGCACACTGCCCACCGAGGAACTGACGCCGCAGCGTCGCCATGAGATCGGTCGCGAACTGCAGACGCTGGAGCACCGCATCGGCGGGACGGTGACGGTCTCGACCGGCCCGGCCGCCAGCGCGACGACGCTGGTCAACGCCGGCGGCGATCAGGTCACCCAGGTCGGCGGCGAGGTCTGGGCCCGCGTCGGCGGCGACAACAACGGCCGCCCGGTGCAGGTCTTCGCCCGCGCCTACCAGACCGTGGACGCCGACACCGGCCCGACCGGCGGCGACAGCACGCAAGGCTGGGTCGGCGTGCGCTGGAAGCCGCTGACGGACACCAATCTGGTCGTCGAGGCCAGCCGGCTGATCGCCATCGGCGACGCGGCGCGCGACGACACCATGCTGCGCGCCGCCTGGTCGGGCGATGTGGGCGGCGACCTGCGCTACGACCGCGACTCCTGGCCTTCGGCACACCTGTACGTCGATGCCGCCCGCCTCCTGGAGGACGAGCAGACCTATGCCGTCGCCGACGCCAACATCGGCTGGACCTGGGTCTCCTCCGAAACCCGCCGCGACACCCTCACCGCCGGCGTCGGCGTGAGGGCCGACTACGACAGCCTGCGTGCGGAAGAGTGGGCGGTGTCCGCCGGCCCGCGCGTCGCCTGGCGCCACTGGATGGGCGGCGACGACCTGCGCGC
Organism: Brevundimonas sp. GW821-FHT12C05; assembly: GCF_058807475.1. Lineage (NCBI taxonomy): Bacteria > Pseudomonadati > Pseudomonadota > Alphaproteobacteria > Caulobacterales > Caulobacteraceae > Brevundimonas > Brevundimonas sp. GW821-FHT12C05. The sequence continues at coordinate 140,452 of NZ_JBXAQS010000003.1, forward strand.
CCCGGGCCGGTATCTGGACCTGTCGCTAGGGTACTACGCCCCGATCGGGAACGGGCCACGGGACGAGGGCGTGGTGGCGGCCCTCACCTTCGGGTTCTGATCTGCGGAATGAAAAAGGGGAGCCGAACCGGCTCCCCTTTGCGTTTCAATCCTCATCCATCTTCAGCGCGGCGATGAACGCTTCCTGCGGGATCTCGACCTTGCCGAACTGGCGCATGCGCTTCTTGCCGGCCTTCTGCTTCTCCAGCAGTTTCTTCTTCCGCGTCGCGTCGCCGCCATAGCATTTGGAGGTCACGTCCTTGCGCAGAGCGCGGACGGTTTCGCGGGCGATGATCTTGCCGCCGATGGCCGCCTGGATCGGGATGACGAACATGTGGGGGGGGATAAGCTCCTTCATCTTCTCGACCATGCCGCGTCCGCGCGTCTCGGCGCGGCCGCGGTGGACCAGCATCGACAGGGCGTCGACGGGCTCCGAGTTGACCAGGATGCTCATCTTGACCAGGTCGCCGGTCTTGTAGCCCGTGATCTCATAGTCGAACGAGGCGTAGCCCTTCGAGATCGACTTCAGGCGGTCATAGAAGTCGAACACCACCTCGTTCAGCGGCAGCTCATAGACCACCAGGGCGCGGCTGCCGACGTAAGACAGCTCCAGCTGGTTGCCGCGGCGGTCCTGGCACAGCTTGATGACGCTGCCCAGGTAGTCGTCCGGGGTCAGGATGGTCGCCTTGATCCAAGGCTCGCTGATTTCCATGATCTGCATCACGTCCGGCAGGTCGGCCGGGTTGTGCAGGTCGATCTGGGATCCGTCGCGCAGGTCGATCTTGTAGACCACCGACGGGGCCGTCGCGATCAGGTCGAGGTTGAACTCACGGCTCAGCCGCTCCTGGATGATCTCCAGGTGCAGCAGACCCAGGAAACCGCAACGGAAGCCGAAGCCCAGCGCCGCCGAGCTCTCCATCTCATAGGTGAAGCTGGCGTCGTTCAGGCGTAGGCGGGCGATGGCCGCGCGCAGGTCCTCGAAGTCGGCGGCGTCGACGGGGAACAGGCCGCAGAAGACCACGGACTGGACTTCCTTGAACCCCTTGAGCGGTTCGGCGGTCGGCTTCTTCTCGTCGGTGATGGTATCGCCGACGGCGGCGTGGGCCACTTCCTTGATCTGGGCGGTGATGAAGCCGACCTCGCCGGCCGACAGTTGGTCGACCGGGGTGTTCTTGGGCAGGAAGACGCCGACGCGATCGACCAGGTGGGTCGAGCCGTTCTGCATGAATTTCACGCGTTGGCCGGTTTTCAACACGCCGTCGAAGACGCGGACCAGCAGCACGACGCCCAGGTAGGGGTCGTACCAGGCATCGACCAGCATGGCCTTCAGTGGCGCATCCGCATCGCCCTTGGGCGGCGGCAGGCGGGTGACGATGGCCTCGAGCACTTCCTCGATGCCGATGCCCGACTTGGCGCTGGCCATCACGGCCTCGGAGGCGTCGATGCCGATGACGTCCTCGATCTGGGCGCGCACGCGCTCAGGCTCAGCGGCTGGCAGGTCGATCTTGTTCAGGACCGGCACGATCTCGTGGTTGTTGTCGATCGCCTGATAGACGTTGGCCAGGGTCTGGGCCTCGACGCCCTGCGAGGCGTCGACGACCAGCAGCGAGCCCTCGCAGGCGGCCAGCGAGCGCGAGACCTCATAGGCGAAGTCGACGTGGCCGGGCGTGTCCATCAGGTTCAGGACGTAGTCGAGCCCGTCCTTGGCCTTGTAGTTCAGGCGCACGGTCTGCGCCTTGATGGTGATCCCCCGCTCCTTTTCGATGTCCATGTTGTCCAGAACCTGGGCGGACATTTCGCGCGCGGTCAGCCCCCCCGTGAACTGGATGAGCCGGTCGGAGAGCGTGGACTTGCCGTGGTCGATGTGCGCGACGACGGAGAAGTTGCGGATGCGTTCGATGGGAGGGGTCGTCATGGTCCGGCGCGCCTAGCACGACGCACGGGAAAGCGCCAACGCAACGGGATATCTCCCGGGCTCCGCCACTGATTTCGTTACTGATTACTTCCACGTAAGGCGCCGCTTTGTCGTTTCCGAATGCCGGCGAAATCTGTATTCAACGACGGATGACAACCGGACGCCCACAGGGGCGTTCCTTCCGTCCGGGCCCGCGGCTCCCCACCGCGCCGGCCCACAGGGGATCAGATGCCGATGAGACTCCGCAACACCTGGACCGTCACTGCTGCCGCCTTGATGGCTGTGAGCGTGGCCGTGGCCGCCTGCGGCGGCGGCGACGAGAAGGCCAAGGAGGCCGAGAAGAAGGCCGACGCCGGTCATGCCAGCGGACAGGCCGTCACGGTGCAGGCCGCGACGCTGCAGAACCTGTCGCGCACGATCACGGCCTCCGGTTCCGTCTCCGCCTGGGAAGAAGTCCCTGTGGGCGCCGAGACCGGCGGGCTGACGGCCACGGCCGTCTATGTCGATGAAGGGACCTATGTCCGGCAGGGCCAGCCCCTGGTGCAGATGAACGACGCCCTGCTGCGCGCCCAGCTGCGCCAGCAGCAGGCCGGGGTGCAGACGGCCGAGGCCAATGCGGCGCGCGACGACGCGGCGCTGGGCCGGGCCCAGGAACTGAAGACCCGCGGCTTCCTGAGCCAGGCGGGCCTGGACACGGCCCTGGCCAACCAGCGCGCGTCCCAGGCCAATCTGGCCTCGGCCCGCGCCGCCCTGTCCGAGACCCAGACCCGGTTGTCGCAAGCCACGATCAAGGCGCCGGTTTCGGGGCTGGTGATCAGCCGCAGCGTCACGCGCGGCCAGATCATCTCCGCCGGGACCGAACTGTTCCGCATCGTCCGCGACGGGCGGCTGGAGCTGGACGCGCAGGTGCCCGAGACCGATCTGGCCCTGGTGCGCGCCGGCCAGACGGCGACCGTGTCGTCCGATCAGGTGGGCGAGGCCTCGGGCCGGGTCCGTATCGTGACCCCCGAAGTCAACCCGGAGACCCGACTGGGCGTGGCCCGCATCGCCCTGTCGGGCAGCGGCTTCCGGCCCGGCATGTTCGCCCGGGCGCGCATCGATGTGGGCGACCAGCCCGCCGTGACCCTACCGACCGCTTCCGTGCTGTACCGTCAGAACAAGCCCGGCGCCTTCGTGCTGCGCACGGACGGCACGGTCCGCTTCCAGGTCGTGACGGTGATTTCCCGCAACGGCGACCGCACGGCGGTCACGGGGCTGAATGCCGGAGCCCAGGTGGTGGTCGACGGCGCCGGCTTCCTGGCCGAAGGCGATCGCGTGACGGTCTCGGCCCCGACGCGTGCGGCGGCGCCGCGCGCTCCCGCGGCCCGGCAGTAGGGCCCCCAGATGAACCAGATTTCCTCCTGGTCGATCCGGAACCCCATCCCGATCATCCTGATGTTCGTGCTGCTGACCCTGGCCGGGATCATCAGCTTCATGGGCATGCGGATTAACAACAATCCGGACATCGACTTCCCGCTGGTCAATGTCACGGCCGTCCGCCCGGGCGCCGCGCCCAGCGAAATGGAAGTCCAGGTGACCCGCCTGGTCGAGGACTCCCTGTCCGGCCTGTCCGGCGTGCGGCACATCACCTCCCAGATCACCGACGGGGTCTCCAACACCCAGATCGAGTTCGAGCTGGGCACGGACACCGAACGCGCGACCAATGACGTCCGCAACGCCATGAGCGGCCTGCGCGCCGACCTGCCGCAGGACATGCAGGAACCCAGCGTTCAGCGCATCGACATCACCGGCGACAGCCTGATCACCTGGGTGGTCCGGTCGCCGACCATGACGCCGGAACAACTGAGCTGGTTCGTCGACAACGACGTCAGCCGCGATCTGCTGGCGGTCCGCGGCGTGGGGCAGGTCAATCGCTCGGGCGGCGTGGACCGGGAAATTCGGGTCGCCCTGGACCCCGACCGCCTCGCCTCCTTCGGCGTGACGGCGGCCACGGTCAGCCAGGCGCTGACTGCGGTGAACAGCGACCTGCCCGGCGGGCGCGTGACCATCGCGGGTTCGGAGCGGTCGATCCGCACCCTGGGTTCGGCCGGATCGGTCGAACAGCTGCGTGAGACCCTGATCCCGATCGGCGGCGGACGCACGGTCCGGCTGGGCGACCTGGGCACGGTCGAGGACCACTGGAACGAGCCCCGGACCCTGGCCCGATACAACGGCCAGGAGGCGGTGACCTTCAACTTCCTGCGTTCGCGCACGGCCAGCGAGGTCGCGGTCGCCGAAAAGGCCCGCGAGGTGGTCGCCGAGATCGACAAGGCTCACCCCGAGCTGACGATCGAGCAGGTCAACGCCAACGTCGAATTCACCGAGGAAAGCTATCTGGCCTCGGTCGAAGCCCTGATCCTCGGCGCCGTCCTGGCGATCGTGGTGGTCTTCATCTTCCTGCGTGACTGGCGGGCGACGATCATCACGGCGGTGGCCATGCCGCTGTCGCTGATCCCGACCTTCGCCATCATTGGCCCGCTGGACCAGTCCCTGAACGGGGTGACGCTGCTGGCCCTGTCCCTGACGATCGGCATCCTCGTCGACGACGCCATCGTGGAGATCGAGAACATCGTCCGGCACATGCGGGACGGGAAGACGCCCTATCACGCCTCGATGGAGGCCGCCGACGAGATCGGCCTGGCCGTCGTGGCGACAACGGCCACCATCATCGCCGTGTTCGCGCCCGTGGGCTTCATGCCCGGCATCGTCGGCCAGTTCTTCAAGGCCTTCGCCCTGGCGGCCTGCGTCTCCGTGGCCTTCTCGCTGGTGGTCGCCCGGACGCTGACGCCGCTGATGGCCGCCTATCTACTGAAGCACCACAAGCACGAGGACAAGGATCCGCCGTGGATGGGCGGCTATCTGAAGGCGCTGAAGTGGAGCGTGACCAACCGCTGGAAAGTCTTCGGCCTCGGCACCGCCTTCCTGATCGCCTCGGCCGGCATCATCGTCAGCGGCGCCGTGCCGTTCGAGTTCATGTCGGCGGGCGACCAGTCGCGCGCGGCCTTCTCGGTCGAACTGCCGCCGGGCGCGACCCTGCGCCAGACGGACAATGTCGTTCAGCGCCTGACGCGTGACCTTGAGGCCCGACCGGAGGTGACCTCCGTCTACGCCCAGGTGGGCGGTCAGAGCGTCGTACAGGCCAACATCTACGCGGACATGGTGCCCAAGGGCGATCGCAAGATCACCCAGCAGGAATTCCAGCGCCAGATGGTCGACAGCTGGAACGACGTGCCGGGCGTCCGCATCGGCGCCGGCGCGGCCCAGGAAGGCGGCGGGCCCAGCGACGGGACCAGCTACACCTTCGCCATCCTGAGCAACGACGGCGACAAGCTGGAAGCCGCGGCGCGCAAGATCGAAGCCGAGATTCGCACCGTCAAAGGCCTGGCCAACGTCGTGAACACGGCGTCGATCGCCCGTCCCGAGATCCTGGTGACGCCCCGCGCCGACGAGGCGGCACTGATGGGGGTGTCGACCGGCGACATCTCGCAGACCATTCGTGTCGCCACGATCGGCGACGTCGAACAGAACCTGCCCAAATACAATCTGGGCGACCGGCAGGTGCCGATCCGGCTGCAACTGACCGAAGGCGCGCGTGAGGATCTGGCGGTGCTGGAGACCCTGCGCGTGCCGACCAGCAGCGGGGGATCGGTCCCGCTGAGCTCAGTGGCCGATATCGCCTTCGGCGCCGGACCGTCGGAAATCCGCCGTCAGGACCGGGCGCGGATCGCCTCGATCACGGCCGAACTGGACGGCATCCGGTCGGGCGACGCCGCCAAGCGCGTCGCCGAGCTGCCTTCGGTGAAGACCCTGCCGGAGGGCGTCCGCGAGGTTCCGGCCGGCGACGCCGAGTTCATCCAGGAGATGGTCACCGGCTTCGCCATCGCCTTCGGCACCGGCCTGTTCCTGATGTACGCCGTGCTGGTGCTGCTGTTCCGAAGCTTCGCCTTCCCGATCACCATCATGGCCTCCTTGCCGCTGGCGGTGGGCGGGGCGTTGGCGGCCCTGATGGTCGGACAGTCCAGCTTCTCGATCTCGTCCCTCATCGGCGTGCTGATGCTCATGGGGATCGCGGCGAAGAACTCGATCCTGCTGGTCGACTACATCGTCATGTCCGAAAAGGCCGGGATGAACCGCTTCGAGGCCATCATGGACGCCGCGCACAAGCGGGCGCGACCGATCCTGATGACCACCTTCGCCATGGGCGCCGGCATGCTGCCGGTGGCCATCGGCTGGGGCGCCGACGTGGAGTTCCGCCAGCCCATGGCCATCGCCGTGGTCGGGGGACTGATCTCGTCCACCTTCCTGTCGCTGCTGTTTATCCCGCCGATCTTCACGATCATCGACGACATCGCCAAGTGGGTCTCGCGCCACCTGGGCGGCGGGTTCGCCGCGCGCCGTAACGAAGGCGACGGACGCCCCGCCGAGCGCCCCGCCGAACCCGACGCGACTGCGTCCTAGACCACGGACTGAGACCTTGAGCCGCCCGCCCCAACCAGGGTGCGGGCGGCGTCCGGCGGGCGGCGGCGACAAAGGCCGCGGCGTCCGCGTGACGCGGTCCGTCCTGAACCATCATCCCGTCGCACAGTACTCCGATCAGCGCCGACGCGGGTGAACCGGGCGTCGCATCGCCCCAGCTCGGACGCTCACGGGCCTCCAGGTGCAGTTCGCCCTCGGTCAGCGCCAGGGTCACGGCTTCCATGGCCGAGGCCTGCCGTGTGTCGCAGTTCACGAGGAAGCACCCCAGCATGTAGTCGCCGCCGGCGTCATGCGGGTCCAGCCAAGCGATGATGATCCGGATTTCGAGGCCGCCAGGGCCGGAGGCGGCCGGTCGCGCCTCTCGCCCCGCACCCCCCGAACTGAAGGCCGCCAGCGGCGTCCACGGGCCGGGCTGATCCTGGGCGGCGACCGGACCAGCGGCGAGCAGCGCCAAGGCGGCGATGGCGAACAACGGGCGGCGGGCCATGGCGATCTCGTTCGCCCAAAACAAAACCGGCCGGGGTCGCCCCCGGCCGGTTCCACGATCCGCCTTGCGGCGAAGCGATCAGTATTTGAAGCGCAGGGTCGCGCCGAAGGTGCGCGGCTGGCCCAGGTAGGCGTCGTAGGTTTGGGTATCCAGCGCCGGGTTGTAGAAGGTCCCGTTGGGCTGCACCGTCGACTGGAACGCCGAGCCTTGCAGCGGGGCGTTGAAGGCGACCTGGACATACTCTTCGTCGGTCAGGTTCTGCGCCCAGACCTCGAACGTCCAGCGCTCGTCCTCGGTGCCCAGCATGATCCGGCCGTTCAGGGTCGTGTAGGCGTCTTGGTGCTTGTAGGGCAGCAGGTCCGAACCCGTGTTGTAGTCAGACATGTACTTCCCGGCCAAGCTGAAGCCCGCGCGCAGGCCGTTGCCGACCGAACGGTCGAAGCTGATCGCAGCCGAGGCCGACCATTCCGGCGCAAACGACGCCGTGGCGCCCGGCAGCAGCGACAGCTGCGGGAAGTTGCCCGGGTTGGTCAGGTCGGCGGCGGTGAAGTTGCCGTACTCAGCCTTGGTGTAGGTGACGCCGCCCGAGAAGCTCAGGCCCTCGACGGGCGTGAACCACAGGAAGTCGGCGTCGATGCCGCGCGAGGTCAGCTCGGGGATAGATTCCACCACGAATGCGGTGCCCAGGAAGGTGTTGAGCTGGAAGTCGGTGAACGTCTGGTCGAAGTAGGTGGCGTTCAGCAGCAGGCTGCGGTTCAGCAGCGTCATCTTCACGCCGGCTTCGTAGCTGTCCACGACTTCCGACGGGAACAGCAGCGAGGCGTTCGGCGTGATGCCGGTCTGCACGCGATCCAGGTTGTAACCGAAGCTCTTGTAGCCGCGGGCGTACGACACATAGGTCATGACTTCGTCGTTCAGGCGATAGGCCGCCTTGATCGTACCCGTCAGCTCGCCGTCATCGAAGCTCTCGGAGATGTTGCGGTTGTTGTAGGCCGCGTTCGACCAGGGCAGGCAGGCGTTGCCGACAATGGTCTGCGCGGCGCCGGCGTTCGGCGGTCCGCCGAAGCCCAGCGCAACGGCGATGGCCGTGGCGTTGGCGCCGACGGCGGCGCAGGTGGCGCCGTTGCCGTTGGTGTTCCGCTGCTGAGCATCCAGGCTCTTGTCATCCATCGTGTAACGCAGGCCCAGCGTCACATCGAACTGCTCGGTGACGTGCCAGGTGTTGTTCGTGAAGATGGCGTACGATGTTGATTCCTGGTCGTAGGAGTCGCGGAAGCCCTGCCCCACGGTGAAGCCCGGACCCGCCGGCGGGGAACCGGCCGCGCCCTGCAAACAACTGCGGATATAGGTGGACGTGGCGTTGGCGCCGGTTCCGGTCAGGCAGTTGACGGCCGCAGGACTGATGACGACGGGCCCGCCGGCGGCCGGCGGCACGGCCTGCGAGGCGGCGTTGAGCTGGGCCGAAAGCAGGAACGACAGGAACGGCGTGTAGTCGGCGCCGAAATACCAGCTGTCCTTGCGGGTGATGTCTTCCTTGGTGGCGAAGAAGCCGACCAGCCAGTCCAGTTTGTCGGTCGCGCCGGCCAGTCGGAACTCCTGCGTCAGGTTCGAGACCGAATAGCCGTACTCGCCATCCTGGTTCCGGTAGGCGATATCGGCGCCCGTATAATCGATATCCATGCCGATATCGCCGGACCAGTCGCGCCAGGAGGTGACGGAGGTCAGGGTCGAGCCGCCGAACAGTGACGGCAGGTCGAAGTTGGCTTCAACCGAGAGACCCTTGTCTTCGATCGACTGGCCGGTGTCGCGGTTGGAGAAGGCGGTGCGCGAGAACGGCAGCACGCCATTGCCGGCCGCCGGCGGACGTTGCCCAGTGCCGGTCGAGAGCCCATCGACGAACGGATAGGTCGGTCCCGTGCGGATCTGCACGGCGGCGCAGCAATACTCGTCACGCTTGGTGTAGTCGGCGATCACGCGGACCGAGGCGTTGTCGTTCGGCAGCCAAAGCAGTTGGCCGCGCGTCGTGAAGAAGTCCTGGTTGGCGTCGTCGCCGTTCTGGCGGGGACCGTCGCCCCGATCGATGTCGTAGAAGCCATCGCGAACACGACGGCTAGCATACAGGCGGAAGGCCAGGGTGTCGGTGAGCGGACCGGTGACCGAGCCCGAAACGCCCATGGCGCCGTAGTTGCCGACGGTGGCTTCAGCGTTGAAGCCCGGGGTGAAGGACGGGGCCTCGGTGATGATGTTGATCACGCCCGCCGAAGTATTCTTGCCGAACAGGGTGCCTTGCGGACCCTTCAGGACCTCGATGCGCGACATCTCGCCCAGGTCGCCGAAGCCGACCGAGTTGCGCGAACGATAAACGCCGTCGATGACCACGCCGACCGAGCTCTCCAGGCCGGGGTTGTCGCCGACGGTGCCGACGCCGCGGATACGGGCGGTGGTCGAGGCTTCCGACTGCGTCGAGGTGACGGTCATGCCCGGGGTCAGGATCTGCAGATCCTTGATGTCGCGGACGCCGGCGTTCTGCAGCGTTTCCGCCGGCAGGCTGGTGACCACGATCGGCACGTCCTGAAGGTTCTGCTCACGCTTCTGGGCGGTGACGATGATGTCGTCGATGGTCGTCGGGGCGTCCTGGCCGGCGCTCTGGGCCGACGCGACCCCGGCGAAGCCGAAGGCGCAGGCGCCGACGACTGCCGCTGAGACGGTGGTGCGAAGAAGGTTGGTAAGGCGCATGCAATGGCTCCCCGACATAGGCCCGCCCCCGTGTGTGACGGTGGTCGTGGCGTTTCCTGATCCCTTGGTCCGCGCCCTTATCGTGGAGCGCGAAACTCCAGTATCCGGGGTAACTCAGGCCGGACTCAGCGACAAGGAGCGCTGGTCGCCCAGATAGCATTTCGCCGGTGCGTGAAGGCTGACTGTGACGCAAAAGCGACAGAAAGCGATGACGTTACGTCAATATTCGCTCAACTACTGTGAGTATCCGCGTCGGTTTCGGCCAATTTCTTGCGCCGCGAGGCTGCAATCCCAAGAACCACCGCTCCGGTGATCGCTGATAATATAGACCCGCCGAGCACCCCCAGCTTGACCTCAACCTGCTCGGGCGAGTCGATCGCCCCGGGGAAGGCCAGAATGCCGATGAACAGGCTCATGGTGAAACCGACGCCGCACAGCAGACTGACGCCGTACAGCTCCAGCCAGGTCGCCCCGGTCGGACGGCGTCCGATGCCGACGGCGGACGCCAGGACCGCGGCCCCGAAGACCCCGACCTGCTTTCCTATGAACAGACCCAGGGCGATCCCCAGCACCAGCGGGGCGAAAGCCTGCTCCAGCGACAGGCCCGCGAAACTGACCCCCGCCTTGGCGAAGGCGAACAGCGGCAGGATCAGATAGGCCACGTAGAAATGCAGGTCGTGCATGGCCTCCTGCAGCGGGCTCTGGCCGTCCGAGCGGCGATCCTTGACCGGCACGATTGCGGCGAAGGCCACGGCGGTCAGGGAGGTCGACAGGCCGGACTGCACGGTCAGATACCAGATCAGGCCGAAGCCCAGCACCCAGAAGGGCGCCGGAATCTTCTTCCATTGAGCCACGACAGCGCCGACCAGAAGCAGGCCCGCGACCCACAGCAACGGGCCGATCGCCACCCCCTTGGAGAACAGGATGGCGATAAGGGCGATGGCGCCAAGGTCGTCGGCGATGGCCAGGGTCAGCAGGAAGACCCGCAGGGACGACGGCAGATTGCGCGCCACCATGGCGAAGACGGCCAGGGCGAAGGCGATGTCGGTAGCCAGCGGAATGGGCCAGCCGCCATGCGGCCCGCCCAGCGCCGTCGAGAAGGCCAGATAGACCGCGGCCGGGACCAGCATGCCGCCCACCGCCGCCAGCACGGGCGTCGCCAGCTTGCGCGGATCGCTGAGTTCGCCGCGCAAGATCTCGTATTTGATCTCCAGCCCGACCACGAGGAAGAAGACCGCCATCAGGCCTTCCTTGATCCACTCCGAGATCGTCAGCTCCAGCATCACGGGTCCGAGCCGGACGATGTGCTCGCTCTTCAGCCAGCCGAAGTAATCGGCCGACCACGGTGAGTTGGCGACGATCAGTGCGGCGATCGCCGCAAGGCCCAGCACCGCGCCGGAGCCGGCCTCGGTCTTGAGGAATTCGAGGGTGAGTTTGCGCGCCATGGGGCCTCCGATCGTAAAGGTCAGTGGCGCCAGGTTATCGACGGACGCCGGACCGGATTCGCAGGAGGCGCGCCGGCCTGACCCGACGCCCAGGAGAGGACGCGGGCCTGATCTCTGCGGCCACCATACGGCGGCGAGCCGTCGGTTCAAGGCGAAGACGCAAGACCGGACGGTTGCTTCGCAGGCGCACAGACCGCATCTGGCGCGGATGCCCGTCTCTCCCGCCTACCGCCCCGAGCCACGTTTCTTCGATCTGGGGGACGAATACGGCGACCCCGTGCGGGCGGCGGAGTTTCCAGAGACCATCCTGCGCTTCCGCAACGACCGGGCCGCGGCCACCGTGGGGCTGGAGACGCTCTCGGACGCGGAATGGATCGCCCATTTCGGCCGGTTCGAACCCCTGCCCGGCCAGCCCGGACCGATCGCGATGCGCTATCACGGGCACCAGTTCCGCACCTACAACCCTGACCTCGGCGACGGGCGGGGGTTCCTGGCGGGGCAACTCCGCGACGATCAAGGCCATCTGCTGGATCTCGGCACCAAGGGCTCGGGCACGACGCCCTGGTCGCGGACCGCGGACGGGCGGCTGACGCTCAAGGGCGGCGTGCGCGAGGTGCTGGCGGCGACGATGCTGGAAGCCCAGGGCGTCCCGACCAGCCGGGCCTTCAGCCTGATCGAGACCGGCGAGGACCTGGAACGCGGCGACGAACCCTCCCCCACCCGCTCGGCAGTGCTGGTGCGGCTGTCGCACAGCCACATCCGTTTCGGCACCTTCCAGCGCGCGGCGTATTTCGGGCGGCCCGATATGATCGAGGCCCTCGTCGAACACGCGCGTTCGCTCTACCACCCGCAGGTTGCGCAAGGCGACGTCCCGGGCTTCCTCGCCGCCGTTGTCGAGGCCTCGGCCCGGCTGACCGCGCGCTGGATCGCCGCCGGCTTCGTGCACGGGGTGCTCAACACCGACAATCTGAACGTCACGGGCGAGAGCTTCGACTACGGCCCGTGGCGCTTCCTGCCCTTCTACGAGCCGGGCTTCACCGCCGCCTATTTCGACCAGACCGGCCTCTACGCCTTCGCGCGCCAGCCCGAGGCGGTGTTCTGGGCCCTGACCCAGCTGGGCGGCGCGCTGAAGCTGGCGGCCGACGCCGAAGTCCTGACCGAGGCCCTGAACGGGTTCGGCCCAGCCTACATCCGCCACCTGCGCGCCGCCTTCCTGGAACGGCTGGGCGTGAAGAGCCTCGGCGAGGCGGCGGACCAGCGGCTGCTCGACTCCACCCTGGCCCTGCAGCGCGAGGGCGGCGAGGCGATCCGCTGGGAGCCCCTTTTCCACGACTGGTTCGGCGGCTTCGCCTCCTCGGCCCGGGCGTTGGCCGGTCCGCGCGCGGCCCTGTACCAGACCAAGGCCTTCGCCGACTTCCGCTTCGCCCTGTTCGAGCATGAGCCCGACCGCCCCGAGCGGCTGGAACATCCCATCTTCGCGGCGGCCGAGCCGGAGGAGATGCTGATCGACGAGGTCGAGGCGATCTGGGCCGCCATCGACGCCGCCGACGACTGGTCGCTCCTGCACGACAAGCTGGCCCGACTGGAGGCGACACGAGCCGCCCGCGCCTGAACCTTACGAAAGTTTCATATCGTTTATCGACAATTTCCTTGATCGATAATCGATACCGCCATATCGACTATCGACATGGCCGCCCGTTGTGGCGGGGGAGATAGTCAAATGAAGCTCATCGGTCGTCGCTCCGTCGCCAGCGTCCTGCGCTGGGTCCTCGGGTTCGTGAACGTGTTCGTGACCTTCGCGGTCGTCGCGACGGCCCTGTTGCTGCTGGCTTCGCTCGTCGTGCCGGACTTCGCCGCCGGCTTCATCGACGGCCTGTCGGATGAGGACGCGGGCATGCGGACACTTCTTCTCAACGAACGCGCCACCTTCCTCGCCGCCTTCGTGGCGACGCTCAGCACCTGGTGGATCCTGAACCGCCTACGCCGGATGTTCCTGGCGGTGAACAATGGCGACGCCTTCGAACGCGCCAATGTCGGGCGGTTGCAGGGAGTCGGGCTCGGTCTGATCGGGGTGCAGATCAGCGCCGCCATCCTCGCCTTCACGGTCCCCAGGGGGATTATCGACGACCTCGACTATCAGCTCGATCTCGGCGCCTGGCTGGGCATCCTGATCGTCTTCATGCTCGCCGAGGTGTTCCGCCAAGGCTCCGCCATGCGCGACGACCAGCAGATGACGGTCTGAGGGAGGCGGGGAGATGTCCATCAATGTTCAACTGGATCGCCTGCTACTCGAACGCCGGATGTCCCTGACCGAGCTCAGCGACCGGGTCGGGGTCACCCTGGCCAACCTGTCGATCCTGAAGACCGGCAAGGCCCGCGCCGTCCGGTTCAGCACCCTCGAGGCCCTGTGCCGCGAACTGGACTGCCAGCCTGGCGAACTCCTGGCCCGCAACGAAGGCCCCCAGCCGACGGAAGACGAAGAGGCCGCGGCCTGAGGCCGTTCCAGCAGGTCTTCGGAAAGCCTGCTTGTCATGATGTAAAAGACGCTTGACTCGACGCGAGCGTGATGTAAAACACCCTTGTCACAACGACAGGGAGCCTTGACATGACCAACCCGCCCGCACCGACCAAAGCGGCCTGGACCCCTTCGCGGGGCGAGATCGCGATCTTCCTTCTGGCCATCGTCGTGATCGTTTCGGACATGCCCGAGCCCATCCCCTTCTGGCCGACGGTCTGGGGACAGGCGCCGTCCGTCGGCACGGTCCTGCTCATCACCGCGATCCTTCTCGCTCTGAGCCGGTTCGGCCGCGAGCAGTGGGAGCGGGCGCAATGAGCGCGCCCCATCCGCTGAAGGCCCTGCGCCTCGAACAGAACCTGACGCAGGCCGAGCTGGCCTGCCGGCTGGACATCTCGCTCCGGACGCTCCGGGCCATGGAGAACGGCTTCTACGACCCGTCCGTCACCCTGGCCTTCAGGGCGGCGCGAGCGCTGAACCGGCCGGTGGAAGAGCTCTTCCACCTCTGACCCCCGGGCCCGATCCCTCGGAGCCCATCCCGCTCTTTCACATCAAGGAACAAGACCATGACCACCAGCATCATCCTGGGGCGCGCCGCCTCCTGCCTGGAACATTTCGCCGCCGGCCTGTGCCTGACGATCGTCGCCTTGGCCTTCCTCTATGCCGCCGACGCCCAGATCAGCGCCGCCGCCGATGCGTCGCCCACCCCCGTCACGGCAGAGGCCTGAAGTCGCCCATGTAAGGCTGCTGACAGCAACTGGCAGCAGGGTGGCGGTAGAGATGTCCTGGCCGGCGCGCCCCGCCGGCCCGTCCGCCCGGGAGCCCCGTCATGACCTGTCAGTACGATTCACCCCGGGACCGGCTTAACCGGGCGGAAAGGCCGGTCGCATTACAACGATTTATGAATACGGCCACGCTTTGGCCGTGGGGCTCCCGCAGAAGGCGGTCACGGATGGTTACGTTATCGCTGCGCCCCCTTGCGGAACGGCTCGGTCGATCCGATCTCGCAACTGTTGCAAATAACAAGAGCGCCCGACGGGCGTCATCGACAATGACTTCTCAGACCCTGAATCCCGCCCGCTCGCGGCTGAACGCGAGCTACCGTAACCTGACCCTGTGGACCCTGCAGGGCTGGATCGCGATGTTCTTCATCGCCGCCGGCTACGCCAAGCTGAGCGAGCCGCTGGCGAACCTGACCGACCTGATGAAGTGGCCGGCCCTGGTGTCGGAGAACTTCACGCGCGGCCTCGGCGTCGCCGAGATCGCGCTGGCCGTCCTACTGCTGGCCCCGCTGGCCTCGTGGAAGCACGGCCGCCCGCTGCTGGTCGTCGCCGCCTCAGGCCTGTTGCTGCTGGAAACCGTCATGCTGACCTTCCACGCGACCGGCATGGACGTCGGCCCGGCGGTCACCAACCTGATTCTGATCGCCATGACCGCGCCGGTCTTGTGGATGCGGGCGCGCGAAGTTCGCTGACACGCGAGGGCGGCTAGGCGCTAGGCGGCAGGGCCGCGGCGGAAACGTCGCGGCCCTTCGCTTGAGAGCCAGCCCTCCCCGCCTACAGCCTCGGCCAAACCTTCCCTTTACGTGCACGTCAAGTTCGGTCTAGAACTTCGCGCATGGCGACCGTCGACGACCACCGCACCTATTCGATCCGCCAGCTGTGCCGCGAGTTCAGCGCCACGGCGCGCGCCCTGCGGTTCTATGAGGACAAGGGCCTGCTCAATCCGGCCCGCAAGGGACAGACGCGCGTCTATGACGCCCGCGACCGCGCCCGCCTGAAGCTGATCCTGCGCGGCCGTCGCATCGGCTTCAGCCTGCAGGAGATCCAGTCGATGCTGGATCTGTACGACCGCAAGGACCACAACGCCCACCAGATGGCCGTGGCCCTGCGCCAGCATCGCGCCCAGATCGCCGCGCTGAAGCAGCAACTCGACGACATCGAAGGCGCCATCGAAACGGCTGAGGAAGCCTGCCGGTGGATGGAGGAGAAGCTGGGCGAGTTCCGCCCCGACCTCCTGCCCGGCGCCGAAGAATACGCGACCCTGATGAAGGCTCGCCTGAACATCGACCATCACCACCAGCCCTTCAAAGCGAGAGCCTGACGCATGGCCTACAAAGCCCCCGTCCGTGACCTGACGTTCATCCTGAACGAGGTGCTGGAGATCGACCGCTACACCAACCAGCCGGGCTTCCAGGACGTGTCGTCCGAGCTGGCGCAGCAGATCCTCGAGGAGGCCGCGCGCTTCTCGGACGAGGTCATCGCCCCGATCAACAATCCGGGCGACAAGGAAGGCTGCCACTGGGCCGAGGGCGGCGTGGTCACCACGCCCAAGGGCTGGAAGGAAGCCTATCACCAGATGGTCGAGGCCGGCTGGCCCTCGCTGATGATGGACCCGGCCTACGGCGGCCAGGGCATGCCCTCGGTCGTCGGCTCGGCCGTGGGCCAGTTCACCGCGGGCGCCTCGGCGGCCTTCTCGATGTATCCGGGCCTGACGGCCGGCGCCTGGGCAGGCATCCACGCCAACGCCTCGGATGAGCTGAAGGCGAAATACCTGCCCAAGATGACGACCGGCGAATGGACCGGCACCATGAACCTGACCGAGCCGCAGTGCGGCACCGACCTGGGCATGGTCCGCACCAAGGCCGTCCCGAATGGCGACGGCAGCTATTCGATCACCGGCCAGAAGATCTGGATCTCGGCCGGCGAGCACGACTTCGCCGACAACATCATCCACACGGTCCTGGCCCGCGTCGAAGGCGCGGTCCCGGGCATCAAGGGCCTGTCGCTGTTCCTGGTGCCTAAATTCCTCGTCAACGAGGACGGCTCGATCGGTGAGCGCAACACGCTGGAATGCGCCGGCCTCGAGCACAAGATGGGCATCCACGGCAACGCGACCGCGGTCATGCAGTACGACGGCGCCAAGGGCTGGCTAATCGGCGAGGAAGGCCGGGGCATGAACAACATGTTCGTGGTCATGAACGAGGCCCGCCTCGGCACCGGCCTGCAGGGCCTGGCCATCGGCACCGCCGCCTACCAGGCCGCCGCCGAGTTCGCCAAGGACCGCCTGCAGGGCCGTTCGCTGACCGGGACGAAGAACCCCGACGGCCCGGCCGATCCGATCATCGTCCACCCCGACGTGCGCCGCATGCTGCTGGAGGCCCGCGCCTTCGTCGAAGGCGGCCAGGCCTTCATCCTGTGGACCGCGCTGCAGTCGGATCTGGAGAAGTCGGAAGACGAGGCCGTGGCCACCAAGGCCAAGGACTACATGGGTCTGCTGACCCCGGTGCTGAAAGCCTATCTGACCGACAAGGGCTTCCACGCCGCCTCGCTGGCCATGCAGGTTCACGGCGGTTCGGGCTACACCGAACACTTCCCGGCCAGCCAGTATCTGCGCGATGCGCGGATCACCATGATCTACGAGGGCACCAACGGCATCCAGGCCCTGGACCTGGTGGGCCGCAAGCTGCCGTCCGCCGGCGGACGCGCCATCATGAGCTGGTTCGGCGACATCGACGCCTTCGTGGCGGAGCACAACGACGCCGGCGAGACCGTGAAGCCCTTCATCGACGGCCTGGCCGACGCCAAGAAGAAGCTGCAGGACGGCACCATGTGGCTGATGCAGAACGGCATGGCCAACCCGGACAACGCCGGTGCCGGCTCGACCGACTATCTGAACATCTTCGGCATCACGGCCCTGGCCTATGTCTGGGCCCAGATGGCCATCGCCGCCCAGAAGCAGATCGACGCCGGTTCGGCCGACCCGTTCTACACCGCCAAGCTTCAGACCGGCCGCTACTTCGTCGAGCGCATCCTGCCTGACGCCGCCGGGCACCTGATCAAGATGAAGACCGGCGCTGACGTGCTGATGGCCATGCCGGCGGACTCGTTCTGAGGACGGATTTGACTGCCGTGACGTGACGCACGCAGTCACGGACTGAAACGACCCTCCCTCGCCCGGCGAGGGAGGGACAATGCCGAGTGAAGCCATGAACGTCCTCAACAGCCCCGACCCCGCCTTCATGCAGGAAGAGGAGATCACCCTCTTCTCCGACAGCGTCGGCAAGTGGATCGACGAGCATGCGCCGCTGGAGAAGGTCCAGCAGTGGATCGCCGACGCCTCGGTGCCGAGGCAGCTGTGGAACGACGCCGGGGATGCGGGCCTGCTGGGCCTGTCGATGCCGGAAGAGGACGGCGGCTTCGGCGGCGACTACCGCCACGAGGTCGTGCTGATGCGCCAGCTGGGCTGGAAGGGCGCGGATCACTTCGGCATCTCGCTGCACAACGCGATCGTCATGCCCTACGTCTGGCACTACGGCACGGCCGAGCAGAAGGCGCGCTGGCTGCCGCGGCTGCAGACCGGCGAACTGGTCGGCGCCATCGCCATGACCGAGCCGGGCGCGGGTTCCGACCTGCAGGGTGTGAAGACCACGGCCATCAAGTCGGGCGACCACTACGTCCTGAACGGCTCCAAGACCTTCATCACCAACGGCCAGCTGGCCAACTTCATCATCGTCGTGGCCAAGACCGATCCGGCCGAGGGCGCCAAGGGCACCAGCCTGATCGTCGTCGAGACCGACGGCGCTGAAGGCTTCGAGCGCGGCCGGAACCTGCACAAGATCGGCATGGAGGCCAACGACACCTCCGAGCTGTTCTTCAACGATGTGAAGGTCCCCGCCGAGAACATCATCGGCGGAACCGAGGGCCAGGGCTTCATCCACCTGATGCAGCAACTGCCGCAGGAACGGCTGAACATCGCCATTCAGGGCGTCGCCGCCGCCGAGCGCGGCCTCAAGGAGACGCTGGCCTACGTCAAGGAGCGCAAGGCGTTCGGCAAGCGGGTCATCGACTTCCAGAACACCCAGTTCAAGCTGGCCGAGGTCAAGACCAAGCTGACCGTCGCCAAGGTCTTCGTCGACCACTGCATGGGCCTGCACCTGCAAGGCAAGCTCGACGCCGCCACGGCCTCGATGGCCAAATACTGGGTCACCGACATCCAGGGCGAGGTCATCGACGAGATGCTCCAGCTCCACGGCGGCTACGGCTACATGAACGAGTACCCGATCGCCCAGCTGTACAAGGACGCCCGCGTCCAGCGCATCTACGGCGGCACCAACGAGATCATGAAGCTGCTGATCGCGCGCACGCTCTAGGGCCTGGGTCGCCGGCGCGGTCGACGCGTGCTGGGGTTAGGATTATGGGATCGGCTCAATGACCGCCCATACCGAACACGATCTCAGAGAGGCGCTGCGGGCGATCGAGTCGACCCTGTCCAAATGCGAAAAGGCGTTGGTCCGTCTCACCCCCGGCACGGCCCAGCACACCCTGCTCACCCGCAGGATCGCGGCCTTCACGATCGCCATCGAACTTCTCAAGGAGAGGTTGGCCGAATGACTCGCCTCCACATCCCCCAGCCCCTGTCTCCCGGCGCCGCGCTCGCGCCGACGCTCGACCAGTCGCGCTACCTGACCCAGGTGATGCGGCTGAAGGCCGGGGATGAGCTGCGGGTCTTCAACGGCAAGGACGGCGAGTGGCGCTGCGCCATCGCCGAGGTGCTGAAGAAGGGCGTGGTGCTGCGCGCCGAGGAACGGGTGCGCGACCAGATCAATCCGCCCGACATTCACCTGCTGATCGCCGTGGTGAAGAAGGCGGCGTTGGAGTTCGCGGTGGAGAAGGCGACCGAACTAGGCGCCGCGCGGATCCGGCTGGTCGCCACCGCTCGAACCCAGCCCCAGCACCTGCGCCTCGATCGGCTGGACGCCATCGCCGAGGAGAGCGCCGAACAGACCGGGCGGCTGGATGTGCCGCCGGTGGACGAACCGTCGAAACTGGATGCGATCCTCGACAACTGGGACGCCTCGCGCCGGCTGATGTTCTGCGACGAGACCGGCGGGGAGCCGGCGATAAAGGCGCTGCAGGCCGCGGGCGGATCCGCGTGGGCCGTGCTGATCGGGCCCGAGGGCGGTTTCACGCCTGAAGAGCGCGACCGGCTGCGGTCCCTGCCCTTCACCACCGCCGTGTCGCTGGGACCGCGCGTGCTGCGGGCCGACACCGCCGCGACCACCGCCTTGACCCTGTGGCAGGCGGCCATCGGCGATTGGGACCGCTGATCCGACCGGAATTGACGCATCGGCGAGCCAGAATACGGAACGATGGAATCGCACTGTTCGCACTGTTCGCACCCTGTTTTTTCCGCCGCGAGTCCGACGAAACCGCCGCCGGGACCGTTCCAATTCCGTCTGCCCCTTGAGCAAGGGCCGCTTCCCGCCCATCTAGCCGCGACACGAGGGGCTTGAGACATCCATGGCCGACACCGCGCCGCTTTCCCGCGAAGACCTGATCGGGGCCATGTCGAAGGGCGCCAAGCCTCGCGACCAGTGGCGCATCGGCGCCGAGCACGAAAAGTTCGGTTTCGACCGTTCGACCCTGCGTCGTCCGACCTATGAAGGCCCCAACGGCATCAAGGCCATGCTGGACGGCCTGACCCGCTTCGGCTGGGACAAGGTCTATGAGGGCGAGAACGTCATCGCCCTGGAGCGCAAGAACGCCGAGGGCATGACCGCCTCCATCAGCCTGGAGCCCGGCGGCCAGTTCGAGCTCTCGGGCGCGCCCCTGAAGGACGTGCACGACATCTGCAACGAGACCGGCCAGCACTTGATGGAGGTCAAGTCGGTCGCCGACCAGCTGAACCTCGGCTTCCTCGGCACCGGTTTCGACCCGATGTGGAGCCGGGCGGACGTGCCGATCATGCCCAAGGGCCGGTACGGGATCATGCGCGCCTACATGCCCAAGAAGGGCGATCTCGGCCTGGACATGATGCTACGCACCTGCACCATCCAGTCGAACCTCGACTTCGAAAGCGAAGCCGACATGGTCGCCAAATTCCGCACCGCCCTGGCGCTGCAGCCGATCGCGACCGCCCTGTTCGCCAACTCTCCGTTCACGGAAGGCAAGCCCAACGGCTTCCTGACCGCCCGCGCCAACGTCTGGACCGACACCGATCCGGACCGCACCGGCATGCTGGACTTCGTCTTCCAGGACGGTTTCGGCTTCGAGCGCTACGCCGACTATGCGCTGGACGTGCCTATGTATTTCGCCAAGCGCGGCGGTCACTACATCGACCTGTCGGGCCGCTCGTTCCGGAGATTCATGGACGGCCGGCTGGACGACATGCCCGGCGAACTGGCCACGCTGAAGGACTGGAACGACCACCTGACGACGCTCTTCCCAGAGGTGCGGCTGAAGGCCTATCTCGAGATGCGCGGCGCCGACGGCGGGCCCTGGAGCCGCATCTGCGCCCTGCAGGCGCTGTGGGCGGGCGTGCTGTACGACGCCCCGTCGCTGGCCGCCGCCTGGGACCTGGTCAAGGACTGGGACATCGCCGATCACGAGCGCCTGCGCCGCGACGTGACCCGGCTGGGCCTCAAGGCCGAGGTCGGCGGCCGCACCGTGCAGGCCGTCGCCAAAGACATGGTCGAGATCGCCCGCCAGGGGCTGAAGAACCGCGCCCGCTTCTCGGGCGGCATGGTGGATGAGCGCGGCTACCTGTCCGAGCTGGAAGACATCGCCGCCAGCGGCGTGACCCCGGCCGAGCGGCTGCTGGACCTCTACAACGGCGAATGGCAGGGCGACCTGACCCGCCTCTACCGCGACTTCGCCTACTGATGCGCCCCCTCGGTATCGACCACGTGGTGATCCGCACCCGCGACCCGGAGGCGATGATCGCCTTCTATTGCGACGTGGTCGGCTGCACCGTCGAACGTCGCCGCGACGATATCGGCCTGATCCAGCTGCGGGCCGGCGAGGCCCTGATCGATCTGGTCCCGGTCGATGGCGTTCTGGGCGCCAAGGGCGGGGCGGCGCCCGGTCCGGAAGGCCGCAACATGGATCACCTGTGCCTGCGCATCGCCGCCTTCGAGATCGAAGCCGTGCGCGCCCACCTGAAATCTCATGGCGTCGAGCCGGGCGAGGAAGGCCTGCGGTACGGCTCCACGGGCGAGGCGGTGTCGATCTACTTCGCAGACCCCGACGGCAACGTCCTGGAACTGCGCGGCTGACGCTCCGGTCCGGCGGCCCGGGCATGGCGATTTGACGCGGACCGCGCGCAATCGGACCTTAACGTCGGGGCGTTAAGGTTGATGTCTCAGTTTCCCGCGGACGGCCCTCGACGATGACCTGCCCTGCCCCCGCCACCAGCTCCAACGACGACACCGCGCCCGGCGCGGAGGGGCAGGCGGAGCTGGCCACCTTCTTCGACGTCTCCCTCGATCTGCTGGTCATCCGCGATCTGGACGGGCGCCTGGTTCGGGTCAGCCCGTCATGGCAGGCGGCCATGGGTTATTCGCCGGGGGAGCTGCAAGGGACCTATCTGCTGGACCTGGTTCACCCCGACGACCTGCCCGGGACCCGGGACAGCGCGCGCGAGGTCGAGAACCGGCGGCCCGGCGCCCCCGTGGTGGGCCACATCAACCGCTATCGTCACAAGGACGGCCACTACCGCACGCTGGAATGGCGCGCCCAGCGGTCCGGCGACCGCATCTACGGCATGGCCCGCGACGTGACCGACCGGGTCGCCGCCGAGCAGGCTCTGTTGGACGCCAAGGCGGCGGCCGAGGCCGCCAACCGCGCCAAGTCCGACTTCCTGGCCAATATGAGCCACGAAATCCGCACGCCCCTGAACGGGGTCATCGGCATCGTCGACGCCCTGTCACGCACCGCGCTGGACGCCGGCCAGACCGAGATGGTCGACCTGATCCGCAGTTCGGGCGTGACGCTGGAGCGGTTGGTGTCCGACATCCTCGATGTCTCCAAGATCGAGGCGGGCCAGTTGGACCTGGAGTCGCGCCCGTTCGATCTGGACGAGGCCCTGGAGCCTATCGCGGTCATGCAGACTCGGGCCGAGGACAAGGGCCTGGCCTTCCGCATCGAGCGTGACCCCGAGGCGCGCGGCATGTTCCGCGGCGACAGCACCCGCATCCGCCAGATCCTCGGCAACCTGCTGTCCAACGCGGTCAAGTTCACCGCCGAGGGCGCAATCACCGTACGCATCCAGATGGAGGCGGACCGGCTGGCGATTTCGGTGGAGGACACCGGCGTCGGCTTTGACGCCCACCACGCCTCGCACTTGTTCGAACGCTTCAACCAGGCCGACAGCACCATCACGCGCCGCTTCGGCGGCACCGGTCTGGGCTTGTCGATCTGCCGCTCGCTGGTCGAGATGATGGATGGCGAGATCGAGGCCCAGTCCGCGCCCGGCGTGGGCAGCCGTTTCCGCTTCGTCCTGCCGCTGGCGCGGGAGCAAAGCCTGGACGACTACGATGCGCGCGACACCCGCGGCGGAGGGGCCGCCCATCCGTTGGCGGCGCGCGCGCTGCGCGTCCTGCTGGCCGAAGACCATCCGACGAACCAGCGGGTCGTCCAGCTGATCCTGTCCAGCCAGGGGGCCGAGGTGGTCATCGCCGGAGACGGCGCCCAGGCGGTCGCGGCGTTCGAGGACGACGATTTCGACCTCGTCCTGATGGACATGCAGATGCCGGTGATGGACGGCCTCACGGCGACCCGCGCCATCCGTGCGCTGGAGGCGGCCTCCCCCGGCCGAGGGCGCACCCCGATCGTGATGCTGAGCGCCAACGCCATGATCGAACACCGCCAGGACGCGATGGCCGCCGGCGCCGACAGCCATGTCGCCAAGCCGATCACCGCCGCCAGCCTGCTGGCCGGGATCGAGGCGGTGATCGAGTGACGGCCGGCCGCCTGCGCCACGCGGAGTTGAGGCCTCAGGCGGCCACGGCCGTGTTGCACTGGACGATCTCGGCCTCGGTCAGCGCCAGGCCGCCGCGGCTGAAGCCGGACACGGCGCCGGTGCGGGCCACGAACCGGCGGCATTCGCGCATCAGCGGCTGGGCCGCGCCGCCGCCACGGCCGACGCAGGCGCCGTCCGGACCGCAGGCCCAGTTGCGGCCGTCCAGGTTCAGCCGGATCTCTCGCGGCTGGACCAGGGTGGCCGAAGCGCCGGTGGGAGCCGGCGCAGGTTGAACGGCCAGAAGGGCCGTCGTCATCAGGGACATGAGAAGCATGGCGCTTCCTCCTCGGAAGGGATGGTCAGAACGACCGGGATCGGATAAAAGTGACCGGTCGTACACCTATAAGTGACCGATCGGTCACTTTGAGTCAACAGGATTTCCGCTGATGCCGCCCAAGGGCGAGTCCACCCATGCCCGGCTGATCGACGAGGCGATGGCCCAGGTCACCGTGCGCGGGCTGGCGGCGGTCAGCCTGGCCGACGTGGCCGGCGCGGCGGGCGTGTCAAAGAGCGCCGTCCTCAAGCATTTCCAGTCCAAGGAGGCGCTGCAGGCCGAGGTGGTCGACGCCATGATCGCCCGCTTCACCGCCGCCGTCTGGGCCCCGGCCGAGCCACTGGCGCAGGGCCGCGAGCGTCTGGACCGTATCTTCCAGGGCGAGCTGGACTGGATCGACGGCGAGGACCGGCCCGGCGGTTGCCCGCTGAAGGCGGCGGCGATTGAACTGGACGATCAGCCGGGTCCGCTGCGCGACACCTTGAAGGACAGCCAGATCCTCTGGGCGAAGACGCTGAAGCGCGAGTTCCGGACCTTGAACCCCGGCGCCGACAGCGTCGCGCTCGAGATCCTGGTGTTCCAGTTCAAGGGCATCGTGCTGGCCTACGGGCATTCGCGCCGCCTGCTGGATGACGATACGGCCCGCGCGCAGGCGACGGCGGCCTATCGGGCGCTTGTGGGATCGGCGGTCTGATCCTAGGTCCTTGGGCGACAGGGAGAGGATCACATGACCGGAACCATTCGCGTCGGCATCGGCGGCTGGACCTTCGAGCCGTGGCGCGGCGTCTTCTATCCCGAGAAACTCAGCCAGAAGAAGGAGCTGGAGTACGCCTCCAGCGAGCTGAGCTCGATCGAGATCAACGGCACCTACTACTCCGGCTTCAAGCCCGAGACGTGGATGAAGTGGCGCGACGAGACGCCGGACGACTTCGTCTTCGCGGTGAAGGCCAGCCGGTTCTGCACCAATCGCAAGGTGCTGTCGGAGGGCAATGAAAGTTTCGAGCGGTTCCTGGATCAGGGCCTGACGGCGCTGGGCGACAAGCTGGGGCCGATCAACTGGCAGTTCATGGCCACCAAGAAGTTCGACCCGGTCGACTTCGAGGGCTTCCTGAAGCTGCTGCCCAAGGAGAAGGACGGCATTCGGCTGCGGCACGCGCTGGAGGTCCGCAGCCCGACCTTCGACACCCAACAGTTCTACGATCTGGCGGCCAAGTACGGCGCCGCCATCGTCTATGCCGAGGATGACGAGGCGCCGGAATGGCCCAAGATCGACCTGCCGACGGCCGATTTCACCTACGCGCGCCTGATGTCGAGCAAGCCGGATGAGCCGACCGGCATGACCTCGGCCGAACTGGACGGGATCGCGGCGCGGGCGAAGGACTGGGCCAAACGCGGCGACGTGTTCGCCTACTTCATCGCCGGGGCCAAAGTACGCAATCCGGCGGCGGCCCAGGCCCTGATCACCAAACTGAAATGATCGGCGCGGCGCGCGGCGGGCTCAGCACGGCCTGACCTGGCGCCAGGGTTCAGGGCCAGGGGTCTCCGTTGCACTCGAACAGCACGCAGCCGTTCGTACACGAACTGATCAGTTCGACGTCGTTCGGATACAGGGCCTGGCACCGGGTGAAGCAATCGGCGTGGCAGCTCTCGGCGAGCGGCGGCGCCGCGCTTCCGGCCGGGGCGACCCCCAGCGTCAGGGCCGCGCCGGCGGCCAGCAGAACAAGCAGTTTCATGGCGTCCTCCCTTGATGCGGGGAGTATCGACGACGACGTCAGGAATACCATGGGTTGCATGTCACAACTTTTTGTTGCTGCGATGCGGTATCGCCGGGGACCGCGAACGCGCCGGGTTTTTGAAAAGCCGCGTAACAGCGGCTTTTCGCGCAACGACCTGCAAGCTAAAGCGTAGTCCTCAAGGGCGTCCGGCAGAGACGGCTTAAGGGACAGGGAAACGCAAAATGGCTCGAGTGGCTCTGGTGACGGGCGGAACCCGCGGGATCGGCAAGGCCATCGTGCAGCGGCTGAAGGAGGACGGCATGGCCGTCGCCGCCGGCTATTCGGGCAACGCCGAAGCCGCCGAGGCCACCGCCCGCGAACTGGGCGTCATGGTGGTGAAGGGCAACGTCGGCTCTTACGACGACTGCGCCCGCGCCGTGGCCGACGTGGAGGCCGAGCTGGGCCCCATCGACGTGCTGATCAACAACGCCGGGATCACCCGCGACGGCTTCTTCCACAAGATGAGCCACGACCAATGGTCGGACGTGATCCGGGTGAACATGGACAGCGTCTTCAACATGACGCGCCAGGTGATCAACGGCATGCGCGACCGCGGCTTCGGCCGCATCGTCAACATCTCCTCGATCAACGGCCAGAAGGGCCAGATCGGCCAGACCAACTATTCCGCCGCCAAGGCCGGGATGATCGGCTTCACCAAGGCGCTGGCGCTGGAGAATGCGCGCAAGGGCGTGACCGTGAACTGCATCGCCCCCGGCTACATCGACACCGAGATGGTGGGCGCGATGGACGAGAAGGTCCTGGCCGGAATCATCGCCCAGATTCCGGTTGGAAGACTCGGAAAAGGTGAGGAAATTGCCGACATGGTGTCCTGGCTGGCCGGCGAACGTGCCGGATATGTCACAGGCTGCACCCTGTCGCTGAACGGCGGTCAGTATCTGGTCGGCTGATCCGATCCCCGCCCAAAATCCGCCGCGTGACGATTGCACCAAGTCCGCCATGGAGTTGACGGCAAGTGTCAGAATGGCGCGCTCACCGCTTCCGACCGTGATGGCGCTCGCCATCGCGGCGGCGGCGTTGCTGTCTGCTGCATTCACCGCTCCGCAGGTCTTCGCCCAGGAGCGCGGCAACGCCCAGGCCGAGCAGAGCCAGGCGTTGCGCAACCGCGGCGGGGTCAACCTCGCCCCCCCGCCCGTCGGACGCTACATGTCGGAATCGGGCGAGGCCTTCACCCTGGACCGGTCGGGCCAGCGGCCCCTGCTGCGTTTCGACCGCCGCGATGAGACCTGGGTGCTGCGCCCCACCGCCGCGCCCCGCGGGGACGTCATCTATCGCAACGACGCGGGCCAGCAGATCCTGCGTGTGACGCCGGGCGGCGGCATGACGGTCTTCACCAGCCGTGCGCCGGGCGGGTCGCCCGTCTCGCTGGCGGGGCCGGGGGAGGCCCTGACCCAGCCCTCGCTGGGACCGGCGCAGCTGTTCCAGCTGATGACGCGCCGCAGCGCCATGATGAGCCAGACCATGGGCCGGCTGATCGAGATCAATGTCGACACCGACGCGGACGCCGAGGGCCTGACCGTCGAAGCCCTGATCCTGTCGACCGACGCGGTGCTGCGCATCGCCCGCTCGCCCACGGGCCGGTCGTCGCTGAACCAGTTGCGCCGCATCGTCATCGTTCAGGGCGGCAGCACGGCGGTCACCTATGTGCGCGGCGAGTTGCGCATCGTGGTCGCCCCGACGCAGGGCGTCGCAGGCCGCCCGTCCTCGGCGCGGGTGATCCGCGCCTTCCTGCCGCAGGACCCGACCCCTAGCCGGTAAAGCCGTCCTTGGCCGCACGCCGGGCCGCGAAGTCCGCCGCGTCCGTCGCCCGCAGGAACGGATTGAAGGCCTTCTCGGCGCCGATGGTGGTGGGCACCGTGGGCTCGCCCCGCTCGCGCATCGCCATGATCTGCTCGGCGCGCGCCCGCATCTCCGGCCGGTCGTCGAGGCTGAGGGCGAAGAGGGCATTGGCGGCGGTATATTCGTGGGCGCACCAGATCACCGTCTCCTCCGGCCAGGCGGCTAGCGTCCGCAGGCTGTCCCACATCTGGTCCGGCGTGCCTTCGAACAGGCGGCCGCAACCCAGGGTGAACAGGACGTCGCCGACGAAGGCCTGATGATCCGACGGCGCACGATAGACGATGTGGCCGAGTGTGTGCCCGGGCGCGTCCGACACCTCCAGCGCCGTCTCGCCCAGCATCACCACGTCGCCGCCACGCACCACGCGATCCAGCGGAGCGGCCTTGCGCACCTCCTCGGGGCCGACGATCTCGCAGCCGGTCTCAGCCTGCAGGGCGGCGTTGCCCTGGGTGTGATCGGGGTGCCAGTGGGTGTTCAGGATCAGGTCCAGCCGCCCCCAGCCCGACCGCTCCAGCTCGGCCAGTATGGCCGCCGCGTCGGGCGTATCGACCGTTGCGACGGTCCCGGTCGCCGTGTCGCGCACCAGGAAGCCGTAGTTGTCGTTCAGGCAAGGAAAGAGGCGGATTTCGAGGGTCATGACGCCATTCTGGCAGCCGCCCCCCGGCGGGTCTATGCTGGGTCCATGCGGCGCAGCATCGAGGACCTGAGGATATTCTACGGCGAGCCGGCGGGCGCGCTGGCCCGCCGGCTGTTGGCCCGCCGGTTGGAGGACGCCTGGGGCGAGGCCAGCAACTGCGACGTGCTGGGCCTCGGCTATGCGACGCCGTGGCTAGAGGCCTTTATCGGCGCGCGCCGGGTGGTCGCCGCCATGCCGGGTGGTCAAGGCGTCGAGCTGTGGCCGCAAGCGGGCAAGAACCGCACCGTGCTGGTCGAGGACCGCCGCCTGCCGTTCGCCGCCGGATCGTTCGACCGCATCCTGATGGTCCATGCGCTGGAAGAGGCCGAGGACGCCCAGGCCCTCATGCTGGAGGCGGTGCGGGCGCTGGCCCCGGCGGGCCGGGTCATCCTGGTGGCGGCGGCGCGCGGCGGCCTGTGGGCGCGGTCCGAGAACACCCCCTTCGGCCACGGACGGCCCTTCACCCGTCGCCAGCTGGAACGGCTGGTGCGCGAGGCCGGGCTGGAGCCCACGGCCTGGTCCCAGACCCTGTATGTGCCGCCGTGGGGTCCGCTTCTGCCCCTGGCCGACGGACTGGAGCAGATCGGCAAGCATGTGCTGCCGGGCGCCGCCGGAGTCATCCTGCTGGAAGCCACTCGCCAGGCCTACGCCAAGGCCCGTCCCGGCGGCGCGGTGGCCACCGCGCCGGTGCGGAACTCCGCGCTGCAGCCCCAACCGGCCTCCCGCGCCGGCCGTGATCTGGCGGGACCGGGCGAACACCCGTAAAGGCGGCCCATGCAGCGACTGATCCTGATGCGCCACGCCGAGGCGGAACGGGCGAGCGGCTCCGGCCGTGACCGCGACCGCGACCTGTCGGCGCGTGGCCGGAGCGACGCCGCCCTGATGGGCCGCGCCCTGGCGGCCAGGGGCGTGCGCCCGGACCTGGCGCTGGTCTCCCCCGCCTCCCGCACCCGCCAGACCTGGAACCTGGTCCACGACGCCTTGGGCGATGTCCAGGTGCGCGAGGACGAGCCGCTCTACAACGGCTCGGCCGACACCCTGCGCCGCCACATCGAGGCGGTGGAAGACGAAGCCGGCTGCCTGCTGGTGGTGGCGCACAATCCGGGCGTTCACCTGCTGGCTGTCGAGTACCTGATCGAGAGCGCCGCCTCGCCGTCCGTGCTGGACCGTATGAGCGGCGGCTTCCCGCCCGGCGCCGCGGCCCTGTTCACGGTGGATGTGGCCGGACGCTGCACCTTCGAAGGCTTCCTGCAGCCGCGGGACATCGCCGAATGAGCGAGATCGCCTACAAGCTGGTCGACCGCGCCGAATGGGAGGGCGCCCGAACCGCCGGAGCCTATGCGGGCTCCACCGTCGATCTGGCGGACGGCTACATCCACATGTCCGCCTCAGGTCAGTTGGCCGAGACGGCGCGGCGCCACTACGCCGGGCGGACCGATCTGCTGCTGGTCGCCGTCGATCTCACGCTCCTGGGCGAGGCTTTGAAGTGGGAGGCCTCGCGCGGCGGCGATCTGTTCCCGCACCTGTTCGCCCCCCTGCCCGTCTCCGCCGCCCGTGAGGAACGCGGCCTGTCGGTGGATGCGGAGGGGATCATGCGATTCGAGGACGGAGCTGTCGGATGGGACTGACAGATCTGGGCGCCGTCCTGCTGCGCCGCCTCGATCCGGAGATGGCCCACCAGCTGGCGATCAAGGCGCTGCAGGTCACGCCCTTGCCCGCGCCGGGCGTTGACGATCCCGTGCTGCACACCCGCCTGGCCGGGCTGGACCTGCCGAATCCGGTCGGACTGGCCGCCGGCCTGGACAAGAACGGCGAGGCCCTGCACGGGCTGGCGCGCCTGGGCTTCGGCTTCGTGGAATGCGGCTCGGTCACTCCCTTGGCCCAGCCCGGCAATCCGAAACCGCGCCTGTTCCGGCTCAGCGAGGATCGGGCGATCATCAACCGCATGGGCTTCAACAACGCCGGACTGGAGGCCTTCGCGGACCGTCTGGCGCACCGCCCGAGGACGGCGGTGATCGGAGCCAACCTCGGCGCCAACAAGGACACCGAGGACAAGGCGGCGGACTATGTCGCCGGTCTGGTTCGGCTGAAGGGCCTGGCCGACTACGTCACCGTCAACGTCTCCTCGCCCAATACGCCGGGCCTGCGCGCCCTCCAGGGCCGGGCGGCGCTGGACGATCTGCTGGGGCGGCTGGCGGCGGCGCGCGGCGAAGACCCGACGCCCGTCTTCCTGAAGATCGCGCCCGACCTGACCGCCGACGAGATCGGCATGATCGTCGAGGCCAGCCTGGATCACGGTCTGGACGCGCTGATCGTGTCCAACACGACACTGGACCGCCCCGACACCCTGCGCTCGCCGGACAAGAGCGAGGCCGGCGGTCTGTCGGGCGCCCCGCTGCGAACGCGGGCGCTGGACGCGCTTCGCGCCGCCGCCGCCGCCTCGGCCGGAAAGCTGCCCCTGATCGCGGTCGGCGGCATCGATTCCGGGGCCGAAGCCTGGGCCCGCATCCGCGCCGGCGCTTCGGCGATCCAGATCTATTCCGCCCTGATCTACGAGGGTCCCGGCCTAGTGTCGCGGATCAAGCGCGACCTCGCCGCGCGCCTGCGCGCGGACGGTTTCTCCACCGTCTCGGAGGCCGTCGGAACGGGCCGTTGACGGACCGTTAGGGCAGACGCGTCATGGTGGCAGGAAGGGCGAGTACGCCCATCCTCGGGGAGACGCATGGCGAACACCGGCGCCAGCAATACGACGCCGATGACCGATCCGTGGGTCATCGCCATCCGCCAGCGCCGCAAGGCGCTGTTGCAGCGTCTCGGCATGGCCGCCGCCAGCGCCCTGATCTTCAGCCCCCTGATCGGCTGGAACATCAGCGTCGGATGGGTGCTGGGCTACTTCCTGGTTCAGAGCCTGGACCTGTGGGCCTTCGCTCCAATCATCGGCGGCCGGGCGCAGAAGCTGACCGGCGTCCGCGCCCTCGCCGGCGATCTTCTGCTGTTCATCAACGCGGGCTATTTCGGCAGCCTGTCCATCCCGCTGTGGCTGATCGGCGGCCCGATGGGCGGGGTCTGCGCCGCCATGCTGCTGTCGGCGGGCGCCATCTATTCGATGATCAACGCACCGCGCTCCATGCGCGTGCTGATCCTGACGGTCACGCCACAGTTCCTGTACCTGACGTCCATCCCCCTGTTCATGGCGCTGTTCGGCGGCTCGACGGGCTTCGTGACCGCCGCGGCCATCGCCGTGGGGGTCTTCATCACCTACTGCCTGTCGACCTGGCAGCGGATGAACGAGGCGCGCACCGCTGAGAGCGCCGCCCGGATCGAGGCCGAGCAGAAGCGTATCGACGCCGTGCGCATCATGGACGGCCGCAGCGCCTTCCTGGCGACGGTCGGCCATGACCTGCGCACTCCGATCAGCGCCATCCTGACCGGCGCGGCCGAGCTGGAACGTGGGGCCGGCGATGGCTCCGCGCGCGCCCAGGCCCGCCTGATCAGCGACGCCGGTTTCATGATGAAGGCCCTGCTGGACGACCTGCTGGACCACGCCAAGCTTGAGGCTGGGCACATGACCGTGGACACGGTCGATTTCGACCTGCGCGAACTGCTCAACCAGACCGTCCGCCTGTGGCGCGGACCCATGCGGGCCAAAGGCCTGAAGTTCCGGGTCGAAGGCGCGGCCACCATGCCCGCCTCGGTGCGCGGCGATCCGATGCGCCTGCGTCAAGTGCTGAACAACCTGATCTCCAACGCCATCAAATTCACTGACAAGGGCGCGATCACCCTGCGTCTGAACGGCTGGACCGAAGAGCCCGGCGGCTACGCTGTCCTGATCGAGGTGGTCGACACCGGCCCCGGCATGACGGCCGCCCAGGTGGCCCGCCTGTTCACCCCCTTCGACCAGACCATGGACGGCGTCAGCGCCCGTCACGGCGGCACCGGCCTGGGGCTGTCGATCAGCCGGCAACTGGCTGACCTGATGGACGGTCGCCTGACCGCCCGCAGCCGCCCCGGCGAAGGCGCCCGTTTCACCCTGGCCTTGCGCCTGGCGCCCGGCGAGATGACCGAGGCCGTCACGCCCGGCCTCGACCAGGAAAGCCGCGACGCCGTCGCCCGCGTCCTGTCGAACCGACAGGGCGCAACCGCTCCCGCCGTCGCGCCCCGGGCGCTCGAGGAGGCTCGCCCCGCCCTGGCCCCTGTCGTCGCCGAGGCCGCGCCCGAGCCGATCACGGACGAAGCCTATGACGACGAGGACGAGGGCCGTCCGATGCGGGTGCTGGTGGTCGACGACCACGACATCAACCGCCGGGCCATCCAGCTGATCCTGCAGCCGCTCGGCTGCGACATCGCCACCGCCGCCGACGGCATGGCGGCGCTGAAGATCTGCGAGCACACCGCCTTCGACCTGATCTTCATGGATGTCCGGATGCCGGAGCTGGACGGGCGCGAGACGACCAAGCGCATCCGCGCCGGAAACGGCCCGAACGCGGTCGTGCCGATCATCGCGGTGACCGCCGACACCTCACCCGAGGACATCGCGGCCTGCACCGCCGCCGGCATGACCTATTTCGTGCCCAAGCCGATCACGCCGCCGATGCTGCTGGGCGCCATCACCCATGTGATGACCATGGGTCAGCCCGAGACGGACGATATCGAGACGGCCGCCGCCTGACCGCGCACGGCCGCCAGCAGGCGGTCGGGAAAATCGGCCGCCCTCATCGCGCATTCCCAGACGAAGACCACGCGCCAGCCCAGCGTCTGCAGCGCCTCCGCGCTGGCGGCGTCGCGGGCCCGGTTGCGGTCGATCTTGGCGATCCAGTAGGCCGCATTGGCCTTGGGCTGCCTGGACCCGCGCGGACAATCATGGCCGTGCCAGAAGCAGCCGTGGACGAAGACGACAGTGCGCCGCCCCTTCATCACGACGTCGGGTTTGCCCGGCAGGCCCGCGCCGCCCAGCCGATAGCCGATCCCGGCCGTGCGCAGGATGCGGCGCACGGCCAGTTCGGGTGTGGTGTCCTTCCCCTTCACGCGACGCATCACGGCGCTGCGCTTTTCGGGGGTGAAGACGTCGGTGCTCATGACGCGCTCAAGCCGTGAGTGACCGCGTCACGAGCGGTGGCGCGCTTAA
The DNA here is from genome assembly GCF_058807475.1 of Brevundimonas sp. GW821-FHT12C05. NCBI lineage: Bacteria > Pseudomonadati > Pseudomonadota > Alphaproteobacteria > Caulobacterales > Caulobacteraceae > Brevundimonas > Brevundimonas sp. GW821-FHT12C05. The sequence continues at coordinate 173,612 of NZ_JBXAQS010000003.1, forward strand.
AGCTGCGCCAGCAGGTGCTCGGCCGAGGACACCTTGAACTCGCCGCCCTGCTCGATGTTCAGCTGTTCGACGACGCCGTCCTTGACCAGCATCGAATAGCGTTGCGAGCGCTCGCCCATGCCGAAGCCCTTGGCGTCCAGCGCCAGACCGAGCTGGCGGGTGAAATCGCCGTTGCCGTCAGCCAGCATCAGGATGTCTTCCTTGCCGATGCCCTGGCTGTCGGCCCATGCGCCCATGACGAAGGCGTCGTTCACGGACACGCAGGCGACGGTGTCGACGCCCTTGGCGGCGAGGTCCTCGCGGTGATCCTTGAAGCCCGGCAGGTGGCGGGCCGAGCAGGTGGGGGTGAAGGCGCCCGGAACGGCGAACAGGGCCACCGTCTTGCCCGCGAAGATGTCGTCGGTGCTGACCGGCTTGGGGCCGTCGTCGGTGGCGCGGGTCAGGTTGGCCGAGGGAATACGGTCGCCGATCTGGACGGTCATGGGCAGGCTCCTGGAAGGAAGGTGAGGATCAAACTCCCGGACCAGATAGGCGTTGCCGAGGGCCGCGCCAACCGCCCGCGTCCACGCCGCGCTTGCGCCGCCGCCCTCGCGTGCCGATCATAGGGGTATGGACGACTTCCAATCCCTCGTCGGACGCCTGCTGGTGGCCATGCCGGGCATCAGCGACCCCCGCTTCGAGCATGCGGTGATCCTGGTCTGCGCCCACGGTCCGGACCACGCCATGGGCCTGAGACTGGACCGCCCCGCCCCCGGCGTGGACCTGAAGGCCGTGCTGTCCAAGCTGGACACTCCCGCCCCGGACGGCGCCGCCACGCGCAAGGTCCTGGTGGGCGGACCGGTGGAGCGGGAACGCGGCTTCGTCCTGCACACCGACGACTGGATGATCGACGACGCCTCGATGCCCTTCGGCGTGGGCTTGGCCATGACCGGCACGCGCGAGGCGCTGGCGGCCATGGTCGACCCTCTGGACGGCCCGCGCCGGTCGGTGCTGCTGCTGGGCTATGCGGGTTGGGGCGACGGCCAGCTGGAGGACGAACTGGGCGAGAATGTCTGGCTGACCGCCGAGGCCGATACCGGGCTGATCTTCGACACCGACTACGACGGCAAATGGGCCCGGGCCCTGGCCACGCTGGGGGTCGATCCGGCCCAGCTGTCAGGGCAGGCGGGGCGGGCTTAGGCCGACCGCGCCTTGATCGGCGCCGAACCGTCGGCGAGGGACTCGTTCAGATAGACCTCCGCCTCCTGCGCGGGCAGGGCCTGGGCGTAACCGAAGCCCTGGCCGTAGTGGCACTGGGCCTCGAGCAGCAGCTTGGCCAGGCCGGCGTTCTCGACGCCCTCGGCGACGACTTCCAGCGACAGGTCGCGGCCCAGGTTGACGACCGATTTGACGATCTTGGCCGAGCCCTCGTCCTTGTCCATGGTCAGGACGAAGTAGCGATCGATCTTCAGCGTATCGAACGGCAGCTTGGCCAGGTAGCTGAGCGACGAGAAGCCGGTGCCGAAGTCGTCCAACGCCAGCGAAGCCCCGGCGTTGCGCAGCTTCGTCAGAGTCTCGGCGGCGCGGGTGGTGTCGCGCATGATGTCGCCCTCGGTGACTTCCAGCTTCAGCGCGCCCTTGGGCAGGCCCGCCTCGCTGATGATGCGCGAGACGTCTTCGACCAGATTGGCCCGCTCGATCTCGCCGACCGACAGGTTGACGCTGCAGAACAGCTTGCCCGCCGACGGGTGCCGGGCCAGCCATTCGGCCAGCTGCCGCGCCGAGGCGGTCATCATCAGCAGGCCCAGGTCGTTCATCAGGCCCATTTCGTCGGCCAGGCCCAGGAACTCGTCCGGCGGGACCATGCCGCGCTTGGGGTGACGCCAGCGGGCCAGGGCCTCGAAGCCCGCGACCGCGCCCGTGTTGAGGTTCACGATCGGCTGGTAGAAGGGCTCGATCTCGCCGCGCACGAAGGCGTTGCGCAGGTCGGCTTCCAACGCGAGCCGGGACAGGCTGTCGCTCTCCAGCGCGCGACCATAGGCGGCGATGCCGCCACGTCCGGCGGTCTTGGCCTGCTCCACGGCCAGCTCGACCCGGCGCAGCAGTTCGGCGGGATCGGCGGCGTCGGGGCCGCCCTCGACCGTCACGCCGCCGATGGAGACCGTCGGATAGATGTCGAAGCCGGCGACGCGCAACGGCTGTTCCAGCGCTTCGCGCAGGCGTTCCGTCGCCGCGCCCGAACCCCGCGGCACCAGGATGGCGAATTCGTCCTCACCGATGCGGGCGGCCGAGGAATCGTGCGGGAAGGCGGCGTTCAGGCGCGACCCCAGCGCGGCCAGCACCAGGTCGGCGCGCTCATGGCCCAGGGCCTCGTTGAGGCGGCGCAGGCGGTCGACATCCGCCACCACCAGTTCGAACTCGCCCATCTGGGTCAGGGTCTCGCCGGCGCGCGACAGGAAGGTGCGGCGATCCAGCAGGCCCGTCAGGTGATCGCGGTGCGAGGCGGCGAACTTGGTCTCCAGCGCCACGACCCCGGCCGCGCGCAACCCATCTTCAAGCCAGACGCCGCGCCAGATGCAGGTCTCGGAATCGCGCATGCGCAGACGAACGGCGACCTCGGTCCCCTCCTCCTGCGGCTTGAGGACCTTTTCGGCCAGCGCCCGGTCCTGCGGAATGGCCACGGCGGTGAAGGCGGCGCCCGAGCATTCCGGGGCCAGCGGACCCAGTCCGAGAGCCCGCGTCGCGCCCGTGAACCGCATCTGATCATCGGCAGGCGTCCAGATCCACAGCGCGGCATCGGCGGCGGCTAACGCCTCAATGGCGGTCGTCGCGTCCCAGGCCAGACTTCTGGAGCGAGTGTTCACGCGTCGCGGTTCTCCGGTGCACGGCGTCAGCCGGCGCGCCCGGCCCCGTCATTCACGCGGCCGAACAGAAGATGGTCTGCCCAACCGCCGTTAATTTTAAGATAAGCCCGCGCACGGCCCTCGTGCTCGAAGCCCGACTTCTCCAGCACCCGGCGCGAGGCCATGTTGTGCGGCACGCAGGCCGCCTCCACCCGATGCAGGTTCAACTCGGTGAAGGCGAAGCCGATGAGGGCGCGCACCGCCGCGGTGGCATGACCCTGTCCGGCGAAGCGGCGGCCGATCCAGTAGCCGATGGTGCCGGTCTCGGCGACGCCTCGCCGGACGTTCGACAGGGTGACGGCGCCCACCAGCGTCCGCCCGTGATCGGTGAAGATGAAGAAGGGCCAGGCGTTCCCGGCCTCCAGTTCGCGCTGGTAGATCGACAGCCGGCGCTTGAAAGCCGCGCGGGTCAGGTCGTCCTCGGGCCAGGTCGGCTCCCACGGCTGGAGATAGGGATAGGATTCCTGCCGCAGGGTGGCCCAGGCCTCATGATCGGCCGAGCGCGGCGAGCGCAGGATGACACCCTCGCCCTCCACCACGGGTCCGCCCGCGTCGCTGATCCAGTCCAGAAGCGCCATGACGTCAGAATAACCGGGTCCCGATCAGCCGAACAGGGCATCCCTGAAGGCGGCGCCCGCCGGGGCGGCGGCCTTGGGGCCGAGCACCGCCGTGGCGGCCAGGCCTGGCCCCAGGCACCCGGCGGCGGCGGCGCGGACGTCCTCGGCGGTCTGAGCCAGGGTGCGGTCAGCCATGGTCTGGGATGCGATGAGCGCACCGAAGAGCAGCACCTGTGCGGCGGCCCGGCCCGCGCGGGACGCCGGGCTCTCGTCCGACATCCACAGGCCGGCGTTCAGCACCGCCTTGGCGCGGGACAGTTCGGCGGCGGTGGGGCCGGTCTCGGCCAGCGCCCTCAGCTCGGCGGCGCAGACCTGGGCCAGTTCGACGGCCCGATCGGCGGAAGCCCCGGAGTAGATGCCGAGGATGCCCGCGTTCTCATAGGGCTCATGATAGGCGTCGATGGCATAGGCCAGTCCGCGCTCCTCGCGGGCGCTCTGGAACAGGCGCGAGGCCATGCCGCCGCCGAGGATCTCGCTCATCAGCCGCGTCGCCGCATAGGCGGGATCCATGGCCGACGGCGCCGGCAGCTGGAAGACGATATTGGCCTGTTCAATCCGCCGGGTCAGAGCCGCGTCGCCGCCGGTGAAGCGGGGCGTGTCAGGCTCGTCCGCCGGGGTCGCCGCCTGGTGGCCGAACCAGCGCTCGGCCAGGGCCAGCAGTTCGGCCTCGTCCACCGCGCCAGAGGCCGCCACCACCATGCGGTCAGGGGAATACAGGCGGGCGCGCCAGACGCCGATGGAGGCGCGATCGATCGGCTTCAAGCTGGCCACGGAGCCCAGGATCGGACGTCCCAGCGGCTGGCCGGCGAAGGCGCGCGTCTGGGCCATTTCGAAGACGTGGTCGTCGGGCGTATCGAAGGCCTCGGCGATCTCCTGGGCCACCACGTCCTTCTCACGCACGATCTCGGCGGGATCGAGCATGGGGCGGAAAACGAGGTCGGAGAGGACCTGCATGGCCAGCGGCAGGCCGCCCTGCAGCGCCCGCACTTCAAAACTGGTCCGCTCATAGCCGGTGGCGGCGTTGATGGAGCCGCCCTCGGCCTCGATCCGCTCGACGATCTCGCGCGCGCCCATGTCGCCCGCGCCCTTGAACACCAGATGCTCGAGACAGTGGGACCAGCCGGAGGTGGCCTCGCTTTCCCACTTGGCCCCGCCGCGCACGGCGACGGTCAGGGCGAGGGTGCGCAGACCCGGCATGGGATCGCAGACGACGCGGACGCCGTTGGACAGGGTGTGGAGGGTGGCGGTCAGGAAGAGCTCTTTTCAGTGTCGCCGGACGGCGTCGGGGGACGCAGCTTGCGCCGAAGCAGGGCCAGGTAGGTTCCCGCGAGCGCCAATGCCAGTCCGAACCACGTCAGGGCATAGCCGAGGTGGTTGTTGGAGAAGGCCGCCGGCGGGGCGGAGGGCTGCAAGGCGGCCCAATCCGGATTGGAGGAGGTCGTGGCATAGAGAATGTAGGGATATCCCAACCGTCCAAGGCTCCGAAGGGCGCCGGCCTTCTGGTAGTCCTCGTGCAGAACCCGGCTCATGGCATCCAGATCGCGCGCGTAGAACCGGCGGCCTTCGGGCGGCGGCGCCATGCCGTTGGCCGGGGACGGCGTGCGAAGTTGAGCCGTCATGGCGACCGGCTTTTCTGTCACCTGCTGTGGCGGCCGTGCCGACACCCCTTCCGGGATAAAGCCACGATCGATCAGGAATGACCGACGGTGGGTCTCCCCTCCCAGCCGGAACGTTTCGCTGTTGCAGAGAGAAATCAGCCGAACACCCGGCTGTCCCTCATGAATGGTCTGCAACTCGACATAGGGCGCCGTGTCCAGGCCCCGACACGTCAGCACCAGCCGGCTGAACTCTTGGGGGGCGTCCTGAACAAAAGCCGACAAGCCTCGAGGCGGGGCCTTCGCCGCCGCCTCGGCCTCCGCGATCAGGGTTTCCTTCCATTGCAGGCGCTGGACCTGCCAGGTCCCCAGACCGCACAGCAGGACCAGGGCCAGCCCGGTGGCGATGGTCAGCCCCCAGGGGAAGCGAACGCGAGCCTCAGCCATGGTTCGCCTGCCCGGCCTTGTTGCGCATCTGGAGGGCGATCATCACACCCTTGCCCGGGCGCATCAGCCCGACCGACAGCCCGGCCACCAGCGGCAGGGCGATCAGCAGCAGGAGCCAGATCGGCGGATTCCAGGCGATCATGGCGAACAGGGCGCCGAAGACCACGACGCCGCCCGCGATCTGCATGATGAAGATGGCCGCCCCGTCGCCGGTGTTCAGGCGGCTATAGTCGAAGCCGCAGGCCGCGCACCGGTCCACCACCTGGAGGAAGCCCGCATACAGGGGCGCTTGATCGCAGTTGGGGCAGCGGCAAAGCAGACCGGCGCGGATCGGGTCGATCCGCGCCGGTTGATTGTTCAGACCTGAGGGCCCGTCGATCACCCGAAGGTGACGTAGACGAAGGCGAACAGGAACAGCCAGACCACGTCCACGAAGTGCCAGTACCAGGCGGCCGCCTCGAAGCCGAAATGCTTCTCGGGGGTGAACTGGCCGGCCAGCAGGCGCAGCAGGCAGACGATCAGGAAGATGGTCCCGATCAGGACGTGGAAGCCGTGGAAGCCCGTCGCCATGAAGAAGATCGAACCGTACAGGCCCGAGTTGATGGCTTCTTCGTTGAAGAACAGGTTCTCGTGGATGATGTGGCTGTATTCGTAGACCTGAACGGCGGTGAACAGCACGCCCAGCGCGATCGTGATGATCAGGCCGATCTTGGTGGCCTTGCGGTCACCCTGCGCGATGGCGTGGTGAGCCCAGGTCACGGTCGTGCCGGACAGCAGCAAGATGACGGTGTTCAGCAGCGGCAGCTGCCAGGCGTCCAGGGTCTCGATGCCCTTGGGCGGCCAGGTCGACCAGGCCTTGGCGGTATCAGCCCAGGCGCCGACTTCCGGAATGTGGGCGCGGGCTTCGTTGAAGATGCTCATCTCGAAGAACATCCAGAAGAAGGCGGCGAAGAACATCACTTCCGAAGCGATGAACAGCAGCATGCCGTAGCGCAGGCCGATCGAGACGACCGGGGTGTGGTCGCCCTGGCGGCTTTCCTTGATCACGTCGGCCCACCAGCCGAACATCGACACCAGCACGCCGGCCAGACCGGCGACGAACAGGACCTTGTCTCCCTTGGCCAGCAGGGCCCCGGCGACCGGACCGGCGTCAGCCGACGCCAGGCCCTTCATCCAGACGACCGCGCCGATCATCATGATCGTGACGGCGATCGAGGACACCAGCGGCCAGGGGCTGGGGTTCACCAGGTGATAGTCGTGATGCGGAGTCGCGTGGGCGTCGGCCATCTGTATCTCTTGAACGGTCGAGAGTCGTATTGGGGGCAGGCTATAGCGTCCGCTATCCGGCCGCGCCAGAGGGCGGGGCGCCGTTTAAGGCCTGCTGGAACCGCTCGGTCGGATAGAAGGTGTAGCTGAGGGTGATTTCGGTCACGCCACGGCTCTCGCGGTCGGTCGCCATTTCGGGCGCCACGAAGTACTGAACCGGGAATTTCATCGTCTCGCCTGGCTTGATGATCTGCTCGTCGAAGCAGAAGCACTGCAGCTTCTGGAAATAGGGTCCGGCGCGTTCCGGCACGACGTTGTAGGCCGCCTTGGCGCTGATCGGCTTGTCCGAGGTGTTGGTCACGTCAAAGAAGGCCATGCCCGTTTCACCGATGCGGACGCGCTGGGTGACCTGCTCGGCCCGGAAGGTCATGGGCAGGTCGCGGACGTTGGTGTCGAAGCGCACCAGCACCGTCTGGTCCAGCTGGACGTCGGGAGCCCGCTCGGCCTTCTTGACGGTGCCGTCGAAGCCGGTGACCTGGCAGAACATGCGATACAGCGGCACGGCGGCGAACGACGCGCCGGTCATGCCCATCACGCCGAGAACGCAGACAATCGCGACAGCGTTTCGCGACAGCTTCATTGGGCGTAGCCCACCGGCTGGCCGGCGGCGACGGCCGCCTCGCGAGCGTCCAGGTTGCGCTTGAGGTTCAGCACCGTGACGCCGAACACCAGGATCATGAAGCCGATCAGCACTCCGGCGATGGCCAGGTTGCGCTTCTTGCGGGCGGCGAGTTCTTCAGGGGTCAGGCGGCGCATGGGCTTACAGTCCCGGGGTAAGGCTCTCGACCAGCAAGGCGGCGAACAGGGCCATCAGGTACAGGATCGAGAAGGCGAACAGATTGCGGGCCGGTTTGGCCTCGGCGCGGACATCATACAATGCGGCCTCTCGCCCCACGGCCTCGGCCTTGTCGGGCTGATCGCCAGCGCGCGAGCGCCACAAGCGGATCGCCAGCAACAGGAAGCCGAGTCCGCCGACCAGAGAGACCCCCAGATAGATCACCCCGCCCAGCCCAGTCAGGCCCGGCGCGATCGCCGCGGGCAGGAACAGCAGGGTGTAGATCAGGATCTGCAGCCGGGTGCTCTTGGCGCCTCGCGCCACCGGCATCATCGGAATGCCGGCCTTGGCGTAGTCGCCGGCCGAATAGAGGGCCAGGGCCCAGCTGTGCGGCGGAGTCCACAGGAAGATGATCAGGAACAGCAGCCACGCCTGCCACGGGGCTTGGCCGGTGGCCGCCGCCCAGCCGATCACCGGCGGCAGCGCGCCCGCGGCCCCGCCGATGACGATGTTCTGGGGCGTCCGGCGCTTCAGCAGCAGGGTGTAGAAGACGGCGTAGTAGAGGATGGTCAGCAGCAGCAGGCCGCCCGCCAGCCAGTTGGTCGTCATGCCCAGCAGCATGACCGAGAAGACCGACAGGACGACCCCGAAGGCCATCGCATCGTTCTTGCGGACACGGCCCGCCGCGACCGGCCGGCCGCGCGTGCGCCGCATCAGAGCGTCGGTTTCGCCCTCCAGCGCCATGTTCAGGGCTCCGGCCGCGCCTGCGCCGACGGCGATGCACAGCACGGCGATGGCCGCCGAAATCCAGTCGATGCCGCCATGGGCCACGACCAGGCCGGTCACGGCGGTGAAGATCACCAGCGACATGACGCGCGGCTTCAGCAGCTGGAAGAAATCTTCCGGCTGGGCCGTGGAGATCGTGGACGGGGCGGTGTCGGTCATCGCGAGGCTTCTAACGGATGCCGACGGCGAAACGAAGTCGAACGTCAGCGGGCTTTCCAGCGGTGATACGTCAGCGCCAGGGCGATGCAGTGGCGCAACGGGTCTTCGGGAACCGGATCATCGACCGCGAAGCGGATCTGCCGGTCCCCGACATAGGTCATCGCGTCGGGATACAGGCTGCGGAACGTGTCCATCAGGGTCGTCCGGCAGTTGACGTACAGGGCGTAGCTGTCGGCCCCAGTGGCGTCGATGCGGATCGTGCTGCCGATCCCGGGGCGGGTCAGGAAGCTGGGCTCGCCCCACTTCAGGGCCTCCTCCAGCGGACCGACCTGCTCGGTCTCGGCGACCTCCAGGATCAGCCGGCGCAGGGCCAGCAATCGCTCGCGCACGACGCCCTGGTAGGCGTCAAAGGCCGCGGGCGGGGCGTCGCGGCTCACGCCGCGTTCGCCTGAAAAGGAGAACGGGCCGGCGATGTTCGATCGCCGGCCCGCATTCCGATCCTAGTGCTCGTCGTTCTTGACCACCGGCAGTTCGTTGAACTGGTGGTGGGGCGGAGGCGAGGACAGGGTCCATTCCAGCGTCGTGGCGCCTTCGCCCCACGGGTTGGCGACGCCCGGACGACGACGAATGGCGGCTTCGATCAGCATGATCAGGAAGACCAGCACGCCGACGACGGTGATCGCATAGCCGATCGACGAGACGTGGTTCCACAGGGTGAACGCGTCCGGATAGTCGATGTAGCGGCGCGGCATGCCCTGCAGGCCGAGGAAGTGCTGCGGGAAGAACACCAGGTTCACGCCCACGAACATGATCCAGAAGTGCAGGCAGCCGAGGAACTCGTTGTACTTCACCCCGAACATCTTCTCGAACCAGTAGTAGAAGCCCGCGAAGATGGCGAAGACGGCGCCCAGAGACAGCACGTAGTGGAAGTGGGCCACGACGTAATAGGTGTCGTGCAGGCTGTAATCGATGCCGGCGTTCGACAGGACCACGCCGGTCACGCCGCCGACGGTGAACAGGAAGATGAAGCCGATGGCCCACAGCATGGGCGTCTTGAAGCTGATCGAGCCGCCCCACATCGTCGCGATCCAGCTGAAGATCTTCACGCCCGTGGGCACGGCGATGATCATGGTGGCGGCGATGAAGTAGGCGCGCAGGTTCACGCTCATGCCGACCGTGTACATGTGGTGCGCCCACACGATGAAGCCGACGAAGCCGATGGCGACCATGGCGTAGGCCATGGCGAGGTAGCCGAAGATGGGCTTCTTCGAGAAGGTCGAGACGATGTGGCTGATGATGCCGAAGCCCGGCAGGATCAGGATGTACACCTCGGGGTGGCCGAAGAACCAGAACAGGTGCTGGAACATGACGGGGTCGCCGCCGCCGGCCGGATTGAAGAAGCTGGTGCCGAAGTTGCGGTCCGCCAGCAGCATGGTGATGGCGCCGGCCAGGACGGGCAGCGACAGCAGCAGCAGGAAGGCGGTGATCAGCACCGACCAGGCGAACAGCGGCATGCGGTGCAGGGTCATGCCCGGCGCGCGCATGTTGAAGATGGTGGTGATGAAGTTGATCGCGCCCAGGATCGACGAGGCGCCCGCGACGTGCAGCGAGAAGATCGCCAGATCCATCGCCGGGCCGGTGTGGCCGGTGGTCGAGAGCGGCGGATAAATCGTCCAGCCGCCGCCGAAGCCGCGGCCCGGGCCGCCGTCGACGAACATGGAGGTGATCAGCAGCACCCAGGCGGCGACCAGCAGCCAGAACGAGATGTTGTTCATGCGCGGGAAGGCCATGTCCGGCGCGCCGATCATGATCGGAACGAACCAGTTGCCGAAGCCGCCGATCATGGCGGGCATGACCATGAAGAAGATCATGATCAGGGCGTGGGCCGTGACGACGGCGTTATAGCCGTGCTTGGACTGTTCGATCAGACCCATCAGCTGGATCGACGAACCTTCCTTGAAGATCTGGATGCCCGGCTCGGCCAGTTCCCAGCGGATCAGGCCGGACAGGGCGCCGCCCACGATGCCCGCCATGATGGCGAACAGCAGGTACAGGGTGCCGATGTCCTTGTGATTGGTGGACAGGAACCAGCGGGTGAAGAAACCCGGCTTGTGGTCGTGATGCCCGTCGTGGTCGTGGGCGAGGTTTTCGGCTGCGGTGGCCATGTCTTTGGGGCTCTCGCGTATCGTTACTGGGCGGCCGGGGCGGCGGCGGGAGCCGCAGCCGGGGCCGGCGTGGCCGCGGCGGGCGCGGCAGGGGCGGGAACGGCGACAGCGCCGTCGGCGACGGTGGGGGCGCCGGTGGTGCCGGCGGCGGCCTGGGCGACGGTGCCGCCCGGAGCCTCAGCCGCGGTCTTCGGCGTCATCGAGCCGCCCTTGCGGGCCACCCAGGCTTCGAACTCGGCCTGGCTGACGACGTGGATCTCGATCGGCATGAAGGCGTGGTCGACGCCGCACAGTTCCGAGCACTGGCCGTAGAAGACGCCCGTGCGGTCGGCGCGGAACCAGGTCTCGTTGACCCGGCCCGGGACGGCGTCGACCTTCAGGCCGAAGGCCGGCAGGGCGAAGGCGTGGATGACGTCGGCGGCGGTGACCAGAACGCGGACCGTCTTGCCCACCGGCACCACGATCGGCTCGTCGGCGGCCAGGCGGTAGAGGTCGTGAGACATGCCGCGGCGGGCGATCTCTTCCTCGGGCAGCATGTTCGAGACGTACTCGGCGATGCCCTGGTCCGGATATTCATAGGCCCAGTTCCACTGGTTGCCCGTGGCCTTCACGGTCAGGTCCGGCGTCGGCATGTCGTGATAGGCGAACAGCAGACGGAACGAGAACAGCGAGATGCCCACCAGGATCAGCACCGGGACGATCGTCCAGATGACCTCGATCAGGGTGTTGTGGCTCCACTTGGCGGGAACCGGATTGGACTTCTTGTTGTAGCGGATGACGATCCAGATGATCAGGCCCAGCACCAGCAGGGTGATCAACGTGATGATCGGCATCAGGATCAGATCGTGGAAGTGGTGCGCCTCGACCTTCAGCGGCGACGCCGCCGGTTGAAGCCCGATACCGCCCGGCGTCGGCTGACCCATGCGCTCGGGTCCCGAAGCCAAAGCCGGCGTGGCGGCGAAAACGGCCAGGCTCAAGGCGGTGAGTCCACCACCGACGATCGCCCGGGCGCGCGTGCCCATCCCCATGCGAGACATCCTCATAAAACCGTTTCTTCGCAATCATTTGCGAGTGAATCGCAAACAAGCGCCGGGACACAGCGGCCCGCGGCGGTACATCGGGCGGTCCATATCGCCCCCTCCCTCACTTGCCAAGCGTCCCGACCGTTCCGCGACGATCGGGCGCCGGATTAAATCGCATTCATGTTTCGCCAGCTACCTTGCGGCGCAAGATACCTTGCAGTATCCCATCGACATCACAGGAGACGTTGATGTGCCTGAAACCATAGAGATCCAGTTGAAGAAGGGGGTGCTGACGCTGTGCGTCCTGGCCCTCCTGAACCGGCGCGAAAGCTACGCCTACGAGATCGCCTCCACCCTGTCGGACGCCATCGATATGGGCGAAGGCACCATCTACCCGCTGATGCGGCGGATGCAGTCGGACGGCCAGGTCGAGACCTATCTGGTCGAATCGTCCTCCGGGCCCTCGCGCAAATACTACCGACTCACCGACGCCGGTCGCCGGGCCCTCGCGGCCCAGACCGCGGAATGGCGGGCCTTCGCCCGCGCCGTCGAAACCATTGTGGACGTTCCAGCCGAACCGGCTGCGGCGTCCGCCCAAGAGGGAGCTGAATAATGACGAGGGACGAATTCATGGGCCGGTTGCGGCGCGGACTGGTGGGCCTTCCCACCCGGGCCGCCGCCGATATCGCGTCCGACTACGAGCAGCATTTCGACGACGGGATCGCTGACGGTCGCTCCGAAGCCGAAGTCGCGGCCGCCCTCGGCGATCCCGACCGTCTGGCCCGCGAGTTGCGCGCCGAAGCCGGCGCCCGTCGCTGGGACCAGGAACAGAACCCCGCCGCGGCGGCGGGCGCCATCTTCGGGCTGATCGGCCTGGGCGCCATCGACATCCTGATTCTGCTGCCGATCGTCTTCCCGGTGTTCGGCGCGGTGATCGCCATGCTGCTGAGCGGCGTCGCGGTCTTCATCGCTGGCGGCTTCGTGGCGGTGGCCGGATCCTTCTTCGGCGGCCCCGGAGGCGTGCTGGCCGCCCTTCTGATGGGCATCGGCCTGATGGGCCTGGGCATCTTCATGGTGGGGCTGATGGCTCTGCTCACCAAATGGCTGATCGACGCGACCGTCTGGTACGCCCGACTGCACTACCGCGTGCTGAAGCCCGCGCTCGACAACCAGAACCAGGCCTGAGGGAGGGACCTGACATGATCCGCAATCTACTGGTCATCACCGGCGTGGGCTTCGTCCTGGCGCTGGTCGGAATCGGCGGCTCCATGGCGCTGGTCGGCAACGACGTCCGACGCAACGACTGGACCTGGGTCGTCACCGACGACGAGGCCGGCGACTCCGGCTTCCACCTGGAACGGGGCAAGGTCTCGCCCGAAACCGTCCGCAACATCGAGTGGACCGGCGGCGAGCGCCTGTCCGTCGATATCCCCGGGCAGGTCACCTACATTCAAGGCGACCAGCCGGGCATCCGCGTCACCGGGCCGAAGGACGCCGTCGACAAGGTTCGCTTCTCCGACGGCCGTCTGATCATGATCGACGACGACCGCAGCGAGCGTGGCTACATCCGCTGGACCGGCACGGGCATCCGCGTCTGGAGCGAGACCGAGGCCCTGCGGGTCGAGATCACGGCCCCCGCGGTCCGCACCTTCGAAATGGGCGAGCACGGCCGGCTGAAGATCCGCGGCTACGATCAGCCGACCCTCGACGTGACCATCAACGGCAACGGCGAGGTAGAGGCGGACGGCCGCGCGCCGCAGGTCACCGTCACCGTCAGCGGCGACGGCGATACGGACCTGCGCCGGCTCGAGGTCTCGGACGCCAAGGTGGACATCACGGGCCGCGGCGATGTGACGGTCGGCCCGACCGGTCGCGCCGATATCGACATCTCCGGCCACGGCGACGTCATCCTGACGCGCAACCCCGCCCAGCTGAACCAATCGATCACCGGCTGGGGAGACGTCGACCTCGACTGATCCTCGCCGCCCCTATCCCTCCTCGTCGTGGTGGAGGGCGGCCGCTTCGGCGGCCGGAGCGGGGATGGCCGCCGCTCCCTCGTCGCGCCATCCCCGCTTCATTCGCCGCGCCCGGTGCGCGGCGAAGGCCGTGACGCGGCGCGTCTAAGTCCCTATCTCTGCCGCCATGACCGTTCTCGTTTCCCCGCCCGCCATCCTCGACAGCGCCGAGGTCGGCTCCGATGAAGCCCTCTCGATCCTCCAGGACGCCCTGACCGGGGCCGACGACGGCGAACTGTTCCTTGAGCGCTCCGAATCGGAGTCGCTCGTTTTCGATGACGGCCGGCTGAAGTCCGCCGCCTACGACGCCACCGAGGGCTTCGGCCTACGCGTCGTCGCCGGTGAAACCGCCGGCTACGCCCACGCCAACGAGATCAGCGGCCCCGCCCTGCGCCGCGCCGCCGACAGCGCCGCCCTGGCCCGCGCCGGCTATGCCGGCAGCGCCGCCGACGCCCCGCAGGCGACCAACCGCAAGCTCTATGACGAGGTCGATCCCCTCGCCTCTCCCGCCTTCTCCGACAAGATCGCCCTGCTGGCCGAGATCGACGCCTGGGCCCGCGCCCGCGATCCCCGCGTGGTGCAGGTCTCAGCCTCGCTGGTCGGCGAGCATCGCCAGATCGAGATCCTGCGCGGCGACGGCCGGCTGATGCGCGACATGCGGCCGTTGGTCCGCCTGAACGTCTCCGTCACCGTCGAAAAGGACGGCAAGCGCGAGAGCGCATCCTCCGGAGCCGGCGGCCGCGCCGGCTTCGAAACCTGGATCGCCCCCGCTCGCTGGCAGGGCCAGGTCGACGAGGCCCTGCGTCAGGCCCTGGTCAATCTGGAGGCCGTCGACTGCCCGGCGGGTGAGATGGACGTGGTCCTGGGCGCCGGCTGGCCGGGCGTGCTTCTGCATGAGGCGATCGGCCACGGCTTCGAGGGCGACTTCCACCGCAAGGGATCCTCGGTCTTCACCGGCAAGATGGGCCAGCGGGTCGCCGCCCCGGGCGTGACCGTGGTCGACGACGGCTCCATCGCGGGTCGTCGCGGCTCCCTGACCATCGATGATGAAGGCACGCCAACCTCGCGCACCGTGCTGATCGAGGACGGCATCATGGTCGGGCTGATGCACGACCGGCTGTCGGCGCGTCAGCTGAACGCCCGCGCGACCGGCAACGGTCGCCGCCAGTCCTTCGCCCACATGCCCATGCCGCGCATGACCAACACCTTCATGGAAGGCGGCAAGGACTCCAAGGCCGACATGATCGCCTCGACCAAGCGCGGCCTCTACGCCGCCAACTTCGGCGGCGGCCAGGTGGACATCACCAACGGCAAGTTCGTGTTCCAGTGCACCGAGGCCTATCTGATCGAGGACGGTCGGATCACCGCCCCGGTGCGCGGCGCCACCCTGATCGGCGACGGGGCCACCGCCCTGACCCAGGTGCAGATGATCGGCGACGACTTCGAGTTCGACCCCGGCGTCGGCGTCTGCGGCAAGGCCGGCCAGGGCGTCCCCGTCGGCATCGGCCAGCCCTCGCTGAAGATCGCCGGGCTCACGGTCGGCGGCACGGCGGTCTGACGCGACGCCGCCCGGCGTTTCATGGTAGAGCTTCCCTTGACGGTTGCATGAACGGTCGCATTCGCGCCCGCGATCCGTCTGGGGAGACGTTTCATGAAGGCCGCCCTCTCTCAGTACGAAATCGATATCCAGATGGCGCCGGCCACGCTGGAGGCGCTCATGGCGAGCGGCTACGCCCTGACGGCATTCAAGGTCGTCCAGGCTTCGATGCGCGGCGCCTCACCCTTGGTGTGGTACCAGACGAGCCAGTTGCTGATGACCACCTCCGTCGTCTGGCAGGAACAGTATCAGGCCTATGCCTCGGCCAGTCAGATCATCGCCAACGGCGTGATCCAGGCCAGTTCGACGACGGCCGTCGGCCTGGGCCAGACTGCCCAGGTCACCGCCAACGGCGCCATGACGACCACCGATGGAGGAACGCCCTCCGCGATCTCCATCCTGAACCAGGCCAATCAGCCGTGGACCTGCGGCGTTTCGCAAGTCGTCGAAAACCAGGCGAACCCGGTCTGCGCCGTGCCGCTCCAGGGCAATATGCTCGGCGTCATCGCGCCGGTGGAGCAGGTCCTGCTGATGCTCTCGGCCAGGTCGGTCAACACCGGCACCGTGATCTATCAGGCCTATGGCCCCGGCGTGTTGATCGACCTCAGCGGCGCCGCACAGCGCACGGTCCAGTTCGACATCAACAACGGCTGGAGCTGGGACGGCGGGACATGGGCGCGGTCGGTGGCGCCCAACACTGACCTCGTGCCCCTTCTGATCCAGCAATAGGGCGGCGAGCGGCCAGTCCGGCCGCGCCGCCGATCACGTTCTACTGGGAGCGCCACTCCGGGCCGACGATCTCGAAGCCGCGGGCCTTCAGGCCGTCCAGCACGCCGCCCTCCTCGGCCAGCAGGCGGACCGGCGCGACGCCCATCGTCGTGCCCGGCGAGATCATGGCCGTCTCCACCGCCGCCGCCCACTGCTGGTGCAGCTGCGGGGCCAACTCGGGATCGCCCCACGGCCAGCAGACGTTCAGCGCCTGCTCGATCGGCGAGTTGACCACCTCCGGCACGCGGAAGGCGCGCCAGTCGATGGCCCGCTCGCGCGACGACTCGGGCCCGGCCTCAGCGGCGGCGATGGCGCGCTCGACGCAGGGCACATGGACGCTCTGGGGCGCCGAGATCAGGCTTTCGACCAGTTCGTCCCCCCGCACGGTGCCGACCGGGCGCATGTCGATGCGGGCGCGGCGTCCGGCGCGGCGCACCACGTCGACCGCGTCCTGCGCCTCGCCCCCGGCGCGGAAGCCCGCCTTGTCCTGCATCAGGTCCAGACTGGTGAAGAGCAGGCTCTGGGTGCGCCAGCCCTGATTCCGCTCGCCGGCCATCAGCGCGTCCAGCCGGGCCTGGTACTCGGGCGACAGCCAGGTCGCCGTGGTCTGCCCCTGGGGCATCCGCCCGATAGTCCGCGCGCGCCAGATGACGCGCAGGATGTCGCTGAACGACGCCCGACCCTCCTGAGGCAGCAGGATCAGGTCCGCCTTGGCCGTCGCCTGTTCCAGCGCGTCAGGACGCCAGGTGACGTCGCGCGGGATGGCGCGGATCGAGCCAACCAGGATCAGGGTCGAGTCACCCCTTGTGATCGTCCACATCGGCGCGCCCGAACGACGGGCCAGCACCACGACCTCATCCAGCTCGGTCGCCTCCTGCGAAGCGGTGGTAGGGGGCGTCTGGGCCAGGGCCGGCGCTGCGGCGGAAGTCAGAAGCAGAAGGACGGTGGCAACGGCGGCGACGGCTTTCACGAACTCACCCGTTAGACTTGATGAAAAGAAGTATTGGCTAGACAAGATCAGAACATAAAGATGACAACGCTGTAATGCTGTCGCCGATTTAATCCACCTGTCCGTCTTGTAACTGGAGACAGGCAAACCATCGGGTCACACCTCTCGTCACACGACGAGGGGAGTTTCGCAATGACCAGAACCATTCTGTTGGCGACCACAGCGCTGTTGCTGACCGCCGGCGCCGCCGCCGCCCAAACCCCGCCGCCTGTACAGGCCGAAGCGGGTCAGCAGGGCGTGCTGATCTTCGAACCTGCCTTCTTCGCCGACCAGCAACCCAACACCGCGCTGGACATGGTCAACCGCGTCCCGGGCTTCAGCGTCAACGACGGCGACGGCAGCCGCGGCTTCGAGGGCTCGGTCGGCAACATCCTGATCAACGGCTCGCGGCCCGCCTCCAAGAACGACACCGGCTCCAACGTCCTGTCGCGCACCCTGGCCGCCCAGGTCCTGCGCATCGAACTGATCCGCGGCGGCGCCCCCGGCATCGACATGCAGGGCTTCTCGGTCGTCGTGAACGTGATCACCCGCAGCGAGTCCAGCCGCCAGTCGGTCTTCACCGGCAACGCCGCCCTGTTCGAGGGCGGTAACGACGTCTACGGCGGCTCGTGGCAGTTCACGGCCAAGGACGGCGACCGCACGTGGGGCTTCACCCTCAGCGACGGCATGTCGACCAGCGACTCCAACGGCGTCGGCCCGGTCGTCCGCCGTAACGGCGCGGGGACCATCCTGCGTCAGGAAGACTTCTTCAACGACCAGTCCGGCGGCGGGAATTCGCTGCGGGTCAACTACGCCAGCCCCTTCCTGGGCGGCAGGATCGACCTGACCGCCCGCTACGGGGTCAACGACTTCTCGAACATCAACCTGCAGACCTCGCCCACCGTGCGGCGCGAAAGCACCTACGCCGAGGACGGCTCCAGCGGCGAGTTTGGTCTGGTCTACACCCGCGATCTCGACAGCCGCCTGAAGTCCGAGACGCGCTTCATCCACGAGTTCTCCGACAACGATTCCGCCGCCTTCTCGCGGGTCCGGGAAAATGCGGTGGACGCGCCCGAGCAGCGCTTCTCCTCGGTCAGCGAGAGCTCCGAGACCATCCTGCGCAGCCTGTTGCGCTACGAGCATTCCCCCAAGCTCACCATCGAGACCGGCGGCGAGATCGCCTACAACATGCTCGAGACGGAGCAGGCCTTCAGCGTCGGCGGCGTGGCGGTTCCACTGCCCTCGGCTTCGGTCAAGGTCGAGGAAACCCGTGGCGAGCTGTTCGCCAAGGGGACCTGGCGGCTGCGCGACAATCTGACCCTGGAAAGCGGCCTGCGTGTCGAGGCCTCGACCATCAGCCAGTCGGGCGACGCGGACAAGGAAAAGAGCCTCTACTTCATCAAGCCGCGCTTCCTGGCCACCTGGACGCCGATGCCCAACAACCAGTTCCGCCTGCGTTTCGAGCGCGAGGTCGGCCAGCTGAACTTCAGCGACTTCGCCGCCTCGGCCGAGCTGGAGGACGAGAACGTCTTCGGCGGCAATATCGATCTGGAGCCCGAGCAGCGCTGGATCAGCGAACTGGCCTACGAGCGCCGCTTCTGGGGCGACGGCATCGTCAGCATCACCCTGCGCCACGACGAGATCAGCGACGCCATCGACATGATCCCGCTGGACGGCGGCCTGTCGGCCAACGGCAACATCGGCGACGGAACGCTGGATCAGCTGGCGGTGAACATCCTGGTGCCGACGGACAAGATCGGCTTCACCGGCGGTCGCATCGGCTTCCGCAACACCTGGAACAAGACCGAGGTCACCGATCCGACCACCGGCGAGACGCGCCCGATCTCAGACGTGCGCCCCACACAGGCGACGATCACCATCGCCCAGGATATCAAGTCCTGGAACCTGCAGTGGGGCGGTGCCTGGCTGCCGCTGCTGGGTCTGGCGAGCTACGACCCCGACCAGAGGTTCAGCTGGCGCGGCAAGGACTATTTCGAGCTCTGGGCCGAGTACAAGCCGACTCCGACCCTGTCGTTGCGGGCTCAGGTCAACGTCTGGAACGACTTCGACCAGGAACGCATCGTCTACGGCGACCGCCTGACCCGGCCGATCTCCTACGTCGAAACCCGTCAGATCGACCCGCGGACCTTCTACCAGCTGCGCCTGCGCAAGACGTTCTGACCACGGCTCCGGCGGCGGCGGGTCCCTTTGACCTCCGCCGCCGGCCACCGGAGGTCTCGTTCGCCGATTCACACACCTGTCCCGCTTGTAACTGGAGCCGGCGGGGCTTCGCGGGCAACCTCCGCCGACAGGGGAGACGTCATGCACAAGGCATTCTGGCTAGCGAGCGTCGCAGCGTCCGTCCTCGCGACGCCGGCCCTGGCGCAGACCGCGCCGCCCGCCCCCGAAAGCGTCGCCCAGCAGGGCGTGCTGGTGTTCGAGCCCGTCTTCTTCGCCGACAGCCGTCCGGACACGGCCTACGACATGATCACGCGCCTGCCGGGCTTCGCCTTCAACTCCGGCGACAGCGACACGCGCGGCCTGGCCGGCGCCTCGGGCAACGTCCTGATCGACGGCCAGCCGCCCTCGACCAAGACGGATAATCTGGAGGCGGTCCTGCGCCGCATCTCGGCCGCCGGGGTCGCGCGTATCGAGCTGATCCGCGGCGGCGCGGCGGGCATCGACATGCAGGGCCACCCGGTCATCGCCAACGTCGTGCTGGCGCGTCAGGTCACCACCGAGCGCGTGCTGGAGCTGAACAGCTACATCTACCCCGACGGCTATCTCGGTCCGCTGCTGGCCGCGCGCTATTCCCGCCGCGACGGCGATAATCAGATCGAGGGCTCGATCAGCGCCACCTCCGACCGGACGGACGGCACAGGCGACGGCTTCCGTCGGCGCTACGACGCGGCCGGCAATCTGGTCCAGGACGCCGACCTGGTTCTGTGGGACCGTTTCCGCAACGTGCGCGCCACCGGCGCGGTGCAGCGCCGTCTCGGCGGCGGCCGCCTGCGGATCAACGGCCTGTTGGGCTGGTTCAGCAATGAGAACGCTCAGGACGTCCTGATCCGCTCTGGTCCCGGAACCAACAGCCGCAACGACGAGGAAGACCACGGCATCGACAGCGAGTTGGGCGTCAGCTGGGTCCGGGACCTTAGCGCGCGCACGGCCCTCGAGCTGACGGGTCTGCAGCGCTACGAGACCGAGGACTACACCGGCGTCTCCACCAGCGGCGGGGACAGTTCGACCTTCACCTCCGACGACACCGCGGGGGAATCGATCGTCCGCGTCGAGCTGCGCCATCGTCCCTCGGACCAGTGGTCGTTCGAGACCGGCGGCGAGGTGGCGTGGAACTTCCTCGACAGCGCCACGACCTATGCCGAAAACGGCGTGGCCGTACCCCTGCCCTCGGCCTCTGTACGGGTCGAGGAACTGCGGGGAGAGGTCTTCGGCCAGGCGACCTGGCGGCCCGACCCCGAGTTCACCCTCGAGTTCGGCGTGCGGGTCGAGGTGTCCGAGATCAGCCAGACGGGCGACAGCGACCTGAGCAAGTCGTTCGTCTATCCCAAGCCCCGCATTCAGGCGACCTGGACGCCATGGACCGGGCACCAGTTCCGCTTCCGCGTCGAGCGGACGGTGGGCCAGCTCGACTTCGGCGATTTCGTCGCCTCGGCCGACATCGACATCGGCCAGGTCGAGGGCGGCAACCCCGATCTGGCGCCGTCGCAGGAGACGGTGTTCGAGGCCTTCTACGAGCGCCGCTTCTGGGACAAGGGCGTCTTCGACGTGACTGTCCGGCATTCGGATATCCAGGACGTGGTCGATGTGATCCCGCTGGCCGGGGGCTTCGACGGCGTCGGCAACATCGGCGACGGAACCGCGAACTTCTACCAGGTGCGTCTGACCCTGCCGATGGACCGGCTAGGCCTGCCGAACGCCCGCCTGCAAACCCGCGCCAGCTGGTCGCAGACCCGCGTCACCGATCCGGTCACCGGCCAGGAGCGCCGCTTCGAGGGCGACCAGGCCTTCGGCTGCGGCGTCAACTTCAATCAAGATCTGAAGGGCGGTCGCTGGTCCTACGGCTTCGACCACGCCTGCAATGTCGACAAGGGCCGCATCTTCCGGGTGCGCGAGATCCGCGCCCTGTACGCCGAGCCGGGGGTGTCGCTGTATGGCCAATGGAAGCCGCGGCCCGACCTGACCGTCCGCGTCGACATGGGCAACGCCAGCGACCGGGCCCAGGGCTACAACCGCGACATCTACAGCGGACCGCGCGACGCGGCGCCGGTCGTCACCCACGAGGTGCGCCGCACCAAGATGAGCCCCTGGCTGTTCTTCCAGGTTCGAAAGACTTTCTAGGGCTTGGGCTCAAGCCGCGAGCGTTGGCGCTAGTCCCGCGCTCAAGCAGCGAGCAACCGCGTTGCGAGCGTTAGCGCAAAAAAGAAAGGGCGGAGCCGCGAGGCTCCGCCCTTTCCAGTCTCACGTCTGATCGGGATCAGCCGGTCGTGGTCGCCGAAGGGTTGGCGACATTGCCGTCCTCGCGACCCGCATCGGTCAGCGCCGGACCCGGGTGGTTGTTCGGATCGTTCACGCCGTTCGACCACTTCGCGATGATGAAACTGGCCAGGATGAAGGCCACGCCGATGCCGACGCCGACCCAGCCCAGGGTGTTGAACGATTCCAGCGAGGTGTTCAGCGCCCGGCCCGGATCCAGCACCTGGCCGCCGACCGTCTCGGTCCCCGCGGCGCCGGCGATCATGCCGCCGACGTAGTGGGCGATCGAGGAGGCCATGAACCAGACCGCCATCATGAAGCTGACGATCGACGGCACCGACAGTTTGGTGATCTCCGACAGGCCGACGGGCGACAGGAACAGCTCGCCGGTCGAATGCAGCAGGTAGAGCAGCGCCAGCAGGATCAGCGGCGTGCGGAACGCCTCGTCGACCATGCCGGACCGGACGCCCCAGACGATGACCAGGAAGCCGAGGCCCACCTGCATCAGGCCCAGGCCGAACTTGACCACCGGGTTGGGATCCATCTTGCGGTTGGCCAGCCAGACCCACAGGGCCGCGAAGACCGGCGCGAAGATCAGGATGAAGCCGGCGTTGAACGACTGGGTCTGGGACGCCGACATCGAGGTGTCGATCCAGCTCCACCAGTTCGCGGTGTTGACGCCCGCGGCCGCCAGCTGATCCGGCGACCCCATCGGAATGCCGAGGAAGGTCGTCGCCTGGCTGGTCAGGGACAGATCGACGTTGCGGTCCGCGAACAGGTTCAGCGAGGAGCCGGCCTGTTCGAACAGGGTGAAGAAGATGACCGAGCCGAACACCAGCACCATGGCCAGCATCATCCGCTCGCGCGCGACCTTGTCGCATTTGAAGATGATGAACCAGGTGATGAAGGCCAAGGACAGGATCGTCGAGATGATCAGGCCGGTGCCGACCAGGGCGTGGTTCGGAACGATGAACCACAGGGCCGCCACGCCGACGATGGCGAGCAGATAGATGATGGTCTCGCGGTTCAGGAAGCCCATGACCGGCTGTTTGATCAGCGCCGGAACAGGCGGCTCGCCCTTGCCCTGAAGCAGGGGTTTGCCCAGCCAGAAGACGATCAGGCCGGCCAGCATGCCGATGCCCGCCAGGCCGAAGCCCCAGCTCCAGCCGAAGCGCTGACCCAGCAGGCCGCAGAGAACGGCCGCCCAGAACGAACCCAGGTTGATGCCGTAGTAGTAGAGGGTGAAGCCCGAATCCCGGCGCTTGTCGCCTTGCGGATAGAGCTGGCCGACCAGGGTCGAGATGTTCGGCTTCAGGAAGCCGACGCCCATGATGATCAGCGACAGGGCCAGGTAGAAGACATTGACGCCCATCGGATCACGCTGGGCCGTCAACTCGTAGCTGCCTTCCGCGAGCGTGCCCGGGATGGCCGAACCGGCCGGCAGGTTGGTGATGGTCAGGCCGCCGCCCTCGGCGGGGGTGAAGTGGTAGGGCTGTCCGCCGACCACGACCTGGGACGTCTGGCTGTCGCCGCGTCCGTCGATCTGGATCTCATAGGTGGAGCCGCCGTAGCTCAGGGTCTGGGTCGAGGGGTTGCCCTCGAACGCCATCATGCCGTGACCGGCGACCAGCAGGATCGCCCCAAACATGATCGCCTTGCGCGTGCCGATGTAGCGGTCGGCCACGATGCCGCCGATCAGCGGCAGCAGGTACACCAGCGAGGCGTAGGAGCCGTACTGGCCCGAGGCGAAGCCGTCATCGAACAGGAAATGTTGGGTCAGATAGAAGATCAACAGGCCGCGCATGCCGTAGAACGAAAACCGTTCCCACATCTCGGCGAAGAAGCAGATGATCAGCCCACGGGGGTGCCCCTTGAGGATTTGAAGAAGCACGGGAATTCCCGTGGCGAGGGTGATCAACACCCCCAGCAAGATGACGATATTCATGCCTACCCTTTGACTTGCGGGGGTGCGATGCCCGTATGTGTTGTGGGCGCGCCTTTGCGGCCCCGCCTTCCCCTGACGAAGGCGCGATAGGACCACCGCGCGTAGGGGTTTACAAGCCGTAACCCTGTGTGAGACCGGAGCGGGACCTCGCAGGAGCCGACTCAGAGATGCTGACCCGCCGTGCGACCTTGGCTCTCGGAGCGGCCCTGGGCCTCGCGCCCGCAGCCTGTTCCCGGGCGCCCACGACGAAAGGCGACGTGATCGCCGCGGGACAGCCCGCCGCCCTGCTGATCTGGGCCGTCGCCCGCGAGCGGCTGGCGGGATGGCCGCGCAAGCCGGACCCCGAATGCCTGGCCGGATTGGCGCCGGGCGCGTCAGCCCTGCCCGAGCTGGGCGGACTGGCCGGACCGGGACGGCAGGCCGGGCTGGAAGCCATCGCCGCCCTGCACCCGAGCCTGATTCTCGATTACGGCGACACCGATGCTCAGAACGTCGAACGCGGGGTCCGGATCAAGGCGCGGTTGAATGTGCCCTGGACCTTGATCGACGGCGCCCTGGCCCGCATTCCCGAGGCTTTCCGGCAAGCCGGAGGGCTGCTCGGCGTCGCCGCGCGTGGCGACAGCCTGGCCGACGAGGCCGAACGGGTGCTGGCCGACTGGCGCCAGGCGCCGCCGGGCCGGAGCTTCTATTACGCGCGCGGCGCGGACGGACTGGAGACCGGTTTCCGCGGCGCCCTGGCCACCGAGGTGCTCGAAGGCGCCGGCTGGACCAATGTCGCGGTCGGCGCGACCGACATCGGGAGGGTCACCCGCGAACAGATCATCGCCTGGGACCCCGAAGTGCTGGTCACCCTGAATCCCGGCTTCGCGCGCACCGCCCTGCACAGCGAAGTCTGGCGCCGCCGTCCCAACGGCGGGATGCGCCGCATCCTGCTGCTGCCGGACAAGCCGTTCGGCTGGATCGACCGGCCGCCGTCGGTGAACCGTCTGCTGGGCTGCGCCTGGCTGGCCTCTCCCCAAGACAGCGCCATGGCCCTGGCCATGCTCAGCCGCCGCCTGTACGGGCTGGCTCCGGCCGAAATCCACCGCCCGCAATGGCTCGATTGAGAGCCGTTCCAAGCTGGATCCCGACCGCCGCCCTGACATTGGCGGCCTTCGCCGCCGCGACCGCTGTCCTGTGTTCCGGCCCGCTGTCGGTAGCCCCTGCCGATCTCGCCGCCGCCCTGTTCGGACGAGGCTCGCCCGAGGCGGAGCTGGCCCTGGCCCTGCGCGGCCCCCGCCTGCTCGCGGCCCTGACCTGCGGCGCGGCGCTGGCCGGCGCTGGAGCGGGCTTCCAGGTCCTGTTTCGCAATCCCCTGGCCTCGCCTGACCTGCTCGGCGTCTCCTCGGGGGCGGGCTTCGGCGCGGCTGTCGCCCTGTTGCTGGGCGCCGGGGTTTTCATGACCCAGACCGCCGCCTTCATCGGCGGTCTCGCCGCTGGGGCGCTGGCGGTCGGCTGCGCGGCCCTGACCCGCAGCGGCGATGGGCGATTGGCCCTCATCCTGTGCGGGGTCGTGGCCGGCGCCCTGGCCTCCGCCGGACTGGGGCTCGTGGTCACGCTCGCCGAGCCCTATTCCCAGCTTCCCGCCATCACCTATTGGCTGCTGGGATCCTTCACCCGCGCCACCCTGTCGGAAGCGGCCCTGGCCCTGGTCCCCGCCGCGCTGGGAACCGTGACCCTGTTGTGGCTGGGCTTCCGACTGGACGTGCTGTCGCTGGGAGACGAGCAGGCGCGGTCGCTGGGCCTGGCCGCGCGGCCCTTGCGCATCATCGCCCTGTGCGCCGCCGCCCTGATGACCTCGGCGGCGGTGGCCGTGGCGGGCGTCGTCGGCTGGATCGGCCTGCTGGCCCCGCACGCCGCGCGGCTGATCGTCGGCGAACAGGCCGGTCGGCTGATCCCCGCCGCCATGGCCACGGGCGCCCTGTTCGCCCTCGTCATCGATCGGCTGGCCTCCGCCTTCGGCCCGGCGGAACTGCCCGTCGGCCTGCTGTCCGCTGCTGTCGGCGCCCCGGCCTTCCTGCTGCTGTTCGTGCTCAACGCGAGACGGACATGAACCTGGTTCTGGAACACCTGGTCGCCGGTCGCCGGGGCTTTCGCCTGCCGACGCTCGACCTCGCCGTCGCGTCTGGCGAGGTCGTGGCTCTGATCGGTCCCAACGGCGCCGGCAAGACCACCCTGCTGAAGACGATCTCCGGCCTGCTCCCTCCGCTTCACGGCCGCATCGTGGGGGCCGGTCCGGCCGCCTACCTGCCGCCGCCGGGCGCCGTGTCCGCGGGCTTCTCCGCCCTGCATGTGGCCGCCCTGGGCCGGGCCGGACGGCGGCGCTGGTCCTCGGCCCTGGCTCCCGACGATCTGGACGCCGCGCGCGCGGCCCTGATCCGGCTTGAGGTCGCCGATCTCGCCGACCGTCCCTTCGACCGCTTGTCTAGCGGCCAGCAGCAGTTGATTCTGATCGCCCGTCTGTTCGTGCAGGACGCCGCCCTCTGCTTGCTGGACGAACCCCTGGCCCTGCTCGACCCCGCGCACAGTCAGCAGGTTGAGGCGGCGATCCGTGCGCTGGCGGACGAGGGGCGCGCCGTCATCGTCTCCACCCATCACCTGCCTTTCGCCATGCGGGCGGACCGGGTGCTGTCGCTGGGACCGGACCGGATCGAATCGGCGCCCCCCGCCGCCGCGCTCGCGCCCGACCGTCTGCGCACGCTGTTCGGGGTCGAGACCACCGCCTGCCCCTGCTGCGGCCGCGCTGTCGCCTGAAGCCCTTGAGTTGGACGGGCGAACGGTCGACCCTGCGGCCATGACCCGTTTCCGCCTTGCCCTTGCCGCCGCCGTCTTCGCCCTGATCGCCGCGCCCGCCGTGGCGCAGGAGACGCCCCGCTGGTCCTTCGCCATTCACGGCGGCGCCGGAGTGATCGAGCGCGACAGCCTGACGCCGGAACAGGACGCCGCTTACCGCGCCGCCCTGCATCGCGCGCTGGAGGCCGGGCAGGCCGTGCTGGCTGCAGACGGCTCGGCCATGGACGCCGTGCAGGCGGCCATCCAGGTCATGGAGGACGACCCGCTGTTCAACGCCGGGCGCGGCGCCGTCTTCACCGCCGAGGGGCGCAACGAGCTGGACGCGGCCGTCATGGACGGCGCCACCTTGAACGCCGGGTCGGTCGCGGGCCTGACCACCACCCGCCACCCCATCGCCGCCGCCCGAGCGGTGATGGAGCGGTCGCCCCACGTCATGCTGATGGGCCCAGGCGCCGACCGCTTCGCGGCCTCCGTTGGACTGGAGCAGGTCGATCCGAGCTTCTTCTTCACCGAGCGTCGCTGGCAGGGGCTGGAGCGGGAACTTCAGCGCCAGAACCTGCCCATCCCCGCCCGGCCCGCAGGCGCGCCCGCCTCAGGCGCCATGGCGGAGGTCGTCGCCCCGCCGCTGAACGAGCGCAAATTCGGCACCGTGGGCGCGGTCGCTCTCGACAGCCAGGGCCGCCTCGCCGCGGGCACCTCGACCGGCGGCATGACCGCCAAGCGTTGGGGCCGCGTCGGCGACGCGCCGATCATCGGCGCCGGCACCTATGCCTCCAACGCCGATGGGTGCGCGGTCTCGGCGACCGGCTCGGGCGAGTATTTCATCCGCGCGACGGTGGCGCGGGACATCTGCGCGGCGATGGGCGAGGCCTACCGGACCGGGGAACGTCCGGATGGGGTTCAGCCCGGCTATGCGGAAGCCGAGGCCGAGATCGCGCAAGTCGGCGCCTTGGGCGGCGACGGCGGCGTGATCGTGATGAACCGCAACGGCCGATTCTATTTCCTGATGAACACCGCCGGCATGTACCGGGGCGCCGTGGCCAGCGATGTCGCCGCCCAGGTCGCCATCTACGGGGATGAGTAATCCGCCATGACCGCCGCCATCGATCTGACCGAGAAATTCGCCGCCTTCACCGACCACTGGCGCCCCCGTGTCGCCGCGCAGCTGAACGGTCAGGACGTCAGGCTGGTCAAGGTGCAGGGCGTCTTCCCCTGGCACAGCCATGCCGACGCCGAGGAGATGTTCCTGGTCTGGAAAGGCCGCTTCCGGGTCGAGTTCCGCGATCGGATCGTCACCCTCGATCCGGGCCAGTTCATCGTCGTGCCGCGCGGCGTCGAGCATCGCACCGCCGCTGACGCGGAGGCCGAGGTGATGATCTTCGAGCCGTCCGAGGTCATCAACACCGGCGACGCCGCCCCGTCCGAATTCACCGCGCCGCAAGGCCAGACCATATGACCGCCGCGTCCCGGCCCGGCCCGGCGATGCTGCCGCCGCCGCTGATCTACCTGGCCTTCATCCTCGCCGGCTGGGGCCTCAGCCGGGTCGTCGCCGATCCGGGCGTCGGCGTCGGCTGGGACGTCCGCCGCTACATCGCCTTCGCCCTGATCGTCGGCGGCCTGCTGCTCGACGGCGCGGCGGTGCAGGGCTTCCGCCGAAAGGGCACGCCCGCCGAGCCGTGGAAGGACGCCACCGCGCTGGAGACCGAGGGCCCATACCGGTTCAGCCGCAACCCCATCTACCTCGGCTATGCGATCGCCTACGCCGGGATCGCCGTGGCTATCGACAGCCTGATCGCCCTGGCCCTGCTGATCCCCTGCATGGTCGTGATCGATCGATTTGTCGTGCTGGGCGAAGAACAGTACCTGTCGCGAAAATTCGGCGCCGCCTACGACGCCTATCGCTCAAAGGTGCGCCGATGGCTGTGAACGAAGACGAACTGTCCGTGGTGGCCATCGAGGAGCTGGATGCCGCCTGCGCCCTGCCCTGGCCCGACATGAAGGCCGTCACGCCTTGGGGCGACACCTATGAGGGCGTGGCGCCGTCCGGCCGCGAGGTCGAGATCGAGCGCCGCTACCTGTGGGCCCACCAGCCCGAGGGCGCCATCGCCGTCGAGGTGGAGGTGCGCCTGATCGGGGGCCGCGAAGGCGCCGAGGCCAAGGCCCTGATCCATCCGCCCGGCTGAATCCACAAAACCGTTAACCTTTTCCCGTTGCCAAGCGCTGCCGTCGGCGCAGAATGCCATTCGGTCCTCTCAGCGGGTATTGCATGTCCTACGGCCCAGACTTCGCCACGGCCGATCCGGCCAACGCGCCGCTCGACGCGCCCCTCTATCTGGGCGCGGACCCGGTGATGTGGGCCGCCCTGATCCTTCTGCTGCTCGCCGCCGTCCTGCTGGGCTGGTTCCTCGGCTCGCGCGCGGGACCGAAGACCGGCGACGCCTCGGCCTCGATCTGGAAGGCCATCGACGGCGCGGCCAAGGACGCCATGAAGGCGGACGACAGCGCCCTCAGGGGCCGGGCCGAACATCTGCTGGGCGTGGTCGACAATCGTCTGGGCAAGACCCTCGCACTCGCCGGCGGCAAGGACGGCCTGTCCGCCTGCGTGAAGGCCCTGCGCGCTGCCGTCGACGGCAAATTGCCCGAAAAGCCCAAGGACGGTCACGCCGCCCCGAAGTCCGACCACGACAAGGCGCACGATGGCCACGGCCATGATGACAAGCCCGACGACGACCACGGCCACGGCTCGACCGCCGGCGCCGTCGCGGCGGCGGCCAACATCACCATCAACGTCGCCCCTCCCGCGCCCGCCAAGCCGGACCACGATCACCATCCCGCCCCCGCGCCGCGCAAGGAGATGACGGTCCGCGAACAGACCGACGCCCTGCGCCTCGCGGTCGCGGCCTTCAACGAACACTGGCGGCACGAGAAGGCCCGCATCCGGGCGCTGCGGGCCGCGCTGGCCGAGCTGTCCGGCGGCGACGGGCCACGTTTGAGCCACGACTGACGACACGATCCCGCGACAGGCGGTTTCCCGAACGCGGGAAACCGCTTAAGCCGGAATCATGAAACTCGCCTCGCTCAAGCACGGTCGTGACGGCCGCCTCGTCCTCGTTTCCAGCGACCTCGCCTGGTTCACCGACGCCTTCCTGATCGCGCCGACGCTGCAGGCCGCGCTGGACAACTGGGATCGGGTCGAACCCGACCTGCGGGCCCTGGCCGAAAGTCTGGAGCACGGCGGCGTGCCGCGTGGCCGCTTCCATGAGCGCGACGCCGCCTCGCCCCTGCTCCGCGCCTACCAGTGGGCGGACGGCTCAGCCTATGTGAACCACGTCGAACTGGTCCGTAAGGCCCGCGGCGCCGAGATGCCCGACAGCTTCTGGACCGACCCCCTGATGTATCAGGGTGGGTCGGACGGCTTCCTTGCCCCGCGCGACGCCATCCCCCTGGCCGACGAAAGCTGGGGCTGCGACCTCGAGGCCGAGATCGTCGTCGTCACCGGCGACGTGCCCCAGGGCGTGACCCGCGAAGAGGCCCTGTCGCACATCCGCCTGGTCGGCCTGGTCAACGACGTGTCGCTGCGCAACCTGATCCCGGCCGAGCTGGGCAAGGGCTTCGGCTTCGTCCAGTCCAAACCCGCCAGCGCCCTGTCGCCCGTCTTCGTCACCCCCGACGCCCTGGGCGACCGCTGGAACGACGGCAAGCTGCACGGCGCCCTGTCGGTCCAGCTGAACGGCGAGGACTTCGGCAAGGCCGACGCCGGCGTCGACATGACCTTCGACTTCGGGACCCTGATCGCCCACCTGGCCAAGACCCGCGCCCTGTGCGCCGGCACCGTCATCGGCTCGGGCACGGTCTCGAACCGCGACGCCGACGGCGGCCCCGGCAAGCCGGTGTCGGAAGGCGGCCTCGGCTACTCCTGCATCGCCGAGGTCCGCACGGTGGAAACCCTCCTGCGCGGCAAGCCCGAAACGGCCTTCCTCAAGCATGGCGACACCGTTCGAATCGAGATGCTGGATGACAAGCATCACTCCATTTTCGGCGCCATCGAGCAGACCGTCGGCCCGGTAGCCGGCTGAGGCCGAACCGACCCGAAGCTCGCCTGTCTTTACGCGGGCGCAGGACGGACTAAGCTTCCCCCGTTCGCCGCTCAGTGCGAACGGGGGAAGTCTTCGTGACGCAAGAACAACTCATTCCGCTCATCGCCATCGCGGTGGTGATTCCGCTCGTCCTGCTGCGCAACCGCAGACCCCGGACCTTGCGCATCGAATTCATGTGGGTCGCGCCCCTGCTGGTCGTGGCCGCCATCGGCTTCGGCATCTGGGGCATGACCGTCAGCGGGCGCGGCCACGCGCCGGTCGAACCCCTGTCGCTGCTGATCCTCGCCGTCGGCCTGGCGCTGGGCTGCGTCTTCGGCTGGCAGCGTGGCAAGATGACCACGATCTACAAGGAGCCGGACGGCACGCTGAAGGCCCAGGCCTCGCCCATCGGTCTGGTCATCGTCATCGCCATCCTGATCGCGCGTCAGGCGCTGCGTCCGTGGCTCGAGGCCCATGCCGCCGACTGGCACGTCAATCCGCTCGCGATCCTTGAGGCCTTCATGCTGTTCGCCGCGGGCACGGTGGTGGTCCAGCGCATCGAGATGTGGATCCGGGCCCGCAACATCCGCCACGGCGGCGCCGACGCCCATGTCGAGACCGAGGCCTGACGTCGTGCGCCTGACCCACACCCTTCTCGCCGCCGCCGTCTGCGCGCTCGGCGCCTCCCCCGCCCTGGCCCAGCAGGCGACCGAGGACTGGGACCTCGCCACCAACGCCGAACAGCAGCTGACCCTGGCCACGCTCGATTTCGGCGCCAACGTCCTGGCCCTGCGCTGCCGCGCCGGCGAACTGGACATGCTGCTGACCGGCGTCCCGGTCTCCACCGGCGCTACGCGCAAGGTGCAGGTGTCGGCCGGAGCCATCGCGGCCGAGAACCAGGTCTGGATCACCCAGCCCGGCCAGCCCGTTCTGGGCGCCGACGAGCCCGCCCGGCTGGCGCGCCAGCTGCGCGCCGGCGGCGATCTGGACATCCGGCTGGATCCCGAAGATTCGGCCGACCGCTCGCGCCGCTACCGTCTGACCGTTCCCGCCTCCGTCGCCGCGGTGGACGCCGTCCTGACCGCCTGCGGCCAGCCGTTGGATGAGCCCCGGGACCTGCTGGTGCGGGTCAACTCAGGTCCGGAAACCGTCTGGGTCGACATCGGCCATGTGAAATTCCCGGACAACCCGGGCGCCATTAACGCCGCACCGGCGGCGGTCCGCGTCTCCTGCGTGATCGCCGACGACTGGACTCTACGGGATTGCCGCGCCGACACCGAAACCGCGCCCGGCCACGGCTTCGGCGCCAGCGCCGTCGCAGGCGTCACGGGAGCCAGGCTAGGGCCGCCCGCTGACGGGACCGACCTGCGCGGTCGCCTCTTCCGCTTCACGAACCGCTTCACGAACCGCTTCACCCCGCCAGCGAACTGACGCGCGGCAGGTTGCATTCAAACGACCGCGCCTGTAGGCGCAGACCCATGCGGGCGTGGTGAAACTGGTAGACGCGCCGGACTCAAAATCCGGTTCCGAAAGGAGTGTCGGTTCGAGCCCGACCGCCCGCACCATCAAAACAATACAGAAGATAGCCTCAGCGTCGGCCCGCGACGGACCGAGCCGAACGGCTTCCCGAGCGAAAGCGAGATGCCGAGCGACTCGAGCGGCGCCTGCAGGTGGACGGGGTCTAGCCAACCGATCCTGGGCGCCGATGGTCTCTTCAAGCCAAGGCCAGAGATCAGAGACCGCCGACGCATTGGGCAACGTCAGGTTTGTTCGTACTTGTCGACCAAGGCCTGGATCGTGCCACGGAACTCATCCGACAGATCCGGCGCGTCTAGGACCGAGCGCAGGAAGAGGGCCTCGTCGTCATTCGCGATGCGATTCCGCTTGAGCACCCTCGCACTGATCGACCCCATCCCGGCCGCCATTTCTGACAAGGTGGGTGCGCCTTGCGAGACCAACGCCTCGTCCAACGCTCGCCGCCTTTCCAGAGGCAAGCCCTGTGTAGCCGTCAACATGTCCGCCGCAGTGATCAGCAGAGATTTGTAGCCTGCTCGTGAGGCTCTCTCAGTCATCTCCGCCAGCGCAGCCGCGCTGCCGGGATCTCGTCCACGTCCCATGGCCTCCTCGTAGTGTGAGGCCGCCAGGGAAATGAACGTCCTGAACTGCGCTTTGTCGATGGTCACGATTCTACCTGTTCGGATTTCGGTTCGGCAGTGGGCCAAATTGACCAGCCTGGACTCCACTTGCTGTGGCCAACAGCATCGCTACGGCGGTTAAACCGCTCAAAGCTTCGCGCATCATGACGTCCCCCGGAAAAAGAGCTGGCGCGGTCCGCACCAACAATCCTGACTGGAAGACGTCGGTGGGGGCCGAACCCGCACGTGGTCACGAAACATTCTTGGAAGCGGCCCGGCGGTACGCCGTCCAACCCCACGCACACACCCATCGCGCGCACAATCTTGCGACGTTCGGCTGTTGCGCCGATGCCCCCAACTGCCTGCCGCCAAGCTTGGTCGGCTCGCCCAGCCTGCCGTCCGGCTATGAGGTGAAACCGCCGACGTACGTCTGCACCGAGATGGGGCCGTTCGAGCCTGGCGACTGGAACCCGCCGGCCTGATGAGGTCCTGGGGGCGCCCCGCAAGGGCCGCCCTTTCCGCATGGAAAAGCCCCCGCCAGAGGGGACCCGGCGGGGGCTTCGGCGTTCGTCGGGCCAGACCTGAGGAGAGGGACCCCCCGGGCCGTTCAGCGAACACACTATCTCAACGTATGATGTCGCCTGGTCCGTCGCCGTTTCGGCGAACAATTTTCGATATTCGCGATCGATGATCTCCCGCTCCTCATCCGCCCGGCTAGCCCGAGGTGAGGACATAACCGGGGTGGCCGCTGATCTCGTCTCGCGCGGCGCGCAGGGCGGCCTGGCGGCTGACGAAGACGCCGAGCAGCCGCCCGTCGCGCGAGGTGAAGGTCCACAGCCCGCCGGACGGGCGGATCTCGACCGGGATCTGGGCCCTCATGCCGACGCCCTCCCGCATCTCCGGCGGCCGGTCAGCCGGTCCGCTTCGGCCTGAAGACTTCCGGCCAGCGCCGCCGCGGCCTCGCGGTCGGCCAGCGCTCCGGTGCGGCAGCCGTTGACGGCGACGCACCAGCCGCCCTTGCAGCGCTGCACGCAGTAGCGGCGCGGCCGCAGGGGCCGGACCGACGCCGGAACGCCGTCCGCATAGCCACTCATCATCGACCGCTCTCCCGCTCCGACGAGGGACGGGCGCCGAAAGCCTGGCCGACCAGGTCCAGCGTCATGCGCCAGACACTGCGCGTCCCTTGCGGGCGCGGCTTGAGGCTGTGGATCAGCAGGGAATTGCGGGTCATTTCGACCTCCGTTGCAGAGGCCCCAAATCGACACCCGGCAGGCCTCAGCGCGCCATTCGAAAAGCGGGTCCGCGC
The DNA here is from genome assembly GCF_058807475.1 of Brevundimonas sp. GW821-FHT12C05. Classification (NCBI taxonomy): domain Bacteria; kingdom Pseudomonadati; phylum Pseudomonadota; class Alphaproteobacteria; order Caulobacterales; family Caulobacteraceae; genus Brevundimonas; species Brevundimonas sp. GW821-FHT12C05. The sequence goes on from NZ_JBXAQS010000003.1 coordinate 207,542, forward strand.
ATAAGCGGCGCATAAGCCCGGCGCCCCGTCCTTACGCTTTCCTTATGCCGCCGCCGGGAAAGCGAATGGCGCCCTTACGTCGTTCGGGAGCCTTGTCCGGCCTTCTTTAGTCGGAGGCTGTCGGCATGGCCGATCTGATCTTTCTGGCGTTGGGCGGCGGGGCGTTTGTCGCCTTCGCCGGTCTCGCCGCTGCGTTGAAGAGGATGTGACGATGATCGTTTCCATTCTCTGGGGAGTCGGGGCCGTCTTGGTCGCCGCCTACATGATCGCGGCGCTCGTGCGCCCCGAGCGGTTCTAGGGAGCCGCCGTCATGACAGTTCAAGGCTGGGCGGAAATCGCCCTCACCCTCGGTCTCGCCGCCCTTCTGGGCTGGCCGATCGGGATCTACATGTCGCGCGTCTGGAACGGCGAGCGGACCTGGCTCGATCCGGTGCTGAAACCGGTCGAAGCCGTCTTTTACAGGGCGGCGGGCGTCGACCCGACCCGCAGCCAGGGCTGGCTCGGCTACGCCGGCGCCCTGCTGGCGTTCAACGCCGTCGGCTTCCTGCTGCTCTACGCCATCCTGCGTCTGCAGGGCGTGTTGCCGCTGAACCCGCAGGGGTTCGAGGGCGTCAGCCCGCATCTGGCGTTCAACACCGCCGTCAGCTTCGTGACCAACACCAACTGGCAGTCCTATGGCGGCGAATCGACCATGTCGGCCTTCACCCAGATGACCGGGCTGACGGTGCAGAACTTCGTCTCCGCCGCCACCGGCGCGACCATCGCGGCCGCCCTGGCCCGGGCCTTCGTGGCCAATCGCGGCCAGGGCGTCGGGAACTTCTGGGCCGACCTGACGCGGACGACGCTTTACGTCCTTCTGCCCCTGTCCCTGGTGCTGGCCATCGTGCTGGTCGGTCTCGGCATGCCGCAGACCCTGTCGGCCCACGCCACGGCGACCACGCTCGAGGGCGGACAGCAGACCCTCAGCCTGTTCCAGACGGCCAGCCAAGTCGCGATCAAGCAACTGGGCATCAACGGCGGCGGCGTCTTCAACGCCAACGCCGCCCACCCGTTCGAGAACCCCTCGCCCCTGACCAATCTGATCACCGCCGTGGCGATCAACGTCATGGGCTGGGCCGCCTTCTTCGCCTTCGGCCGCAGCGTGCTGGCAAAGCGTGAAGTAAGGGCCCTCGCCGTCGCCGCCCTGATCATCCTGGGGGTCTGCACCTCGGGCATCTACATCGCCGAGAGCCAGGCCGCGCCGGCGCTCGTCGCCGCCGGGATCGAGCAACCGGTGAACATGGAGGGCAAGGAGACCCGCTTCGGCGTGGCGTCCACCTCCGCCTGGGCCGGCCAGACCACCGGCGCCTCTAACGGCTCGGTCAACGGCATGCACGGCAGCCTGATGCCGCTGGCCGGCGGTCTGACCATGTTCCTGATGCAACTGGGCGAGATCCTGCCCGGCGGCGTCGGCTCGGGCATCGCCATCATGGTCGTCATGGCCATGCTGTCGGTCTTCGTGGCGGGCCTGATGGTCGGCCGCACGCCGGAATATCTGGGCAAGAAGATCGAGGCGCGCGAGATCCAGTACGCCATGATCGCCGTGCTGGTCCTGCCCCTGGCCATCCTCGGCTTCACCTCGATCGCGGCGGTCTTCCCGACCGCCATGGCGGGGCTGCTGAACCATGGACCGCACGGGCTGTCGGAGATGCTGTACGCCTACACCTCGGCGGCGGCGAACAACGGCTCGGCCTTCGCGGGGCTCACGGCCAACGCGCCGTGGTGGAACACGACGCTGGGCATCGCCATGCTGGCCGGGCGCTTCGTCCCCGCCGTCGTGGTGCTGGCCATCGCCGGCTCCCTCGTGGCCAAGCCCAAGCTGGCGCCCAGCCCCGGCACGCTCCCCGCCCACGGCGGCCTGTTCATCGGCCTGCTGATCGGCGTCATCCTCATCCTCGGCGGGCTGCAGTTCTTCCCGGCGCTCGCCCTGGGACCCATCGTCGAGCATTTCCAAATGCTCGGCGGGGCGTTCTGAACGGACATCCCCAATGACCTTCGCAAATCCTGAAATGCCGGGCGGCAAGACCCGCTCGGCGCCCCTCGCGGGCGGCCTCAACGGCGCCATGCTGGGCCGTGCGCTCGGCGACGCCTTCGTCAAGCTGGATCCGCGCAAACTGCTGCGCAATCCGGTGATCTTCACCACCTGGATCGTGGCCCTGCTGGCCACCGTCTCGGCGGTGGCGGCGGTGGCGGGCGGCCAGTCGGCCGGCTTCGCCATCCAGCTGGCGCTGTGGCTCTGGGCCACGGTCCTGTTCGCCAACATGGCCGAGAGCGTGGCCGAGGGTCGGGGCAAGGCGGCGGCCGACAGCCTGCGCGCCACCCGGGTGACGACCAAGGCCAAGCTGATCGTCGACCCCAAGACCGGCACCATCGTCCCGACCCCGGCGCATGAGCTCGCGGTCGGCTCGATCATCCTGGTCGAGGCCGGCGATGTGATCGCCTCGGACGGCGAGATCATCGAGGGCGTCGCCTCGGTCAACGAGGCCGCCATCACCGGCGAGAGTGCGCCCGTGATCCGCGAAAGCGGCGGCGACCGGTCCGCCGTCACCGGCGGCACCACCGTGGTGTCGGACTGGATCAAGGTGCGCATCACCTCGGCCCCCGGCTCGACCTTCCTGGACCGCATGATCGCGATGGTCGAGGGCGCGAACCGCCGCAAGACGCCCAACGAACTGGCCCTTTCGGTGCTGCTGGCCGGACTGACCCTGGTCTTCCTGATCGCGGTCGTGACCCTGCTGGGCCTGGGCGCCTATTCGGGCGTAAAGCTGGATCCCCTGGTGCTGGGCGCCCTGTTCATCACGCTCATTCCGACGACGATCGGTGGGCTCCTTTCGGCCGTCGGCATCGCCGGCATGGACCGGCTGTTGAAGGTCAATGTGCTGGCCACCTCGGGCCGGGCGGTCGAGGCCGCGGGCGACGTCGACACCCTGCTGCTCGACAAGACCGGCACCATCACCTTCGGCAACCGCATGGCCACCGAGGTCATTCCGGTTCCGGGCGTCCGTCCCGAAGCCGCCCTGCGCGCCGCCGTCACCGCCTCCCTGGCGGACGAGACGCCGGAAGGCCGCTCCATCATCGAACTGGGCCGCAACGCCGGGATCGTGGTCGAGCAGCCGGCGGGCTCCAAGGCCATCCCCTTCACCGCCGTGACGCGCCAGTCGGGTCTGGACGCGGACCAGGACAGTTGGCGCAAGGGCGCGGTCGACGCGGTGCTGAAGTCGCTGGCGCTGGACGAGGCCGCCACCCCGGCCGAGTTCCGGTCGGCCGTGGACCGTATCGCCCGCTCGGGCGGCACCCCCCTGGCGGTCACCGAGAACGGCGTCCTGGTCGGCGTCATCCACCTGAAGGATGTGGTCAAGCCGGGCGTGAAGGAGCGCTTCGCTGAACTGCGCCTGATGGGCCTGCGCACCGTCATGATCACTGGCGACAACCCGGTCACGGCGGCGGCCATCGCCTCGGAGGCCGGGGTCGACGACTACCTCGCCGAGGCCACCCCCGAGGACAAGATGCGCCTCATCAAGGCCGAGCAGGCCAAGGGGCGGCTGGTGGCCATGTGCGGCGACGGCGCCAACGACGCCCCGGCCCTCGCCCAGGCTGATGTCGGGGTGGCCATGCAGACGGGGGCCCAGGCCGCCCGCGAGGCCGGCAACATGGTCGACCTCGACTCGGACCCCACCAAGGTCATCGAGATCGTCGAGGTCGGGAAACAGCTACTCATCACCCGCGGCGCCCTGACCACCTTCTCGATCGCCAACGACGTGGCCAAGTATTTCGCCATCATCCCGGCGATGTTCGTGGTCGCCCTGCCCGCCCTGGGCGCGCTGAACATCATGCATCTGGGCTCGCCGCAAAGCGCGATCCTGTCGGCGGTGATCTTCAACGCCCTGGTCATCGTCGCCCTGATCCCGCTCGCCCTTCGCGGGGTGAAGTACCGGGCCGTCGGCGCCGGGAAACTGCTGGGCCGCAACCTGCTGATCTACGGCCTCGGCGGTCTCGTCGCGCCCTTCGTCGGCATCAAACTCATCGATCTCGTGATCACCGGCCTCGGCCTGGCCTGATCCTGCAAGGACTGAAACCATGAACCGCAAATCCAAACTCAAGGCCTCCGGTCGCAACGACGCCCTGTTCGCCGGCGCCTGCATCGCCGCCCTGGTCGTCGTCGGCGTGGCCGGCAAGGTCCGGGCCCAGGAGGTCACCGGCCCCCAGGTCTCCTGGAACGCCGCCGTGACCTCCGACTATGTCTTCCGTGGCGTCAGCCAGACGCAGGAAAAACCGGCGATCTCGGCGGGCGTGGACCTGACCAACGGCGCCTTCTACGCCGGGGCCTGGGCCTCCAACGTCGACTTCGGCGATGACTCCGACGCCGAGGTCGACCTGTACGGCGGCTGGCGGCCTGAGGTCGCCGGCTGGAACCTGGACCTCGGCGGCGTGGCCTACCTCTATACCGGCCAGCCGGACGGGGCCGACTATGACTACGTCGAGCTGAAGGCCGCCGCCTCGCGCGCGGTCGGACCGGTCACCGTCGGGGGCGCCGTCTACTGGTCGCCGGACTTCTTCGGCGCGTCCGAGGACGAGGCGACCTACCTTGAGGCCAACGCCGCCTTCACCCCCATGGACCGCTGGACGGTCTCGGGCGCGGTGGGGCGTCAGTGGGTGTCGTCCGATCTCGACTACACCACCTGGAACCTCGGCGCGGCCTACGCCCTGACCGATCACCTGACCGTCGATGTCCGCTACCACGACACCGACCAGCACGACTTCGGCGACAGCTATGGCGCGCGCGCCGTGGCCTCGCTGAAGGCGGCCTTCTGAGGATCACGACATGATCTCCCAACTGCGTCCGGCCCTCGTCATGACGGGCCTCTTCACCCTGCTGCTGGGGGTCGCCTATCCGCTGGCGGTCACCGGCGTCGGCCAGCTGGCCTTTCCGGATCAGGCCAACGGCAGCCTGATCCGCGACCGGGACGGCACGGTGCGCGGCTCGACCCTGATCGGCCAGCCGTTCGCGGAAGGCCGCTACCTGCACCCGCGCCCCTCGGCGGCGGGTGACGGCTACAACGCCTCGGCGTCGTCCGGCTCGAACCTCGGGCCGCTGAACCCGGACCTGAAGACCGCCGTCGCCGAGCGCGCCGTCGCAATCCGGGCCAAGGACGGCGCGGGCGTCATCCCCGCCGATGCGGTCACCGCCTCGGGTTCGGGCCTCGACCCCGATATCTCCCCGGCCTACGCTCGGCTTCAGGCCGCGCGCATCGCGACGGCCCGGGGCGTCTCCGTGGAACAGGTTCAGCGCATCATCGGTCAGCATGTCGAACAGCCCACCCTGGGCTTCCTCGGTCAGCCGCGCGTGAATGTGCTGATGACCAACCGCGCCCTCGACGCGGAGCTGCCGGCCCCTTGACCCAGACCGAACCGGACCCGTCCGCATCGCCAGCCGCCCGCCGCAAGCGTGGGCGGCTGAAGGTGTTTCTGGGCATGTCTCCCGGCGTCGGGAAGACCTATGAGATGCTGCGCGCCGCCCGCCGCCGGAAGGCTGAGGGCGGCGACGTCGTGGTGGGGGTGGTCGAGACCCACGGCCGCCGAGAAACCGAAAGCCTGCTGCGCGGGCTGGAGGTCATGGCGCGCCAGCCGATCGACTATCGCGGCCGCGCCCTGATGGAGTTCGACATCGACGGCGCCATGGCTCGCCGTCCGGGCCTGCTGCTGGTCGATGAATACGCCCACTCCAACGCCCCGGGCTCGCGCCACCCGAAGCGCTGGCAGGACGTGGAAGAGATCCTGGACGCCGGCATCGATGTGTGGACCACCCTGAACGTCCAGCATCTGGAAAGCCTGTCGGACGTGGTCCTGCGCATCACCGGCGTGCGCCAGCGCGAGGCCGTGCCGGACAGCGCCCTGAGCCGCGCCGACGACATCGAGGTTATCGACATCACCCCCGACGAACTGCGCAAGCGGCTGGGCGAGGGCAAGGTCTATGTCCCCGAGACGGCGCGACTGGCGTCCGAGAATTTCTTCAAGGTCGAGAACCTGACCGCCCTGCGCGAACTGGCCCTGCGCCGGGCCGCCCAGACGGTCGACGACCAGCTGGTCACCACCCTACGTGAGAAGGGCGTCGAGGGCCCCTGGGCGGCGGGCGAGCGCATCCTGGTTCTGGTCGGCGGCGACGCCATGGCCGCGCCCCTGGTCCGCACCGGACGGCGCATGTCCGACATGATGATGGACGCCCCCTGGACCGTCGCCCACGTCGAGCGGCCCAGCGGCGGCGTGCCTGACGCGGTCGGGGCCGCTCGCCTGAACGAGGCGGTCAAGCTGGCGGAACAGCTGGGCGGGCGCAGCGTGCGGCTCAGCGGCGACGACGTGGTGCGGACGGTCATGGACTACGTCCGGCGCAACAACATCACCCAGATCGTGCTGGCGCGCGGACGAGAGAACCGCTTCAGCGCCTTCCTCGGCCGATCGCTGGCCGCCGAGCTGCTGCGCGCCGCCCAGGGCGCCGCCGTCCACATCATCACCGATGCGAGCGATACGCCGGAGCCCCGCCTCAGGCTCTGGCCCGCGCCGTCGCACGCGGGCTGGACCGGCTATGCCGTCGGGGTCGGACTGGTCGCGCTGGCCACCGGTCTCGGCGTTCTCCTGGATCGCAGTTTCGAACGCGTCGACCTGGGCGTCATCTATCTGGCGGCGGTCGTCGGCGCCGGCGTGCTGTATGGCCTGCGCCCCGCGCTGGCGGCGGCGACGGCGGCCTTCCTCGTCTACAACTTCCTGTTCCTGCGCCCGCTCTACAGCCTGGCGATCGGCTCCCCCACCGACCTGCTGACCCTGGTGCTGTTCTGGGCGGTGGCCCTGACCACCGGCGCCCTGGCCGGACGGGTGCGCGAGCAGGTCCGCAACGCTCAGCGCCGCGCCTCGGCCGTCTCGGCCCTGCTCGCCGCCAGCCAGACACTGTCCGGCGCCGAGGACGCCCGCGCCACCGCCCGGGCCCTGGCCGAACAGGCCTCCGCCGCCGCCGGGGCCAAGGCCGTCGTCCTGCTGCCCGAAGGCGAGGACCTGGCTGTCGCCGCCTCCGCTCCCGTGGTCGACCCACCGCTCCAGCTCGGTGCGGCCGCCATGGCCGCCGCGCGCTGGGCCTGGGAGAAGGGCGAGCCCGCCGGCCACGGCACCGGCACCCTGCCCCAGACCAGCTGGACCTTCCGCCCCCTGCAGGGCGTGCGCGGCCGCTCCGGCGTCGCGGGTATCGAAGCCGACGCCCTGGCCCCCGGATCGGACGAGGAGCGTCTGGCGCTCGCCATCCTCGACCAGGGCGCTGTCGCCATCGAGCGCGCCGATCTGGCTGGACAGGCGCTGGAGACGGCGACCCTGAAACGCACCGACCGTTTCCGCGGCGCCCTGATGAACTCGGTCAGCCACGATCTGCGCACGCCGCTGTCGACCGTGCTGGGCTCGGCGACCACCCTGATCGACTACGGCGACACCCTGACGCCCGCCGTCCGCGCCGATCTGCTGCTCAGCATCCGCGAGGAGGCCGAGCGGCTGAACCGCTATGTCGGCGACCTGCTGGACATGACCCGGCTGGAGGGCGGCGGGCTGAACATCAAGTCCGACTGGACCGACGTGCGCGACGTGCTCAACGCCGCCGCCCAGCGCATCAGCCGCCGCCTCGGCGCCCGCACCCTGACCCGCGACTTCCCCGCTGACCTGAGCATGATCATGGTCGACGAGGGCCTGCTGGAGCAGGCCGTGGTCAACATCCTCGAGAATGCGATCGCCTACAGCCCCGACGGTTCACGCATCGAACTGGCCGCCTATGAGGATCGCGGCGCGGTCGTCATCTCCATCGAGGACGAGGGCCAGGGCATCCCCACCGCCGAGCTGGAGCGGGTGTTCGACAAATTCCGCCGCATGGAGGAGCCCTCGGACCGGACGAAGGGCGCCGGGCTGGGCCTCGCCATCGCCAAGGGCTTCGTCGAGGCGATGAACGGCCGCATCGCCGCCGCCAGCCCCATCGTCGATGATCACGGCACCCGCGTGCTGATCAGCCTGCCCAAGGCCATCGCCACCCACCGGGACCTGCTATGAGGACCCCCATGAGGATCCATGTCCGCCGCTAGAACCACCGTCCTGGTCATCGACGACGAGGCGCAGATTCATCGCTTCCTGTCGCCCGCGCTGGACGCCGCCGGCTTCGATCCGAAACGCGCCGACAGCGGACAGGAGGGCCTGCGCGCCATCGCCCTGTGGAACCCGGACGCCGTCGTGCTCGACCTCGGCCTGCCCGACATGGACGGCAAGGACGTGCTACTCCGCGCCCGCGAATTCTATCAGGGCCCGATCATCATTCTCTCGGCTCGCGACCGCGAGGCCGAGAAGATCGAGGCGCTCGACCTGGGCGCCAACGACTATGTCGAAAAGCCCTTCGGCGTCGGCGAGCTGCTGGCTCGGCTACGCGTCGCCCTGCGCCTGAAGACGGGCGCCGACCAGCCGCACGGACCCATCGCGGTCGGCGACCTGGTCATCGACCTGGACCGCCGCCTGGTCACTCGCGCGGGCGAACAGGTGCGGTTGACGCCCAAGGAGTACGACGTGCTGGCCCAGCTGGCGCGCGCCGCCGGCAAGGTGCTCAGTCACAAGGACCTGCTCACCGCCGTCTGGGGCGCGGCCCACGCCGCCGACACCCAGTACCTGCGCGTCGTCGTCGGCCAGCTCCGGCAAAAGCTCGAGCCCGACCCGGCCCAACCGCGCTGGATCTCCACCGAACCCGGCGTCGGATACCGGCTGCAGACCTAGGCCTCTTGACGCGAATTCAACGCCCATGACGGGCCCCAAGCTTGGCCTTGGCGTCGCAGTCATTGATAATGATTTGCATATTCATGTGATCACGGATAACGGACCCGCCCAGTCAGTTTGCGGGGTGCATTCCATGGTCATGCGTCATCTTCTTTCGTCAGCGGCGGCGGTCGCCCTGCTGGCCCACGCCGGTCACGCCTCGGCCCAGTCCGCCCAGCAAACGCCGCCCCGATCCATCCCCACCGTTGTCGTTGATGACGCGGGCGCCGCACCCGCCGCGCCGGTCTACGGCACGGGGGCCGAGTCCGGGACCACGACCCTCAACCGCGAGGCGGTGGACAACCGCGCGCCCGGCTCGGGCGACGTCAACAGCCTGCTGCGCATCCTGCCGACGGTCCAGTTCAGCAACTCGGCGGGCGCCGCCTCGCGCGAGGCCCTGCAGGACCTGCGCCCCGAGACCATCTCCATCTCGGGCGGCTCGGTGAACGAGAACCTGTTCGTTCTCGATGGCGTCGGCGTGAACTCCTACATGTACGATGGCGACGAGGGCGCGGGCGACTTCACCGGCTTCGGCGTCGCCGCCGCCTCGGCCCAGACCCACTGGGTCGACGCCAGCCTGGTCGGCGAGCTGACGGTGCGGGACTCCAACATCTCGGCCCGCTACGGCGACTTTACCGGCGGCGTCGTCGAGATCGCCACCCGCGCCCCGTCGCACGTGTTCGGCTTCGAGACCTACTACGGCCTGACCAACGACGGCATGGCCGATTACCGGATCTCCGACCTGGCGCGCACCGCCATCGGATCGGGCGCCATGCCCGCCACGCCGGTGTTCGAAAAGGAGCGCTTCGGCTTCAGCGCGGACCTGCCGGTCAATGAACGGCTGCGCCTGCTGGCCGGCTACAACCGCAGCACCTCGACCGTCACCAACTTCCCGGGCAACAGCTATCTGGCTTACGGCTCGTTCGGCCTGACCAGCAAGGGCGAGAACTTCCTGCTGAAGGCCGAATACGATCTGGCCGACACGGTGACCCTGACCGGCCAGATCAACTACACGCCCTATGAGAGCCAGGCCCGCCAGACCAACACCGCCTACGACAACCTCATCACCTCCAACGGCGGCGGACTGGCCGCCCGGATCGGACTGGACGGCGAGCATGGGACCGCGGCCTGGAGCCTCAGCCTGAGCTACGCCAACACGGACAACACCCGTGACGCGCCGTGGGGCACGTTCAACATCTCGACCTCGGCCCCGGGCATGGCGGGCTGTTCGGCCGCCAGCTCCTGCACCATCGGCGCGGCGGGGGACTTCATCCAGGAGCAGGACGACACCCGCTTCAGGGGCGACTGGGCGCAGCCGCTCGGCTTCGGAAACCTGTCCGCCGGCTTCGACGTCTCCAACGTGAAGGCCCACCGCGAACGGCCGCAGGAGCTGATCTCGCACCTGACCAGCAACATCAACGTCAACACCGTCTGCTTGAAGGGCGAAAGCCTAGCCTGCCGCAACGGCTCCTATGCCCTGACAACCCAGCTGCGCTACGGCGCCTTCGACGCCCGAGCCGAGATAAACACTTACGCCCTGTGGGCCGAGTACCAGTTCGACCTGGGCGGCTTCGACGTTCGCGCGGGCCTGCGCTACGATCACGAGGACTTCCTCGACAACCACAATGTCGCGCCGCGCCTGTCGATCTCGCGCGACCTGCCATGGGCCGGGATGAACCTGACGGGGGGCCTGAACCGCTACTACAACCGCAGCTTCCTCGGCTACGCCCTGCGCGAGGGCGCCGGGGTGACGCGCACCTACACCCGCACCCCCACCATCGTCGGGACCGAGCGCCGCTGGAGCGACAACTGGGTCCTCAGCAGCCACACCGACAGCAGCCGCTATTCGGGCGTCGGCCTGGAAACTCCGTACTCGGACGAAGCCACCCTGGCCCTGACCGGACCGCTCGCCTGGATCGGCGGCGAGTACCGGATCAAGGGCGTGCTCCGCGACAACCGCGACATGATCGCCCGCTCGGTCCGCACCACCGAAATCTACGACCGCGAGACCGGAACCACGGCGACCCGAAGCGTCTACACCGCCACCAACGACGGCGAGCGCAGCTATCGCGGCCTGTCGCTGGAATACACGCGCCGCTTTGGGGAGAACCACACGCTCACGATGAGCACCAACTTCTCGCACACCGACGCGACCAACCTCAGCTATTTCACCATGGCCGACGAGGTCGAGCTGTCGGGCCAGAAGGTCTTCTACAACGGCGAGATCGTCGACCTGCTGGAAGCCATCGCCGACAACCAGCTGCAGGATTACGCCTCTCCCTTCATCCTGAACGGCGACTGGAGCGCGCGCTGGCTCGACGGGCGCGTTCGCACCAACGTCAACGCCCGCTACCGCGAGGGCTACCAGCGGGTCGCCGACACCGGCGTCAACACCACTGTCGGCGGCGTCAGCTACGACGTCTACGGCAAGGTCGACATCAAGGATTCGGTGGACGTGAACCTGTCGACCCAGGTCGATGTGGCCCGCACGGCCTACGGAAACGTCTCCCTCGATCTTCGGGTCAACAACCTGTTCAACACGGTGTTGAACGACAACTACGTCTCGCCGTCCCAGCCCTACCAGTTGGGCCGCAATGCATGGGTATCGGTCAGATTCCGCTACTGAGACACATCCTCCGGCGCGCCGCCGCGGCGTCCGTGATCCTGGCGATCGGCCTGATCGCCGGGACATGGGCGTTCGACAGCGTGCACGCCCAGGATTCAGCGGCGGCCACCCGCGCCATGGTGTCTGAAACACCCACGGCGGAAGAGCTGCGCGCCGCCTACGCCGGAGCGCCGGAGACCTGGCCGGCCCCAAACCTGAGGGCGGGCGCGGTCTTCACCGAGTTCGCTCCCCTGCCCCCGCCGGTCACACCGGCGGACAATCCGGTGACGGCCGAGAAGACTGCGCTGGGCCAGCGCCTGTTCGACGATCCTCGCCTGTCGGCCTCGGGCCAGATCGCCTGCGCCTCCTGCCATGCGCGCGAGCTGGGCTTCGCCGACGGGGTGCGCACCTCCTTCGGTCACGACCGTCAGCGCGGCAAGCGCAACGCCCCCTCCGTCGCTCCCGCCGCCTGGCTGCCGGTGCTGTTCTGGGACGGCCGCGCCGACACCCTGGAGGCGCAGAGCCTGCACCCGCTGGTCGATCCGCTGGAGATGGCCGGCGCCCTGCCCGAGATCGAGGCGCGCATCGCCGCCGATGCGACCTATGCCGAAGCCTTCCGCGCCGCCTTCGGCGACGACCGGGTCACCATCGACCGTATCGCCAAGGCGCTGGCGACTTTCCAGCGCAGCCTGCGTCCGGGTCAGGGCCGCTGGCGCCGGTTCATCGGCGGCGACCGGCGCGCGCTCAACGACCAGCAGCTGCGCGGCCTGCACCTGTTCCGCACCAAGGCCGCCTGCGCCAGCTGCCACAGCGGCCCCGCGTTCAGCGACGGCAAGTTCCACAACCTTGGCCTGACCTTCTACGGCCGCGAGCACGAGGATCTGGGCCGCTACCATGTCACCAACCGGCCCGAGGACGTCGGCGCCTTCCGCACGCCCAGCCTGCTGGGCGTCTCCCGCACGGGACCGTGGATGCATAACGGCCTGTTCCCGCTGATGGAGGGCATCGTCCGCTTCTACAACGCGGGCGGAGCGCATCCGCGTCGGCCCGCGGGGGCGGAGAACGATCCGATGTATCCGGTCACCGATCCGATGCTCGAACCGCTCAACCTGACCGATGAAGAGATCGACGACCTGGTCGCCTATCTCGAGGCCCTCTAGGCGGCGCCCCTGGCCCGGTAGTCGATGTTCACCGTGAAATCACGCAGGCTCCAGCGCGCGCCGGGGGCCGGTCGCGGGAAGGGCTGGGTCGCGGCGATCTGGTCCAGCGCTGCCCGGTCAAGCATCCTGATTCCGCTGGAACGCACCAGGCGCAGCCGGTGCACCCGCCCGCGGCGGTCCAGCTGGAAGCTCACCGTCACGACGCCGCGCGCGCCGCCCGGATGGCGTTTGTGCCGTTCGATCCAGGCCAGGACCTCCGCGGACCAGGTGTCGGTGTCGGCCGCCGCCGCGGCGCCCAACGACTGCCCGCCGCCGCCCTGGGTCGCGCCCGGCGTCGCGGCGTCCTCATTGACCTGCCCTCGCTCGCCCGCGCGTCCGGGCCCGAGCGGGCCCGGCGCGTCAGTGCGGCTGTCATCCGACCGGCGCGTCTGTTCCGAGGGTTGCGGCTGGACGGGGAGCGGGACGGTCAGGTCCGCCGGAAATACCGCTGAGGTCAGGTGCGCGCGGGGGCGGTCTGCGGCCTCAGGCCGCGCGGCGCCCCCGGCCTGACGCTCGGCCTTCGCGGCGGCGGACGGCGGCGTCGGCGAGTCGAAGCGGGGCGACGGCATCAGCGTCAGGTTGATCACCGGCGCGGCGCCGCCGATCAGCTCAGGCGCCGCCTGCAGGCCGAACAGCGCCAGTCCGCCCACGTGCGCCGCCGCGACCAGCGCATAGGCCAACACATGCCCGCCCGGCGTGGCGGTCGCGCTCTGGCGGGGGCGAAAGGACATGAACACGGCGAGCCGGGTGAAACAGGGGCTCGCCTAATATCGATAATCACTCGCAATGACTAGTCGAGGCGGCGCGGCCTTTGCGCGCCGGCGACCTTCAGTCCGCCGGGCTCCAGCCTTCCTGCACCGGCTCGACGCGGAAGGTGTCGGGTGTCCGGCCCGTCGCGGCGTCCGTCAGGGTCAGCGAACAACTCGTCCCCGCCTCGTTGGGCGACACGACGTAGCTATGGTTCGCCTCCGGCACGAAGACGAAATGCGAGCCGCAGAAGATCATGGTGTAGCCCGCGGTCCGCTCGGTCTGCAGCTCGAAATACATCGGGACGCCGGCGGCGATGACCTCGGGCTTGTCATAGGCGAAGAGCAGTCCGCCCGAGATGTTCGCCCGCCGCGACCACTCCGCGTTCGACACCATCAGCTCGGCGTGGTCGGCGTCGGTCATGGCTCCACGCGTCAGCGCGATATGGGCGGTCGGCATTCCTTTCGGCGCGACATAGGTCGGCGTGCAGGCGGCGGCGCCCGCGGCGGCGACCATCACCACGACGGCGATGATTTTGGACATGTGGCCGATCCCCCGATTGCGGTTCGCCACAGGGTAGGCAGACCGCCGTTCTCCCGGCAAGGCGCGCTAGAGAACCTCCAGCACCGTTTCCTTCGGCCGCGCCAGCACCGTGCCTTTCGGCGTGCGGACGAACGGCCGTTCGACCAGGATCGGGTGTTCCAGCATGGCGGCGAAGATGGCGTCGTCAGAGACACCCGCCTCCAGCAGGCCCAACTCGCCGATCAGCGCACCGGCCGCATCGCCCTTGGTTCGCATCGCCTCGCGCGGGGTCAGTCCCGCCTCGGCCAGCAGCGCCTTCAGCCCCTCGGCCGTCCAGCCGGTCTTCAGGTACTCGATCACCTCCGGCTCCTGGCCGGCGTCGCGGATCATCTGCAGCACATTGCGCGAGGTGCCGCAGTTCGGATTGTGGAAGATGGTCACGGTCATGGGCGGCCTTATAGCCACTCCGCCGATCTTTTCACCGCCCACCGGTTGCGATTGTCGCACCCCGACCGCATGTGGCCCCGATGACCTCCCCCACGCCCGCCGCCGCCCTGCCCGCCGCCAAGGGCCCGGGGTTCCCCGAGTTCGTCTGCCTGATCGCCATGTTCATGGCGCTGAACGCGCTCGCCATCGATTCCATGCTGCCCGCCCTGCCGCACATCGGCGAGTCGCTGAACGTCGTCACCGACAACAGCCGCCAGTGGATCATCACCGCCTATCTGCTCGGCTTCGGCGGCGCCCAGATCGTCTACGGCCCGCTGGCCGACCGCTTCGGGCGCAAGCCGGTGCTCATCGGCGGTCTGCTGATCTATGTGGTCTTCGCCATCGCCTGCGCCTTCGCCCCGACCTTCGAACTGCTGATCGCCGCGCGGGTCGCGACCGGCATCGGCGCCGCCGCCACCCGGGTGCTGGCCGTCTCCATCGTGCGCGATCGTTATTCGGGCCGCACCATGGCGCGGGTCATGTCGCTCAGCTTCCTGGTCTTCCTCGGCGTGCCGATCCTGGCCCCGACGGTCGGTCAGCTGATCCTGAACGTCGCGCCCTGGCACTGGATCTTCGGCGTGCTGGCGGTGTTCGGCGGCACGGTCCTGCTCTGGGCAATGATCCGCCTGCCCGAGACCCTGCACCCCGAGGACCGCCTGCCGATCAACGCTGCGCGCATCGCCGACGCCTTCCGCCAGGCCGTCACCAATCGCGTGTCCATCGGCTACACCCTGGCGATGACCTGCATCACCGGGGCGTTGTTCGGCTTCATCAACTCCAGCCAGCAGATCTTCTTCGATGTCTTCAAGGCGCCGGAGCTGTTCACCACCGTCTTCGCCGCCATCGCCGGCGGCATCGCGGTGGCCAGCCTGCTGAACTCGCGGCTGGTGGAGAAACTGGGCTCGCGGCTGATCTCCCACACCGCCCTGCTGGGCTTCATCGCCATGGGCGTGATCCACAGCGCCGTGAACCTGAGCGGCCACGAGTCGATCTGGACCTTCGCCATCCTGCAGGCCCTGACCATGTTCTGCTTCGGCTTTATCGCCGGCAATTTCGGCTCAATGGCCATGGAGCCCATGGGCCATATCGCGGGCACCGCCTCCTCGGCCCAGGGCTTCATCTCGACGATCATCGGTTCGCTGATGGGCTTCGCCATCGGCCAGTCGTTCAACGGCTCGGCCACCCCCATGGCGCTGGGCTTCACCGTCATGGGCGTCCTGGCCCTGGTCTTCGTCCTGATCGCCGAGCGGGGACACCTGTTCCGCGCCAAGCATCTGGCGCCGGTCGCGCATCCCTCTTGATCTTTTCGCCGCGCCGGGGCGTTCTCCGGCCAGCGAAAAAGAACACGGCCTCGATACGCCCGAACGGCGGCGGGCCACAGGAAGGACGCCCCATGATCCGGACCCTCGGCCTCGTCTCCGCGCTCGCGCTCGCCACCGCCCTGGGAGGATGCGCCATGACCGCTTCCGGCTCGGACATGCCGCCCCTGCCCGCCTCGGCCACCGCGCCGGTCCAGTATGTGCGCGACGTCCACTCCTACGCCCGGCCCGAGATCGCCCACGTCCGCCACGTCGCGCTGGACCTGGCCGCGAACTTCCAGACCAACACCCTGTCCGGGACGGCCACCCTCGACATCCAGGGCGTCCCCGGCGCGACGGAGGTCATCCTCGACATCCGCAACCTCGACATCCGCAGCGTCACCGACGCCTCGGGCGCGGTGTTGCAGCACAGCACGGGCCCCTCCGACCCGATCCTCGGCCAGGCCCTGACCGTGCGCTTCCCGGCGCTGGCCGCGGGCGGAACGCAGAAGGTCGTCATCGGATACTCGACCCGCCCGGACGCCGCCGCCCTGCAATGGCTGACCCCGGCCCAGACGGCGGGCGGCCGCAGGCCCTATATGTTCAGCCAGGGCCAGGCGATCCTGACCCGTACCTGGGTTCCGACGCAGGACAGCCCCGGCATCCGCCAGACCTGGGACGCCCGCATCGTCGCGCCGTCCGACCTCAAGGTGGTGATGAGCGCCGAGACGCTGACCACGAACGGCGAACCGGTCGAGGGCGGCAAGGCCTGGCGCTTCCGCATGACCAATCCGGTCCCGCCCTATCTGATCGCCGTCGGCGTGGGCGACGTGGACTTCGCCGCCATCGACGAGCGCACCGGGGTCTGGACCGAGCCGTCGCGCCTGCGCGCCGCCCACGATGAACTGGTCCCGACCGCCCGCATGGTGGACGTGGCCGAGCAACTCTACGGCCCCTACCGCTGGGGCCGCTACGATCTGCTGGTGCTGCCCCCGTCCTTCCCGTTCGGCGGCATGGAGAACCCGCGCCTGACCTTCGCCACCCCGACCATCATCGCCGGCGACCAGTCGCTGGTGTCGCTGGTGGCGCACGAACTGGCGCACAGCTGGTCGGGCAATCTGGTGACCAACGCCACCTGGGCCGACTTCTGGCTCAACGAAGGTTTCACCGTCTATTTCGAAAACCGGATCATGGAGGCCCTGTACGGCCCCGACCGGGCGCTGATGCTGCAATCCCTGGGCTGGGGCGATCTGCAAACGACGCTGGCCGACCTGCCGCCCGCCGACACCCGCCTGAAGCTTGATCTCGACGGCCGCGATCCGGACGAGGGCCTGACCGACGTCGCCTATGAGAAGGGCGCCGCCTTCCTGCGCACCATCGAGCGCATCGTCGGCCGCGAGCGCTTCGACGCCTGGCTGAAGGGCTATTTCGAGCGCAACGCCTTCCGCCCGATGACCACCGAACTGTTCCTCCAGGACATCCGCGCCCACCTGGTGACGACCAAGGCGCTGGAAGACCAGATCATGATGGACGCCTGGATCTACCAGCCCGGCATGCCGTCGAACTGGCGACCGCCGGTGTCCAACGCCTTCGTCCCGGTCGACGCGGCGGCGCTGGCTTTCGCCGCGGGCGGCCCGGCCTCGGCCATTCCGTGGGCGAACTGGTCGACGCAGGAGCGCCAGCGCTTCCTCGCCTGGCGTCCGCCCGTGCCGCCGGCCAGCGGCCGCTGGTTCTCGGACGCCCAACTCGCCGACCTGGAATCGACCCTGCACCTGAAGACCGAAGGCAACGCCGAGGTCCTGTTCGCCTGGCTGCAGATCGCGGTCCAGCACCGCTACCAGCCGGCCGTGCCGACGCTGGAGCATTTCCTGACCACCCAGGGCCGCCGCAAATTCGTCCTGCCGCTCTTCACCAGCCTGTGGGCCCAGTACGAATGGGGCCGTCCCATCGCCACCCGCATCTACGCCCAGGCCCGCCCGGGCTATCACCCGGTCACGACCAACTCGGTCGACGCCGTGGTGGGCCGACCGAACTGAGCAAAGCGAGACGGGTGGGATGGGCCGGATGGTCCCCCACCCCGTCGTCGCTGGCGCGCCGACATCCCACGAACCTGTGTCCGGCGCCACCTTGGCTTCACCGCCCCGCGACACTAGGTTCCGCCCCACAAGATCGGCTTCCGCCGACACCCCCTTCAGGAGACGCCACATGACTGACGCCGCCCGTATCGATCAGGACAATCCCCTCGGCGTCGACGGCTTCGAGTTCGTCGAGTTCACCGGCCCCGAGCCCGAGGCCATGGTCGCCCGCCTGGAGCTGATGGGCTTCACCCGCACCCATGTGAACCCGGCCAACAATGTCGTCCGCCTGAAGCAGGGCGACATCACCATGCTGGTCAATCTGTCGCCCAAGGGCCAGGCGGGCGAGTTCGCGACCGATCACGGCCCCTCGGCCAACGGCATGGCCTTCCGCGTCGCCGACGCCAAATCCGCCTTTGAAGGCGCCCTGGCCCGTGGCGCCCGCGCCGCCGAAGGCGCCCACGGCGGCGCGCTGGCGAACGACTATCCCTACATCCTGCAGGGCATCGGCGGCTCGCTGCTCTATGTCATCGACCAGTACGGCGAGAACGGCTCGCTGTATGACGCCTGGGACGAGATCGAGGGCTGGGAAGAGGCCGAGCGCAAGAACTCCATGGGCCTGGAGATCCTCGATCACCTGACCCACAACGTGAAACGCGGCGAGATGCGGACCTGGTCCGGCTTCTACAACTCGATCTTCAACTTCGAGGAGCAGAAGTATTTCGACATCAAGGGCAAGGCGACCGGTCTGTTCTCGCAGGCCATGATCGCGCCCGACCGCGCCATCCGCATCCCGCTGAACGAAAGCCAGGACGACAACTCCCAGATCGAGGAGTTCCTGCGCCGCTACAACGGCGAGGGCATCCAGCACATCGCCCTGACGACCGAGAACATCTTCGAGACCGTCGAGGCCATGAAGGCGCGCGGCGTCGACTTCCAGGACACCATCGAGACCTATTTCGAGCTCATCGACAAACGCCTGCCCAACCATGGCGAGGACGTGGAGCGGATGCGCAAGAACCGCATCCTGATCGATGGTTCCGACGAGGAGGGCCTGCTGCTGCAGATCTTCACCCAGGACACCTTCGGCCCGATCTTCTTCGAGATCATCCAGCGCAAGGGCAACGAGGGCTTCGGCAACGGCAATTTCCAGGCCCTGTTCGACTCGATCGAGCTGGACCAGATCCGTCGCGGCGTCATCAAGGTCGATGCCTGAATGAAGGTGCGGCCGCCCCACTGGCTGCCTTGGCTCGGTCCGCTCCTCGCGGCCGTGGTCGGGGCGCTGGCGGGCGAGTTCTGGCTGGGCGGCGGCTTCTGGACGGTGCTGGCCGCGGCCCTGATCTGCGGCTTCGCCCCCATCATCGGCTACCGCATCTGGAAGTGGCGCTGGCACCGGAAGGGCTGAGGCCCGTCTAGTGAAAATCCCGCGACCCCGGCAGCACCCGCACATTCCTCGGATGCCCCCCGCGCGTCGGCGCATGACCTGATCCCGGGGCGGCGTCGGGGGTCAGATGGCCCAGCATGGGGGTCCAGTCCTCCAGCTGTTCGACCACCAGGTGGGTCACCCCCTCGGCGGTCTGCACCTTGCCCCGCGCCAGCACCATCCGCGCGCCCATGGCCACCGGACGCAGGCGTTCGAACACGTCAGGCCACAGCACCAGATTGGCCACCCCGGTCTCGTCCTCGACGGTCATGAAGCAGACGCCCTTGGCCGTGCCGGGCCGCTGGCGCACCAGCACCACCCCGCCGACCGCGACCCGCCTGCCGTTCGCCGTCCCCGGGTAGTCCGCCGTCGTCAGCGCCCCCGCCTGCGCCAGCCGGTCGCGCAGATAGCTGACCGGATGCCCCTTCAGCGACAGGCGGATGGTCTGGTAGTCGCCCACCACCTCCTCGGACGGCGCCAGTTCGGGCAGGGCCTCGGGCGGACGACCGTCGGCCTCGCGCAGGCCCACGGCCTCGAACAGGGGCGCGCCGGCGACCGGCGGCGCGCCCCGGGCGGCCCACATCCCCTGCCGGCGGGTCAGCCTCAATGATCCATAGGCGTCCGCCTCGGCCAGCCGATCCATCGCCGCCGGCGTCAGCCGCGCCCTCAGGCGCAGGTCGTCCAGGTCGGCGAATGGCCCCTCGGCCCGCGCCTTCATGATGTCCTCGGCCCATCCCTTCTTGAAGCCGTCGATCGACCGCAGGCCGAGGCGCAGGGCGCGGCGCGCCTCACCCGGCACGGGTTCCAGCGTGGCGTCCCAATCGCTCATGCTCACATCCGGATGGCGCGCCTCGGCCCCGTGCTCCTTCGCGTCCCGGACCAGCTGGGCGGGGGCGTAGAACCCCATCGGCTGACTGTTCAGCAGGGCGGCGGCGAAGACCTCGGGATAGTGATGCTTCATCCACGCCGAGATGTAGACCAGCAGGGCGAAGGAGCAGGCGTGGCTCTCGGGGAAGCCATACTCCCCGAAGCCCTTGATCTGGTCGAAACAGCTTCGCGCGAACTCGGGATCGTAGCCGCGCGAGATCATCTTCGAAGTGAACCGCTCCTCGTGCTGGCCGATGGTCCCCATGTGCCGGAAGGTGGCCATCGCCCGGCGCAGGCTGTTGGCTTCCGCGGGCGTGTACTTCGCCGCCTGCATGGCGATCCGCATCGCCTGTTCCTGGAACAGCGGCACGCCCAGCGTCTTGTGCAGCACCTGCTTCAGTTCGTCGGCGGGACCATGTTCGGGCGACGGGCTGGGATAGTCGATCTCATAGGATTCGCCCCGCGCCCGCGCCTCGCGCCGTTCCCTGCGCCGCTTCAGATAGGGATGGACCATGCCGCCCTGGATCGGGCCTGGCCGGACGATCGCCACCTCCACCACCAGATCGTAGAAGACCTCCGGCCTCAGCCGGGGCAGCATCGCCATCTGGGCCCGGCTCTCCACCTGGAAGACCCCGACGGAATCGCCCTTGCACAGCATGCCGTAGACCTCGGCGTCGTCCGGCGGAACGGTATGAAGGTGCAGCCGCCGGCCATAGCTGTCCTCGATCATGTCGAAGCCGCGCCGCAACGCCGTCAGCATGCCGAGCGCCAGAACGTCGACCTTCATCAGCTTCAGATGGTCGATGTCGTCCTTGTCCCACTCGATGAAGGTCCGGTCGTCCATGGCGGCGTTGCCGATGGGCACGATCTCCAGCAGGGGCGTCTGGCTCAGCACATAGCCGCCGACATGCTGGCTGAGATGGCGCGGAAATTTGATGATCTCGGCCGTCAGCTGAAGGGCCAGCCGCATACGCGCGTCATCCCGGCTCAGGCCGGTGCGGTCGACATGCTCGTCCTTCACCGCGTCGCCCCACGAGCCCCAGACGGTGTCCGCCATGCGCGCGGTCACGTCCTCGGTCAGGCCCAGCGCCTTGCCCACGTCGCGGATCGCCGAACGCGGACGATAGTGGATGATCGTCGCCACGATGGCCGCGCGATCCCGGCCGTAGCGGCGATAGACGTACTGCATCACCTCCTCGCGCCGCTCATGCTCGAAATCGACGTCGATATCCGGCGGCTCGTCCCGGTCGGCGGACATGAAGCGCTCGATCAGCACGTCCTGCTCGGCCGGGTTCACATTGGTGACGCCCAGGCAGAAGCAGACCACGGAGTTGGCCGCCGATCCCCGCCCCTGGCACAGGATCGGCTTCTCCTGTCCCCGCGCCCAGGCGACGATGTCGTGCACGGTCAGGAAGTAGTTCGGATACTTCAGCAGTTTGATCAGTTTCAGCTCCGCCCGGATCGACGCCAACACCTTGGGGGCCACCCCATCCGGCCATTTCTCCCTCGCGCCCTTGAAGGCCAGGCGCATCAGGCGCCGTTGCGCGGTCCAGCCCGGCGGCACCGGTTCGTCCGGGTACTGATAACTGAGCTCGCGCAGGGAGAAGCTGCAGGCGCGCGCCACCGTCATGGTCCGCTCCAGCGCCGCCTCATGACCCCGGAACAGGTGGGCCATGCGGGCGGGCGTCTTCAGGTCGCGCTCGGCGTTGGCCCGCAGACGCCGCCCGGCCTTGTCGATCGTCACGCCCTCGCGGATGCAGGTCAGCACGTCCTGCAGCATGCGCCGGTCGGCGTGGTGGTACAGGACCGCATTGGTGGCGATCATCGGCGCGCGGGTGCGCTGGGCCATGGCCGCCAGCCGGTTCAGGCGCCGCCGATCATCCCCCCGCCACAGGGGCGCGGCGGCCAGGTAGAGATCGTCCGGCCAGGCCGCCCGCCACGCCGCCAGCCGGCGCTCGAAGGCGGCGTCGGGCGTCTCGGGCGCGGGGGCCAGGGCGATCATTCCCTCCCCCAATCCAACGGCCTGTTCGAAGGTCAGCCGGGTCTCGGCCTTCTCGATCCGCTCGCCCTGCGGGTCCGCGCCCGGCTGCGGCACGGCTTCGCTCTTGCCCAGCGACAACAGGCGGCACAGCCGGCCGTAGGCGGCGCGGTCCCGCGGGAAGACGATCAGGGCCGTCCCGTCGGTGAACACCAGTCGCGACCCGATCACCAGTTGCTGCCCGACCTTCTCGGCCTCCATCAGCGCCCGCACCATGCCCGCCAGGGTGTTGCGGTCGGCCACGCCCACGGCGGCCATCCCCAGCGCTTTCGACTGGTGAATGATCTCGTGTGGGTGCGACGCCCCCTCCAGGAAGCTGAAGTTCGTAAGGGCGCCCAGTTCGGCGTATTCGCCGTTCCAGACCGTCATGGCAGCACCCCGTGCATCCACCACGACGGCGCGCGACCCTCCTCGCGCCCGTACAGCCCCTCGCGGAACAGCCAGTAGCGGCCGCCCTCGCCGTCCTCGACGCGGTAGTAGTCACGGGTGCGGACCTCGCGCCCATCGGGACGGGGCCGCCACCATTCGGGCGACAGCCGCTCCGGCCCCTCGGCCCTCACCACCCGGCGGCTGACCCGACGCCAGGTGAAGCGCGCGGGCGCCCCCTCGGGCAGGTCGAACAGCGGATCGTCGATCGGCTCGGGCGGATCGAGCAGCAGCAGGGGGCGGCGACCGGCTTCCCCCGGGTCGGATTCAGGAACCCGGCCCAGGGCGGGGACCAGACGCTCGGCGCGTTCGGGGATCCAGCTGTGGACCGGTTCGGGCGTCAGCACCCGCTCTTCGCCCAGCCGCGCGGTCAGCCGGTCGATCAGGGCGGCCAGGCTCTCGGCCTGCTTCGCCTCCGCCTCGCTTTCCAGCGCCCCTTGCCGCGCCGCCATGGGCTCGGTCAGGTCGGCGGTCAGCATCAGGGCGTCCAAACCGAAGCCCAGCTCCAGCCGTCCGAAACCAGCCTCGCGGAACAGCCGCATCCAGATCGGGACCTCGCGCCCCGGCCGTCCCATGCGCACCGACAGCCCGGTCGTCAGCCCGTCCGAGCGGAAGCCGGTCAGGGTCAGGGCCTTCGCCCCCTGCCCGTCCCGCTCCAGCGCCCGCGTCAGGTCGGCGGCCAGTTCAGGCAGGCGCGCCTCCACGCCCTCAATATCGCCCAGAGGCTCGGCGAAGGCCTGCCAAACGCGATAGCGGGCGGGCGGACGCACGGGCGTCAGGGCCTCGCCGACATACCCCCGCGCCTGATCCAGTCGCCGCACCAGGCCGATGGCGTCGCCGTCCCGAAACCGCCGCGCCAGACCCGCGCGCGGCATGGCGTACAGGCTGCCGATGGTCTTCAGCCCCAGCCGGCGGGCGCCGGTCACCGTGCGGTCGTCCAGCCGCAGCGCCTCGATCGGCAGATCGGCCAGCAGGTCGGCGACGGTCTCGTCCGTGGCGATCGGGTCCCGGCCCTCGCCCCAGCGGGCCAGCGCCCAAGCCGCGCCCGGCGTCGGGGCCAGGGCGACCCGTGCGATCGTCCCCGCCTCGGCCAGCCGGGTGCGGATCTGGGCCAGCAGGCCCGCCTCGCCGCCGAACAGATGGGCCGCCCCTGTGACGTCGAGGAACAGCCCCTCCAGCCCCTCGCCGGACGGATCGAGGCTGACCGACGGCGACCAGCGCTCGGCCCAGACCGCCAACGCCTCCAACGCCTTGTCATCGGCGGCCGTATCGGCGGGTCGGCACAGCAGGTGGGGGATCATGGCCAGGGCGTCGGCCTGGGTCTGGCCACGCCGAAGCCCCGCGGCGCGGGCGGCCGAGTTCAGGGCGTGGATCACCGCCGCGCCCCGACTGTTCTTCAGGATCAGGGCGAACGGGGTCTGCGGGTCCAGGGCGGGGTCAGGCGGCGAGGCCGGACGTCGCGCCCGTTCCAGCGATCGGCGCCGGACCGAAACCGGCCAGTCGATCAGCCAGACGGAGACGATGCGTCTCATCATCCTGCTCCAGCATCCAGGCGCCGGGACGTTCGCCCCGGCCCCGCGTCATCTCCGCGATCAGGCGCGCCTGCCCCGGCGCGCGGGGGTCGTCGGCGTCGGGCGCGGACAGCGCCGCCGACACGCGCCAGCGCCGCCGCGCCGCGCTGAGCCCGTCCAGGCTTCGCGGCAACATCACTCCGGTCGAACCGCCGTCCCGGGCGGCGAAGTCCAGCCGCCGTGTCTGGGCCAGGCTGGCCCCGTCCACCGCTCCCAGCGCCAGCGACACCGCCCCCGACCGCAAGGCCTGCTCCAGCACCCACAGCGCCTCGGCGGCGGTCGACACAGGCGTCAGGATCAGCGCCGTCCCGGCCAGGCCGGGGCCGTGGGGGCGACCGTATTCCCCGAACCACGCCCGGGGCGCGGCGATCAACACCGGTCGCCGATCATCCTCCCGCCCCCGCGACAGGGCGAACAGGACGGTCGCCGCCATGTCCCGCGGCGTCGATGCGCAAACCTCCTCCAGAGGCGCGGCGGCCTCTGGAAACGGCTCCGGCGATGCGGCGGAAAAGGGAGACATGGCGACCATGAAAAGACGGATGTTCATTATTTGTTCCGCTTCGCAAAGAGTCAAACCGGAATCCAATCCCTCCCGTTCCGGTGGATACGCATATACCCGCGATTGTAGAACTGGCCCGCTCCCTGCACGTTTACCGTCGTGGAGCGCGCCCCGCTCCCGAAACGATACAGCTCAGCCATGACGCTCAGAGAGATCGTAGAAGCGGATTATCCCAGGGTGCAGGACCTGCACCGCAGCGTGGGCTGGCCGGAACGGTCGCTGGCGGGGTGGCGATGGCTGCACGCCAACCCGGCCCGGCTGGACATCGGCGCGCCGGCGGGCTGGGTCGCCGACGGCCCCGATGGCGAGCCGGCAGCCCACGTCGGCAATCTGATCCAGCGCTTCCGGCTGGGCGGGCGACGACTGCACGGCGCGACCGGCTTTTCGATCATCGTCACGGCGAGCGTGCGCGGGACCAGCCGCGACATGCTCAAGACCTTCACCGCCCAGCCCGACGTCTTTGTCCGCTACACCCTCAACGCCAATTCCACGTCCCAGCCCCTCTATGCCCGCCACGGCATGCAGGCCTGGCCCGAACAGACCCATGCGCTGAAGCTGAGTTGGGTCGTCGATCCCCTGCCCCTGGCGCTGAGCCGCCTGTGGCGGCGGCTGTATGCGGCCGCGCCGCGCGCCGTGTCGGGACTGGGCGAGCAGCTGATGAACGACCGGCTCGGCCGTGCCGCCCGCCCCGCCCTGCCGCCCGGCGTCAGCCTGCTGGGCGATTTCGGCGACGCCTCGCCCTACGCCGCCTTCTGGCGGGCGCTGACGGACGAGGGGCGGCTGCTGGCGGACCGCGGGCCGGAGATCCAGCGGTGGCGCCTGCAGGACCCCGACCTGTCCCAGCGACCGCTGATCCTGGCCTTTGAGCGGGACGGCGCCGTCGTCGCCTACGCCATGGCCATGATGGCCAAATCGAACATCCTCGAGCCGCCGGTGCTGGAGATCATCGATCTGGAGGCCCTGCAGCCCCACGCCGACGCGGTACCGGTGCTGATGACGGCCCTGCGCGACGCGGCCCGCGCCATGGGGGCGGCGAAACTTCGGCTGCCCATGGTCACACCGCGGGACCTGCTCCGGCTTGGCGACTTCGCCCGCACGGCTCGACGCGAAGGCGGCTGGGGCCACTGCCACGTCCAGTTTTCAGAGGATGCGCCCGATCCGGCCCTGTGGTCGCCCACGCCCTACGACGGCGACTATGCGATCTGCCTGCGGCCCGTTCCGCTCGAACGCGCGGTGCGCGGCGCACGGGCTCCGAGGGCCGCTCCGGCGACGGCCTCCAAGGCCTAGGACGTCTTAAGCGTTAGGGGCGAGCCTTCAGCTCGTCGCGGATTTCCGCCAGCAGGGCCTCGGTCGGGGTCGGCGCGGCCGGGGCTTCCGGAGCCGCAGCCTGCTCGCGACGCATCTTGTTCACCAGCTTCACCATCAGGAAGATGACGACGGCGACGATCAGGAACTGGATCACGGTGTTGATGAAGGCGCCGTATTGGATCGCCACCTTCTCGATTTCCGTGGTCGCCGGATTCTCGGGGACCAGCACCCACTCCAGGTTCGAGAAGTCGACCCGGCCCAGCGCCAGGCCGATCGGCGGCATGACCACCTGTTCGACCAGGCTGGTGACGATCTTGCCGAACGACGCGCCGATGATGACGCCGACCGCCAGGTCGATGACATTGCCGCGGGCGATGAATTCCTTGAACTCGGTGACCAGTCCCATGGGGCGTCCTGTCAGTCGGTGGCGTTCAGCCGCTCGCGCAGCTCCTTGCCGCTCTTGAAGAAGGGAACCGCCTTCGCGGGAACCTCGACCGACTCGCCGGTGCGCGGATTACGGCCGGCGCGCGCCGGGCGGCCCCGAACGGAAAAGGCTCCGAAGCCGCGAAGTTCCACGCGACCGCCGTCGCCCAGCGCCTCGACCATGCGGCCGAGCACGACATTCACGACACGCTCGACCTCAGCATGGGTCAGATGCGTGTTTTCGGCCGCGAGCTTCTCGATCAGCTCGGATTTGATCATGCAGCCCCCGCCCTGTTCAGCCCCAGCCCGGACCCATACGGCTGCATCCAGTCTTAGGATGCAAGCCCACCCTATCTCTC
Source organism: Brevundimonas sp. GW821-FHT12C05 (assembly GCF_058807475.1). NCBI lineage: Bacteria > Pseudomonadati > Pseudomonadota > Alphaproteobacteria > Caulobacterales > Caulobacteraceae > Brevundimonas > Brevundimonas sp. GW821-FHT12C05. Next base: position 234,307 of record NZ_JBXAQS010000003.1, read on the forward strand.
GCGCGCCCGGCGAAAAAGGCCCAACCGTCCGTTCAGCCCGCGAATTGTAGGTTAAAGGTCGGAAACCGTACAGGAGTTCCACCGCGCGTCCCGGCTTCGAACACAAAAAAGGCGGCCGGATCGCTCCGGCCGCCTGATTGTTTTTCGCCGATGACGAAGAGGCTTACTCCTTGGAGCCGGCCTTCTCGCGCAGGGCGGCGCCCAGGATGTCGCCCAGCGAAGCGCCCGAGTCGGACGACCCGAACTGTTCGATGGCCTCGGCCTCGTCCTTCATTTCCAGGGCCTTGATCGACACCGAGACGCGGCGCGAGGCCTTGTCGATGCCGGTGACCATGGCGTCGACGCGGTCGCCGACCGAGAAGCGCTCGGTGCGCTGCTCGTTGCGGTCGCGCGACAGGTCCGACTTGCGGATGAAGGCGGTCGCCGGAGCGTCGTCTTCACCGAACTTGACCTCGATGCCGCCGGTCTCGATCGCCGTCACGGTGACGGTGATCTGCTGGCCCTTCTTGAAGGTGTCGCCTTCCATCGGATCGCCGCCCAGCTGCTTGATGCCCAGCGAGACGCGTTCCTTCTCGACGTCGACGTCCAGGACCTTGGCCTTGACGGTTTCGCCCTTGCGGTAGCGTTGGATGGCTTCTTCGCCCGACACGTTCCAGTCCAGGTCGGACAGGTGCACCATGCCGTCGATGTCGTTGTCCAGGCCGATGAACAGGCCGAACTCGGTGGCGTTCTTGACTTCGCCCTCGACGGTCGAGCCGATCGGGTTGTTGGCGACGAAGGCGTCCCACGGATTGTCTTGAGCCTGCTTCAGGCCCAGCGAGATGCGGCGCTTGGAGGCGTCGACATCCAGCACGACCACGTCGACTTCCTGCGAGGTCGAGACGATCTTGCCCGGGTGGACGTTCTTCTTGGTCCAGGACATTTCCGAGACGTGGACCAGGCCTTCAACGCCGGCTTCCAGCTCAACAAACGCACCGTAGTCGGTGATGTTGGTGATACGGCCCGACATCTTGGCGCCGACCGGATACTTGGCTTCCACGCCGTCCCACGGGTCGGCTTGCAGCTGCTTCATGCCCAGCGAGATACGTTGGGTGTCCGGGTTGATCTTGACGATCTGGACCTTGACGGTGTCGCCGACGGCCAGGACTTGCGACGGATGCGAGACGCGCTTCCACGACATGTCGGTGACGTGCAGCAGGCCGTCGATGCCGCCCAGGTCGACGAACGCACCGTAGTCGGTGATGTTCTTGACGACGCCTTCGCGGACTTCACCCTCTTGCAGCTGGCCGACCAGCTCCGTGCGCTGTTCGGCGCGGGCTTCTTCCAGGATGGCGCGACGCGAGACGACGATGTTGCCGCGCGGGCGGTCCATCTTCAGGATCGCGAAGGGCTGTTCCTTGCCCATCAGCGGGGCGACGTCGCGCACCGGACGGATGTCGACTTGCGAGCCGGGCAGGAAGGCCGAGGCGCCGCCCAGGTCGACGGTGAAGCCGCCCTTGACGCGGCCGACGATGGTGCCGTTGACCGGCTGGCCGTCGGCGAAGACGACTTCCAGGCGGGTCCAGGCTTCTTCGCGACGAGCCTTGTCGCGGCTGATGACCGCTTCACCCAGGGCGTTCTCGACGCGCTCCAGATAGACTTCGACGTTGTCGCCGAGCTTCGGAATGACGGCGCCTTCGCCGATGCCGAACTCACGGGCCGGGATGCGGCCTTCGGTCTTCAGACCGACGTCGATGATCAGGATGTCTTTTTCGATGCCGACGACGCGGCCGTGAACGACCTGGCCTTCGCCGAGGTCACGGCCCTGAAGGGTTTCGTCGAGCAGCGCCGAGAAATCGTCGCGGGTGGGGGTGAGGGTGTCGGTCATGTAACTCTGGGGTTGGAGAAAAAGGCTTGAGCGCGCGACCGAAGGGTCCCGCGCCAAAGAGGGGTTCAGAAGAAAGAGTCAGGTCGTCGGGACGCGAGGCTGAAGCTCAACCAGAGCGCCCGCGGAAGCCGAGGATGGGAGCGTTGGATTTGCGAAAACGGTCAGAGACCGTGTTTCGCGCGCGCCGCCTCGACGATACGGCGGGCCGCATCGAAGGCGGCTTCTATATCCATATCGGTCGTGTCCAGCAAGACGGCGTCGTCCGCCTGCACCATCGGGGCCGCGCCCCGGCCCGCATCGCGCTCGTCGCGGCGGATGATGTCGGCCAGCATGTCCTCGAAAGCGATCTCGGTCCCGCGCGCCGTCAACTGCTTCCAGCGGCGCGTCGCCCGCACCTCGGGCGTGGCCGTGATGAACAGCTTGGCCGAGGCCTCGGGGGTGATCACCGTGCCGATATCGCGCCCGTCCAGCACCGCGCCGCCGGGCTGGGCCGCGAAGGCCTTCTGGAAGGCCAGAAGGGCCGCGCGCACGCCGGTGAAGCCCGCGATCCGGCTGGCGGCCTCGCCGGCCTCGCCGCTGGTCAGACGCTCTGTGTCGCTCAGATCGCCGGCGTCCAGCGCCCGGGCGACCGCCTCCGCCGCCGCCTCGTCGTCCAGTGACCTGCCCGCGTCCAGCAGGCCCACGCCGACGGCGCGGTACAGCAGGCCCGTATCCAGATGCGGCAGGCCGTATTCCGCCGCCAGCCGCGCGGCGATCGTGCCCTTGCCCGAGGCGGCGGGTCCGTCGACGGCGATGATGAAGTTCGTGCTCAAGATCGGCGATCCTCCATGGCTTGCCGCCAGCCGACGTAGGCCAGAAACAGGGTGAAGCCTATCGCCGCCATCAACGCGGCGCAGAAGAAGGCGAACACGGCCCAGTAGGCCAGCGCATTGTCGGCCAGATGCAGCGAAGGACCCCGGCGGCCCGGGATCACGCCTCTATCCAGGATGGTCAGCAGCTCCGATCCACCCCGCCAGCACCCCACGCCCATCAGCGCCGCGAGGATCCAGGTCGTCACGGCCTGGAACGACCGCCGCATGAACGCACGGCTCACGTCCAATCCTTCCAGCGGACCAGCACAACGACCGCGAACGCCGCCAGGCCGAGCCATAACAGGCAGGCCAGGCCGTTCAGAACCACCGTCGAATAGTAGAAGAAATCGCCTTCGATCCTCAGATGAACCGCGCCGTGCTTGCCCGTCACCATGCCGGTGACGATCCCTCGCCACACGGTCCACGCCGTCCAGCCGGCCCCTCCCAGACAGGTCAGGAGCCCCAGGACCGCGACGCCGCGAGAAAGGACGTCGCGCAGCCCCTTCACTCGATCAGACCGCCCAGGCCGTTCATCATCTCCACGAAACCCGGGAAGCTTGTGGCGATCATGCCGGGCTCGTCGACCGCGACGGCCCGGTCGGCGGCCAGACCCAGCACCAAATGACTCATGGCGATGCGGTGATCGTGGGCGGTGTGGACGGTCGCGCCGCCCGCAATGGGGCCTCCGGTGACGATGAAGCCCTCAGGCTCCTCCTCCACCGGGACCCCGCACGCCTTCAGGCCGGCGACCATCAGGGCGATGCGGTCGCTTTCCTTGACCCGCATCTCGCCGACGCCGCGCATCACCGTCCGGCCCTCCGCGAAGGCGGCGGTGGCGGCCAGGATCGGATATTCGTCGATCATCGAAGCGGCGCGGTCTTCCGGCACGACCACGCCCTTCAGCGCCGAGTGGCGGGCGGTGACGTCGCCGACCTCCTCGCCCCCGGCCATGCGGCGGTTGGTGATGGTCAGGTCCGCGCCCATCTCGCGCCAGGTGTCGAACAGGCCGGTGCGCAGCGGGTTCAGCATCACGCCCTCGACCGTGACCTCGGAGCCCGGAACCACCAGCCCCGCCGCCAGAGGGAAGGCCGCCGACGACGGGTCCCCCGGCACGGCCACGAAGGTTCCGGTCAGCGGCTGGCCGCCTCTCAGCGAAATCTTCCAGCCGTCGCCCTGTTCCTCGACACCGACCTCGGCGCCGAAGGCGCGCAGCATCCGCTCGGTATGGTCGCGGCTCTTCTCCGGCTCGGTGACCGTGGTGACGCCCTCGGCGTTCAATCCCGCCAGCAGGATGGCCGACTTGATTTGGGCCGAGGCGACCGTCTGCACATAGTCGATGGCGGTCAGCCCGCCGCCCGACAGTTCGACCGGCAGCCGATCCTCGGCGGCCTGCCAGCCAAACCGTGCGCCCATGTCGGCCAGCGGACCCGTGACCCGCTTCATCGGCCGCTTCCGCAGGCTGCCGTCTCCGTCGAAGGTCGCCGAGACCGGATAGCCGGCGGCCGCGCCCATCAGCAGGCGCACGCCCGTTCCGGCGTTGCCGCAATCGATGACGCTGTCCGGCGAACGGAAGCCGCCCTGCCCGGTCACCCGCCAGCGGCCCGGCCCCAGACGCTCGACCGTCGCGCCGAAAGCTTCGGCGGCGCGGGCGGTGGCCAGGATGTCGTCGCCCTCCAGCAGGCCCTCGACCTCGGTCACGCCGGTCGCCATGGCCCCGAAGATCATCGTCCGGTGCGACATGCTCTTGTCGCCGGGAGCGCGCACGGCGCCCTTCAGCGCGGGGCTGCGGCGGGCGGTCAGATGCGTGAAGTTCGTCACCCGGCGGTCTCCGAAGTGGTCTGGGCGGCGCGGGCGCGCGGAGATGGCTTTTGACAGCGGCTCCCAAGGGTGGCAAGGGAGCCGCCCGAATTCCCCCCTACCGTGAGAGGCGCCCCCGTGGCTAATCCCGAACTGGGCCAAAAGCAGGTCTGTCCGAACTGCCAGGCCAAATTCTACGACCTGAACCGCCGACCGGCTCACTGCCCGAAGTGCGGCACTGACTTCGATCCTGAAGAAGCCCTGAAGCTGCGCAACCGTCGCGGCCGCCCGGCCGGCTATCCGGCGGACGACGAGGCCGAAGATCAGGTCAAGGACAAGAAGGCCGACGGCGACGAGGACGAAGAAGACGACGTCAAGACGCCGGAGATCGACGAGGAAGGCCACGAGCCGATCCTCACCCCGGACGACGAGGACGAAGCCGTCGTCGATCCGACCGAAGAGTCCGGCATGGGCGAAGCGACCGAGGACGACGACGTCCTGGCCGACGACGACGATGACGACTCGGTTCCGTTCATCGAGGACGAGGACGACGACTCCTTCGAAGACGAAATCGGCAAGCCTTCGTCGGACGAGGACTGACAAATTCCGGGCGGATCGGCAGCGTTCGATCCGCCCGGAAATCGCCTTCCGAACAGCGTTCGAAAAAGGCGAAAATAAATGGTGGAACCGGGCTTGATCACCAAACGGCCCTGACATAGGTTCCGCCGCCTCGCCGGGGGCCAACACCAACACCTCGGCGGACTGACCGGCAACGGTTCGGGGCTTTAGCTCAGTTGGTAGAGCGCTTGCATGGCATGCAAGAGGTCAGCGGTTCGACTCCGCTAAGCTCCACCATGAAGGCCCCGCGGGAAACTGCGGGGCCTTCTCCAATTCCGGCCCTGGTCAGCGTGAGCCGTTGCACTGCCGGGCGTCCGGTCCCATCTATCCTTCAGCCGGCGCCCTGCCGATTTCGGGGGGCGTGGACGGCGCGAATGCCTGCTTCGGGGGCTTGAGACATGACCACGCGCACCATCCTGTTCGACAGCCCCTTCCTTCTGGGCTTCGACCACACCCGGGCCTTGATCGACCGCGCCCAGCGGGCGGCGGCCGACAGCTACCCGCCCTACAATGTCGAGCAGCGCGGCGAGCGGTCGGTGCGCATCACCCTGGCGGTCGCGGGTTTCGGCCCGGACGATCTGGCGATCACCCTCGAGGGCCGCCAGCTGACCGTCGCCGGCAAGCGCGAGGACGCGGGCAAGGCCGACCAGTCCTTCCTGCACCGCGGCATCGCCGGTCGTGGCTTCGTCCGCAGCTTCGTGCTGGCGGACGGGCTGGAGGTCGACGAGGCTCGCCTGGAGCATGGCCTGCTGCATGTCGACATGAGCCGTCCTGAGGACCTTCCCGTCCTGCGGCGCATCCCCATCACGACGGGCTGAACCCGTTGTTTCTGCGGCCGCCGCTTTCGGGGCCGAACCCAAGCGCCGCACAGGCGTTAGCTGAACATAAGGAGGCGGTCGCATGACGCCCGAACTGAAGATGACCCGACAGGACTTCGCCGAACTCGGCGCCCCCGACCTCGTCTATGTGCGCGAGATCCGCGCCGCAGACATCATGGCCGACACGCCTGCTACGGCGATCCAGGGCCTGTCCGTGGATCCGGAAGCGACCCTCTACGCCGTGCACGGCGCCGACGGCGAGCGCCTGGCCATCATGACCGACCGCGACACCGCCTTCGCCACCGCCGTGGCCCACGAACTGGAGCCCGTGTCGGTCCACTGACCGGCCCGCTCAATCCACCAGAGATCAGCCGTACGCGCGCAAGCAGGCGCTCGTCGCGCGAGCGCCGCTAGCGCACTGGACGACCGCCGTCAGGCGGCCGTAGCCGGGACGTGGTCGCGCACGAAAAGGGCGCGGATGGCGTCGGCCGTATGGGCCTGACGCAGTTGCTCGCGCATCTCGGACGAGCGCAGGGCGCGCGAGACGGCTGCGAGGGCCCGCAGGTGCTCCGCGCCGTCGCTGGGCGGAGCGAACAGGGCGAACAGCAGGTCCACGGGGCGGTCGTCCACCGAGCCGTATGCGACGGGCGTATCGAGGCGCACGAAGACCGCCGTCACCCGGCTGACGCCCTCCAGACGGGCGTGCGGAACCGCGACGCCCGAACCGAGGCCGGTCGACCCCAGCGCCTCGCGCTCCAGCAAAGCTTCGAGCACGCGCGCCTCGGGCATGCCCAGGGCCTGTGCGGCGACGTCAGCCACCACATGAAGGGCCTGGCGCTTCGACGACGCGCCGCTGCGCAGAACGACACCGCCGTCCGCCAGCAAATCACCGATGTCCATTGGAACCCCGACTCTACTCGATCATCCCGGGTGGGCGGGCGCCCTTTAGAGCACCCGCCCCCTTGTGGGAAGCACTATGACGTACGACCGTTTACCGAACCGTGTCCGTTGAGCGAGATCGCCTTACGCTCAGGGTCGATCCAGCCCACATTCCCGTCCGGGCGACGGTAGACCACCGAGATGCCGCCGTGGGCGGCGTTGCGGAAGACGACGACTGGATAGCCGGTCATGTCCAGCTCGGCCACGGCGCGGCCGACGGTGATGGTGCGGATCTCGGTTTCGGTCTCCGCGATGACCATGCCGACGGGCGGCGGCTCGCCGGGCGCACCCGCTTCGCCGAAGGTGTCGTCCTCGACCTCGTCCGGGTTACGCAGGACGATGCTGCGGGCGACCTCGCGGGCGGCGTCCTCGGTCTTCTCCGGGGAGAGACGCTTGGGCCCGATATGGTGATCCTTCAGGCGGCGCTTGTAACGGCGGACCCGCTTCTCGAGCTTGTCGAGCGAGTCGGAGAAGGCGCCGTGGGCGTCTCCGCCCAGCCCGGTGGTGACGATGGCCTGCCCCGACGCAAGGCGGACCCAACAGTCCACCTTGAAGCCGTGACCGTCCTTCGACACCACGACCTCGGCGTTTTCAGCACCGCGTTCGAAGTATTTTCCGATCCCGTCTTCGAGTTCCTGGGAGATGCGCGAGCCTAACGCTTCGCCGACATCTACGTGCTTGCCGCTCACTTGGACTTGCATGCTCATAGAACGCGACCGCGCGCGTTTGGTGTCAACGAAGAACACCGAAATCGGCAGTCACGCTTGCGCGATTGGTCGCAGGTCCCTCACCCGGCCTTCAGCATCCGCTTGCGCTCGACAGACGACGGAATCCGCAGCGCTTCCCGGTACTTCGCCACCGTGCGGCGGGCGATGTCGATGCCGGCCTCGCTGAGGAGTTCGACGATGCGATCGTCGGACAGAACATCGCCGTCGCGGCCCTCGCCATCGATCATCGACTTGATCCGGTGACGGACGGCCTCGGCGGAGTGAAGCGCGCCGCCGTCCGAGGACTGGATCGCGGCGGTGAAGAAGAATTTCAGCTCGAACACGCCCCGGGGCGTGGAGACGTATTTGTTCGAGGTCACCCGAGACACCGTCGACTCGTGCATGCCGATGGCGTCGGCGACGGTCTTCAGGTTCAGGGGGCGCAGGAACTCAACGCCGAAGGCCAGGAAGGCGTCCTGCTGACGCACGATCTCCGACGAGACCTTGAGGATGGTCTTGGCCCGCTGGTCCAGCGACTTGACCAACCAGCTGGCCTGGGCGGCGCATTCGGCGACGAAGGTCTTGTCGACATCCGTCCGCGCCGCGCCGGCGACGACGCCGTGATAGCGCTTGTCCATGATCAGGCGCGGCAGGGTGTCGGCGTTCAGCTCGACCTTCCAGCCGCCGGCCGGATCGGCGCGGACGTGGACGTCGGGGATCACCGTCTGGGCCGGCTCGCCGCCGAAGCCCGCGCCGGGACGGGGCGTCAGCGCCTTCAGCTCGGCGATCATCTCGGCCATGTCCTCGGCGTCGACGCCGCAGATCTTGCGCAGGCCCGCCAGGTCCCGCTTGGCCAGCAGGTCGAGGTTCTCGAGCAGGGCGGCCATGGCCGGATCGAAGCGGTTGCGCTCGATCAGCTGCAGTTCAAGACATTCCGGCACCGATCGGGCCATGACGCCGGTCGGCTCGAACCCGTGGCAGACGGCCAGCACGCGCTCGATCCGTTCGCCGTCTACGCCCAGCCGGTCGGCGACCTCGGCCAGGTCGCCGCGCAGGTAGCCGCCCTCGTCGACCATGTCGATCAGGGTCAGGGCGATGCCGTGGTCGGCCGGCGAGAAGCCCGCCTGCGAGGCCTGGACCTGCAGGTGCTCCCACAGGGTGCTTTCGCGCGTATCGGGCTGCTCGCGCCCCTCCCCGTCCGGCAGGCCGCCGCCTGAGCCGGCGCGCGACCAATCGGTCAGACCGGGCTGGCCGTCGTCGGTGCGGTCCGCCCCGCGCTCGCCCGGGGCGGCGTCGCCGTAGACATCGTCGCCCCGCGCATCGACGGAGTCGCCCGCGTCGGCGCTGCGGCCGTCCTCGAAGGTCATCTCGGCGCGGTCGGCGACCTCGATCCGCTCGGGGGTCGCGTCATTGATCTCGCCCGGCTCGGCGTCCTCGCGCTGCAGCAGGGGGTTCTTTTCCAGCTCGGCCTCGACGAAGGCCTCCAGCTCAAGGTTGGACAGTTGCAGCAGCTTGATGGCCTGCTGCAGCTGGGGCGTGATGACCAGCCCCTGGCCCTGCCTGATCTCCAGCCTCTGTCCGAGCACCGCATTCCCCATGCCGGGCGTCTGGCCCGAAACTTGCTTCGGCCACTTTGTGGCCGAAGCGGTTAACGGGGCTCTAAGCGCCGATGCCCTGACGACGGCGCCGCCGCCGCGCATTTCCCGCGCCGCCTTCATCCATATGGATGATGCGAGGCCCCCGGAACGCGGACCAGATCCCCCCATCGCTGTCATGCGTTTTTGGAGGGTCTTATGTCTGCTTCTGGTCACACCACCGGTGATAACCCCGCGCCACGGCGCGCGCGGCGGATCAGCTTGCGCAACCTGCTGATGGCGGGCGCGGTCGCCGCCGCCGGCGGCCTCGGCCTGCCGGGGTTGGCCCAGGCGCAGGACGCGGCCTGCCTGAATCCCGACGAATCGGTGATGACCGTGCCGCCTCCCACCACCGACGAGGGCCAGGAGAACCCCGGCGGCGCGAACACGACCTGCACGCCCTTCAACAGCGCGTTCGGAACATCCAACAACGCCAGCGGCGACCGGGCCAACGCCTACGGCCGGCGCAACAGCGCCCTGGGCGCCTACAGCAACGCCTTCGGCTACTCGAGTGAAGCCAGGGGCGGCTTCAGCAGCGCTTTCGGCTATTACGCGCAAACCGGTCAGGCGGCGACGGGCGCGATCGCCGTGGGCGGCTGGTATGACCTCAATGGCGACGGTCTTATCGACCGCGACCAGGAAGTCGCCGCGGCATTGGGCATATCGTCGGCCGCCTTCGGTGCAGGCGCGATCGCCGCGGGAAACTACAGCTTCGCCGCGGGCGTGGGCAGCCGAGCCGAGGGGGATAGCAGCGTGGCCGTCGGGCAGAACGTCGTCGCCGGCGCGGACCGCAGCGCCGCCTTCGGCGTCAACGCCACGACCACGGCGCTGGGAGCCACAGCGATCGGCTACGGCGCGGTCGGCGACCGGCAGTACGCCCTGTCCGTCGGCGCGGCCGACGCCGAACGCAACATCATCCACGTCGCCAACGCCGTCGAGGCCATGGACGCGGTCAACTTCAGCCAGCTGATGAGCAAGACCAACTTCGTCGGCGGGATCCTCGCCCAGGTGTTGGGCGGCGGCGCGATCTATGACGGCACCTTCACCAGCCAGGGCTTCCTGTTCCCGAACCTCACCATCCAGGGCGTACAGTACAGCAACATCGCGGCGGCGTTCGGCGCCGTGGACGCCCGGCTGACCGCCCTGGGCGCCGGAACGCCGGGGCCGACCGGTCCCGCCGGCCCGACGGGTCCCACCGGTCCGCAAGGCCCCCAGGGCCCGATCGGCCCAGGCAATCCGTTGGCCCCCGCCTACGACGACGCTTCGCGCGACACCCTGACCCTGGAGGGCGCCAACGGCACGCGGGTGAGCAACGTCGCCGACGGGGTCGCCCCCACCGACGCCGTCAACCGTCGCCAGATGGACGCCGCGGACCAGGTGATCCGCACCTATGCCGACGCCGGTGACGCCGCGACCCTGGCCAGCGCCCGGACCTACGCCGACGCCGGCGACGTCGCGACCCTCAACGCCTCCAAGGCCTATACGGATCAGGCCGTGGCCGCCGTCGATGGCCGGCTCGCCGCCATGGGCGACTCCGTCGATCGGCGCTTCGGCGAACAAGGCCAGAGGATCGACCGGCTGGGAGCGATGAGCAGCGCCCAGTTGAACATGGCCATGAACGCCGCGGGCGCCATGCCGGGACGGGGCCGCGTGGCCGTCGGCCTGGGCTTCCAGAACGGCGAGGAGGCGCTGTCCGTCGGCTACGGTCGTCGCCTGCGCAACGGCGTGTCCGTCTCGGTCGGCGGCGCCTTCGGCCGCCACGGCGAACAGTCCGGCGGCGTCGGCATCGGCTTCGACATCTTCTGACCTCTCCCGGACCCGGGGTGATCCCGGTCGGCCTCGTCCAGCCCCGATCATCCCGGTGGAGAGAGGCCGCCCATCGATCCGATCAGCCGGCTCAACTCGGCCTGCCGGGACGTGCCGGTCTTGGCGAACACCGACCTCAGCTGGGTGCGCAGGGTGGCGACCGACAGGGCCAGGTGGTCGGCGACCTGGTTGATCGTCATCCCGTGCGCCAGCTTCTGGACCAGCCGGGCCTCCGCCGGGGACAGGTCGAACAGGCCGTTCAGCATGGCGCCGTCGGGAACATCGACGACGCCGATCGGCGTCACGATGACGATACAGGCCGCCTGGTTGAAGATGTCGTGGGCGCTACGCTCGATCGGCGCCACGTGGATGATCATCGGCGGATGGTCGCCGCGCGCCGGCAAGGGAATGGATTTGACGCCCGCTCCACTGGGATCGGCGTTGGCGACCGCGGCCCTGAACAGGTCGTTGGCCAGGTCGCCGACCAGGGACAGGCGATCGAAGGCGCCGATCCGGAACGGCCCCTTCAGAGCCTCGAACAGGGGGTTGGCGGCCAGGACCGTCGCATTGGCGGCCAGGACGGCGGCGGGCAGGCCGAGCTGCGACAGGGTCTGCACCGTGTTGGCCGCCCGTTCGAGATTCAGCCGGGCGGAGATCATCAGCGCCCGCGCCAGGTGCGGCCGCAGGGTGTTGAGCCAGGACAGCACGCGATCCTCCGGCCGCCCCGCGTCCCGGTCGCGTTCCAGCACGACGACGGCGTCCTCGGCCCGCGTCGGCATGGCGAACCACGTCAGGATCAAGCTGCCCTTGCCGCGCGCCCGGCAGGCGCCGTCCAGGAAGTCCGACTCGACGACGTCGGTGGGAAAGTAGTCGTCGCCATGGACGAAGCTCGAAGGCGGCAGATCGCGCAGATAGGCCGTGATCGTCGACCGCTGCCAGGTTCCGTCGGCGCAGTATTGAGCCATCAGGTCGGTGAACTGGGCGTCGTCCTGCTGCGAGGTCTGGCGTCGATGCGGAGCCCCCTTCTGGTTGTAGACGAACATCGAGCCGTTGTCGGCGCTGGACCCGCCGGACAGGCTGTCGAGAACCTCGGGCCACAGATCGGGCACGAAGGCCGCTTCGTAGATCCGTTCGACGAGGTGTTCGGTCATCCGCTGTCCTTGTCGCACCGTGGCTTGGGGGGAGACCGCCTCGCCGGACGCAGGCAGGACTCGTCCGGCATGCGACACACCATCGTTCCTCCAAATTCCAGGGCTTGTCGATGGCGCCGGTCACGGACGGCGGACCCGATGATCGAACCCGGACCCGCCGGTTTTCCGGATCGCGGATGACGTCCACGGAAGGCGGGCCGGGCCGGGAGCCCCGCAGGCCTCACGGGTCGGGCGCGGTGGAAAAATCCGGGTGCGAAGCGTGCGGATCGGCGGCGTCGATCGCCAGCTTCAGATCTTCGACCGCGCCGTCGTTCAGCGCCGACAGCTGGTGAAAGTCCATCTTGGTCAGGATGCCCTGCCGCCACGCCCGGGCGAGACGCAGGTGCGTCCCGGTCACGCCCGCGATGACGGCCAGCCGATCGCGCAGCGGCGCGAGGGCGCGCTCCAGAGGCTCCGCGGCGCCGGCCGAGCCCCGCATCTCCTCCACCCGCTCGCGCCGCCGCGCGGCCTCGCGGTCGGCCTCCAGCCGCGCGGCCAGCTTCTCGTGCAGCCGCATCCACGACGCCGCCTCCGCCGCCCGCCCGCGCCTGAGCGCCCGCCGCACCCGGACCAGGGCGTCCTCGGCCAGGGCCGCGCAATCGACGGGATCGTCGGCCTCGGGATCGTCGTCGGGGACGGGCGACGGGTCCGGTTGGTCCGCCTTGCGCCAGCCCTCGCGCTTCGCCCGGTCCGTGAAGGTGGACGGGTTCAGGCCGTAGCGGTCGCAGACCTGGGTGCGGGAGTCGCCCGCGAGGTAGTCGCGGCGGGCGAGGTCCCAGACGGCCTGGCTGCGGAGCGCGTGGCCGGCGGGGGCGGCGCTGGACGGAACGGCGGGGTCGGTGGGGTGCACGGCGGTCCTCCTATGGCGGGGAGGATGGCATGGGGGTGCGTCAGGATTGGACGGATGGGATGGCGGAAAGGCTAATTGCTGACTACCGGACATAATAGTCCAACCGAGCGCTGAACTGATTGTGTGGCTCCTCGATCTAGTTGTTGCCTCTGATAGGTTTGATGAATTGCCGTGATTGTACCGCCCATCCCGGAGAATTTCGTCGGACGGTCGTACGGATAATGTATTTGGTTGGAAACGCTAGGTGAAGCTCAAGCTTCAAGACTGAAATGGCGGAGGCCAAAGATCTGTACCCCGTCAGAATCTGCAGTTAGATGAAGATCAAATTGTTCATCGACCACAGACCGCTCACCCAAACTAAGCGGAACGATTCTCAGCAAACCACTTGTGCCATAGGGGTGCACCAACAATTTGGAAAGACTGAGGTCATAGTGTTCAGAAAAATCGCCCCGCCGGAGCCCCTCCAATAGGCGCTCTCCCTCATCTACCAACAACGCTGAGTCGCGCAGAGCTTGGCGCAACAACAACTCCAGATAAATCCGGCGCGGTCGCCCATTCATTGTACGAGCCACCCGACGCAGCTGCGCCGCAATAAGAAGCTGGATGTTCATCCCATCCGGCGGTAGCGCGAGAAGGTCGCGGCTAGTCACCCAAAGCTCACCAGCAACTATCAGGCGCTCCACCACTGTACCGATATCTGCGCGCTCGCTGAGAACAATGGAACTTACTTGGTTTAGATCGATGTACGGATCATGGTACACAATCTTTCGACTTAAAAGCTCACACCCATTATCAGATTGGACCTCCAACGATCCTGTTCGAGATGCGATATTGAGAGTGCGTGGCGCAGGCCTCGTCGTTTCTCGGGCCAAAAGGGCTTCCAGGGTAGTACGCAGATAGTCATCGGGGTGGTCTTGACGGACAAATTCGCCGAACGCCGCGAGATGGAAATCTTCTCGGGTATGGCGCGCGGTTACAGCGGTTGCGACCTTGCTGTTCAACAACCGCATGGCGGGGCGGTCGACATCTACATTGTTCCGGTCGGAACTCCGTAGGGGCGCGACAACTATTGAACGTCGCGCCGAGATCGAGAGCCCTGTAAGCCGATCAAGAATCTGCGCAGCGGCGTCGCGCTGTGGGTGAGCCCCAACCCCCCGGGCGCGAGCGAACCAAGCGTCCCGTCCATGGAAGAACATTTGTCGATCGGCCCATCGATCCGCCATAACCCACATGGCGTCCCGAGCCTCCGGCGTGACTACCTTACGACGGAACCCAAGCATTGACGCGTTGGATAGCACACTAAGTGATGGCTCCTCGAGCGGAAGAGGCAACGTATGTTCGGCTCGTTTCCGCAGGGATCGTGCGTCGTCGATGACTACGAGCAGATAATCAATTCCTGTGATCGAAAGCGCCCGCGCCATCTCGAGGGCGCTCTTCGACGGCGGCCCCCATGCCAAGATAAAGATCGGGCCATCGTGCGCAGCAGCAGCCCTTTGGAATGCCGCCACCTCCAGTTCGGCCAGAATGAAAGGCGTCCATTTCGATAGGCGGCCGACGCTGGTGCGATCGACATCCTGCTCACTCAAATATATCAGTGGCAGCCTGCCTGCCACCTCGTCGAAGCGGGTCGCCTCGTCATGCTTGATCTTCGACTTATCCACATACTCCAGGTTCATTCCCCGGAGGTCTTGGCCTCGCACGTCGACGCCGTCCAACCGCGTACCAATATAAAGGGTTCGCGGATCTGCGCCTGCGAGAGTTGCGAGGGCGCGCAAATCGCCGGTGTCGGCTTCCAGAATGCGGGCGACCGCGTCGCGCCAGTCTTCATCGGACCGCGTCATCAGACACTTTCGGCCGAAACGACCGCGATAGTCATGCGGGCATACGGGTCATTCAAGTCGGCGCCGCTTTCAAGAAGGCCTTCCTCAAACATCCGGGTTCGGATGAGGGCCTCGGCGGCGGCCAGCTTGTTTCGGCGATTGGGATCCTTCTTGAACAACCCCTGCCGCTTGTCGTCAGTAAGCACGATGTCGGAAATTTCCAGGTCCTCCCGCCGACACCGAATTTCAACACGCACCGTCGCCGGCAGGCTGCGCGATTCGGCTTTGCGGGTATCTACCAGCGTCAGGCGCGGCTCATTCACACCGTCCCAAGGTCGCCCATCAAGCGTTTCCCCTATTGCGGGCGACAATGTCCAGAAATGGGCACCGTCAGCCGTCTTACCGTGAACCGCAACGATCGAGCGAATGTTCTCTGAAATCTCGATTAAATGGTCCCTGCTAGCTGATCCCGACGCGCCTCCACCCATCTCAAAATTCACATCGGCCGCGGTCGCCCCCACCTTAATCTTGGCGGCTGCTGAGCCTTCCAATTTGCCGCTTTGCTTATAGGTGTCCTTGACGGTCGCCCTTCGGTCTCGCGTATCTCGTCGCACGCTCGTTGGATCTACCTTTACCGGCTCCGTAGCGGGAACCACGACCACCAGTTCAGCCTGACGCAGTGTCAACTTGAACCGCACAGGGTTGTCAGCTCCACCGCCCATGCGGCCGGTCATGAACGATGCCTCAACGTGCAGATCAGACCGGCCCAGGTCGCAGGCCAGTTCGTCGTGCCACGCTTCTAGTGAGACGATGTCGGAGAGGTTCCGAGCCTGGTTGCTATTGCTCATCGCCACTTCGCCTACCCTAGAGCGGATTGGGCCCACCGTCTCAGAATATAGAATGAGCGATTGCCGTTCTTTTCGCCTTCAAGGTTACCAAACTGCCAGGGCCCGTACAAACTCGCTCAGACCGTTCTACCCAGCCGCCCCCTTCCCTATGCCCAGCCAGCTCCTGCGAATGGACACCATCGGCATCATCGTGGAGTCTCTGGACGACGCCGTGACCTCCTTCGCCGCGCTGGGTGACCTGCGAAGGGCGGTGCCGGATCGAGGGGGGCTTGGGCCGCCACGGCGATGGCGTCGGTCGAGCAAACCGCGGCCGTCCTTTGGCGACCGCGAAAACACCCTTGACTAAAACTCTACCTATGTAGAGTTATGGGCATGACCCGTTCCCGCGCGCCTTCTCCCGCTACGCGTTCCGTGCTCGCGATCCTGGCCGAGGCGAGCCCGGGGTGGTCGCATGGCTATGATCTGTGCCGGGCCGCCGGGCTCAAGTCGGGGACGCTCTATCCGCTGCTCATCCGGCTTGAGGGCCAGGGCCATCTGGAGGCGGAGTGGCTGCCCGCGGAGGGTGGGCGTCCGCCTCGCCACGCCTATCGACTGACGGCCGCGGGTCACCGGCTGGCGGCGGAGAACCCGCCCCTGAAGACGCAGGCGGCGACGCCGGCGGGACACCCCGCGTGACGGCCGCCGAGCGGATCGTACGCGCATGCCAGTCGTGGGCGCCGGCGCACCTGCGCCATTGGACGGAAGCCATGGCGAGGGAAGCGGCCGAGATCGATCGGCCGGGAGCGGCCGTGCTCTTCGCGCTCGGGTGCGTGGTCTGGGCCGCGAGGGCCGGCCTCACGGATGCATTTCAGAGGGCCCTGTCGCCTGACAGGGCCGAAACACAGGGGGAGGCCGGAATGAAGGTTCAAGATCTCTGGCGGGGCCGCGGCCTCGCCCTCGTCTGCGCGACCGCAGCGACGCTTCTGGGCCTGGTCTATCTCAGCACCACCGGCGCGCCGGTTCGGATGCTGACCATGAACCTGGCGGCCCTGGCCGCGGGCTTCATCGTCGTTCTTCCCCTGCTGGGCCGCGATCCGGTCCAGCGTCCCTTGGCGGGCGTGCTGGCCGTGGCGATCGGCGTGGCGTTGCTCCTGACCGCCACCCTGGGTCACGAGGCGACGGGCGCCCGGCGCTGGATCTCCGTCGGAGGGGTGGTCCTGCAGCCCAGCCTGATCCTTCTGCCGCTTCTGATCACCGTCTTCGCCCGCGCCCGAGACGCGCTCACGACGCTGGGCGTGGGGCTGGCGGCCGTCGCCCTGGCGCTTCAGCCCGACCGGGCGATGGCAGGCGCGCTGGCCGCGGGGCTCGCCGCGGTCGTCCTGGTGAGCCGTGATCGGCTCGGGCTGCTCTGCCTGATCGCGTCGATCGCCGGCTTCGCGGTGACCTGGCTGCGGCCGGACGTGGTGCCGGCCATGCTGTTCGTGGACCGCGTCTTCCGGACGGCCTTCTCGGCGGGCCTGGCGCCGGGCGCGGCGGTATGGGGCGGGGCCGCCCTACTGATCCTGCCCGCCGCGCTGGGCTTCGTCGGCGATCGGAGCCACCGGGCGGTCCATGCGGCCTTTGGCGCGACCTGGGCGGCGATCATCATCGCCGCGATCGTCGCGGACTATCCGACGCCCCTGGTCGCCTACAGCGGAAGCTCGATCGTCGGCTACATCCTGGCCACGGTCGGTTTGCCGCGGGCGTGGAGCCAGTCGCGCCTGCCGCAGACTGGCGGCGTCGCACCGACGGCAAGGCCGGAAAGCGCGGAGTCGAACCTGGTCGTCGCCGCGCCGTGACATCAGGCATGCGCCGGATCCGCCCGAAAGCGGACGTCGCCAACCGCCGCGTTGAGTCCTAAGCTGACCCTCGATCTTCAGCACCGCCCGGGGACCCAACCCATGCCCAGCCAACTCCTGCGAATGGACAACATCGGCATCGTCGTGGAGTCGCTCGACGACGCCGTGGCATTCTTCACCGAGTTGGGGCTAACCTGCGAGGGACGCGGCCGGATCGAGGGGGAGTGGGCCGGACGGGTGACCGGGCTGGGCGACCAGAGCGTCGAGGTGGCGATGATGGTGACGCCGGACGGGCATAGCCGGCTGGAGCTGTCCCGGTTCCTGGCGCCGGCGGTGGTCGCCGATCACCGGACCGCGCCGGTGAACGCCCTGGGCTATCTGCGGGCCATGTTCACGGTCAGCGACATCGACGACGTGCTGGCGCGGCTGCGCCCGCTGGGCGCGCAGCTGGTGGGCGAGGTGGTGCAGTACGAGAACGCCTATCGCCTCTGCTACATCCGCGGGCCGGAAGGGCTGCTGATCGGACTGGCGGAGCCGCTGGCCGACGGGCGGTAGGGCCGAACGTCGCCGCCGACGAGACGTTGACGGCCACGCGGGCCGCGAACAGGATCGCGCTTCACAACCGCGCGTTCAAGCGCCGGCGAGCGGAAACGGCCTCGGGGGACGGGATAATGGCTCTGACGGTCTCGTATCCGGGGGTCTATGTGCAGGAGATCGGTTCGCCGCCGCCCAACTCCGGGGTCACGACCTCGCTGGCGGCCTTCATCGGCCGGGCGCCGATGGGGCCGGTGAACACGGCCGTGACGCTGAACAGCTGGGGAGACTACCAGCGCGTCTTCGGCGGCCTGGATGGGGACAGTTCGATGTCCTACCAGGTCAACGCCTTCTTCGAGAACGGCGGGGGCCAGGCGGTGTGCGTCCGGCTGTTCGGGCCTCCCGCCGGCGGCGACACGGATGGTTTCGCATCCCTGCCGCTGGGCCCGGCGGCTGAGGGTGAGACCGAACCCCTGGTGCTGACCGCCGCGTCTCCCGGAAGCTGGGGCGACCGCCTGAGCGCCACGGTCGATGCGACGGGCGTCACCGCGGAGGTCGCGCGCGGGCTGGGGGTGTCCGATCCAGCCTGCCTGTTCAACCTGACCGTCGCCTATGAGGAGACGAACGGCGCGGTCCGGAGCGAACGGTTCGCCAACGTCACCCTGGACCCGGCCTATCCCGCGCGGCTGCTGCGCCACGTGCTGGCCGAGCAGTCGCAGTTGGTGACCTGGAGAAGCGGCGGGACCGTGGGGGCGGGCGCGAGCGGTCAGGGCCAGGGCGGCCGGGATTCAGCACCCCTGTCGATCGGAGCCTATCTGGGCGATCCGGTGCGGAAGACCGGCCTGTATGCGCTGGACCAGACGCCGGGCTTCAACATCCTGTGCATTCCGCCCGACGACATCGACGGCGACACGCCGCCGGTCGTCTACCAGAGGGCGGCGGAATACTGCGTCCTGCGCAATGCGATGCTGATCATCGATCCGCCGACGCGATGGCAGGCGGACTATGCGCGGGGCGAGTTGCAGGCGGTGTCGCCGGCCGACCTGGGCGCGTTCAGCGTCGAGGCGGGGCGCAGTTCCGCGGTCTACTTCCCCCGGGTGCAGGCGGCCGACCCCCTTCGCGACGGCCAGGTCCGGACCTTCCCCAACAGCGGCTACATGGCCGGCGTGTGGGCGCAGACCGATGTCCAGTCCGGCGTCTGGAAGGCGCCGGCGGGGCTGAACGCGGCGCTCAACGGCGTCGCCGGCCTGCCCGCCGTGCTGACCGACGCCGAGAACGGCGTGCTGAACCCGCTGGGCGTCAACTGCCTGCGCACCTTCCCCATCGGCGGCACGCTGATCTGGGGCGCGCGCACCCTGCACGGAGCCGACGTGCTGGGCGATCCGTACGCCTACATCCCGGTCCGGCGGCTGATGCTCTATCTGACGGAATGGACCCTGCAGAACACCCGGTGGGCGGTGTTCGAACCCAACGACGAAGTCCTCTGGGCGGGCCTGCGCAGCCAGGTGTCGGCGTTCATGAACGACTTGTGGAAACAGGGCGCCCTGTTCGGATCCGCCTCGAACCAGGCCTGGTTCGTGACCTGCGACGCCACCACCACCTCGCCGGCCGACATCGAGGCCGGGCGGGTGAATATCCAGATCGGCTTCGCGCCGACGAGACCGGCCGAGTTCGTGATCCTGAACCTTCAGCAGACGGCCGGGCAGGGCTAGGGCGGCGGCGCCCGCAGGATCTTCTCCATCGCCTTGCCCTTGGCCAGCTCGTCGATGAGTTTGTCGAGGTAGCGGATCTCACGCATCAGCGGGTCCTCGATGGTCTCGACGCGGATGCCGCAGATGACGCCGGTGATCTGCGCGCGGGCCGGGTTCAGGCGCGGGGCCTGGGTGTAGAAGGTCCGCAGGTCGGTCTTGTCGGCCAGCAAGGCCTCGAACTGGGCGGGCGTGTAGCCGGTCAGCCAGAAGATGATCTGGTCGAGCTCAGCCTTGGTTCGCCCCTTCTTTTCAGCCTTGGCGATGTAGTGAGGGTAAACCGAGGCGAAACTGATGGCGTAGACGCGGTGGGTCATGCGGACGCCCTCAATCCGTCGGGAGCGAGGGAGGAACGATCGCCACGCCCACGAAGGGCCAGTCCCGCTCGCGGTCCGAGCCCAGCAGCCGGTCCTCGTCGGCTGGATAGGAGGCGGTGTCGCCGGCGCGCCAGAGGTCCGGGCCGCCCGTGAGGAACAGGCGCCAGCGCGACCCGACGCCGCCCACAGGCATGTCGCAGGAGGTGCGCTCGGGGCCGATCTCGAACAGCGCCTGCCGGGGCCCCTTGAAGACGCGGACGGCGCGGACGAGGGCGGGGCGATCCGGGGCGGGGGCGCGGACGACCTCGGCGTCGATGATGGCGGTGAACTGGTCGATCGTAGCCCGCGCCGCCGCTTCACGCCCCGCCGGGTCGGCGGGCAGGGCGAAGTCACAGGCGAAGGCGGCGGTCGGAAGGACCGCGAACAGGGCGGCGGCGGCGGTCAGGGGGAGAGCGTGACGTCTCTGCATGGCGGGAGTGTGCGAGACCGGGCCGTCCGGGGCAAGCGTGGCGGGCGGGCGGCGGTTAACCTCTTCCGTCAGCGACATGTTCATCGCTCGCCCGCAGGTTGAGCCTCGTCTGACAGGCTTTTTGGGGGCCTCCCATGCTGATGTTCCGACCGCTGATCCGCTACGCCGACTTCAAGGGTCGCGCCAGCCGGAGCGAGTACTGGCTGTTCGCCGTGCTGCAGGGACTCTGGTACGGCCTGCTGGTCGGCCTGACGTTCGGCGCCATGGGCTCCGGCGAACCCGACCAGGCGACGCCCGGCGTGCTGATCGCCTTCGGCGTGATCATGGTCAGCCTGGCCGCCCTGGTCGTGCCCAACTACGCCGTGCTGGTGCGCCGGCTGCACGACAGCGGGCGCGGCGCGATCTGGCTGTGCCTGATCCTGCCCGGCCTGCTCAGCCTGGTGATGACCTTCGGCACGATCATCACGGCCGCCGGCGCGGTCGGCGCGGGCGCGAGCCGCGAGGCCTTCGTCGGCACGATCCTGACCGGGCTGGGCGCGGCGGGCGTGCTGTCGCTGATCGGCATGATCTGCCAGGGCATCCTGCTGATCCTGACCCTGCTGCCGGGCACGCAAGGCGAGAACCGCTTCGGCGGCGACCCGCGAGATCCCCATTCGGGCGGCTATTCCTCGGGCGGCGGGATCTATGACGAGGCGCGGCTGGAGACCCTGTTCGCCGAGGCCAGGGCCGAGACGGGCGCGGAGCCGGCGTACAAGCCCCGTTTCGACTTCGGCCCGGGACCGCAGGCCCAGCCGGCGTCGGCCCGCCAGGCCGCGCCGGTCGACTGGGGCCGGTCCGCCTATGATCCCGGAACGGCGCCGTCGCAGCCGTTCGGCCGCCGCAACGGCTGAAATCAGGCGTACATGTCGCCCAGGTAGACGCGCCGGACCTCGGGGTCGCGGATGACGTCCTCGGCCTTGCCTTCGAACAGGACCGAACCGCCCGAGATGATCGAGGCGTGGTCGATGATCTCGAGCGTCTCACGGACGTTGTGGTCCGTGATCAGCACGCCGATGCCCTGGCTGGCCAGGTAGCGGATGACCTGGCGGATGTCGGCGATCGCCAGGGGATCGATGCCGGCGAAGGGTTCGTCCAGCAGCATGAAGCTGGGGTTGCCGGCCAGGGCCCGCGCGATCTCGCAGCGGCGACGCTCGCCGCCCGACAGACCCGAGGCCGGGGCGTGGCGCAGGTGGTCGATGCGCAGCTCTTCCAGCAGGCGGCTGGTCTCCTGGGCGACCTTGGCGCGGTCGGTCTGGTGCAGTTCGACGACGGCGCGGATGTTCTGCTCGACCGTCATGCCGCGGAAGATGGAGGCTTCCTGCGCCAGATAGCCCAGGCCCATGCGGGCGCGCTGGTACATCGGCTGGGCCGTGATGTCCTCGCCGTCCAGCCAGATCGAGCCGGCGTCCGGCGGAATCAGGCCGGTGATCATGTAGAAGCAGGTCGTCTTGCCGGCGCCGTTGGGACCCAGCAGGCCCGCGACCTCGCCGCGCTGGACGGTCAGGGAGACGTCGCGGACGACCTGCCGCTGGCCGAACGAACGGGCCAGATGCTCGGCCCGCAGGCCGGTCGCGCGCGCGGCCTCGACCGGCGCCGGGGCGACCGCGTCATGGACGTTGAGGGCTGAAAGTTCCTTGCGCGCCACGCGATACCCGAGCCGAAGCTCAGTTCCCCCGCGTCTGGGGGTGGAAGACGCCCTGGACGCGACGGCCGGAGCCGCCCTCCATCTGCGCCGCCTCGGTGCGGGTGTTGTACACCAGACGCGCGCCGGTGACGACGTTCTCGCCCTGGGTCAGGATCACGTCGCCGGTCAGGATGACGGTGTCGTTGTTGGTGGTGAAGACCGCGTGGTCGCCGCGGATCGTCTGTTGCGGCGTGACCAGATAGACGTTGCCGGTCGCCTCGACGCGGCTGTCGCCCGTCTGGTCCAGACCGGCGATGCGGTCGGCGCGCAGGCGGTTGTCGCCCTGGATCAGTTCGGCGCGCCCGACCAGGTTCAAGGTGCTGCCCACATATTCGACGCGGTCGGCGCCCCAAGTGATCGGTTGCCCGCCCTGGAAGGTCTGGGCGTCGCCGATCGTCGGCAGGGCCATGAGGCCCAGGCCGAGCGCGGCGGCGGTCAGAAGTCTGGTCTTGCTCATCAGTTCGCCCTCGTCGGGTTCACGGTCCCGCGCACCTTGTTATCGCCCGTACCGCTGAACACGACCCGTTGGCCCTGTTCATAGATCGCATAGGACGAAGCGTTGATGGTTCCAAGAGGGCCAGAGCCCTGAACACCCTTGTCGCCGGTCACGACGCCGGTCGATGTATTGACCACCGCCTCGGGCGTGACGAGCGTAAAGCCGGTGCCGCCGTCGGAAATCCGGACGTTGGGGCCGATGGTCACGGTCTTGGCGACCTCGTCGTACGTACCGCCGTCAGCGGTCAGGGTGGTGACCTTGCGCCCGCCCAGGTTCAGGCGCAGCGCCGGGCCGATCAGGCGGAAGCGGCCAGTGGCCGGATCACGCACCGCGCCCTTGGCCCCGATGACGAAGCTGCGGCCCTGGGCGTCCTGACCGTGGAACATGGGGTTGTCGAGACGGACCTCGCGGCTGGTCCCGGCCTTGCGCTCGACGTCGGACATGACGG
Organism: Brevundimonas sp. GW821-FHT12C05; assembly: GCF_058807475.1. NCBI lineage: Bacteria > Pseudomonadati > Pseudomonadota > Alphaproteobacteria > Caulobacterales > Caulobacteraceae > Brevundimonas > Brevundimonas sp. GW821-FHT12C05. The sequence continues at coordinate 257,604 of NZ_JBXAQS010000003.1, forward strand.
TGCGCAGGACCACCCAGCTGATCGTGCCGCCGGCCAGAATCAGGATCAGCACCGGCAGGAGGCGGCGCAGCAGCTGGACCCGGCGTGAACGCGAGCGGAAGGCCTTGGCCGTCGCGGCGACGCGGGCCTCGTCCTCGGCGGCGCGGTTCTCGACCGGCTCGATCATCAGGCGACGACCTCACGCATGGGCGAAGATGTCCTGCTCGTCCCAGCCCGCGAGGTCGAGGGCCGAACGGGTCGGCAGGAAGTCGAAGCAGCGGCGGGCCAGTTCGGTGCGGCCCTCGCGCTCCAGCATCTCGTCCAGCTTGGCCTTGACGGCGTGCAGGTAGAGGACGTCGGAGGCCGCGTAGTCGAGCTGGGCCTGGGTCAGGACGGCCGCCCCCCAGTCGCTGGACTGCTGGGCCTTGCTGAGTTCGACACCCGCGCACTCACGCACGACATCCTTCAGACCATGCCGGTCGGTGTAGGTGCGGGCCAGCTTGGAGGCGATCTTGGTGCAGTAGACCGGACGGGTCTCGACGCCGAGATGCAGCTGGAACATGCCGATGTCGAAGCGGCCGAAGTGGAACAGCTTGAGCACGTTCGGATCGGCCATGATGCGCTTCAGGTTCGGGCAGTCGTAGGCGGGCCGGTTCAGGCGCACGACATGGGCGTCGCCGTCGCCGGACGACAACTGGACCACGCACAGCGGATCGCGGCGGAACCGCAGGCCCATGGTCTCCGAATCGACAGCCACCACCGGACCCAGGTCCAGACCGTCGGGAAGATCGCCTTCGTGCAGAAATACCGTCATTCGCTTCAACTAGCGCCTCGGCGGGCGGGAGGCGAGACCAATGTCGCCTGATGGGGCGGGCAGACGGCCAATCTCGGCCGACGGAGCCCAGCCAGTGATATAGTGGTTAGTGATTAGTGGTTCGATGCCGCAGGCGGCGGTGCGCGAGCGGCGCGGTCAGTGAAGCGGCCAGCCACTAATCACTGACCACTAATCACTTCGCCGCACTGGAGCCGCCGGAGAAGCGCCGGAGCGCGTCGCGCCTACGCCCAAAAGAGAAACGGCGCCGCACCGGAAGTGCGACGCCGTTTCAATAATTGGTGCCCAGAAGAGGACTCGAACCTCCACGACCTTTCAGTCACTGGCACCTGAAGCCAGCGCGTCTACCAATTCCGCCATCTGGGCCCGGACGTCGCGTCCCCGAGGGGGCGTTTTCGTCTGGAAGGCGCGGACCTCTAAGGCAGCGGATCATGTGGGTCAACAGCCATTTTTTGCGTTTGCGTTGCGAGGCTCGCGGCCATCGTCTAATCCCCGCCCCAGCAAGGGTTCGCCCAAGCGCCGTTCGCCTTTGGAGTCTGACATGAGCGAAGTCGCCCCCGGCCTGGTCACCGTCTTCGGCGGTTCGGGATTCGTCGGCAGCCAGGTTGTGCACGCCCTGGCCCGTCGTGGCTGGCGTATCCGCATCGCCTGCCGCCGCCCCGACCGGGCCTACAAGCTGCAGACCTCCGGGTCGGTCGGCCAGATCCAGGCCATCCGCTGCGACGCCACGGAAGCCGCCCAGGTCGCCGAAGCGGTCCGCGGCGCGGACGCCGTGATCAATCTGGTCGGCATCCTGTACGAATCCGGCGCGCGCACCTTCGAGGCCCTGCACGTCGGCGCGTCGCGCACGATCGCGGAAGCCTGCGCCGCCGCCGGCGTGGACCGTCTGGTCCAGGTCTCGGCCCTGGGCGCCAATCCGGAGAGCGCGTCGGACTACGCCCGCACCAAGGCCGAGGCCGAGATGGCGGTGCGCGAGGTGAAGCCGGATGCGGTGATCCTGCGTCCGTCGGTCGTGTTCGGCCCCGGCGACGACTTCCTGAACAAGTTCGCGGGCATGGCCCAGATCGCCCCCGTCCTGCCGCTGATCGGCGGCGGGCAGACGAAATTCCAGCCGGTCTATGTCGGCGACGTGGCCGAGGCCGTGGCCCGCGCGGCGAGCCGCACAGAGGCCGACGGCCAGACCTATGAACTGGGCGGCCCGGCGGTGATGACCTTCGAGGACGTGCTGAAGCTGGTGGCGCGCGAGACCTACCGCACGCCGGGCTTCCTGCCCCTGCCCTTCGCCATCGCCAGGCTGATCGGGACCTTCGCACAGATCCCGGCCATCCTCGGCTTCAAGCCGGCGCTGACCAAGGACCAGGTAGTGCTGCTGGAGAGCGACAACGTCGTCGCCGCCGACGCGCAGGGTCTGGCCGCGCTGGGCATCGAGCCCACGGGCGTGGAGGCCGTGGCCGCCAGCTATCTGTGGCGCTACCGCCGCGGCGGCCAGTTCGCGGAAGCGGCGGCGGCCTAACTCCCTCGGGCCTAGAGCCCGCCGGTCAAGGTCAGGCCGACCAGACCCAGGATCCCGATCGCGATTCGCCACCAGGCGAAGGGCGCGAAGCCGTGCTTGCCGACGAAGTCGACCAGCGTCTTGACGACGAACAGGCCGCTGAAGAACGACACCACGAAGCCGATGGCGATCAGGCCGGCGACATTGCCGTTGATCAGGTCGCGGCTCTCCCAGAAGTCGAGGCCGAAGGCCGCGACCATGGTCGGGATGGCCAGGAAGAACGAGAATTCCGCCGCCGCCTTCTTGTCGACGCCCAGCAGCAGGCCGCCGACGATGGTCGCGCCCGAGCGCGACACGCCGGGGATGATCGACAGGCACTGGAACAGGCCGACGCCCAGCGCGGTCTTCCAGCTGAACTTCATGGCGTCATCGGTGCGGGCCGGAGGGGCCCAGCGCTCCAGCGCGATCAGGGCGAAGCCGCCCAGGATCAGGGTCACGCAGACGATGGTCGGGTTGAACAGCACCCGCTTGATGAAATCGTGGAACAGCAGGCCCACGATCGCCGACGGGATGAAGGCCAGCAGCACCGACAGAGCGAACATCCGCGCCGCCGGATCCTTGCCCGGCAGGCCGATCAGCACCTTCCACAGGCGCTGGAAGTAGAGCGCCACCACCGCCAGGATCGCGCCCAGCTGGATCATGACGATGAAGGTGTCCCACGGCTCCGGCGGCAGGCCGAGGGCCTCCTTGGTCAGCAGCAGGTGGCCGGTGGACGAGACCGGAATGAATTCGGTCAGGCCTTCCACCAGGCCGAGGATGATCGCCGCCAGCCAGTCCGCCATGCGCGCCCTTTCAGAGATGAGGTCGGGTCAGTTCGCGCCCGGTTCGGGCCCCACATAGCGCAGGCGCGCCCGGATAGGCGAGCCGTCCAGCATCTGATCGATCGCATGGGCCAGCAAACCCGCGAGACGGCCGGTCAGCAGAATGTCCTGCGCCGCGTCGCGGGGCAGCTCCATGCGGCGGACCGCGACGGCGAGGGCCAGTGCGAATCCCGGCGGCTGTCCCGCGGCCGCCTCTCCGTCGCGCAGGACGCGGGCCAGGTCGGTCGGCAGTTCGGCGGCGGCCAGCAGGCTTGCGGCCCGCGGATCGCCCGCGGCCCAGTCCGGGTCGCCGAACCCGGCCCCGGCCGCATCGCGGGCGGCCTCGGCGGGAGAGCGGCGGGCGGCGATGATCCAGGCCGAAGCGGAAGCCGTCTCGTTCACAGTGCGCGAGGCGGCCAGCACGGCCAGCCCGGCCAGGGCGGCGGCGGCGGGCGAGGCCCCGCCCCCGGCGGCGGCGCGGGTCGCCACGACGGCGGCGTCCATCCCGACGTCCGCCGACAGGACCAGCGCCCGGCGGATCAGTTGGGCGTCGCGCTCGGGCGCCTTCCAGAACCGGGCCAGCCGCTGGTGCAGGAACAGGCGAGGCCCCGGACCGGCGACGGCGTCGACCGCCTCGTCCAGCACGCGGGCGCATTCGATGCGCAGGGCCTGGGGGTCGCGCGGCTTGGCGTCGGCGTCCTCCTCGGCGCGGCGCGACAGGGCGGTGAACAGACGCGCGCGGGTCGAGCCGCCGGGCGTCACGCCCACGCGCGGCCGAAGCTCGGCGAAGGGATTGGCGGTCCGCGCGCCCCACAGGCCGCGGGCCACATCCTCCAGCGTCGCCGTGGCGGACAGCTGGACCGCGTCCAGCCCCCGGTAGAACAGGCGGCCCGAGGCGACGACGCTGATCGAGGATTCCAGATCGGCTTGGCCGCGCGCGGCGGGGCCTCGCTCAGCCGTCCGCGGCGCTTCGTCGCCGTCCTCGACCGTATCGCCGGTCAAGCGCGCGATGTCGCGGACGGCGTACAGGCTGCGGCGGGGATCGTTCGGGTCGGGCCGGGCGGCGATGCGGCCACGGCTAACATAGGCGTAGAGCGTCTGGGCCTTGACCCGCAGACGGTCCAGCGCCTCGCCTCGCCCGATCCAGCGGTCGCCGGACGTTTCCATGCCTGTCTCCCCCGGCTGTTCAGCACCCGGAAACCTTAATGGGACGCGACCATGGGACCCTTTCGTGACGAACACGCTAACGTCGGTACGCGCACGGCGCCTTGGCAGGGTCTCAGGTTTCCGCGACAAGGCCTTATGACCGCCTCCTCCCTCGACGACGCCCACGCCGCGACCCGCAGCGTCACGCGCCTGTCGGTCGGCGTCGCGGTGGTGCTGATCGCGCTGAAGGCCTTCGCCCTGGGGGCCTCGGGATCGGTCTCGATCCTCGCTTCGCTGGCGGATTCGTCGCTGGACCTGATCGCGTCGCTGGCCACCTTCTTCGCCGTGCGCTGGGCCGCCGCCCCGCCGGACGAGGAACACCGCTTCGGCCACGGCAAGGGCGAGGCCATGGCCGCGCTGGTGCAGGCCGGACTGGTGTTCGCCTCCAGCGTCTTCATCGGCTGGGAGGCCATCCAGCGCCTGTTCGATCCGCGCCCGGTGACCTCGGGCAGCTGGAGCGTCGGCGTTATCGTGATTTCCATGGCGCTGACCGGCTGGCTGATCTGGCGCCAGAGCCGGGCCATCAAGGCCAGCGGTTCGATCGCCGTGGCCGCCGACCGCGCCCACTACGCCTCCGACCTGGCGGCCAATGTCGTGGTCCTGATCGGCGTCGTCTCCGGCGCCTTCCTGTCAGCGCCCGGACTGGATGCGGCGGCGGGCCTGGTGGTCGCGGTCTGGCTGTTCTGGGGCGCCACCGGCGTGCTCAAGGACGCCGCCGACCAACTGCTGGACCGGGCGACCTCGGACGCCGACCGCGTGGCCATCACCAGCGCCATCCTGTCCGACCCGCGCATCGCCGGCGTCCACCGGCTGCGCACCCGTCAGGCGGGACCGGTGACCACGATCCAGATGCACGTCGACATGGCGCCGACCCTGACCCTGGCCGAGGCCCACGACATCCTGGAACAGGCCGAGGGCCGCCTGCTGGCCCTGTGGCCGCACGCCGACATCCTGATCCATCCCGACCCCCGCGGACCGGCGTCGGCCGACACCGCGCAAAAAGGCCCCTGGTCCTGACTGCGTAGGGCGATGACTAACGCCCGCTTAACGGGCTTGGGCGCATGGAGTGCGGGATGTCGGTCTCCATCCTGTTCCACTTCGCCTTCGACCCCGTCTCGCGCGCCGCGCGACTGGCGCTGGGCGAAGCCAAGGTGGCGTTCGAGGAGAACGCCGTCCGCCCGTGGGAGCCGGACTGCCCGGTCGGCTCGCTGAACCCGTCCGGCATGACGCCCGTGCTGCAGACCACCGCCAACAACCGGGTCCTGACCCTGTGCGAACAGGCCGCCATCCTGGGCTGGCTGGAGGATCGCGACCGCGAGCCCTTCCTGGTGCCCGCCGATCCGTTCGAGCGCGCCGAGACCCGGCGCCTGGTCGGCTGGTTCGACCGCCGCTTCACCGACGAGGTCGACGCCGTCCTGCTGCACGAGCGGATGGAGAAGCCCCTGTTGCGGCTCGGCCCGCCCGAGGCGCGCCAGCTGCGCGCCGGCCGCGAGGCGCTGCGCGGCCATCTGACCATGCTGGAAGGCCTGCTGGCCGAGCGCGACTGGCTGGCCGGACGCCGTCTGAGCCAGGCCGACATCGTCGCCGCCGCCCACCTGTCGATCCTGGACTACTTCGGCGAGGTCGCCTGGGCGAACTATCCGGCGGTCAAGACCTGGTACATGAAGCTGAAATCCCGCCCCTGTTTCCGTCCCCTGCTGACGGACCGCTTCCCCGGGGTGGCCGCGGCCCCGCACTACGCCGACCTCGACTTCTGAGCGCCGGAGCGGCAAACCGCCCGGATGGCGGCCGATCCCCGTAAATTCATTCGCGAGCGCGCCGCCGCCCTGGGCTTCGACGTCTGCCGGTTCGCCTCGGCGTCCGAGCCATGGAGCGCGGGCGAGCGGCTGGCGCATTTCGTCGAGTCGGGCCGTCACGGCGACATGGGCTGGATGGAGACGACGCTGGAGCGCCGCGCCCATCCGACCGCCATGTGGGACGGAGCGCGCAGCGCGATCGTCCTGGGCCTCAACTACGGACCGGAGCACGATCCCCTGCCGGAGCTGGAAGACCGTTCGGCGGGCTATATCTCGGTCTATGCGCGGGGCGACGACTATCATGAGGTCATCAAGGGCCGGCTGAAGACCCTGGCCGGCCAGATCGCCGCGCGGACCGGCGAGGAGGTGAAGGTCTTCGTCGATACGGCCCCCCTGATGGAAAAGCCGCTGGCCCAGCGCGCCGGACTGGGCTGGCAGGGCAAGCACACCAACCTGCTGTCGCGCAGCCACGGCAACTGGCTGTTCCTGGGCGTGATCCTGAGCGCCACGGCGTTCGAGCCCGACCCGCCGGAAGGCGAGCATTGCGGCACCTGCACCGCCTGTCTGGACGCCTGTCCCACCAACGCCTTCCCGGCCCCGTTCCAGCTGGATGCGCGGCGCTGCCTGTCCTATCTGACGATCGAGTTCGCGGGGCCGTGGCCGGAGGAGTTCCGCGCGGCGACCGGCAGCCGCATCTACGGCTGCGACGACTGCCTGGCCTCCTGCCCGTGGAACAAGTTCGCCGCCGCCGCGAAGGAGGGTCGCGTGCAGGCCCGCGACGCCCTGGTCTCGCCCCGGCTGGCGGATCTGGCGGCGTTGGACGACGCCGCCTTCCGGGCGCTGTTCTCCAAGAGCCCGGTCAAGCGGATCGGGCGCAACCGCTTCGTGCGCAATGTGCTGTACGCCATCGGCAACAGCGCCGACGCCGGGCTGATCCCGACGGCGGAGACGCTGGCGGCCGATCCCGATCCGGTGGTCCGGGACGCAGCCGAGTGGGCGCTGGGCCGGCTGAGGGCGGAACCGGAGGCGGGCCGGCTCTAATGGCGGATTGCCGCCGGGAGGGCATTCAGGCCATCGTCCCCACGACCTGACCTTCGACGAGGCGTTTCGATGAGAGTTCTGATCGCGCTGGCGGCGTTCACCCTGCTGGGCGGCTGCGCTTCCGGCTGGCCCGACACGGCGCTGTACCAAGGCGAACTCGACCAACCCGGCCGACCGTCCGACCAATGTCATGCTGCGCCAGCGGGTGCAGGGGCTGTTCCCGCCCGGCAGTCGCGAAGCGCCTCTGCTCGACTGGCTGGCGACCCAGAAAAAGAGTGTGCGCCGCTATACGGACGAGGACGGCGACGTGCGCGGCAGCGGGGTGCGTTACCTCGGAACCTGGCCTTGCGACCGCAGCGTCCGCGTTCGCTGGACCGCCAGCGCCGGCGTGATCGAGACGATCACCTCCGACGAAGGCGGCTCCGGCTGCTTCTGACCCGGATCAGGCGTTCGCGGTGACGCCGATCACGCGCTCGCCGCCCTCGGCGCGGGCGATGGCCAGCAGCTTGAGGCGGAAGACCAGCACGCTGTTGGCCGGGATCTTGCCCGCCTCACGCTCGCCGTAGGCCTTGTCGGCCGGCAGGTAGACGATCCACTCGTCGCCGACCTTCATGTGCTGCAGCGCCTCGGTCCAGCCGGCCACGACCGTGCCCAGGGTGAAGACCGCCGGCTGGCCGCGCTCATAGCTGCTGTCGAAGACCGTGCCGTCGGTCAGGGTGCCCTCGTACTCGACGCGCACCAGGTCGTTGCTGTCGGGGCTCTCGCCGCCCGCGGGGCCGGACTGGAGGACCTTGTACTGGATGCCGCCGGGCAGGGTCTGCACCCCGTCCGCCTTGGCGTTGCGTTCCATGAAGGCCTGCCCGGCCTTCAGATTGGCCTCGGCGTCGGCGCCTGACGTGTCCGGCGCGCGATTGCAGGCGGCCAGGGCCGCGACCATGGCCAGGACGGCGACGCCCCTAGCCCATCCGGAGTTCATAACCCGCACCTTCAAGTCCTTGTCTGATTTCTTCCGCGTGCGCCTCGCCGCGGGTTTCGACCATGATGTCGAACTCCGCGCCCTTGGCGGGCACGTCCAGCGCCAGCCGGTTGTGCACGACGTCGATGATGTTTCCGCCAAGGCCGCCGATCACGGCGCTCATCTTGGACAGCATGCCCGGGCGATCGTCGCCCAGGATGCGATAGACGATCAGCCGCTTCTCGCGCACCAGCTCGCGGTTCAGCACCACGGCCAGCATGCGGGCGTCGATGTTGCCGCCGGTCAGTTCGATGCCGACCTTCAGTCCCTTGAACTTGTCCGGATAGGCCAGCATGGCCGCCAGTCCGCCGGCGCCGGCGCCTTCGGCCACGGTCCGCTCCATGGTGGCCAGATAGGAGACTCCGCGTTCGAAATCGGCCTCCTGGCAGACCAGGACCTCTTCGATCAGCGGCTCGGCCAGGGCGAAGGGAATGTCGCCGACGGCCTTGATGGCGATGCCTTCGGCGATGGTCTGGCCGCCGCATTTGGGCGGGAGACCCGCCCGCTTGGCGCTGAACGAGGGGTACATCGCCGCCTCGACGCCGAAAATGCGAATCGACGGCTTCATCGCCTTGGCCGCGATGGCCGAACCGGCGATCAGCCCGCCGCCGCCGATCGGGATGATCAGGACGTCGAGGTCCGGCGCGTCCTCCATGAACTCCAGCCCGCAGACGCCCTGGCCGGCGACGATTCCCTCATCGTCGAAGGCCGAGATGAAGACGAAGCCTTCCTCGTCGCGCAGGCGATGGGCCTCTTCGGTGGAGCCCGAGAAATCCAGTCCCTTGATAACGACGGTCGCGCCATGGGCCCGCGTGCCGTCCGCCTTCACGAAGGGGGTGCCCTCGGGCATGACGATGGTCACCGGCACGCCCAGGCGGCCGCCGTGATAGGCCAGCGCCTGCGCGTGATTGCCCGCGCTGGCGGCGACGACGCCGCGCTTGCGCTCTTCCGGCGTCAGCTGCAGCAGGCGGTTCAGCGCCCCGCGCTCCTTGAAGCTGCCGGTGAAATGCAGGTTGTCGAACTTGATCCACACCTCGGCGCCGGTCAGCTGCGACAGGCGGCGGGAATAGCGTACGGGCGTGCGGTCCACCTGACCGGCGATCCGGTCCCGTGCCGCCAGAATGTCGTCAAACGTCACTGTCATGAGCGTCCCCTATAGCCGGTCTCGCGCCGGTTTGTTGCGCGCTTGTGAACCACGGTCCAAGAGGTCGCAACCTTGACCTTATGGCGGCGTTGAGCGTCTGATCGGGCGTTCGACCCGCGCCAGCCCGGAGAGAGCTCATGTCCACCGCCCGGTCCCTTCTGCCCCTCGCCGCCCTGACCGCCGCCGCCGCCGTGCTGGCGGGCTGCGAGACCGTGCCCATGGGGCCGGTCGCGCCGGCCGGACCGGCCGCGTTCCGCGCCGATGATTTCGCCTGGTCCAGCGCCTCGGGCCGCGCGGCCATCGAGGGCCGGGTCGATTATCGCCGCGACGGCCAGGTCTTCAGCTGCACCGGCTCGGTCGCCCTGACGCCGGACACCCCCTACACCCGCGCCCGGTTCCGGACCCTGTACGGCTCGACCGACCGCGCCGCCCTGCCCGAGGCCGTGGTGCGCGCCCGGACCGTGCCCGATCCCAACGCCGACTACCGCTCCTTCGTCCGCTCGGAGACCTGCCGGAACGGGACCTTCGACTTCGTCGGCCTGCCCGCGGGCGGCTGGTTCATCATCGCCCCGGTCAGCGCCGGGGGAGACCGCGTGGTGCTGATGCGTCACGTCGAGACGCGTAACGGACGGATCGCCGTCACCCTGCCCTGAGTGCCTTCAGTGCCCGTGTTTCGAGGCCGCGTATCGGGCCGCTTCGGAGAATTAACCATGCGAGCCTCCCTCCTGATCGCCGCGGCCGGCCTGGCCCTCGCCGCATCCCCCGCCGCCGCCCAGTCGTGGAACGGCGGCTACGGCCATGAGTACGGGAACAGCGGCTACAACGGCGGCTACGATCCCGACGGCGGGAGCCGCTATTACACGCCGCGCTACCGCTCGAACGCCGTGCCGTCGAACTTCGACTGGCGCAGCCAGCTGGACCGGCCGGGCGACTACCGCTGCGACCGGTTCTGGGACGCCAGCCGCGACGACTGCGGCGACCGCTGGCGCGACCAGCGCCGCCGCGTCAGCGCGCAGGCCCGCAGCGACTATCGCCAGCTGGCCGGCTATCGGTACGACGGCGGCTATGGATACAGCTCCAGCCGCTATGGCTACGGCGGTTACGGCTATCCGCGCCGCGGCTACGGCTCATCGTATTACGGCGGCTACGGCTACGGCGGTCACACTCAGGGGGGCACGGCCTATGAGGGCGCCTATGGGCGGCCCGACGTCGTCTTCCCCGGCGGCGGTTATCGCGACAGCCACGCGGGCGGGTCCAGGGACGGACGCCGCATCGACTGGTGCCGGGCGACCTACCGCTCCTACGACCCCGCCAGCGGCTATTACCGGGCCTACAGCGGCCGCCTGGTCTGGTGCGGCTAAGCTAAACGCCTGACAATGTTCGTCCGATCACAGACGTGTGGGTGATCGGCGTTCGCCATTGTTTCGCCCTCTGCGGCCCGCTCCCTCGCCCCGCCCATCCGGGCGCAGTCGAGGGGGAGCGTCATGTCCCAGCACAATATTTCCGGGTCCGAGGTCTTCGGCCCCAAGCCGTTCGTCATCCTGCGCGCGGTCAAAACGAGCGGCCTGCGCCGTCAGCGTAGCGCCCGCACCCTGGTCGCCTTCATCGCGGGCGCCGTCGTGGCGGTTACAGGCGGCGCGGTGGCCCTGGCCGCGATCTTCGGGCCGACGCTCTTCGGCTGACGCCAAGCGGTTGAAGGCTTCGCGCAGACGTTCTCCCTCCCCTCATGGGGAGGGTGGACCGCGAAGCGGGACGGGTGGGGAGCCGAGCGCTCCGATACGTACCCCACCCTGTCGGCGCTGCGCGCCGACATCCCTCCCCACAAGGGGGAGGGAAAACGCGCTCAAGCAGCGCGCGACCGCGTCGCGAGCGTTAGCGCCCCCTCTTAGACGTCAAGCCAGCCACACCATGCGACGGGTCCGCGCCTCGCCGCCGCGGGCGCGGCTGAAGCCCTTGCGGACCTCGCCCGTGTACAGGAAGCCCGCCTTCTCCAGCACGCGGCCCGAGGCGGGATTGTCGTCGAAATGGCCCGCGACCAGGGCGCGGCGGCGCCAGTTGCGGCTGGCCCAGACCACGCCCGCCTCCAGCGCCTCGGTGGCGTAGCCGCGGCCCCAGTAGGGCCGGCCGATCCAGTAGCCGACCTCAGGCCCGATATCGCCGTCCTCGAACAGGCCGATCACCCCGACCGGCCCATGGTCCTCGTGGTCGATCAGGAAGGTGCGGGCGCGGGCCGGATCCTGGCCCGCGACGGCCAGGACGAAGGCCTCGGCGTCCTTGGTCGAGAAGGGGTGCGGCATGCGCAGCGTCATCCGCGCGATGTCGGCGTCATTGGCCAAGGCCGCCAGACGGCTGATGTCCTGGGCCTGCGGGCTACGCAGGGCCAGGCGCCGCGTCTCGACGACGGGAGAGGGTTCGATCACGCACATGACACGCCTCGTTCGGAACTCACCGCCTCCTTGGAGGGCTTGGGCGGTGTTCAAGGCGGGGAAACGAAAACGGGGAGCCTGGTGATCCAGACTCCCCGCGGAAAATTTCCCTGGTCCGGATCGCGGCTCTTGAGCCTTCGCGATCCGGGTGATGTTCCGTATCGCGTTACTCGGCGGCCATGGCCTGTTCGGCGGTGTCGTTCGCCGGAAGAATGGACACGTAACAACGGCCGTTGGCTTTCTTCGTGAATTTCACGGCGCCGTGCACGGTCGCGAAGAGCGTGTGATCGCGGCCCAGGCCGACGTTCTCGCCCGGGTGGAAGGTGGTGCCGCGTTGGCGCACGAGGATGTTGCCGGCCAGCACGCGCTCGCCGCCGAACTTCTTCACGCCGAGGCGCTTCGACTCGGAGTCGCGACCGTTACGCGACGAACCGCCTGATTTCTTGTGAGCCATCGTAACTCTCTTCAGCTTCGCGTCCGGCGCCCTCAGGCGCCCGACATCGTCATTCTATCACAGTCGCGACCGCAAGGGACGCGGGGTTGGTTTTACGCTTCGTCGGTCGAGGCGGCGGCCGCCTTCTTGGCCGGGGCCTTCTTCGCCGGAGCCTTGGCGGCCTTCGGAGCCGGAGCGGCTTCCTCGGCGGCGGCTTCGACGCGCGGGGCCAGACCACGGGCGCGAGCGTTCATCTCGAGCTTGGTCATCAGCGAGGTTTCGCCGTCCCACTTGGCCTTTTCGCCGGCGCCTTCGATGCCGGTGATGCGCAGGACCGATTCCATCTGGCGGTGGCCGTTGGTGCGGCGGTAGCCCTGACGACGGATCTTCTTGAAGATCTTGATCTTCTCACCCTTGCGGGTTTCGACCAGCGTCGCGGCGACCGAAGCGCCTTCGATCAGCGGGGCGCCGAGGGTGACGCCCTTGTCGCCGCCCAGCATCAGGACTTCACCGAAGTTGACGGCAGCGCCAGCGTCGCCGTCGAGCTTCTCGACCACGATCACGTCGCCCGGTTGGACCCGGTACTGCTTGCCGCCGGTCTTGATCACCGCGTACATGTTGAAGCCTCAGCGTAAACGCAAAAAGAATAGCGCCCGGCGGGGACCCCCGGCGGGCGAAGAGCGGCGACATATACGGAAGGGGTCCGCCGAGTCAACGCGGACGGCGAAAAAACCCGGAAGCGGCAGGGCTTCAGGCCTCTTGCCATGGCGACGGGGCGAGCGCCAAGTGCCGTCCCGAAACGGAGCCCCGCCATGCCGTCCCGCCTGTTCGCCGTTCTGGTCTTCTGCCTTGTCACAGCCGGTCTGGCCACGCCCGCGGCGGCGGGCGATCCGGTGTTCACCGCCAAGGCCTGTCCGGCGGACTGGCCGACCGGCGTACGCGAGACCGTGTGCGGGACGCTGACGGTCGATGAGGCCCGGGACGGCTCCAGCAGCCGGCGCATCGACATCGCCGTGGTGATCCTGAAGGCGCGCGAGCCCTTTACGGACGCCTCGGGCCGGGTTCTGCCGCCGGTCGTCATGTTTCACGGCGGCCCGGGCGGAGCGCTGACACCGGGGGTGGGCGGCACGCTGAGGGCGCTGGAGCGGAGGCCCGATCTGCTCGCGGTCGATCAGGACGTGATCTTCTTCGACCAGCGCGGCGGCGGAGCAGACACGCCGTCGATGGACTGCCCGGGCGCGCAGCTGACCGACGCCGGCCCTCCTTCGGATGCGGACCGCGACCGGCTGATCGCCTGCCTGCAAGCCTATGCGGCGCAGGGCGTCGACCTGAACCAGTACAATGCCCGCGTCATCGCCGATGACGTGGCCGACATGGCCAAGGCGCTAAACCTGACGAAGATCGACTTGCGCGGAGGGTCGTACGGGCCGCGCATCGAGGCGGCGGTGATCACCCATCAGCCGCAGATCGTGCGGGCGGCGGTGATGGACTCGCCCTGGCCGCCGGAGGGGAATTGGGCGGTGGGGACGCCGGAGCAGGTTTCCGCGGCTGTTCGCCTGATCCTGTCCAAATGCGCGGCCCAGCCGGACTGCGCTGCGCGGCACCCCGGTCTGCAGGCGCGGTTCGAGGCCAATGCGCGGCTATGGCTGGCGGGGCCGCAGACCGGCAAGGACGGACGGACGTTCAATGTCGACGACCTGTCGGCCTTCCTCATGGACACCACCTACGACCGGATGGGGGTTCGCCGCCTGCCGTCCGATCTCGAAAAGATCATCGCCGGCGACCTGTCGCCAGTCGCGGAGATCGCGGAGGACCGGACCTACTACTTCGAGGGCCAGCACATGGCCCATCTCTGCAAGGAGGAACTGCCGTTCGAGTCCAAGGCCCGGCTGGTGTCCGGCGCGGCGGGGGATCCGGTGGCGGAGGTGCTGGTTCCGTCGCTGGCCCGCCTGTTCGATATCTGCGAGGCGGTCCACATCACCGGCGCCGACCCGATCGAGAATGCGCCCGTCGTCACCGATATTCCGACCCTGTTTGTCGCGGCCGAGATCGACCCCGGCTGTCCGCCGCCCCTGACCGAGGCGGCGGCGCGGACCTATGCGAACAGCCAGGTGGTCATCGTCACCAACGCCACCCACGGGGTCATCAACTCCAGTCCCTGCACCATCGCGATGGCGCGAGACTTTCTGCGCGACCCGACAAGGCCGGTGGACCGGAGCTGCCTCCCGGCCGCCGACACGCCGCTGCAGTTCATCGAGGACACCCCCGCGGCCTGACCACAGAAACCGCTCGACTGTTATAAAGTAACACGCTACAGGGCAGGCAATGTCGCCGTCCGATCTTGAGCAACCCATCCTGCTGTCCCTGCTGGGGACCGGCTTCGCCACGGCCTTCCTGCACGCGGCCCTGCCCACGCACTGGCTGCCCTTCGTGCTGGTCGGCCGGGCGCAGCGCTGGAACCTGCCGCGCGTGCTCGGCGCGGTCGGCGCCGCGGGTCTGGCCCACATCGTCACCACCGCCCTGTTCGGCAGCCTGATCGTCATGGCCGGGCTGGCGCTCGACCAGTGGATCTCGGGCCTGCTGCCGCACATCTCGGCGGTGCTGCTGTTCCTGTTCGGCGCCTTCTACCTGGCTCGCGCCACCTTGCGCCACCCCCGGCTGGCCGGCGGTCCGGAGATGGACCTGCCGGAGCCCACGGTGTCGCACGCCGCCGCCTTCTGGGGCCTGGTGGCCATGATGGCCGTGTCGCCCGGCGAGGTCCTGCTGCCCATCTATCTGTCGCAGGCCACCGAGGGCCTGCTGGTGCTGGCCGCCCTGACCCTGGCCTTCGCGGCGGGGACGGTGGCGGGGATGGCGGTCTTCACCCTGCTGGCCCGCGCGGGCTGGTCGGTGCTGCGGCTGGAACGCTGGGCCCGTTACGAGGGCGCCGTCCTGGGGATCGCCCTGATCGTCATCGGCCTGCTGGTCGTCTTTCACCAGCACTGACGCTGGTGAGAGGTTATACATTTACAATCAATAACTTAGTAGATCACCGCATTGACCGCTCGCGCGACGGAGCCTAAGGACGCCGCATGGCGCACGGACACGACCACACGCACGATCATTCCGATCACGCCCACGACCACGGGCATGCGCATAGTCATGGCCCCGGGGGCCACCATCACGGCCCGGTCGACACCGGCGACTGGCGCTACGCCGCCGGCCTGATCGTCAACCTGGCCTTCGTGGCCGTGGAGTTCGGCGCCGGGATCATCAGCGGCTCGACCGCCCTGATGGCCGACGCCGGGCACAATCTGTCGGACGTGCTGGGCCTGGCCATGGCCGGGGGCGCCGCCTGGCTGGCGCGCCGCGCGGGCGGATCACAGAAGACCTACGGCTACGGCAAGGCCACGGTGCTGGCCGCCCTGTTCAACGCCCTGCTGCTGATCTTCGCCTGCGGGGCCATAGCCTTCGAGGCCGTGCGCCGCCTGGCCGAACCGGCCCCGGTGGGCTCGGTCACCATCATGATCGTCGCGGGCATCGGCTTCGTGATCAACCTGGGCACCGCCCTGCTGTTCATGAAGGACCAGCACAAGGACCTGAACGTCCGCGGCGCCTATCTGCACATGATGGCCGACGCGGCGGTCTCCATCGGCGTGGTCATCGCCGGGGGCGTGATCCTGCTGACCGGCTGGTCGATCGTCGATCCCCTGGTCAGCATCGCCATCGTGGTGGTGATCCTGCTCGGCACCTGGGGCCTGCTGAAGGACTCGGTGAACCTGGCCCTGGACGCCGCGCCGCGAAGCGTCGACGTCAACGCCGTCCGCGCCGCCTTCCTGGCCCTGCCCGGCGTCCGCGCCGTGCACGACCTGCACATCTGGGGGCTGTCGACCACCGACACCGCCCTGACCGCCCACCTGGTTCACGAACGCGCCGACGCCGACGTCCTGCTGGCCGAGGCCCAGACCCTGGCGCGCACCGGCTTCGGGATCAGCCACACGACGCTTCAGCTGGAGAGCGGGGCGCTGCCGGATTGTCCGGACTGCTGAGCCCCTTCCCTTCCGGCGCCTCAACCGCCATCTAGCGGCCCATGACCGACACCGCTTCCGCCACCGCAAACGCCAAGATCCCCGTCACCGTCCTCACCGGCTATCTCGGCGCCGGCAAGACCACCCTGCTGAACCGCATCCTCACCGAGGATCACGGCAAGCGCTACGCCGTCATCGTCAATGAGTTCGGCGAGATCGGCATCGACAACGACCTGGTGGTCGGCGCCGACGAGGACGTGTTCGAAATGAACAACGGCTGCGTCTGCTGCACGGTGCGCGGCGACCTGATCCGCGTCGTCTCCGGCCTGATGAAGCGCCAGAAGCCGGGCGCCCCCGCCTTCGACGCCATCATCGTCGAGACCACTGGCCTGGCCGACCCCGGCCCGGTGGCCCAGACCTTCTTCGTCGATGAGGACGTCAAGGCCAAGACCACCCTCGACAGCGTCACCGCCCTGGTCGACGCCAAGCACGTGATGGCGCGCCTGGACGACTCCAAGGAAGCCCGCGAGCAGGTCGCCTTCGCCGACCGCATCATCCTGAACAAGGTCGATCTGGTCACCGCCGACGAACTCAACGAGGTCGAGCGCCGTCTGCGCGCGCTCAATCCCCTGGCCCCGATCACCCGCACCGAGCGGGCCAATGTGCCGCTGGATCAGGTGCTGGGCGTGCACGGTTTCGATCTGGACCGGATCACCGAGGTCCGCCCCGACTTCGTCAATCCGCCGCACGGCGCCGACGGCCATGTGCACGACGACCACTGCGGCCATGACCACGACCACGATCATCACCACCATGACCATGATCACGGCCACGATCATGGGCACGACCACCACCACGGTCCGCGCGGTCATGCCCACGAGGACGACATCAAGGGCATCGCCCTGTCGCTGGACCGCCCGATGGACGGCCAGAAGTTCACGGCCTGGCTGGACAGGCTGCTGGGCGAGCAGGGCCAGAACATCCTGCGCGCCAAGGGCATCATCGAGGTGGCCGGCGAGGATCGCCGTCTGGTCTTCCAGGCCGTGCACATGATCCTGGAGGGTGACCTGCAGAAGCCGTGGGGCGACAAGGAACGCCGCTGGTCGCGCGCCGTCTTCATCGGCCGCGATCTGGACGAGGCGGCGCTGAAGGCCGGGTTCGAGGCATGCGCGGCTTAATCACAGAGCCCAAGACGGCGCTGATCGTCGGCGCGTCGCGGGGTCTGGGGCTGGGCCTCGTACGCGAATACCTGGGCCGCGGCTGGACGGTGATCGCCACCGTTCGGGACGACGCCGGCGAGGCGGCGGTGAAAACCTTGAGAGCCGATGGCCGCCTGACCGTGCATCGCGTCGATGTCACCTCGGACGCTGACATCGCGCGCTTGTCCGGCGCCGTGGGGGGCCCGATCGATCTGCTGCTCCTGAACGCCGGGATCATCGGCTCGGCCCACGACAAGGGCTCGGACTCCGACTGGATGGCGCAGGTCATGCAGACCAACGCCTTCGGCCCGATCCGGCTGGCCTGGGCGCTGGTCGACCGGGTGCGCGAGGACGCCGGCGTGATCGCCTTCATGTCCTCCCGCATGGGATCGATCGCGGACACGGAGGAGAGCGGATACGACCTGTATCGGGCCTCCAAGGCCGCGCAGAACATGCTGGCCCGCGCCCTGTGGGCCAGCCCGGGCCGCCGTCGGGGCCTGACCGTGCTGTCGATCCATCCCGGTTGGGTGAAGACGGACATGGGCGGTCCGGGAGCAGATATCGACGTGCGCACGAGCGCGAAGGGCATCGCCGACCAGGTCGAGGCCCACGCCGGCTCCGGGCTGAACCGCTTCCTCCGCTGGAATGGCGAGGAACTGCCCTGGTGAACCCGCCCCCCGCCCCGCACCGCGAAGCCGTCCTGCACTACGGCACCCCCGACTTCGAGGTGGTGCGGCCCGGCGACTTCGTGCGCTGCGCGGTCTCGGGCGCGGCGATCCCGCTGGACGCCCTGACCTATTGGAACGTGGCGCTGCAGGAGGCATACGCCTCGGCGGAGTTCATGACCCGCCGGTGGGTCGAGACCCACAAGGCCGAGACATGACCCCCTTCCAGTTCGATGCCCAGCCCACCGCCGTCCTGTTCGAGAAGGACGGCGCGGTCTTCGCCCTGGGCGACGGCGCGGTGCGGTTCGAGGACGGCGCCTTCAGCATCGCCCACGACGGCGCGGTGCTGTGCGCCTGCGCCCACCCCTCGGGCGAGGGCGTCCTGACCGGCGGCGACGACGGTCGGGTGATCTGGCACCGCAAGGGCGAGGCCGGCCTGCTGGCCACCGCCAAGGGCGCATGGATCGATTCCATCGCCGCCTCGGCCGAGAGCGGGCTGATCGCCTTCTCGGCGGGCAAGACCCTGTCGGTGATCGACGCCAAGGACGCCGCCTTCCGGCGCGACTTTGTCCATGAGCGCACCGTCTCGGGCGTGGCCTTCGAGCCCAAGGGTCGCCGTATCGCGACCTCCACCTACGGCGGCGCGGCGCTGTGGTTCGCCCGCATCGCCGACCAGAAGCCGACCCTGCTGAAGTGGGCCGGGTCGCACACCGGCGTGGCCTTCTCGCCGGACGGCGCCTTCGTGGTCACCGCCATGCAGGACAATCAGCTGCACGGCTGGCGGATCAAGGACCAGAAGAACCTGCGCATGGGCGGCTACCCCGGCAAGGTGAAGTCGGTCAGCTTCCTGTCCAACGGCCAGCTGATGGCTACCTCCGGCGCGCAGGGCGCCGTGCTGTGGCCCTTCGTCGGCGCCAACGGCCCGATGGGGCGCGAGGCCACCGAGATCGGTTTCGACGAAAGCAGCCTGGTCACCCTGGTCGCGTCGACGCCGAAGGCCGGCCTGCTGGCCGCCGGGCTGAACGACGGCCGCGTCTGGCTGGCCGATCCCGCCGGTCAGGGCCTGAACTTCCTCAAGGCCGAGAAGGGCGCCCCGATCGTGGCCCTGGCCATGAGCCCCGACGCCCGGCGTATCGCCTGGGCCGACGAGGACGGCGGCGCGGGCGTCGCCGACACCTGAATATCCCTCAGGGATGAAATGATCCGGAATCCCGACGTTTTTGAAGCATCATTTCCGATGCGTACTTCTACTAGGGTGAAACGACCATTTTTACGCGTATAAATTACCACCTACCCGTTTAGGGTGTATTAGCCATTGTGGCGTTAGGTTGTGATCATGTCGCACGCCAAACCCATTCCTGGCTTCCTGGGACTAGAGGTCCCGCCCCGCACCGAGGCGCCCCAGCGCACGCGGCCCAAGCCGGTATCGATGGCGGACCTCTCGCCCGAAGAATGGCGCATCGTTTCGATGGCCGAATGTCCGAAGACCCGGCGGACTATGGCCGACACCATTCTCAACTCCACATCCGGCGCCGGAAAGGCGCCCCCATGTCGCGCCCGGTAATCCTCACGCTCATGCGCAACCGCCGCGGTGGAGCCGCGGTGGAGTTCGCCATACTCGCCCCGGTCCTGCTCGCCCTCGTCGCCGGCGGCATCTTCTACAGCCGCTGGTTCACGGTCGCGTCCCAGACCCAGAACCTGGCCAGCGACGGGGCCCGCGCCGCCGTGGCGGGACTGGACGACACCGAGCGCCAGACCATCGTCACCGGCCTGATGACCGGCGCCGTGGCGCGCGTGCCGCTGGAGAAAGGCGCGACCCGAACCTGGCGCGCCTGGCGCGACGGAGACCTCTACGCCGTGTCCGTCACCACGACCCTGCCTGACTACGACCTGTCGCGGATCATTCCGATGCCCGACCGGGCCGTCACCCGCGACGCCGTGGTCGTCATTCCGGAGGCTGCAGGATGACCGGTTTCCTCAAACGCCTGCGCCGCGACCAGCGGGGCGGAGTCGGCGCCCTGTCGGTGCTGCTCGCCGTACTCGTCATCACGGCCACCGCCGCCACGGTGGACGCCGCCTCTGTTCAATTCCGCGCCCGCGCCCTGCAGGGACTGGCTGACACCGCCGCCGTCTCCGCCGCCGGCGACCTGACCACCGCCGAGAGCACCGTGCGCCGCGTGCTGAGCCTGAAGCAGTCGGGCGCGCGCATCGAACAGGTCGCCCTGGGCGAATATCAGGCCAAGGCCAGCGTGGCCGTGGCCGACCGCTTCAATCCCCAAGGGCCCATCCCTGACGCCGTTCGCGTCGTGCTGCGGGAAGACGTGCCCCTGTTCTTCGGCTCGGTGCTCGGCATCGGGTCGGTGCGGGTGCAGAAGACCGCCGTGGCCATCCGCCCGGCGCGCGACGCCGCCGCCTTCTCCATCGGCTCGCGCCTGCTGACCCTGGACCCGCCGATCGCCAACGCCATCCTGTCCCAGCTGATCGGGCGCGAGATCAAGCTGACCGCCCTGGCCTATGACAACATGCTGGCCTCCAGCCTGGACGTCGATGACCTGCTGGACGACCTGGGCCGCACCCTCTCCGCCGACGACCGCGAAAACCTGCTGACCCGCAACCTCTCGACCCGCCAGCTGGTCGACGCCATGGCCAAGGCCACCACCGGCCAGACCAGCATCGCGCTGAAGAGCATTTCGGCCACGCTGGGCACCGGCCCGGACCGCAATCTGCGCCTGGGCTCCCTGATCAAGGTCGCGCCGGGACTGAAGGGCGACATCAACGCCAAGGTCCCGGTCTGGGACCTGCTCAACGCCGCCCTCGGCGAGGCGTCCGGGCCGCAGACCATCGAGCTGAACGCCGACGTCGACGGCCCCGTCACCGCCAAGGTCCGCCTGGCCGTCGGGGAACGCGAGCAGAAATCCCCCTGGCTGACCGTGGCGCGCGACGGCACCACCGTGGTGCGCACCGCCCAGGTCCGGCTGCATGTGGACGTGACCACCGCCAACCTGCTCGGCCTCGGCCGGGTCCACCTGCCGGTCTTCGCCGAGGTGGCCAGCGGCAAGGCGGCCCTGACCTCCATCAACTGCCGCGAGGACAGTTTCGACGTCACCGCCCGCTCCGGCATCGCCAGCGTCGCCCTGGGCGAGATCGAATCGTCCAAGCTGTCCGACTTCTCCCGCGACGCCGCCCTGTCGCCCGCCGCCATACTGGACACCGCCGTCCTGAAGGTCCGCGCCGCCGCCCGCATCAACGTCGGCGATTCCGGCGACACCCGCCTGCGTTTCACCCGCGCCGACATCAACAGCCTGAAGGCCCAGACCATCGGGGCCAAGGGCATCCTCGGCTCGACCCTGACCAGCCTGGTGGCCAACGCCCAGCTGGACATCCAGGTGCTGGGGCTGCTGGGCATCTCCCTGCCGGGACTGCCCGCGACCCTGCGCGACATCCTGGCCGGAATCGCCGCCCCCCTGGACGCCGTGCTGGAGGAGATTCTCAAGCTGGTCGGCGCCGGGATCGGCGAGGCCGACGTGCGCGCCGCGGGCCTGGAATGCGGCACCAAGGGTTCGCCGCCGACCCTCGCCGCCTGACCTCTTGCGCCCGTCCGACGAGCCGCCCAACATCGGCGCATGACGGGGGCTCCCAAACCGAAGACCCGACGGCCGATCCTGACCGTCGTCCTGACGCTGACCGTGGTGCTGGTCGGCGGCGTGGCCCTGTACCGCTTCGTGCCGCCGCCCCAGACTTGGCTGATGACCACCCGCCTGTTCGAGGGCGCCGGCCGCGACTACCGCTGGCGCTCGCTGGACGACATCTCGCCCCGTCTGGTCGAGGCGGTGATCGCCTCGGAGGACGCCACCTTCTGCACCCACGCCGGCTTCGACATGAAGGCGATCGAAAAGGCCCTGCAGACCAACGCCCGGGCCGAAAAGCGCGGCAGCGGACGCATCCGCGGCGGCTCCACCATCAGCCAGCAGACCGCCAAGAACGTCTTTCTATGGCCGGGCCGGGACTGGATCCGAAAGGGGCTCGAGGCCGGCTACACCGTCCTGATCGAGACCACCTGGGGCAAGCGCCGGATCATGGAGGTCTATCTGAACGTCGCCGAATGGGGACCAGGGATCTACGGCGCCGAGGCCGCCGCGCGGCATTGGTACGGCAAAAGCGCCAGGGATCTGACCGCCCGCGAGGCCGCCCGCCTGGCCGCCATCCTGCCGAGCCCGCGCCGTTACAAGGCGGCGGCGCCCGGCCCCTATGTCCGCCGGCGCGCCTCGCGGGTCCAGGCGGCCATGGGCACGGTCCGCAACGACGGCCTGGCGAGCTGCGTCCTTCGCTAGATCCGCGCTGTTGACCGCTTGACGCCATCGGCCGGCGCGCGTCCCTTGTCGCCAAATCAGCGGCGGGAGGCCGCGAGGAGGAGCCTATGAAGCGTACCCTGATGACCGCGACCGCCGTCTGTGCGCTCGCGCTGGGCCTGGCCGCCTGCGCGGGTCTGGGCCACGCCGACGACGTCGCGACCCGCAACGAGGCTGCCATCGATGGAGCGGTCGCCGCAGCCGAGCGAGCCACCCTGACCTCCACACAGCTGCCGGTCACCGCCGAAGGGGCGGCGACCTTCGTCGCTGAGGCCGAAAAGCGCTTGGCCGCACTGAGCGAAGAGGCCGCGCGCATCCAGTGGACCCGCGCCACCAACATCACCTACGACACCATGTGGCTGGAGAGCCGCATCAACGCCGAGGTCACCGAGACCCAGGTCGAGCTGGCCAATCAGGCCGCCGCCTTCAACGACGTCCAGGTTCCCGCCGATGTCCGCCGCAAGCTGAACCTGCTGCGCCTGGGCATCGTCCTGCCCGCTCCCAGCCGCGCGGGCGCGGCCAGCGAACTGGCCGACATCACCACCCGCCTCGACTCGACCTATGCGACCGGCAAATTCGAGTTCAAGGGCCGCGAGATCACCCTGGACGACGCCACCACCCTGATCGCCGAGAGTCGCGATCCCAACGAGACCAAGGCCCTGTACGAAGGCTGGCGCACCGTCTCGCCGGTCATGGCCGGCGACTACGCCCGCATGGTCGAGATCGCCAACGAGGGCAGCCGCGAGCTGGGCTTCGCCGACACCGGCGCCATGTGGCGCGCGGGCTATGACATGGACCCGGACGCCTTCGCCGCCGAGACCGACCGCCTGTGGGAACAGGTGAAGCCCTTCTATGTGAACCTGCACTGCTATGTGCGCGGCCGCCTGAACGCCAAGTACGGCGACGCCGTCCAGCCCGATCACGGCCCGATCCGCGCCGACCTGCTGGGCAATATGTGGTCGCAGCAGTGGGGCAATATCTACGACGTGGTGGCCCCGACCACCGGTGGAGCCTCGAGCTACAGCCTGGACGCGCTGCTGACCAACGCTCAGTACGACGCCACCCGCATGGTCCGCACCGGCGAGGGCTTCTACACCTCCCTGGGCCTGGATCCTCTGCCCCAGACCTTCTGGGAGCGGTCGATGATCACCCGGCCGCGTGACCGCGAAGTGGTCTGCCACGCTTCGGCCTGGGACCTGGACAACGCCGACGACATCCGCATCAAGATGTGCACCCAGGTGAACGGCGACGACTTCTACACCGTCCACCACGAGCTGGGGCACAACTACTATCAGCGCGCCTACAAGGATCAGCCCTTCCTGTTCAAGAACGGGGCGAACGACGGCTTCCACGAGGCCATCGGCGACTTCATCGGCCTGTCGGCCCTGACGCCGACCTATCTGAACCAGATCGGCCTGTTGCAGACCGTGCCGGGCGAGGCGGAGGACATCCCCTTCCTGCTCAAGATGGCGCTGGACAAGATCGCCTTCCTGCCGTTCGGCCTGATGGTCGACCGCTGGCGCTGGGACGTCTTCTCGGGCGAGACCAGCCCGGCGGAGTACAACAGCGCCTGGTCGGCCGACATGCTGAAGTACCAGGGCCTGGTGCCGCCGGGACCGCGCCCGGCCAACGCCTTCGATCCGGGCGCCAAATACCACATCCCGGGCAACACCCCCTACACCCGCTACTTCCTGGCCCACATCTACCAGTTCCAGTTCCAGCGCGCGGCCTGCAAGCAGGCGGGCTGGCAGGGCCCGCTGCACCGCTGCTCGATCTACGGAAACAAGGAAGTCGGCGAGCGCTTCAACGCCATGCTGGAGATGGGCCAGTCGCGGCCGTGGCCGGAAGCCATGCGGGCCTTCACCGGCGAGACCGGCAACGACGCCTCGGCGGTGGCCGACTATTTCGCGCCGCTGAACACCTGGCTGACCCAGCAAAACCGCGGCAAGAACTGCGGCTGGGACGCCTGACCCCTGACGCCCGAAAGCCCGGCGGTTCCTCACCGCCGGGTTAACCCTCGCCGTTAGGCCTTCCCTTAACCGAACTCCGTCATGTTCCGCCGAATGACCGTCGGCGCCCTGTGCCTGCGGCGAGCACCGGGATGACGATGGCTATCGGACACTGGATCGGCGGGATCGCCCGTGGCGCGTGCAACCTTGTTCGCCGCATGGCGTCCGAGACACGCGGCAACGTGGCCATGATCTTCGGCCTCAGCATGCCGGTGCTGGTCCTGATGACCGTCGGCGGCGTCGACATCCACCGCGCCTCGACCGTGCGGGTGAACCTGCAGGACGCCCTGGACGCCGCCACCCTGGCCGCCGCCCGCTCGCCCTACTCCGACGACGTCAACATCCAGCGCGTCGGCCTGGCCGCCCTGAAGGCCAATCTGAAGGCCTATCCGAACATCACCCTGCGCGAGGCCGACACCACCTTCGTGCTGAACAACGCCCAGATCGTGGTCGCCAGCTCCAAGGTCGATGTGAAGACCCTGGTCGCCAACATCTTCCTGCCGCCCTACGGCAAGTTCATGGATGACTATATCCAGGTGGGCGCCCACTCCGAGGTCAACCGCGCGACCAAGGACATCGAGGTGTCGCTGGTGCTGGACATCACCGGTTCGATGGAGGGCAATCGCCTGTCCGACCTGCAGGAGGCGGCGAACGACCTGGTCGACCTGGTGGTCCAGGACAACCAGAGCATCAACAAGACCCGCATGGCGCTGGTGCCCTATTCCATGGGCGTCAACGCGGGCAGCTATCTGAACGACGTGCGCGGAGCCGCGCGCGGGGCGACCAACATCACCGGCGCGGCCTGGATGGTGGCCAACAGCCAGAAGACCCTCACCGCCATGACCAAGGCCAGCCCGGGGGTCTTCACCGCCAACAGCCACGGCTACTCCACGGGCGATTTCGTCTGGATCAGCGGCGTGACCGACGAGAACAACTCGGGCCAGACCGACCTGGCCTCCTACCTGAACGGCCGGTCCTACAAGGTGGTCAAGATCAGCGACAACACCTTCTCCCTGCAGACCCTCGCCGGGGCGGCCATCAACACCACGGGCTACCAGACCTATACGGCCAGCAGCGGCATCGCCCGGCGTTGCCTGGTCTCGACCTGCGAGGTGGTGGTCACGTCGAACAACCACGGCCTGGCCACGGGCGAGGACGTCCGCATGCTGAGCGTCGGCGGCATGACCCAGCTGAACACCCAGAACAACATCATCCCCAACGGCAACTCGCCCCCCTTCTACCAAACCATCACGAAGCAGACGGACACGACCTTCTCGATCAACAACATGGTCGGCCCCAACACGACGCTGTCCAACTACACCTCGGGCGGCACGGTGCAGTGCCTGGAGTACGGCTGCGCCAACTTCCTGTTCACGAACAACGAGAACGATCTGCGGATCTTTGCGGCCTCCAGCTGCGTCAGCGAGCGGGTGGGCTCCAACGCCTACACCGACGCCTCTCCGTCGACGGCCAAGGTCGCCTTCTCCTATGTCGGAACGACCAACGTCGGCCAGGGCGGCTGCATGACCACCACCTTCACGCCGCTGACCACCAACCGCGACACGCTGCATAGCCGCATCAACGCCTACAAGGCCGAGGGCGGCACCGCCGGCCAGATCGGCGTCGGCTGGGGTTGGTACATGGTCTCGCCGACCTTCGCCTCCATCTTCCCGACCGAAAGCACCCCCGACCCCTACGGCACGCCGAACCTGCTGAAGGTCGTGATCATCATGACCGACGGCGAGTTCAACGCGGTCTACTACAACGGCGTGCGGGCGCGGGACTCGGGCGCCGGCGGCGGCTCGAACGACCGCTGGATCAACCACGACTCCAACAACGGCAGCCCCTTCCAGCAGTCGGTGAACATGTGCAACGCCATGAAGGCGCAGAACATCATCATCTACACCGTGGGCTTCGACATCGCGGGCACGCCGGACAGGACGCCCGGTACGGTCGATACGGCCACCGAGGTCATGCAGGCCTGCGCCACCAGCCCGGACTACGTCTACCTGCCGCAGAACGGCTCCTCGCTGATCACGGCCTTCGCCGCGATCGGCCGGAGCATCAGCCAGCTGCGGATTTCCAAATAGGAAAAGGGCGGGACGCCCGCGCGTCCCGCCCCTTCACTGTCCCTGCCCCGGGGCCTCGGTTCGCGCCTGGGCGCCGCCCTCAGATCAGCCGGATTTCCTTGAGCCGCTGGGTCAGGAAGTCCTCGGCCATCAGCGGCTGTCCGGCATAGCGGTCAGGGTTCTCCGGCGTGATCGTGGACGGCAGGGTCTCGATCATGAAGTCCGGATTGAAGTGCAGGAAGAAGGGCGTCGAATAGCGCGCGAAGCTGGCCCGCTCCGGCGCCGGGTTGATCACCCGGTGGCTGGTCGACGGCAGGACGTGGTTGGTCAGGCGCTGCAGCATGTCGCCGATGTTGACCACCAGGGCCCCGGGCGGCGGCGCGACTTCCAGCCATTCGCCGTCGGCGTCCTTCAGCTGCAGGCCGCGCTCCTCGGCGCCCAGCAGCAGGGTGATGACGTTGATGTCCTCGTGGGCGCCGGCGCGCACGCCCGAGGCGCCCGCGGCGACCGGCGGATAGTGCAGCATGCGCAGGATCGAATTGCCCAGCTGGACCTTGTCCGCGAAGAAGTCGTCGCCGAGCTCCAGATAGCGGGCGATGCCGCGCAGCACCTTGGCGCCCAGGACGTCCATGGCGCTGAACATGCCGTACAGATGGTCCTTGAAGCCCTCGACCTCGGTCGGCCAGACATTGTCGCGCATGTATTTGCGGTAGGGGTGCCCCTCCGGCAGCTCCCGGCCGACGTGCCAGAACTCCTTCAGGTCGACGGTGGCGGCGCCCTTGGCGGCCTCGACGCCGAACGGGGTCAGGCCGCGCGCGCCGCCGGTCCCCGGTTGGTGGTATTGGCGCTTCACGTCTTCGGGCAGGGCGAAGAAGGCCTTGGCGTCGTCGAGGGCCGCCTCGATCACCGTCTCGTCCAGGCCGTGGTCGGAGATGACGGCGAAGCCGTAGCGCTTGAACGACCGGCCCAGCTTGTCGGCGAAGGCCTGGAAGTCCTGATCGTACAATTTCATCGACACCGGCTCGAGGGCGCGGGTCTGGGCGGCGGGGGCGGTTTCGGTCACGTCTGAACCCTTGTCGTCAGTCTGGCGATTTCCATACGCCCTGCGGCACGACCTTGGCAAAGCGTGGGCGCCCCTGCAAAAAGCTCTGCCGGATCTGTTCAGCACCGGTACATATAGGAACCTTGACAGTAAGGCCGCGTTTCAGGGCCAGAACCCCTACGATCGAAAGGATCCATCATGCGCGCCAAACTCTTCGTCACCGGCGTGAGCATCGCCGCCCTGCTGGGCGCCGCCGCCTGCACCACCACCGACCCGTACAGCTCGACCCCGCGCCGCAACAACACCGGCACCGGGGTGATCGCCGGCGCCCTGGGCGGCGCCCTGCTGGGCTATCTGACCAACACCTCCAACTCCGAGGAAGGCCGCAAGAACGCCCTGATCGGGGCCGGCATCGGCGCCCTGGGCGGCGCGGCCGTCGGCCAGTACATGGATCGCCAGCAGCGCGAACTGGAAGCCGAACTGTCCGGCTCCGGCGTCGGCGTGGCGCGCCAGGGCGACAACCTGGTCCTGCGCATGCCGTCGGACGTGACCTTCGCGTCGAACCAGTCGTCCATCAACTCGCGCTTCTATGCGACCCTGGACGACGTGGCCGCGGTGCTCGACCGCTACGACCAGTCGCTCATCGACATCGTCGGCCACGCGGACTCGGACGGCGCGGACGACTACAACCTGAACCTCTCGCGCCAGCGCGCCTCCTCGGTGGCCCGCTACCTGGTGGATCGCGGCGTCCTGGCTGACCGCCTGTACGTCGACGGCCGCGGCGAGAGCCAGCCGATCGCCTCCAACGCCACCCAGGAGGGCAAGGCCCAGAACCGCCGCGTCGAAATCCTGATCCGCCCGTTCCGCGGCTGATCCGGTGCAAGCGGCGCCTCGCTCAAGCGGCGAGGCTTCGTAGGCCGAGCGATAGCGACAAGCAGAAGAGGGGTGGGGCCGACAGGCTCCGCCCCTTCTTTTTTCAAACCTCACACCGTTCCGTGACTTGCGAAGCCGGCGCGCGAATGCTCGATACGAACAGCACGTTCGACTCGGGGAAACGATTGCGTC
This sequence comes from Brevundimonas sp. GW821-FHT12C05, assembly GCF_058807475.1. Lineage (NCBI taxonomy): Bacteria > Pseudomonadati > Pseudomonadota > Alphaproteobacteria > Caulobacterales > Caulobacteraceae > Brevundimonas > Brevundimonas sp. GW821-FHT12C05. Next base: position 286,233 of record NZ_JBXAQS010000003.1, read on the forward strand.
CGGACCATCAGGAATTCGCGGACGGCCTCAGGCTGGCCACCATCGCGGTGATCGCCGCGGTGCTGTCGGCGACGGTCGTCATCGGCGCCGGCCGCGTGCTCCTGCCTCGCCCCGATCCAATCGCCGAGGCCCAGGCCCAGCTGGTCCGCACCGTCTCCCGGTAAAGCGAAACCCGTCGCCGTCAGACCTACCGCCGCGCCCGCTCATAGGCCTGGTCCAGCAGGTCGCGGCATTGCGCATAACAGGCATCGGGACTGACGGCGCAAACCCAGTGCATTCGGCCATAGACAGGATGCGGCAAGAGGACGTCGCGGACGGCGTAGTCGAAGTCGGCGGTTTCCAAGGCCTGGCGCGTGGCGTGGTCAGGGAACAGGCTCGCGAACGTCTCCCGGGTGAGCCCGATGTTGAGGCGGAAGGCTCCATCAGCATCGAGCCGCGACACGTCGTCGTAGTCCGTGTCGCGGGTGATGATCGTGGCGAAGGGCATGCGTCGCTCGGCGCCCCTGAAGAAGAACAGATCGGGCGTGGTCGTGTCGACGTGGAGGTCGGATCCGAACGCGAGGATGTCGCGTCGGACGGCGTCGAGCGATACGGGCATGGCGGGGCTCCTGTTTTTGATCAATCTTGGCTAAACTCAAGAAAGCACGTTTAGTCAAACTTGGTCAAATTGGCCCGCGTGCGGAATGGGAGGCTCCGATGAGTTCAGTGCGGCTGCTGGTTCTGGGAGCGATCCGGCGCCTGGGCTCCGCCCATGGCTATGCGGTGCGGCGTCAGCTGGATGACTGGCGCGTCGAGACCTGGACCAATGTGCGGTCAGGCTCGATCTATCACGCGGTCGGACAACTGCAGAAAGAGGGCAAGCTGCTGGCCGGCGACGCCGAGGCCGGAGCGCGGGGCGCGGACCGGATCGCCTTCTCCTTGACCCCGGCCGGAGAGGCCGAGTTCTTCACCCTTCTGGAAGAGGCGCTGGGCAGTTTCGAGCTGACGCAGCTGAGCGCCGGCATCGCCTTCCTGGACGAACTGCCGCCCGACCGCGCCCGCGCGCTTCTGTCGACGCTGCACGACCGCCTGGCGGCCAACCACGCGCACCTGGAGCGTCTGGCCGCCGCGACGCCGCGGGAGGCGGAGGCGCCCCGCACGGCCGATCTGCTCGACCTCTGGAGCGGCTATCTGGACGCGGTGGCGCGCTCGGTGGGACGGATCCGGGACGACGTGGGAGGCGCGCGCCCCGGCTAGGCCCGACCGATCGAGGTGTAGCGGAAACCGCGCGCGCGCATGTCGTCGGGACGGTAGACATTGCGCAGGTCCACCATCACCGGCTGGCGCAGCAGCAGCTTGACCCGGTCCAGATCGAGCGCCCGGAACTGGTCCCACTCGGTCAGGATCACCACCACGTCCGCGCCCTCGACGGCATCGTAGGGGCCGTCCTTGAACACCACGCCGTCCAGCAGCTTGGAGGCCTCGTGCATGCCCTCGGGATCGAAGGCCTGAACCGTCGCGCCCAAGGCCATCAGGGCCGGCGCCACGTCCAGCGAGGGGGCGTCGCGCATGTCGTCGGTGTTCGGCTTGAAGGTCACGCCCAGCAGGGCGACGGTCTTGCCCTTCAGGTCGCCGTCCATGGCGGCAGAGACGCGGCCGGCCATGGCCTTCTTGCGCGCGTCGTTGACCTCGACCGTGGTCTCGATCAAGCGCACCGGCGTGCCGGCGTCCACTGCGGTGCGGACCAGGGCCAGGGTGTCCTTGGGGAAGCAGGAGCCGCCGTAGCCGGGGCCGGCGTGCAGGAATTTCGAACCGATCCGCTTGTCCAGGCCGATGCCGCGCGCGACCTGCTGCACATCGGCGCCGACGGCCTCGCACAGGTCCGCCATCTCGTTGATGAAGGTGATCTTCATCGCCAGGAAGGCGTTGGCCGCATACTTGATCAGCTCGGACGTGCGGCGGCCGGTGAACAGGATCGGCGTCTCGTTCAGATTCAGCGGACGGTACAGCTCGCGCATCACGGCCTGGGCGCGCTCGTCCTCGGTGCCGACGACCACACGGTCGGGGCGCTTGAAGTCCTCGATGGCGGCGCCCTCGCGCAGGAACTCCGGATTGGAGACCACGGCGAACTCGGCGTCGGGGCGGCGTTCGCGAATGATGCGTTCGATCTCGTCGCCGGTGCCGACCGGGACGGTCGACTTGGTCACCACGACGGTGAAGCCCTCGATCAGGCCGGCGATCTCCTCGGCGGCGGCGTAGACGTAGGACAGGTCGGCGTGGCCGTCGCCGCGGCGCGACGGCGTGCCCACGGCGATGAAGACGGCGTCGGCGCCGCGGATCGCCTCTGCCCCGTCCAGGGCGAAGGACAGGCGGCCGCCGCGTACGTTGGAGGCGACCAGATCGTCCAGGCCGGGCTCGAAGATCGGGATCTCCCCCTTCTCCAGGCGGTCGATCTTGGACTGGTCCTTGTCGACGCAGGTCACGTCATGGCCGAAGTCGGCGAAACAGGCCCCTGACACCAGGCCCACATAGCCGGTTCCGATCATCGCCACGCGCATGTGGGTCCACCCCGTTCAGACAGGCCGTGGAGATAGCGATCAGGCGCGCCTTTGACCACCCCGGCCGTCGAGGCGCCGGACAAAGCAAAACCGCCGGCCCTCTGATGAGGACCGGCGGCTCTGTAGTCAGGCCTTGTCGGCGACTTCCGTTTTTAGCGGAAGTTGATGCCGATGGTGGCGCGACGGTTCAGCGGCTCGCGAACGCCGTCGGCGGTCGGGCGGGCCAGCTGGGTTTCACCCTTGCCGTCCAGCGAGATCACGCCGCCGTTGACGCCCGAGGCGACCAGGGCGTCAGCCACGGTGCGCGCACGGCGGTTCGACAGGCCGATGTTGTACGCCGCGGAACCCGAGGTGTCGGCGTGACCGACGATCAGGATGCGCGTCGGACGACCCGACTTGGCGTAGTTGGCGGCTTGCGTGACCACCGATTGGGCTTCGGCCGTGAGGTCCGAACGATCCCAGTCGAAGTACACGATGAACTCGCGGTCAGCCGGAACCACCGGGCGCGGCGGAGGCGGCGGCGGGGGAGGCGGCGGGGGCGGAGGCGGCGGGGGCGGCGGCGGCGGGGG
>NZ_JBXAQS010000004.1:0-268007 GCF_058807475.1 Brevundimonas sp. GW821-FHT12C05
TCGCGACGCCGCGCCCGGCCCGTCCGACGCCGGCCCCGGCGCAGCCGACGCCCGCTCCGGTCACGGCTCCGCCGCCGGTGATCGTGACCCAGCCCCTGCCGGAGCCCGCGCCCGCCACGCCGCCGCCGACCGCGGCCGAGCGCCCGGCGGCCGATCCCGACGCGCCGATCACGACGCGGCCTCAACGACTGGATTGATCCGTCAGGCGGGACCTAGCGCAGGGTGATGTAGCCCCGCTCGACCATCCGGCGCAGGCCTTCATAGACCTCGGCCAGCTCTTCATAGGCCGTGCGCGCGGCGGTCAGCCGGGCGACTTGGTCGACGGTGGAGGGCGCGCCGGACTCGGACTGACGCAGCCCTTCGGACACCCATTTGCCACGCGCCGTGGCGGTCAGCACCGCCAGCCGCTGGAAGGCCGGAGCGTCCAGCCCCGGAACCATCTGGCCGATGACCTCGCGGTTGGCGACGAAGGCCGAATAGTCGATCTGTTCCAGCAGGCCGCGCAGCCGGCGCTGTTCCTGGGGATCGGCGTCCTGCGGCTCGAAATGGTCCCGCTGGCGACGGTAGCTGCCGGTCTGCATGGTCGACATGGCGCCTCTCCCAACAACACACGAGGGACCCGAACCCTGCGCCGCGCCGATTAACGGGGCGTTGCGATGCCGACGCCGCGCGCTTGCAATTGCGGCCGCGCCATAATACTTAAGTGAATGCTTCAGTATCAGGAACCGCTCGATCTCGCCTTCCAGGCCCTGTCGGACCCGACCCGGCGGCGCATGGTCGAGCGCCTGTCCGCCGGACCGGTCTCGGTCAGCGACCTGGCCGAGCCGCTGCCCATGTCGATGTCGGCGGTGATGCAGCACCTGAAGGTTCTGGAGGCGGCGGGCCTGGTCCGCTCGGAGAAGGTGGGCCGCGTGCGCACCTGCCGGGTCGAGCCGACGGCCCTGAGCGCCGCCGAACGCTGGCTCAATGACCGGCGCCGGTCCGTCGAACGCAGTCTCGACCGGCTGGGCGCCTTCCTGGACGAAACCAAACCAGAGACGGAGACCTGACCATGACGACCTCGGACAAGCCGGTCCTCGCCCACGGGACCTTCACGATCAAGCGCCGGTATGACGCCTCGCCCGAAAGGGTGTTCCGCGCCTACGCCGACCCCGCCGCCTTCCGCCGCTGGTTCGTCGACGGCGAGGGCTGGACCATCCATGACTGGTCCCATGACTTCCGCGTGGGCGGCAGCGCCGGCGGCAGTTTCCGGTTCGGCGATGAGACCAACGACACCTGGTTCAACGACACCGAATACCTCGACATCGTCGAGAACAGCCGGATCATCACCAGCTATGTGATGGGACGCCTGGTGGGCGGGGAGAAGGAGCGCGCCTCCGCCTCCCTGGCCACGATCGAACTGGTCGCCGATGGCTCCGGCACCGGCCTGGTCTACACCGAGCAGGGCGCCTTCTTCGGCCCGGACGGCGCGGATCACATCCCGCTGCGCGAGCACGGCTGTGGCGAGATGCTGGATGCGCTCGGCCGCGAACTGAAGGCGCAAGGGTGATGGCCGGCAAGGTTCGCGTCAGCAGCTTCGCAATCTCCGCCGACGGGTTCGGCGCGGGTCCGGACCAGAGCCTGCAGGCGCCGCTGGGCGTCGGCGGCGAGCGGCTGCACGAGTGGTTCTTCCCGACCAGGACCTTCCAGGCGATGTACGGCGACGGCAAGGGCGCGGACGGGATCGACAACGGCTTCGCCGAGCGCGGCATGGCCGGCCTTGGGGCCTGGATCCTGGGCCGCAACATGTTCGCCCACTCGCGCGGCCCCTGGGTCGATGACGGGTGGGAGGGCTGGTGGGGCGAAGAGCCGCCGTACCGCTGTCCCGTCTACGTCCTGACCCACCATCCGCGGGCCTCGCTCGAGATGAAGGGCGGCACGGTCTTCCATTTCGAGACCGGCGGGATCGAGGCGGCGCTGGAGAAGGCGCGCGCCGCCGCCGGCGACAAGGACATCCGGATCGGCGGCGGGACCGAGACCGTACGCCAGTACCTACAGGCCGGGCTGATCGACGTGCTGCACATCGCCGTCTCGCCGGTGCTGCTGGGCCGAGGCGAGCCGTTCTGGGACGGACTGGACCTGCCCGCCCTCGGTTACGAGATCGGCGCCTCGACCGCGGGTGAGCGGGCGACGCATCTGGAGATCGTGCGCGCCGGCCGGGGAGGCGGGGTGTGACCGACGACCGTCTCGTCTTCGGCGCCTTCACGATTGAGCGCCGCTACGACGCCCGCCCGGAACGGGTCTTTCGCGCCTTCACCGACCGCGAGATCAAGCAGCGCTGGATGGGCTGTGAGCATGTCGCCTCGCCGGTGATCGAACAGCTCGACTTCCATATCGGCGGTAAGGAGGTCAGCCGGGGCGGCGGCGAGGACGGCGAGCACCTGTTCGAGGGGACCTATCTCGACATCGTCGAGGGCCGCCGCTTCATCTTCGCCTTCGTCATGACGGTGGGCGGCCGCAAGCTGTCGGCCTCCATCGCCTCGGTCGAGATCCTGGCCGACGGGAACGGGGCGAGGCTGATCTTCAACGAGCAGGGCGTCTATTTCGGCCAGGACGGCTGGGCCGAGCGCGAGGAAGGCACGGCCGTCGGTATGCAACAGATGGCCGACTGGCTGGCCGCGAACAAGGAGACTGTCTGATGACCCTGCTGCTGTGGTCCCACCCCTACGCCGGATACGGGCAGAAGACCGCGGTCGCCCTGTATGAGCTGGGCCTGCCGTTCGAGCTGAAGCTGGTCGACGGTTCGCCGGAGGCCATGGACGGCTTCATGGCCGTTTCGCCCTTCGCCAAGATGCCCGCGCTGGTGGACAAGGCGGCGGGCCGGACGGTGATCGAATCCAGCATCGTCATCGAATATCTGGACCGGCTGGCGGGCGGCGGGCGTCTGATCCCGGCCGATCCGGAGGCGGCGCTGGAGGCGCGCTTCATCGATCGCATCCTGGACACCTATGTCGGGGGCAACATGAACCGCATCGTGTTCAACCGGCTGGGCCGCGCGGGCACGCCGAACGAGACGGCCATGGCGCTGGACGCGAAGGAACTGGAAACCGCCTGGGACCTGCTCGAGGCGCGGCTGGGCGACGGCCGGACCTGGGGCGCGGGCGAGACCTTCACCCTGGCCGATTGCGGGGCCGCGCCGCTGATGACCTACGCCCGGCGGCTGGTTCCATTCGGCGACAGGCCCCGGCTGAGGGCCTGGCATGCGCGGCTGATGGCGCGGCCATCCTTCGTGCGCGCACTGGAAGACGCGGCGCCGTTCGGAAATCTGATGCCCGCCCCGCTACCTGAGGATTAGGTCCGCGGCTGAAGCACCATCAGGGTCGACAGACCGTGGGCCAGCAGACGGCCTGCCTCGTCCTTCACCGTCGCCTCGGCGGTGATGATCTGGCGTCCGGCGTTGATCACCCGGCCTTCGCAGCGAACCCGGCCGGCGTCGGCGGTGATCGGCCGGGTGAAATTGGCCTGGGTCGACAGGGTCGAATAGCTGACGCCCGCCGGCAGCAGGGAATGGGCCGCGCAGCCCGTGGCGCTGTCGATCAGCGTCAGGGCCCAGCCGCCGTGGACCGTGCCCTGCGGGTTGAGGATGTGCGGCCCGGTCCGCCCCTCGAACACGGCGAAGCCCTCGCCGACCTCGACCAGGTCAAAGTCCAGGGTGGTGCTGATGGTGGCGGGCGGCAATTTCCCGTCCAGGACGGCCTGCAAGACTTCGATGCCGGGCAGGCGTCCGACGGCTTCGGCGGTGGTCTTGGGCGTGTCGGTCATGGCGTCACAGTTAGGGGGTCGGCGCCCTGGCGCAAGCGCGCGGCGGATCGCCGCGCGGGGGTGGCCGTTCCACCGTCCCGCACGTAGCTGTGGGGAAACCACCGGAGGAAACCCCGATGCCGCTTCTGATGTGCCCGAACGACAACGCCGCGATGCAGACGCTGGAACGCGGCGGCGTCCAGTTCGACATGTGCCCGAATTGCCGGGGTGTCTGGCTGGACCGCGGCGAGCTGGAAAAGCTGATGGAGTCCGCGACCGCCGAAGGCCGCGCCTCGGCTCCGCAGGCCGCTCCGGCGCCCCAACCCCAGGCCCCCTATCCGCCGCAGCAGGCGCAGCAGCCGTGGGGCGGGCAGCCGCAGGGTTATCGCGACGACCATCGCCGGGACGACCGCTACCGTCACGACGACGACTACAAATACAAAAAGAAGAAGCGCGACAGCATCTTCGACATTTTCGACTGACCCCTAGGCGGCCAGACCGGCCGCCTTCATCAGGGTCTTCAGCGGGGCCAGAACCTCGGGCTGCGCGGCCAGCGCGGCCCGGGCCTCGGGTGCGCGGAACAGCTTGATCGCCTCGGCCTTGGCCCGGTCGGCCGCGGGCCCCAGCGGAGCCGTCTCGCCCGCCGCCAGCCGCAACAGCACCGCCAGCTTCTGCGGCGCCGGGGCCGGCGAGCGGGACAGCATGACCACGATCCGCGCCTCGGCCTCGACGACGCCGCCGACCTTGCCGATCGCTTCGATGATGTCGGCCTCGTCCTTGTCCGACAGGCCGCAGGAGCGCACCGCCCGCTGCAGAACGGCCAGAACGCCCAGCTTCTGCGCCGCCGTCTGCCCGCCCGCCTGCCGCATCTCGGTTTCAAAGCGCAGCGAACCGACGCAGGCCGACAGCCAGCGCGCGGCGGACCGTTTGTTGGCCACGCCGGTGACGTTCTCGCACAGCCGGGTCAGGGCCTCGGCCTCGCACAGGATCGTGCGGCAGGTCTTGACGTAGGTGGCGACGAAGTCGGCGGTGACCAGGGCCTTGGACCGCTCGTTGAAGGCGTTCTGGACCTCTTCCAGGGTCAGCAGCCGTCCGGCGGTGGCGGTCAGGCTGGTGGCTAGCGCCCGCAGGATGTCGATCTCGCCGGCGGCGTCGTTGGGCCGCAGGCGGCGCGGGCTCATCAGTTCGCGCAGCACCATGCGGGCCAGGGCGGCCGACAGCAGGGGAAACTCAGCGGTCTCGATGCGCGCGCCCAGCCGGGCGGCGGGGCCTTCGACGGCGGGAACCTGCAGGGCCATGCGCGGATCCTGCCGAACCAGGATGCCCACCTCGCGCGGGGCCACCATGCGGACCACGGCCGCCATGGCCGCGCCCTGGTCCAGAGACGGTCCCAGGATGTCGGCCAGGCCGGCGCGCGACCCCAGCATCTCGCACAGGATCTGTTCGATCGGAACCAGCACCATGGCGCGGGCCTGCCCGTCGATCGGCGCGCGGTCGGCCAGGTCCATCAGCCGGTCCAGACGCGTCCGGCCGTCCTTCAGTCCCGCCAGGGCTCCGGCGACGACGCCGCCCATGATGAAGGCGCGCTCGGCCTGGCCTTCCAGCCGGTGCGCCAGGTCGGCGAGCGAATGATGCTCAAGGCTGGGGAAGCGGTTCTTGCGGCCCGCCAGGACCAGCCGTTCGATCGTCGCGTCCGACAGCTTCTGATAGTGGCGCACCAGATCGTGGACCGGCTTTCCGTCCGCCTGACTTTCGGGAACGGCGACCTTCTGGATCGCATGCTGAAGTTCGACGCCTGACGCGTCCAGCCTCTCCGCCAGGTCGGGCCGGTGCAGAAGCTCGAAGGCGGTCACGCCCTGCCGCTGCAACCAGTCCTCCAGAACGCGACCGATCTGTTCGCGGGCCATGGGCGCGTAAAGATCATAGGGCGTGCTGCAGCGCGGGCCCGAGACCTCCTCCACCGTCACCCGCTTGGCCTTCATCTCCGGAACGCCGCGGGTCAGCACCGTCACGCTGTTGAATTCCATGGTGTCGGGGTCGAGGGTTTCCTTGGTCACCCGCACCGCCGCCGCATAGCCGTCGCGCAGCAGGTCCTCGGCCGTATCGATCGCGTGGGCGCGATGCTCGGTCGCGATCTGGAGGGTCCAGGACGACGGCGCGGTCTTGCGGATATAGACTTCGTAGTGGATCGGGCCGGCCATGAAACGCTCGTACAGTTCGCCCCGATCATGGGACTGAGACTTTAAGGGCGGGTTTCGTTGCGGATTTGGCCGACGCGGCCCATCTTTCGCGCCGTAAAGTAACCGCGATGACGTAGAACGGTTACGCTTGCCGTGCGTTCATTGCGCGGACGATGAGCCTGCAAGGAGAAGCCGACTTGGCCAATATCACCCTGGTGGACGACGACGAGAACATCGTGGCGTCGGTTTCGCTGGCGCTGGAAAGCCATGGCCACAAGATCACGGCCTACCATGACGGCGCCGCCGGACTGGAAGCCCTGGAGGCGTCGCCGCCGGATCTGGCCATTCTCGATGTGAAGATGCCCCGCATGGACGGCATGGAAGTGCTGCGCCGCCTGCGCCAGACCTCCCAGATTCCGGTCATCATGCTGACCTCGAAGGACGAGGAGATCGATGAGATCCTCGGCTTCAACCTCGGCGCCGACGACTATATCCACAAGCCGTTCAGCCAGCGCCTGCTGATCGAGCGGGTGAAGGCCCTGCTGCGCCGGACCGGCGCCGATGGCGGCGAGCCCGAGCCCAGCGCCGAGAACTCGAACAAGGCCATCAAGCGCGGCAAGCTGACGATGGACCCGGCGCGCCACGAAAGCACCTGGGACGGCCGTCCGGTGAAGCTGACGGTCACCGAATTCCTGCTGTTGCAGGCCCTGGCCCAGCGCCCCGGCTTCGTGAAGAGCCGCGACAACCTGATGGACGCCGCCTACGACGATCAGGTCTATGTCGATGACCGCACCATCGACAGCCACGTGAAGCGCATGCGCAAGAAGTTCAGGGTCGTCGATCCCGAGTTCGACGCGATCGAGACCCTGTATGGCGTCGGATACCGTTACCGCGAAAGCTGATCCGGCGCGGGCCGGAGACAGCCGGCCCCGCCGACCCAAGCGGTTCGGCGGGTCGCGTCTCGGCGGGCTGATTCTCGCGCTCAACCTGCTCAGCCTGCTGATCCTGTTCGTCGGGGCCCTGCTCCTGAATGAATGGCAGCGGGGGCTGATCGAGTCCCGGCAGGAGACGCTGGCGGCCCAGGCCGAACTTCTGGTGCGGGTGCTGGGCGAGCCCCAGATCGGGGTCACGCGCGGCGAGCCGATCCCGACGCTGGACCCGATCGAGGCCAGCCGCTGGCTGCGCGACAACTTCATTCCCGCCGGCCAGCGCGCGCGCCTGTTCGACGTGGACGGCATTCTGGTGGCCGACAGCTACTGGGTGACCGAGGCCATCCCCGGCGAACCCCTGCCCGACGCCCGGCCCGCGGGTTCGCCGGTGGCCCACGTCGAAGCCGGAGACGCGCGCAACATCGAACGGGCCCGCCTGGCCCTGGTGGCCGAGGTCGAGGGCGCCCTGGAAGGGCAGCCCCAGGCGGAACTGCGCATGTCCGAGAGCGGCGACCGCGTGGTGTCCGTCTCCATTCCCGTTCGTCACGTCCAGATGGTGCTCGGCGTCCTGACGCTGGAGGCTGGCGACGTCGACGAGACCATCGGCGCCCAGCGCCGCGCCCTCATGCCCTTCGCCCTCGTGGCCCTGTTTGTCTCCCTGCTGTCGTCCCTGCTACTGCACCTGTTCGTCGCCCGGCCGGTGATGCGCCTGTCCGCCGCCGCCGACGAGGTCCGCCTGCAGCGCGCTCGCGCCATCTCCCTGCCCGATCTGGAAGGCCGCAAGGACGAGATCGGCGACCTGGCCCGCTCGCTGGAATCGATGACCGAGACCCTGTCGGCCCGGATGGACGCCATCGAGGCCTTCGCCGCCGATGTCAGCCACGAGATCAAGAACCCCCTGACCTCCATCCGCTCGGCGCTGGAGACCCTGCCGCTGGTCAAGACCGAGGCCCAGCGCGAAAGGTTGACCGCCCTACTGCAGCAGGATGTGCGCCGTCTTGATCGGCTGATCACCGACATCTCCAACGCCTCGCGCCTGGACGCCGAGCTGAACCGTGACCGGCCCCGGACCATCGACCTGACCGCCCTGCTGGTCGATATCGTCAGCGTCTACGAGGCGGGGCGCAAACCCGGAGAGGCGCGCGTGACCTTCACCCCGCCTGCCGGCGAGCACACCCTGATCGTCGGCCGCGACGGCCCGCTGGGACAGGTGTTCCGCAACCTGATCGACAACGCCCGCTCGTTCAGCCCGCCCGACGGCGAGGTGCGCCTGACCCTGCTGCGCGACGACATCGACGAGCGCGCGGTCCACGTCCGGGTCGATGACGAGGGCCCCGGCATTCCGGTCGAAAACCTGGAGACGGTGTTCGAGCGCTTCTACACCTCGCGTCCGCGCGGCACGGCCTTCGGCGCCAACTCCGGGCTCGGCCTGTCGATCGTGCGCCAGATCGTCGAAGCCCACGGCGGGACGGTGCGGGCGGAGAACCGGCCCGGCGACGACGGCCCTGACGGAGCCCGCTTCGAGGTGGCCCTGCCCGCCGCCCCGATGGCCCGCCGCCCATGACCCAGCCGGTTCACGCCACCGTCGTCGCCCAATGGGCCCCGGGCCGGGGTTGGCGCGCCGCCGCCCTGTTCGGACCGCCGGGCGCGGGCAAGAGCGACCTGGCCCTGCGGCTGATCGGCGCCGGCTGGCGGCTGGCGGCCGACGACTACGCCCATCTGTTCGCGGCCTCGGGCAGCCTCTACGCCCGGGCCCCGCGCACCATCGCGGGCAAGATCGAGGTGCGGGGCATCGGCGTCGTGCCCGCCTGCGCCCTGGATCTGGCCCGCGTCGTGCTGGCGGTGGAATTGGGTCGGGAGCCCGTGGAACGCCTGCCGGAACCGGCGATCCGGCGCGTCGAGGGGGTGGATCTGCCCCTGTTGCGGCTGGATCCGCGGGAGGCCTCGGCGGGTGAAAAGGTCGCGGCGGCCATCGCCCGGCTTTAACCCGACGCGGAGTTGGGCTATTCCGCGCGGCTTGCGGTCAGCTCAGGGAGCGATCGGAACGCGGGGGCGCAAGTCTTGGTGAAGCCTTCATGATCGGGCTGGTGATCGTCACCCACGGGGGTCTGGCCTCCGAATTCCTTTCGGCCATGGAGCACGTCGTGGGCCCCCAGCGCGGGGTCGCGGCCATCTGCATCGGCCCGGAAGACGATATGGAGCGCCGCCGGCGCGACATCGTCGACGCCGCGCGCGCCGTCGATGACGGCGACGGCGTGATCCTGCTGACCGACATGTTCGGCGGCACCCCCTCCAATCTCGCCATCTCGGTGATGGAGGAGACCCATGCCGAGGTCATCGCCGGCCTGAACCTGCCCATGCTGATCAAGCTGGCCAGCGTGCGCGGGCGCGAGCCGCTGGAAGCCTGCGTCGCCCACGCCCAGGACGCGGGTCGCAAATACATCTCCGTGGCCAGCTGGGTGCTGCAGGGCGAGAAATGACCGATCCCGTCGCCGCGACCGTCGGCATTTGCAATCAGCGTGGCCTGCACGCCCGCGCCTCGGCCAAGTTCGTGAAGCTGGCCTCGACCTTCGACAGCGAAATCCGCGTCACCCGGGACGGCGTGACGGTCAACGCCCTGTCGATCATGGGCCTGTTGATGCTGGGCGCCGGCAACGGCTGCGACGTCCACATCGAAGCCGAGGGACCGGACGCCGCCGAGGCCGTCGAAGCCCTGTCCGATCTGGTCAACCGCAAGTTCGACGAGGACCAGTAGGTCTCAGGCCTTGGAGCGATCCGGCAGGACCGCGCCGACGTGGTCGATGCCCAATTGTTCGGCGATCTCCATCTGGCGCGCCCGTTCCGCATAGCGCTCGCGCTGTTCGGTCGTGCGGCTGTCGTGGCAGCGTTCGCAGCAGATCCCCTCGACGTATAGCGGCGAGGCCCGGCCCGCTTCGCTGACCGGCATGCGGCAGCCCCGGCACAGGGTGTGGCTGCCGTCGGACAGGCCGTGGCCGACGGCGACCCGCTCGTCGAAGACGAAGCACTCGCCCCGCCACAGGCTTTCCGGCTCCGGCACGGTCTCCAGATAGCGCAGGACCCCGCCCTCCAGGTGGAAGACCTCCGGCACGCCCTCGGCCTTCAGGAAGGCCGTCGCCTTCTCGCAGCGAATGCCGCCGGTGCAGTACATGGCCACCTTGGGCGGGTTCGGGCGGTCCAGCAACGCGCGGCCCTCGGTGCGGAACCACGCCGCAAAGTCGCGGAAGCTGCGGGTGTTGGGCTGCACCGCGCCCGCGAAGGCCCCGACCGCGGCCTCGTAGTCGTTGCGGGTGTCGATGACGACGGTGTTGGGGTCCGCGATCAGGGCGTTCCACTCGGCGGGCGAAACATAGGTTCCGGCGTCCGTCATCGGATCCAGATCGGGTTCGTCCATGGTGACGATCTCGGCCTTGATCCGCACTTTCATGCGCCGGAAGGGCGCGGTGGCGGCGTCGGCGAATTTCACGTCCAGCCCGGCGAAGCCGGGCAGGGCCCGGATGCCGTCCAGCACCCGGTCGACGGCGTCGGCCGGACCGGCGATGGTCCCGTTCAGCCCCTCATGCGCCACCAGCAGGATGCCCCGCACATCCGGCGCGCACAGCTGCTCCAGTCGGGCCCGCACGGCCTCGCGATCCCCGATCCGCGCGAAACGGTACAGGGCGGCGACGCGAAAGGCGGGAGGGGGCGAGGCGGGCGACATCATGGACATGCGGACCTGGGAGCCCTGCTCCGCCTGTTTGATCCACACTGCAAAGCCGGATGGTGGAGCCGAGGGGAAGCCCCACCAAGTGCACAAATCCTTGCGGGATATCAGGGCCTGACACCGGATTGAGCAGCGATTTGGAGGTTATGCGTAACAGGTGCACATAACAAGACTGCCATTTAGCCATGAACCCTTGGCCTGCTCGTTGGGGTTCAGAATGCCTATGGCGCTTTCGAGCGCGCCTGTTATCCCTCCCTGGTGGAGGTGGCATTTGCGGTACATCGATAGTGGCGGTCGTGATCCGGGACATGCAGTGGCGACATGGCTTCATGCCGTGCTTCAGCCCGACCTCGCAGAAGTCCGCATCCAGTCGGGGTTCTACAGCCGCGAGGTTCTCCCACCGTTTATCGGCCCCTTCACCGCGCTTGCCGCTCCGGATGCTCTGGTGCGGGTCGTGGTGGGCTCCAACGATGGGGGAACTCTTGCGTCCCATCTCGACGAACTAGTGGCTGCTCTGCATCTACCCCGGGCGAACGCCCACCTCGGAGTGGTTTATTTCGCAGGCGGGTTTTTCCACCCGAAGACGTACCACTTCCGCAGAACAGACGGCTCGCAGGCGGCCTACGTGGGGTCCGCGAACTTCACGTTGCCCGGCATCGCCAAGCATGTTGAGGCGGGAATAACCCTCGACACGCGCGATGGCGATCCGCCGCATATCCTTGACGAGATCGCGACTGCAACGGACGCCTGGTTCAACCCGGGCCGAGCTGGCCTCGAAGTCGTAAACGACCTTGCGGACGTTCAGAGGTTGTTGGCGGACGGCATCGTTCGAGCGAATCCAGCCCCTCGACCACCCCGACCCACTGGCCAAGGGGGACAAGCACCGCAACGTCCCGGCCTCGCGCCCTTGGTCGTCATCAATCCCCCTGCCAATGCACCAGTGGCACCGGCTGTCGCGGGAGCAGGCCCCGCATGGACCGCTCTACCGACAGAACAGCGCACGCCACCATATCCGCCTTACGTTTGGTTCGCCCAGGGTGCGACAGGGCCTACGAGGGGGCCGGATGCAATAACCGAAACAGGGCTTGGTGATGCTACGGGGCTGATTATTCGGCTCAGCCGCGACAACGACCGGCATTGGAGAGATGCGTCCGGGACCGCAAATATCAGCATCCCCGTATCTACCGCCCCGACCCTCCGATTCGGTGTGTACGGTGACCGAAACCGGCCACGAGCCGAGTTCGACTTCCTCGCCCGCTATGTGGACGACGGCTCCGATCTGCGTGCCCCCCCGGCTGAAACAAACATCATGTCTTTCGGGTTCACACCCGGAGACGTCGGTCATGCCGACCTCAGACTGGTTGTTCCCAAGCCACCGATCGCTGATTTGCGAGGTCAGCTGATTGCCCGAGGCGCCGCGCTGCCTCAAGCTCTCGACCTAGCAGTGCTCGAATGGCCGACGCCAGCCGTCCCTAGCTTCCGTTTGACATTTGCCGATCCGGCGTCCCGGCTGGGAGCATCGATCACAACCATCTGGCAGAATGCAGTCGCTACCAATCAGCTCGCCAGTCGTGGAGCATGTTGGTTGCCGGTCGGGATTTCACCGGCTTGGTGAGGCAGCGCGAACGATGAGCAGGGTTTCGGCTTTGACAGCATTCGAAGCGTGTAAGCCGTAGCGTTGATAGGCTTGGAGGGCGGTTACTTCGGACACTGACCAACCTGCACCTTCGGCCAAGGACGCCAGATGTTTTGGGGTGTCGATGTCGAATCGCCTGCCATCTAGGACCGTGTGGTTGTGACCAACGATCAGGGCGAAGGGTGCGTCTGGTTTGAGACGGGTCGAAACGGCCCGGAACGTCTGGGCCATCTGGTCAAAATACCGATAGAGCAAAAGCGGGACTGCTTGGCGACGAAACCCGTCGTTGGCAGACAGGGCGTTCTGGAGTTCCAAGCAGAAGGCGGCCTCCGCTTCAGGCAAACCCGCCTTGTTTGTTTGGAGGGCCTCGATCCCGTCGCGCTTGGCTTTAGTTCCCATTTCACGGCTTCCAGTCAGCTCGGCGTCGACCTTGGCGATCTGATCTGGCGCAATCAAGCTCAGCCAAACTAGGGACAGCCGCTGCGTGTCGATGTAGGGCAGCGCCGTCGCATAGGGCGGACTGGTGATCGCTGCGTCCGCCTTGTCGGGCATTTCGACATCAGTGAGAGAGCGGTTGTCCTGCAAATACGCGCGACCGGGGCGGAGGTCCGTCCCAACCACCGCTTGAGCAGACGCGAGCTTCCTGATCGCCTCGCGGGCGGACTGAGCGAACGACTCAGCAAATGGCTTGATCACATTCGCGCTGGTGCGCCGCCTGATCCGAAGGTCTGCTGGCTCTTGAAGCGAAAACTCACGCAGGAGATTGCTCGCGACGACGAGGAAGAAGGTTCCGACGTTCGACTCTTCCGTCTCGATGGCGACCCTCATCCTTTCGATTTGAGTGAGGATGGCTGGCTCGAACCAAGCCTCCAGGTAGGATCGACGTGGGCTCTCACTTTCGTCGACACTCATCCTGCCTTCCCGCCCCGTAATCCGGTCCACGGCTGCGCTGAGTTCAGCGGCTGGGGTGATGAGGGCCTGAAGCTTGGCGTTCGCGATGAACACCGCGAGGGGGTTGAGGTCTGTACCTATTCCCCGCACCCCGCGATGGGCCGCCTCCACCAGCGTGGTGCCGCTTCCGCAGAAGGGATCGAGCAGGACGCCCCCATCTGAAACACCCAAGATATTGACGAGAGCCCGACAGACCTGAGGATTGAACTTTCCACGATACTCGTGAAGTCCATGAACGGAATATCTGGTCGATTGGCGGCGTCTGGTCGTTGATGCCGACTGTTCTAGCTGGCTCTGGAGCGTAGCTGCCCGCGTTCCGCCAGCATCCACCGATGCGAAGTAGGTGAGCATTTTGGCTGCGGCCAAGTTGGCTTCTTCGGAACGGACATCCCCCGACGCAGACATATGGACGCCGGACCCGATCAAGGCTGAAGCTTCCCGAAGCGCCAGCTCGCGCTCATATGGGAAGTGTTTATAGGGACCCCAATCTAGCTTCACGAAACAGCCTTTCGGAGCACTACGATAGATTCCTGCTTGATGTTGGCGTGCGAGAGATTGAACGACTTTCTCGAGCCCAAAACGTTGCGGATACCTCGATAGACGGGCTCAAACCCCACCGCCCGCCCGGCATCTTCAACTATCATTGCATTGTCGATGACCTCGCCGTGGATGACAGATCGGCCAACTACAAAGCAGACCCATCCTCCGGGCATCAATACATTCTCGAAGCGTGAAAAAGCCTCGCGCATTTGATGGATAAATGTCTCCGACGTGTGGCGGTTTTTCTTGAAGAAATGAGCCCTCGCACCGATCTCTTTCTCTTTGACGTCAAGGGGATCGTGACCGAGCCACCACATCCTGTACTTGTGATACAGCCAGTACTCATAGGCGTTGGGGTAAGGCGGTGAGGTCACGATCATCCCCACTTTCCCCGCATATTGGTCGAGATTGAGTTTGAGCAGATCACCTTCCACTACGGACGCGGAAACCAACGGGTAGGATCGGGCTACCAGCGCGGCATGGAGCTTGTCGCAAGACTTCCGGAATGCGTCTCTTACGTCGTTCGCGTCCACGCTCTTTTGGATGGCTGCGTAACGCGTATCACTCTCTTGGTTGGACACGCGGACAATGATGCTCGACGCCGCCAAGCGAAGGAAATCGCGGTGCTCTTGAGGGGCCAAATCTATTGCTTGGGTCAACCGAGCGAGAGCGACTTGAATGGGTGCCTTGAACCAATGCGCGAGGTTCGGAATCAGAGGGATGTGAACCGCCCGGTCATCATTCATCTGCTGGACGACAAAATCCGCTGACTGAAGGACATTCGCCGGAAGGGCAGAGGTCTTCACGCGAGCCATTAGGCAGGCGATCGGATTCAGGTCTACCCCGAGCGTCTCCTGGCCTCTTCTTTGCGCCTCCGCCAAGGTTGTCCCACTTCCACAGAACGGGTCCATGACAAGGGCGCCCGCCGGAATGGGAAGCACATCCAAAAAGGCTCCCGGAAGATCGGCGATAAACTTGGCGGGATAGGGATGAACCCCCTCGATCTCATGCTGGACGACGCGAACCTTGAAATCCCAATCTACCGAAGCCAACCGCGCTGCAAGAGCGAGGTTCTGGGCTTTCGAGGAACCTGCTGGCTCGGCATATGGGATTGTTTCCGCTGCGCTAACAGGCATCTCGGTCTCCGTGTGGGATTACGTCCCGACGCCTCATTGAATCGTGCGCCGAAGGGCGACGCAATGGGCGTTTGGTCAATCCTCATCGTTGGGAAAAAACTTTCTTCTCACTGCACAGTCAAGTTAGCATGTTCTCATTTTGTTCGCATCGTGTTTGTTGGTCAGAAGCGTTGGCATTTGACCGGTTCGCAAAAGCGCTCCGGGCCTAGAGGGGCGCCATCCGGATGAAAATGGCCGACTTTGGGGGCCTAAAAGCTAGACGTGAGAGAGACGCTTCTCGGCGCGCTGAATAGCGGCCTTCGTCACGCCGAACTCCTTCGCGAGCGCCCCCAACGAAACGCCTTCAGCCCGTTTAGACCGGACCTCATGTTGCTGCGCAAGCGACAGAATAGCAGGCCGTCCCAGCGTTTTGCCCTCACTCTTGGCGCGCTTAAGACCAGGTTGGGTCCGCTCGATCAGCAAATCTCGCTCGAACTCGGTTACCGCTGCAATAACACCCATTGTCATCTTGCCTGCGGGGCTGGTGAGGTCGACGCCGCCGAGCGCGAGGCAATGAACCCGGACGCCCGCCTTCGCCAATCGCTCTACGGATGCCCTGACATCCATCGCGTTCCGCCCAAGTCGGTCGAGTTTGGTCACTAGCAGAACGTCGCCGTCCTCCAGGCGGTCCACCAGCCGAGCGAACTGTGGTCGATCCATTGCCGCCACCGAGCCAGAGATCGTCTCCTGAATGATGCGCCGGGAGGCAACTGCGAAGCCGGCGGCCTCGATCTCTTTCACCTGATTGTCCGTCGTCTGGTCAGCGGTGCTGACGCGACAGTACGCGAATGTCCGGCTCACTTGGGGTCCTCGTATCGAAAATCTACATCGATATAGGGGCCGTATCGGAAATGTGGCTAAAGTATTTTTCGATACGGCCTGCTAGGTCGGATCGAAATCGGTCGATTTCGATACGCCCGATCCTGTTGGACCGGGAAACGGGCTCCCAAAATGTCTGGTGAGGGTCACACCCTCGAACAGCACGTCCATCAAGGCCGAGCGCGCTCGTGAGTGCTCTTGGGAAATGTTCACCGTAAACGATGTCAAGCAATGTCCTATTATGGGCTGCAATAATAAACCATTTGACAGGCATCAATCGTCTATCTAAGTCCCATTTATCGCCGCATTTAGGGGCATCGAGGAGGGGAATGCAGATGGAGAATGTAGTTTCGGTGCTGACGTATAAGTCAGCCGGGCACATTGTCGGGAATGGTGGCTCTCAAGCATGGCGGGCGGATCGCTCCCGCCTCCGTAAGGCGAAGTATGTCGTTGCCGCACGTCACGCTCATAGTCCGTTCAAAGCCGAAGGCCCTGAACCCCACCGACACGCCTTTCTCGTCGGGGTGATTTCCGACGTGGTGGACGCGGACCGGGACTTCGAGGCGGAGCACCACCCGGAAACCAAGCCGCGAAACAAGATTGTGTTCTCACGGTACGCGCTGATCGATGGGCCGGAGCTTCCGCTCGCGGGGCAGAATCCGGTCCAGTATTGGGCCAACCTCGCGGCGTTGAAAATCGACGAAGAGGCTCTGGAATGGATCGACACCCCGGAGCCGGTGACGATTTCACCAATGGATCGCGCCAAGGCCATCATCGCCGAGGCTCACGGTGTGACCCCTGATCGCGTGGAGATCACGATCCGCTTTTGAT
Source organism: Brevundimonas sp. GW821-FHT12C05 (assembly GCF_058807475.1). Classification (NCBI taxonomy): domain Bacteria; kingdom Pseudomonadati; phylum Pseudomonadota; class Alphaproteobacteria; order Caulobacterales; family Caulobacteraceae; genus Brevundimonas; species Brevundimonas sp. GW821-FHT12C05. The sequence goes on from NZ_JBXAQS010000004.1 coordinate 16,563, forward strand.
CGTCAAATCGCTCAAGTTATAAAGCCTTTGCGGGACGCCGCGAGGGCTTTGCTTTGTCGGGAATGCTGCGGCGTCTCGGCCTTACGGTCGGTCATTTCGGGCGGTTTTGAACATGGTCCCACGGTGACGAGCTGTGCCATACTCTCGGCCCAACGTAGGAGCGCGCAGTGGTCGAAACGGTCCAGGACCTTATGGTGGCAGTCGCCGACACTCACGGGATGATCGCGAAAGCCGATATCCTCCTCAGGCGCATCCCCGCTGGAAGCGCCGGACCCTTGAGCCACCTCATCGAACCAACACTGAAGCTCAGGGACAATCTTGGGCGTGACCTTGAGGCGCTAGAGATGGAACTTGAGAAGCATGGTCTTTGACACGGCCCAGCCGTAGCGTGAGATGTGCCCGGGCGGAGTGAGGTGCTTCCGCCTTCGAGCTACGGCTCGCTTATGGATAGATCACCAAGCTATCGGCGCGGGCCGCTCGATATGCAGCCCGTGCGGCGACCCGGAAGGTTTGGGAAGCGGCAATCAGCACCTTCCGGCTCGTAAGCAGGTCAACGTCCACAACACCTTCGTTCTCGACGAGCCGGCGATGGGTGCCGAAGAGCCGCTTGGTGGAATAGGCTACCCATTTGATCTGGTTCTTCTTGGGAGAGAAGTGGACCTGTCGGACAGGTTCCGCCTGTCCAATCACCACCAGCGGCCAACAGTGCCTTCCGGATGCCCGGTTCCTGGCCTTCTTCGATGAGGATCGCGCCATGTAGGTGGGCCTGCTCGCCGAAGCCCTGTTCGATGGCAAACCAGAATGTCGGGGCGCTGTTTGGAAACCGAGTTCGCAGGTGCCTGGCTATTCGGTCTTGAAGGTAACGGCTTGGTCCAACGCGGCTTCGCCTAGCGGCGTCGATAACCTCCCCGGATACCCGCAAGGTGAAGGGAGTAGCCCCATGTTCCGCGCAGCCACCTCCGCGAGAACCGCATATCCTGACTCCGATGGCATTAACGCCGAGGCGGTTAGGATTTGTCAGCTAGCGTCCGGGCCATCCCTGATGACGATGTTGTCGCCTGTTCAAGCTACGCCAACATTCCCAGCACCGGCCCCAAGGGCATAAGGTTGGAGCTTTCCAGCAGGCGCGCCATCTGTACAGGATTCATACCACTCCCGTTAGGTGCTCGGCCAGATCGAGGTCCTCCTCGACCCAATCGACGAATGACCTGACGGCAATCTCGTAATCGCGCCTGCGTTTGGCGCTTACTCCTTCAGTGCGTGTAGCTTGCGGGATGAAGCTCCGCGCACCTTCGCTGAGCTACGCGCCAATCTTTCTGCGGGGACGTACGGTCGGGGCATGGGCCGTCGGAGCTGTGCTGCGCTGTGTTGGTCGCCAGTTGGTTTCGGCCCGCTCGCGCACTTCCCGCGCCAGCTCCGCGCGCGCTTTGAGCATCGCCATGCAGGCGTCGAAAAACGCGTCGCTCTCCGGGTGGAGCTGTAAACCTTTGCTCTCCAGAAGCGCGGAAACGTCGGCTTCCACCAGACCGATATCCCGGCGGCGTAGCGCCTCGTCGGACCCCAACAGTCTCATCCATTGCCGGTGATCGTGCGGATAGGCGCGACTGACATTGGTGACGAAAGCTTCGTCGGCGACGAGGGGCACGTTCGGGAGCGGCGCCAGCCCACCGGGATAGTCCTTGGGGTCTGGAATCTCGTGCGGCTCCAGCCCCCGAACGAACTCTCGCTCAAAGGGAGAGCCCCGGACGATAGCGTACCGGAACGGTCGGCGGCTGAGCCCCTCTCTCGCCTGAGTATCCTCTTCGAGGTTCTGCCTTAGCCATTCATCGATGAGGGCATTGATCACTTCAACGGACATTGCGCGGTCCCGAGCCGACCAAAGCTTTTCAGTCAATGCCATCAGCGAATCCGCTCGCAGTCGAGCGGTGGAAGGGTCGGATGTCGGAAGGCTTCGCCAAAGCTCGCGGGGTCGAACCTTCGTGAGAAGGCGCTTCGGAGCTCGGACCCGGAAGTAGTAGTAACCACCGCGACGAACGACGGTCGTAACCAGCGACATTCGACCTCTGCGTAACAGCTGTGCGTAACAGCGCTGCGCAATCCGGCGTAAGGCCTTGATTGAAAACGCCTGGTGGAGCCGAGGGGAGTCGAACCCCTGACCTCGTCATTGCGAACGACGCGCTCTACCAACTGAGCTACGGCCCCCCAAACCCCACTGAATAGTCGGGTGCAGGCGAGCGGGCGACATACGAGCGGGGGACCGGTGGTGTCAACCGGTCGCGGCGCGATCGTCGCGGATCGTCGCGAATCCTTGGACAGCGACCGGCGACGCGTTAAAGGCAGAACTTCAACGCGGGAGACGCCCCTTGGGTTACGCCATCGTCTGGCTGGTCAACACCATCCTGTCGCTCATGACCTGGGCGATCATCATTTCGGCCATCCTGAGCTGGCTGTTCGCCTTTGACGTCATCAACAACCGCAACCGGTTCGTGAACCAGTTCGCGATGTTCCTCGATGCCGTCACCGGGCCGATCCTGGCGCCGTTCCGCCGGTTCATTCCGCCGCTGGGCGGCATCGACATCTCGCCGGTGGTGGCGATCCTGACGCTGCAGTTCCTCGGCATCCTGTTCAACCGGATGAGCGCCCCGTTCCTGATCGCCCTGCTGGGCTGACCAGCGCGGCGCGGAGGTCACGCCGGGCCGCCTTCGGGCGGTTCAGCCCAGTTCCGCGCTTGCGCCGTCCGGTCACCGTCCTAAGGTGCCCGCCGACGGGGCCGCAGGGCCTGAAAGACATCCGGACTCCATGACCACGATCAAATCAGTCGCCATCATCGGCGCGGGCCAGATGGGCGCGGGTATCGCCCAGACGGTGGCGGCGGGCGGCTATGACGTGAAACTGTACGACGCCGCCGGCGATCGCGTGCCCCAGGCCATGGGCGCCATCGCGGCCAGCCTGGCGCGTCAGGTGGCCCGCGGACTGAGCACCCAGGCCGACGCCGACGCCGCCCTGTCGCGCATCACCGCCGCCGCCTCGCTGGCCGACGCCGGCAAGGCCGACCTGGTGATCGAAGCCGCCGTCGAGGACGAAGCGGTCAAGAAGGCCATCCTCGCCGACCTGGCGCCGCACCTGGCCGCCCACACCCTGCTGGCGTCCAACACCTCGTCCATCTCGATCACCCGGCTGGCCTCGACCACGGACCGGCCCGAGCGGTTCATCGGCCTGCACTTCATGAAGCCGGCGCCGGTGATGAAGCTGGTGGAGATCATCCGCGGCATCGCCACTTCGGCCGAGACCTATGAGATCGCGGTCGCCTTCGCCGAGTCGCTGGGCAAGACGACCACCAATTCCGAGGACTTCCCCGCCTTCATCGTCAACCGCATCCTGGTGCCGATGATCAATGAGGCGATCTACACCCTGTACGAGGGCGTCGGAAACGTCGCCTCGATCGACAAGGCGTTGAAGCTGGGCGCCAACCATCCGATGGGCCCGCTGGAACTGGCCGACTTCATGGGGCTGGACGTCGTCCTGGCCATCATGAACGTGCTGTACGACGGCCTGGCCGACAGCAAATACCGGCCCTGTCCGCTGCTGGTGAAATACGTCGAGGCCGGTTGGCTGGGCCGCAAGTCGGGCCGCGGCTTCTACGACTATTCCGGCGATACGCCGGCGCCGACGCGATGATCCCCCGTCTCGAGCGGCCCGAGGACTTCCCGGGCCAGCAGCGCGTCGCCTGGCGACGCGAGCCGCAGCGGACGGTGCTGGCCGTCGTGCTGGCCGTGCTGTGGCCGCCGCTGTGGGTGACGCTGGCGATCTGGCCGCCCCGCAACTGGGTGCCCGGGCTGGAGATGGACTGGCGCCTGAAGGCGATCGCCCTGGGTCTGCTCGCCGTTCCGGCCATCCTGTGGCTGCTGGCGCGCGAGATCGGGCGTTCGGGCCGTCCCGCGACCCGGCTGGGCGTGGTCTGGCGCTTCATGTTCTACGGCGGCCTGCTGGCGGTCATCCTGGCGGCGCTGTTCGCCCTGGGTCAGGTGATCCAGCAGTGGATGAACGCGGCCAATCTCGGCGAAGGCGTCGGCGGCAGCGAGACGACCCTGCTGATTTACGGTGTCGGCGGCCTGCCGTTCGCGGTCGTCATCGGGGTCGCCTACGCCCTGTGGGCCGGCCTGTGCGTGGCCTTCGTCGCCTTCTCGCCCCAACCCGAGGTGCGCGACCGCCTCGGCGTCATGGGCCGCGACGGCCAGGCCTGAGACCTTTCCGCGAATTGGTTTGACGCCGGGCGCCGGCGCGGCAATCTGCCTCCCCTGACCCGGGGGGAGATCACCATGGCCGCTACCGACGCCCTGACGGGCGAGACGCCGACGCCTGCCGCCCGGCTGGCGCCCGTCGCGCCCGGCGATCGCATCTTCACCCTGGACATGCTGCGGGGCTTCGCGATCCTCGGCATCCTGGCGGTCAACGCCTTGGCCTTCGCCTGGCCGATGGAACTGCAGACGGGCGCCGATGTCGCGCCGCCCTGGCCGCACGACCAGGCCAATATTCTCGGCCACTGGGTCACCGAGGTCTTCTTCCACAACAAGGCGCGGTCGCTGTTCTCCATGCTGTTCGGGGTGTCGATCTTCCTGATCGGCGGCGAACGGCGGGACGAGGCGAGGGGCGCCCTCCTGTGGCGGCGCCTGCTGTGGCTGGCCGTGTTCGGCCTGATCCACGGCGCCGCCTTCTGGTACGGCGATATCCTGCTGCACTACGCCTACACGGGTGTTCTGGTGATGCTGGCGCGGTCGTGGTCGGCCAAGCGGCTGATCTGGACCGGGGCCCTGCTGAACCTGCTGTTCGGCCTGCTGTCGGCGGCCGCCTTCGCCGCCCAGGCCTTCATGCCCGAGGGCGCCGCGGCCGGCGGCGGCGGACCCTTCGCGGTGACGCCCGAAAGCCTGGCGGCGACCATCCAGGCCTATCAGTCGGGCTGGCCCGCGGCGCTGATCGAAAACCTGAAGGCCGAGGCGATCCTGCAGGCCATGAGCATCACCCTGATCCCGATCACGGGGGCGCTGATGCTGCTGGGCATGGGCCTGTTCAAGGCCGGGTTCCTGAGCGGCCGGTCGCCGACCTGGGTCTATGTGCTGATGCTGCTGATCGGCGGCGCCAATCTGGCCGCGCTGGGCTGGTACGAATGGTTCAAGGCCGCGGCGCCGCACGGCGCTCCGGATCCGACCAAGGGGATGGCCGATATTGCGGCCAGCTTCGCGCCCCTGATCACCCTGGCCTACGTCAGCCTGCTGATCCTGATGACGCGGTTCGGACTGAAGATCGTGACGGGCGTGCTGGCGCCGGTCGGGCGGATGGCCTTCACCAACTACCTGACCCAGACCCTGATCATGACGACCCTGTTCTACATGCCGTGGGGCTTCCACTGGTTCGGCGATCCGGCCTGGGGTCCGGGACAGCTCTGGCTCGCGGTCGGCGGCATCTGGATCGCCCAGCTGATCTGGTCGCCGATCTGGCTGTCGGTGTTCAGCATGGGGCCGCTGGAGTGGCTGTGGCGCTGCCTGATCTACGGACGGCTGGTGCCCATTCGCAAACCGGCCGTCGCCTGATCGTTGCCCGCGCGCGGCCTTTGGCTTAAGCGCGCGGCATGACCGACGCTGCTCCCGCCCGCCCTGAAGCCCGCGCCCCCCGGGGGTTCGCCGACCGCCGCGGCCGTGACCTGGTGGCTGAGCGCCGCCTCGTCCAGCGCGTGTCCGAGGTCTATGAGCGCTGGGGCTTCGAGCCGCTGGACACGGGGGCGTTCGAGTACGCCGACGCCCTGGGCAAATTCCTGCCCGACGCCGATCGTCCGAACGAGGGCGTCTTCGCCCTGCAGGACGACGACGATCAATGGATGGCCCTGCGCTACGACCTGACCGCGCCGCTGGCCCGGTTCGCGGCCCAGTCGTGGGAGACCCTGCCCAAGCCGTTCCGCCGCTATGCCTTCGGGCCGGTGTGGCGCAACGAGAAGCCGGGCCCGGGCCGGTTCCGCGAATTCGTGCAGTGCGACGCCGACACGGTCGGCTCCGATCGCCCGGAGGCCGACGCCGAGATCATCGCCATGGCCTGCGAAGGCCTGCAGGCCGCCGGCCTGGCGCCGGGACAGGCGGTGATCCGCGTCTCGAACCGCAAGCTGTTCGACGGCCTGTTCGAGGCCGGCGGCGTGGTCGATCCGATCCAGAAGCTGACCGCCCTGCGCGCCATCGACAAGTTCGACCGGCTGGGCTGGGAGGGTGTGTCGGCCCTGCTGGGCGAAGGCCGTCTGGATGAGTCGGGCGACTACACCAAGGGCGCGCAGTTGCCGCTGGGCGTGGCCGCGACCATCGAGGCCTTCCTCGCCTCGGCGGGAGACGCGGCCCTGAGTCGGGCGGAGACGCTGGAGGCGGTGGCCCGCGCGGGCGGGCTGGGCGCCATCGGCGAGGCGGCTCTGGAAGAGCTGGCGGCCATCGACCGGGCGCTGAATGCGATGAAGGTCGGGCAGGACGCGGTCCGCTTCGATCCGACCATCGTGCGCGGGCTGGAATACTACACCGGCGCCGTGTTCGAGGCCGAGCTGCTGCTGGAAACCACCGACGAGAAGGGCCGCGCCGTGCGCTTCGGCTCCATCGGCGGCGGCGGGCGCTACGATGATCTGGTGGCCCGCTTCACAGGCGAGCGCCTGCCCGCGACCGGCTTCTCCTTCGGCGTCTCGCGGCTGGCCTCGGCCCTGCGCGCGGCGGGCCGCGGCGACGAGGACGCGGTGCGCGGCCCGGTGGTCGTGATCGTCTTCTCGGACGCCGACATGCAGCACTACCTCGACGCCGTGTCCGAGCTGCGCAACGCCGGGATCGCCGCCGAACTCTATCTCGGCCGGGCGGGCATGAAGGCGCAGATGAAGTACGCCGACCGGCGCGGCGCGCCCGCCGCCGTCATCCTGGGTGGAGACGAGATCGCGGCCGGTCAGGTGACCATCAAGGACCTCGACGCGGGCCGCGCCGCCGCCGCCGGCGTCACGGACAATGAGGCCTGGAAGGCCGAGCGTCCGGGGCAGCAGGTCGTGCCTCGCGCCCAGCTTGTGGCGACGATCCGGGGTATCATCGGTTCCTGACGCACAGCTCCGTGAGTTATCGTTGATAACAAAGGAAAAGCCCCTGTCTGCGTCAGGGTCTTGATTGACTTGAAGCGGGAATTGTCGTCTTTCTGACGTACTCGGGAAGCGCAGCGTTTCGACGCAGCAGCGGCCCGGAGGCGTTTCGGGGAGGAAACGTCCGCTCCATGAGAGCGAAAGAAAGCCCGCTGCGATGTATCCCCCGCAGCGGGCTTTTTTGCGCCTGGAGTCATGATGTTGGCGCTATCACTCGCCGCGCGGCGGCTCGCTGCTTGAGCGCAGGTCGTGCGCTGTCGCGTTCCGCGCGACGCCCCGCTCCCTGTTGAAGACGAGCCTGCGCGAAGCGCCGGGCCGCGTCGGGTCGAAAAGGCGGAGCCTTTTGACCGCGGCCCAACAAAAAAGGCCGGAGCATGAGCTCCGGCCTTCTTCGTTCGGTATGGCGATCCGCTTACCAGATGCGGACGCGGTCTTCCGGCGCGAGGTAGTATTTCGTGCCCGGCTGGACGTTGAAGGCTTCGTACCAGGCGTCGACGTTGCGCACCGGGCCGATGACCCGGAACTCGGCCGGGCTGTGCGAGTCGGTGTCGATCTGCTGCTTCAGCGCGGCTTCGCGATACTTGGACTGCCAGACCTGGGCCCAGCCGTAGAAGAAGCGCTGGTCGCCGGTCGTGCCGTCCAGGACCGGAGCCGGCTGGCCGTTCAGCGACAGGTGATAGGCCTCCAGGCCCACCGCCACGCCGGCGGCGTCGCCGATGTTCTCGCCCATCGTCAGCCCGGGGCGGACGTGGAAGCCGGCGATCGGCTCGAACTGGCCGTACTGGGCGCCGAGGCGAGCGGTCAGGGCTTCGAAATTGGCCTTGTCCTCGGGAGTCCACCAGTTGCGCAGCACGCCGTCGCCGTCGGACTTGGAGCCCTGGTCGTCGAAGCCGTGGCCGATCTCGTGGCCGATGACGCCGCCGATGCCGCCGTAGTTGACGGCCGGGTCCGCGTCCGGATCGAAGAAGGGAGCCTGCAGGATGGCCGCCGGGAAGACGATCTCGTTATTGGCCGAGTTGTAGTAGGCGTTCACGGTCTGCGGGGTCATGCCCCACTCGTCCTTGTCGACCGGCTGGTTCAGGCGGTTCAGCTGGTAGTTCCACTGGAACAGGCCGGCGCGCTCGCCATTGCCGAACAGGTCGTCCGGGCGGATCTCCAGGGCCGAATAGTCACGCCACTTGTTCGGATAGCCGATCTTGACGGTGAACTTGTTCAGCTTCTCCTCGGCCGCGGCGCGGGTGGCGGCGCTCATCCAGGTGTAGTTGCGGATGCGGTTGCCCAGCGCGGTGCGCAGGTTGGCGACCAGCTGCTCCATCTTGGCCTTGGACTCGGCCGGGAAGTAGTCGGCCACGTACTGGCGGCCGACGGCCTCGCCCAGCATGCCTTCGGCGAAGCTGATGCCGCGCTTGTCGCGGGGGCGCTGCATGGGCTGACCCTGCAGATCGCGCGACCGGAATTCCCACTGGGCGTCCGCGAAGCGGCGCGACAGCCGGCCGGCGGCGTCGTCGGTCGTGTGGAAGGCCTGCCAGGCCTGGATCGTCGCGATCGGGGTCTCGGCGTAGAGCGCCGCGATCTTCGGCATGGCCGTGTCCTGGCGGACGATCAGGCGCGGCACTTCACCCACGCCGACGGCGGTGTAATAGGCCTGCCACGGGAAGCCGGGAGCCTCCGAGGCCAGCTGCGAGATGGTGTACTCGTTGTAGGTCTCGTCGCGGTTGCGGTTCTGCTCCGGCGTCCAGTGCGCCTCGGCGATCTTGGTCTCGAAGGCGACGATGTCAGCCGCGGCCTGTTCCGGATTGGCCCAGCCGATCATGCCCAGCATGCGGGCGACATAGGCCTGGTACAGGACCTTCTTGTCGGCCCAGCGCTGCTCCAGATAGTAGTCGCGGTTCGGCAGGCCCAGGCCCGACTGGCCGGTCGAGACGACGTAGCGGGTCGGCGCCTTCTGGTCGATCGTGACGCCGGTGCCGAAGATCGAGCCGCCGATGCGGCCCTGGGTCTGGCCCATGTAGACCGCGGCCTTGTCATGGGTGTCGGCAGCGCGGATGGCGGCCAGGTAGGGGGCCAGCGGCTGGGCGTCCAGCGCCTCGATCCGGGCTTCGTCCATGTAGGAGCGGTAGGCGTCGGCGATCTTCTGCTCGTCCGAGCCGGCGGTCAGATCGGTACGGGCCACCAGGCCTTCGATCATCACCTTGACGCGGTTGTCCGACAGTTCGCGCAGCAGGTTGAACGAGCCGTAGGAGGTGCGGTCCGACGGGATCTGCAGGCGGTCCAGCGCCGCGCCGTTGGCGTAGCGCATGAAGCTGTCGCCCGGATTCACCGAGGTGTCGCGACCGTTCAGGTCGAAGCCCCACGTCCCGTATTTGGGTGCGTTGGTGCCTTGCCAGCCGGCGACGGCGGCACCCTGGGCGGGAGCCTGGAACAGTTCGACGACCGTGCAGGATTCGTCGACGCAGGCGTGTTCATCAGCATCGGTCCAGCTCTGCGCCTGGGCGGCGGCGGGCAGGAGCAAAGCGCCGAGGGCGGCGCCGATAAGCAGCTTCTTCATAGGAGTTTCCCCGACTTCTCTTCACCAACTTGGAAGGGTCGGCGCGGACCCTACGCCCGCCTCGGAGACTGTCGCCTGAATTTTTTGTCATGAATCGACGGAAAGCCAGACGCGGCGGCGTTTCAGCCTGTAGGCTGAACCGTACGGAGGGCGAATGACTCACGGCGGCGGCGGCGGCGAATATAAGGACCTTGTGGTCTTCCTGGCGGCGGCCGGGGTGGTGGTTCCCCTATTCAATCGGCTGAAGATCAGCCCGGTTCTCGGCTTTCTTGCGGCAGGCGTCCTTCTGGGGCCCGACGGTCTGGCCCGATTCGCCGACACCGTACCCTGGCTGGCGTGGCTGACCATTTCCGACGCCAACCAGTTGCGGGCCCTGTCCGAGCTGGGCGTGGCCTTCCTGCTGTTCATGATCGGACTTGAACTGTCGTGGGAGCGGCTCAAGGCGATGCGCCGGCTGGTCTTCGGCCTGGGGCTGACCCAGGTCCTGGTCTGCACGGTCGGACTGGCCGCCCTGTTCATGGTGATGGGCCAGACCCTGGTGTCGTCCGCCGTGCTGGGCCTGGGGCTGGCGCTGTCGTCGACCGCCGTGGTCATGCCGGTGATGGCCGAGCGCGGCCGTCTGGGCGGCGCGGCGGGGCGCACCATCTTCTCGGTGCTTCTGGCCCAAGACCTGGCCGTGGCGCCGATCCTGATCACCGTCACCGTGCTGGCGGCGCTGGCGCAGGGCGGGGTGACCGCCGGCGGAGACTTCGATCCCGCGGTGCTGGGCACGGCGCTGTTCACCCTTATCCCGGCCGCCATCGGCCTGGCCCTGCTGGTGGTGCTCGGCCGTCTGGTGCTGCGACCGCTGTTCCGGTCGGTGGCCAAGGCCCAGGCCAAGGGGCAGGGGCAGGAGATGTTCGTCGCCGCCTGCCTGCTGGTCGTCGTCGGCGCCGGGCTGGGGGCCCAGGCCGCCGGCCTGTCGATGAGCCTGGGCGCGCTGGTGGCGGGTCTGCTGCTGGCCGAGACCGAGTTCCGGCGGGCGGTCGAGGTGTCGATCGAGCCCTTCAAGGGCCTGCTGCTCGGCGTCTTCTTCGTCGGGGTCGGCATCGGGCTGGATGTGGATGCGGTGGCCGCCGATCCGGTGGCCGTGTTCGGGCTGGCGATCGGGCTGACCCTGTTCAAGGCTCTGCTGATCTACGGCGCGGCGCGGCTGTGGGGCGTGAAGAACAAGACCGCCATCGAGACGGCGCTGGTCCTGGGCCCCGCGGGAGAGTTCGCCTTCGTCATCCTGGGAGCAGGTTTGGTGGAAGGAATCGCATCGCCTGACTTCACCCGTACAGTCATGCTTGCGGCTACGATAAGTATTTTTACTGTACCGTTGATGGCGATGTTCGCCGATCGACTGACGCGACAGGACGCCGCAGTCTTGCCTGATCTTCCCGCCGAGGCGCTGGAACCTCCGTCGGTCGAGGGCCAGGTGCTGATCGTCGGCTTCGGTCGGGTGGGTCGGCTGGTCGGGGAAATGCTCACTGAGCATGGACAGAGTTTCGTGGCCGTCGACGCCAACGCCTCCACCGTCGCCAAGGGACGCGGCGAGGGCTCGAACGTCTTCTACGGCGACGCCGGCCAGGCTGATCTGCTGGCGCGCTGCGGCATCGAAAAAGCGCGGGCCATGGTCGTCACCATGGACGCCCCGGCCAAGGTCGACGAGGTGGTCATCGCGGCCCGCTCGTTGAGGCCTGACCTGATTTTGATCGCCCGGGCGCGGGATTCCCGGCACGCCGAACGCCTGTACCGGCTGGGCGTCACCGACGCCGTTCCGGAGACCACGGAGGCCAGCCTTCAACTGGCGGAAAACACCTTGGTCGACCTCGGCGTGCCGATGGGTCTGGTGCTCGCTTCGATCCACGAGCGGCGCGACCGTTTCCGCAAATTGTTCCAGGACGCCATGCCCGACGGAGAGGCGGCGCGGCGCCCCCGCGCGCTGAGATCGACCCTCAAAAGATAGGCCGCGACGGACTTCGGGAGCTGCGCCGTTAACCCAGCAACTAACGCTGCTGTTAATCTGTACACCCCAATTTGGTCATCGTTGCGTGATGAGTGCCGCTGTTCGCCGGGCCTTCAGGTCGGGCCTGAGGTGCTTTCCGGAGCGCCCGAAACCCTGCCGTTATGGCGCTGTTTTCCTGCCGGTGGTCCTCCCCGCCGCTTAGTCGAGTAGCCGTTTTACATGCGAGACATCGCCCTTAGCTCCGCCCAGACCGCCTCTGAATCCGAGGCTGACGCCCCCCGCCTGAACCGTCGTCAGGCCGCCAAGGTGCGGACCCGTCAGAAGGTTCTGGACGCCGCGCGCACCCTCTTCGCGGAGCGCGGGTATGAGCCCGCCACCATCCGCGACATCGCCAAGGGCGCGGGCATGTCGACCGGCGCGGTCTTCGCCAACTTCCAGGACAAGGCCGAACTGTTCGAGGCCGTCCTGGCCGAGGACCTGGCCCGTCTGGCGGAATCGCTGAAGGCCGCCGTCGCCGCCGAAAGCTCGCTGCGCGGACGCCTGGTGGCCGCCCTGACCGCCGCCTACCACGAATCCCTGGAGCATCTGCCGCTGGTGCAGGCCGTCGTCGCCCGCTCGTGGTTCCAGCCGGTCGCCGCCGAAATGCGCAGCCGCGCCGCCGCCCGTCCGGTCTCCGTCATCGTCTCGGACGCCCTGCAGGCCGGCGTGCGCGAAGGCGAATTGCGCCAGGACGCGGACATCCGCCTGCTGGGCGAGCTGATCTACGGCGCCTTCATCGCCAACTATCGCCACGCCGCCTACGACGGCTGGGGCATCGAGCAGCTGACGACCCAGATCTCCAAGCAGATCGACATCGTCCTGGCGGGCGCGCTGTCGCGGCAATAAGCGGGGCGCTCCGCGCATCCTGAACAGATCAAAGGCCGCAGCATCCGCTGCGGCCTTTCTCTTTGCGCTCAAGCAGCGAGCCGCCGCGCGGCGAGCGGTAGCGCAAAACATGCGCTCAAGCAGCGAGCGACCGCGTCGCGAGCGGTAGCGCCCTTCAGAAGACCCTCAGCTCTTCCAGCGCAGCGTCGCCGGCTTCACCGGGTTGGCGAACGGCCGACCCTCGGCGCGGGACTTGATCCATTCGCGCTTCAGCTGCTGGTACCACTTGGCCTGTTTGTCGGCGTCGTCGATCCAGATCAGGGCCGGGTCGTAGCGCAGGCCCTCGTTCTGCAGGTTCACCATGCCGCCGTCCTGCTTGAGGAAGGCGACCACGCCCATGCGCAGGAAGGGCTTGGCCAGGTCGAAGATCCAGTGATCCGACCAGAAGATCTGGGTGATCCGGGTCTTGGTGTCGGTGATCGGCGTCAGGCAGGTCAGGGCCAGCACCTGTTTGGGACCGACCTGGATGTGCTCCCAGCGGTAGCCGGGCAGGCGGAAGGTGATCTCGGTCGCCGGGGCGCCGCCCAGGATCTTGTAGGCCCGGCTGTTCGACGATGGCGCGTGGCGCACCATGGCGAAGCCCTGCTCGGTCGGCTCGAAGGCCTTGGCCTTCTCGTGCATCGAATGCTCGGAGCGCCACCACCACTGCTGATGGACATAGGGGCCGTGGGCGGGGTCCATCAGGCCGACGACGGCGTGGTCGATATGGCTGTCGAAATCCATCCACTCGACCAGTTTGGCCCCGCCGCCGACCACGCCAGGGAACTGGGGCGGCTCGTGGTCGGGCTCGCCAGCGCCGCGCGGGTCCGAACTCATCCAGACGAAGACCATCCCCTGGCTTTCGCGCACCGGATAGGACCGCACCTTGATGCGGTCGGCCTCGAAGGGCTGGGACTCGACCAGCGAGGGAATGGCCGCGCAGACGCCGTCGGTGCGGAACCGCCAGCCGTGATAGGGACACTCGACCGTCTCGCCCTCGCCCGGCTTGTTCACCATCCGCCCGGCCGACAGCGGCGCGGCGCGGTGGGGGCAGATGTCGCGCATGGCGAAGACCTGCCCGGCCTTGGTCCGCCCGATCAGGACCGGTTCGTTGAGCAGTTCGTAGCGCTTCAGCGACTCGGGCTTCACGTCGCGCGCCAGGGCGACGAAATACCAGGCGTCCAGGACGAAACCCTTGCCGAAGGCGGTCGGCGGAGCCTTGGCTTCTGGGGCGTTGGAGGAAACCGGAGCGGAATCTGCGGGCGTCATGACGGCACTTTAGCGTCGCTGGCGCGGGAAGTCTTGACCGCCCGCATCCAATCGCGCCCCCTGCGGCGACTACGGACTGATGCGGGCGAACGGTCCGCGCACGGGGAACCGCCATGAAGACCATGACCGCCGCCGCCGCCTTCGCCGCCTGCCTGTCGCTGGGGCTCGCCGCCCCGGCCCTGGCCCAGGAACACGGCTCGCACGCCCAAGCCGCAGATCACGGCCACCGCCACGCCGATTTCCAGTCGGGTCGGTTCCATGTCCGCATCGACGGACCGGAGCATCCGGTCGGCGACGTCATCCTGATCCCCGGCCTGACCTCGTCGCCCGAGGTCTGGGACGGCCTGACCGATCAGCTCAAGGGCCGCTACCGCGTCCACCGCGTCCACATCCAGGGTTTCGCGGGCGCGCCGGCCGAGGATAACGCCACCGGCCCCGTCTCCGCCCCGGTCGCCGAGGATTTGGCCCGCTACATCGCCGAACAGCACCTGAACAAGCCGGTCGTCATCGGGCATTCGATGGGCGGCACCATCGCCATGATGCTGGCCGCCCGCCATCCCGACAGCGTCGGCAAGCTGATGGTCGTGGACATGGTGCCCTTCATGGGCGCGATGTTCGGCGCCCCGGGCGCGACCGCCGAGAGCGTCACCCCGATCGCCAACCAGATCTACACCAGCATGTCGACCGGCACGCGCGAGGCCTACAACGCCCAGGCCACGGCCTCGATCACCTCGATGATCAAGACCGAGGCCCTGCGCGCCGGTCCGATCCACGACATGGAGACCAGCGACCAGCAGGTCGCCGCCTCGTCCTTCCGCGAGTTGATCGTCACCGACCTGCGGCCCGAGCTGTCGCGGATCACCGCCCCGACCGAGGTGCTGTACGTCCTCTTCGGGGGCCAGACCCCTGAGTTCACCGATATGGTCTATCGCATGTCGTACCAGGGCCTGCCGGGCGCCGAGCTGAAGCGGATCGACGACAGCGCCCACTTCATCATGCTGGATCAGCCGGCGGTCTTCGCCGCTGAGGTGAACGCGTTTTTAGAATAGGGCCCTCAAAGGTCATCCTTTCGGCGGAAAGCGCCTTCACGGTCCTGTGATGATCGTGGGGGCGTTTCCGTGCACCGTCCGATGGGCTAAGGCCGTCAGGCGGGTTGGGTGAGGTTTTAGATGGCCGGTGGCTTCAGCTTCGGACGTGGCGGCAACGGCGGCGACAAGCCCGCGCGGACGCCGTTGCAGCGCGTACTCTACTGGGGCGCGGTGCTGGGCGTGTGGGGCGTCATCTTCCTGGTCGTCTTCTTCGCGGTGTTCGCCCGCGACCTGCCCGACACCTCGACCCTGTACAATGTCGATCGCCAGCCCTCGATCACCTATCTGGACCGCAACGGCGCCCTGATCGCGGTGCGCGGCACCCAGCAGGCCCCGCCCGCCGATCTGGACGCCCTGCCCGACTACGTCCCGGCGGCCTTCATCGCCATCGAGGACCGGCGCTTCTATCACCACCCCGGCTTCGACCCGATCGGCATGAGCCGGGCGATGGTCTCCAACATGCGCGCCGGCCGCGTGGTGCAGGGCGGCTCGACCCTGACCCAGCAGCTGGCCAAGAACCTGTTCCTGTCTCCGGACCAGAACATGAAGCGCAAGGTCCAGGAGCTGATGCTGGCGGTCTGGCTGGAGATGAAATTCTCCAAGAAGGAGATCCTGGCCCTCTATCTGAACCGCGTCTATTTCGGCGCCGGCGCCTACGGCATCGAAGCGGCGTCGCAACGCTATTTCGACAAGAGCGCCAAGCAGTTGACGGTCGGCGAGGCGGCGCTGCTGGCCGGCCTGCTGAAGGCCCCGTCGCGCTATTCGCCGGTGTCGGAGAGCGAACGGGCCGCCACGCGCGCCACCGTCGTGCTCAATGAGATGGTCGACGCCGGCGTGATCACGCCCGAACAGCGCGCCCAGGCGGTGACCGAGCCGGTGCGCGTGTCGCGCACCCTGGCCACCCAGCACGCCCAGTACTTCATCGACTGGCTGGACAAGCAGATCCGCGAACTGGTCGGCGAGCCGACCGAGGACATGATCGTCGAGACGACGCTGGACCTGACCCTGCAGACCCAGGCCGAACGTTCGGTGCGCCGTATCCTGGACCGCGACAAGTCCAGGGGCGTGGAGCAGGCGGCCCTGGTCGCGCTGGACGGCGAGGGCCGGGTCCGCGCCATGATCGGCGGCAACTCCTACGCCGACAGCCAGTTCAACCGCGCCACGGACGCCCGGCGTCAGGCGGGTTCGGCCTTCAAGCCCTTCGTCTATCTGACGGCGCTGGAGAGCGGCTACACGCCCGAGACCCGGGTCAACGACGCCCCGATCCGGATCGGCAACTGGTCGCCGCGCAACTACTCCGGGACCTTCTCGGGCGAGATGACCCTGGCGAACGCCGTGGCCCAGTCGACCAACACCGTCGCCGCCGGCGTCGCGGACCAGGTCGGCCGGGACAATGTCGCCCGCACCGCCCGCCGCCTGGGCATCAGCAGCCGCATCGGGCTGGAGCCCGCCATGGCGCTGGGCGCCGTGGAGGTCTCGCCGCTGGAAATGGCTCAGGCCTTCGACGCCTTCTCCAACGGCGGCAAGCGCGTGCAGGCCTATGGCATCAGCCGCATCCGCACCCCGCAGGGCCGGGTCATCTATCAGCGCGCCGGCCGCGCCGAGGGGGCCGCGCAGGCGATCACCAACCCCTATCTCTATTATCTGAACTCGATGCTGCGGGGCGTGATGACCTCGGGCACCGGGCGGTCGGCGGCGATCAACGGCCGCGACCTGGCCGGCAAGACCGGCACCACCTCGGACTACAAGGACGCCTGGTTCGTCGGCTACACCGGCGGCTTCGTCACCGCGGTCTGGGTCGGCAAGGACGACAACACCCCGATGCGCGGCGTGACCGGCGGCTCGTCGCCCGCCGCCATCTGGCGCAGCTTCATGGAGGCGGCCCTGCCGCGCCTGAACGCCCCGGCCATTCCGAACGGTCCGGCCATGCCCGAGGGCTGGCAGCCGCCGAACCAGGTGGAGGGCCTGATCGGCCAGATCGGCGACCTGTTCGGCGACAATCCGCCAGCTGAGGAGGGCACGCCCTACGTCGAACCGGCCCAGCCCGAGCCCCGCCCGACGCCGCCCAGCCGCCAGGACTCGCAACCGGTCATCCGGCCGACCCAGCCGCAGCCCCAGCGCGAGGAGCCCCGGCCGGAGCCGGAGAAGAAGGCCGACCCGCTGTTCTTCTAGCGCCCCACGGCGTGTAGGCCCGCGCCGTGGTCCCGCAGCCATTTGCGGAACGGGCGGTGGTCGCCGACCAGCCGCTGCACCACCGACCAGTAGGCCGGGCTGTGGTCCGCATGGACCAGGTGCGCGACCTCGTGCGCGGCCAGATAGTCGGCCACGGCGGGCGGGGCCATGATCACCCGCCAGCTGTAGCGGATCGACCGGTTGTGCGGGCTGCACGAGCCCCAGCGCGACTTGGTGTCGGCGATGGACACCTTCACGGGGCGCTGGCCGAGGGTGCGCAGGTGATGCTCGGTGCGCTCGACCAGCACCTGCCGCGCCAGCCGCTTGAACAGGTTCTCCACCCGCCGGGCGAAGGCCTCGCCCTCGCCGCCGGACTGGACGAAGGGACCGTCGGGTCCGTCGATCAGGCGCGCCGCGCCCGCGCCGCCGACAGAGACCAGCCGGGTGGGGCGTCCGTAAAGGGGAACGACCGCGCCGGGCTCCAGCGGGGCGCCGTCCGGCCGCTCGGCCAGCCGTTCGCGCATCCATGACGCCTTGGTACGGGCGAAGGCGACGACCTCGGCCAGCTTGCGTTCGGAGGGGGCGACCAGCACGGCCTCGCCGGCGCGGCCGTCGATGCGGATCGACAGCCGGCGCGCGCGCGGATTCACCGACAGTCTGGCGGGGACCCCGACCGCCTCAGGCGGCAGCCGCTGGCCGTTGCGGTATTGCACAGAGGGCCTCGTTGGCCGCGATGAAGTCGCGGACGCGGGGATAGATCTCGTCGCGGAAGCGACGACCGTTGAAGACGCCGTAGTGGCCGACCTCGGGCTGGACGTACAGCACGCGGCGCTCGTCCGTCAGGCTGGTGCACAGCTCGTGCGCGGCCTGGGTCTGACCGACGCCGGAGATGTCGTCCTTCTCGCCCTCGACCGTCATCAGGCCGATGTCGGTGATCTTGGTCAGATCGACCTTGCGCCCGCGGTGCTCCAGCAGGCCGCGCGGCAGCAGGTGCTGCTGGAAGACGATGTCGATGGTCTGGAGATAGAACTCCTCCGACAGGTCCAGCACCGACAGGTACTCGTCGTAGAATTCCTCGTGTTTCTGCGCGCCGTCGCCGTCGCCCGACACCAGGTCCTGGAAATAGCGCCAGTGGGCGTCGGTGTGCTTCTCCTCGTTCATCGACATGAAGCTGTAGAGCTGCACGAAGCCCGGATAGACCCGGCGTCCGAAGCCCGGATAGGGCCAGGGCACGGTGTGGATCATGTTCGAGCGGAACCAGGTGAAGGGCTTTTCCTCGGCCAGCTGGTTGGTGACCGTCGGCGACAGGCGCGCGTCGATGGGCGAGCCCATGAAGGTCATGGAGGCGGGGCGGTTGGGATCCTCGTCCTCGGCCATCAGCGCGCAGGCGGCCAGCACCGGCGGCCCCGGCTGGCAGACGCCGACGACGTGGGCGCGCGGGCCGATCACGCCCAGCATGGTGCGGACGTGGTCGATGTAGTCGAAGAAGTCGAAGCGGCCTTCCAGCATCGGCACCTGGCGGGCGTTCGACCAGTCGGTGACGTAGACGTCGTGGTCCTGCAGGAAGCCCTCGACCGTGCCGCGCAGCAGGGTGGCGTAGTGGCCGGACAGCGGGGCCACGATCATCACCGCCGGGGCGACGGTCGGCTTGCCGGCGCGCTTCAGGTCGCCGATGTGGCGCGCGAAGCGGACCAGGCGGCACCAGGGCGAGGACCAGACCACCTGTTCGGTGACGCGCACCGGGCGGTTGTCGATGGTGACGACGTCCAGGCCCCACGACGGCTTGCCGTAGCGGCGCGTGACGCTCTCGAACAGCTCGGCCGAGGCGAAGGCCGTGCGCCCGATGGCGGTGTCGGCGGCCGGATTGAACGGCGATGTCCAGAAGTCCCGGGCCAGCTGGGCCCCGATCCGGTAGGGAGCGGCCGAGGCGTAGGCCAGCTCATGAAGCGTGTACAGCATGCGTGTCCTGAGACGGCCCCCGCCGTGAGTGCGGCAAGGCAACATAGAATGCTTCGCACTGCAAAAAGATTATCGGCGATCACCGAAATCGTGAACGCCGGCCGGGCAGGCGGGCGAAATGAACGACCGGAAATTTTTTTGAGTGCACTTTAGTGCACTTTCCGGCGGCGGAGGCGGGGTGGAGGGACGGCCATGGCGGCACCCTACAGCCCCGCTACGTCACTATCGGACGTATGCTGTCATCAGCCCCGCGCCATGTTCCGTTCAATCACCTGGGCGCCGCGCACCGGCCCGATATCGTGCGCCAGGGACCCGCGGAACCGTCCGTCCGGCCCCATCAGATAGATCGTGAGCGAGTGGTTCATGGTGTAGCCCTCGCCCTCGCCGACCTTGCTGTACATGGCGCGATAGGCGTCGGCGGCGGCGCGGACCTGCTGCGGCGTGCCGGTCAGGCCGATGACGCCTTCCGGGAAACCGTCCGCGGACAGGTAGTCCTTCAGGGCCTGGGGCGTGTCGCGTTCCGGATCGACCGAGATGAAGAGGATCTGCAGGTCCTTGGCCTTGTCGCCCAGCTGGGCCTTGGTCGCCTCCAGCATGGTCAGGGTCGTGGGGCAGTAGTCAGGGCAGTAGGTGAAGCCGAAGAAGACCAGGGTCCATTTGCCGTTCAGGATGGTCTGATCGACCGGCTGGCCGTCCTGGTTGACCAGCTGGAACGGACCGCCGACCTGGGCCTGGCCGGTCGAGCCGATTTCGACCGACTGAGGGGGGGGCGCCTGGCGGCCTACGACCACCATGGTGACGACCGCGAGCGCCGCGGCGATGGCGACGCAGGCGCCGGCGAAGACGAGGATGGAGCGGCGCGGCATCGCGACCCTTTCGAAAAGGCCCCGAATGAGCCGAACGCGTCTATAGAAGAGCCGTGAGCGCTACAGAAGATCATCCAACGCCGCAGTTCGCCGACGCGCCCGAGGGCGGCGGCCGTTTCGCCAACTGGCGCAACCTGCCGCGGCGCAGCCGGGGGCTGTCGCTGCGGACCCTGGTCATCCTGCGCTGGATGGCCATCGTCGGGCAGACCGCGACCATCTTCACCGCCACCGCCTGGTTCCATTTCGACCTGCCGCTCTGGGGGTGCCTGGCCGCCATCGCCGCCAGCGTGGCGATGAACCTGAACGCCACCGCCCGGTTGAAGCGCAGCGACGGTTCGACGCCGGACGGCGCCCTGACGGCGGCGCACCTGGGCTTCGACATCCTGCAGATCTCGACCCTGCTGGGGCTGACCGGCGGGCTGCAGAATCCCTTCTGCCTGCTGCTGGTCGCGCCGGTGACGGTGGCGGCGGCCTCCCTGCCGGGGCGGCAGGCGGTGCTGATGGGGCTGCTGGTGCTGCTGGCCACGGTCTGCCTGTTCTTCTTCTCCCTGCCCCTGCCGTGGCAGGCGGGGACTGAGCTGAACCTGCCGACCCTGTACAAGATCGGCATCGGCATGGCCCTGACGACGGGGGTGGTGTTCACCTCCGCCTACGCCTGGCGGGTCGCGGCGGACGCCGAGAAGCTGGAGCTGGCCCTGGCCACGACCCAGGACGTGTTGCAGCGGGAACAGCGGATGGCCGCGCTGGGCGGCCTGGCCGCCGCCGCCGCGCACGAGCTGGGCACGCCGCTGGCGACCATCCAGGTCGTGGCCAAGGAACTGCTGCGCGCCTCGGCCAAGGATGGCCCGGCGGCCGAGGACGCCGCCCTGATCCTGCAGCAGGCCGAGCGCTGCCGCGACATCCTGAAACGCCTGTCGCAGCAGCCGGAGGAGGGCGGCATCGCCTTCGCCGAGGTCGGGCTGAAGGCGCTGCTGGAAGAGGTGGTCGAGCCGCACCGGGGGTTCGACCTGACCTTCGAGGTGTCGGTGCGCACCGCCTCGGGCGAGAAGCCGCCGCGCGTGCGCCGCCTGCCCGAGGTCATCCATGGCCTGTCGACCCTGGTGGAGAACGCCGCCGACTTCGCCGCCGACAAGGTGCGGGTGCGGGCCCTGGTCGATGCGGGCTTCATCGAGATCGAGGTGGTCGACGACGGCCCGGGCTTCCCGGCCGACATCCTGCCCCGGCTGGGCGAGCCCTATGTGACCAGCCGGCCGCAGGGCAAGGCGCGCCGCGCCCTGGCCGCCCAGATCGCCGCCTCGGTCGCCGCCGCCGCGCCGGGCCGCAAGTCGAAGAAGACCGCCGCCGCGCCCGCGCCTGAAGAGATCGCTCCCAGCCAGGGCGGCATGGGTCTGGGCTTCTTCATCGCCCGCACCCTGCTGGAGCGGACCGGCGGAAAGGTCAGCGTCGGCGCCGGCGACGGCGGCAAGGGCCAGCCCAAGGGCGCCCGCGTGGTGGTGCGCTGGGCGCGTCCAGCGCTGGAGGTGGCCTCGTGAGCCGTGGTGTCGCACCCCCCGTCTGAACCTTGACCGCAGGCCAGCCGTTACCGACTTCAGCGGCAGGAGAAATACGAAGATGTCCGAGACCGAAGCCCGTATCGCCGCACTGGAGGACAAGACCCTCCTGCTGCTGGATGACGACAACGCCCTGCGCACCCGGTTGGGCCGCGCGCTGGAAAGCCGCGGCTTCGTGGTGACCACGGCCGGATCGGTGGCCGAGGCGACCGACGCCCTGCGCGCCTCGGTTCCCGCCTTCGCCGTGCTGGACATGCGGCTGGAGGACGGCAACGGCCTGAAGGTGGTGGAGATGATCCGCGACCGTCGCGAGGACGCCCGCATCGTCATGCTGACCGGCTACGGCGCCATCGCCACGGCGGTGGCGGCGGTGAAGGCCGGCGCGGTCGACTATCTGCAGAAGCCCGCCGACGCCGATGACGTGGTCAAGGCCCTGCTGATGACCGGCGAGGCGCCCGAGCCGCCGGACAATCCGATGAGCGCCGACCGGGTCCGCTGGGAGCATATCCAGCGCGTCTACGAGCTGTGCGATCACAATGTCTCCGAGACGGCCCGCCGCCTCGGCATGCACCGCCGCACCCTGCAGCGCATCCTGGCCAAGCGCGCGCCGCGCTGACACGCGCCGACCTTCGGCGCGACCTAGCGCCCAGGCCGCGTCGGGTCGGGAGGTCCGCGTAGCGGCCGACGGTCCGCGGCCAACGGGAAGTGTCCATTCGCGTTTCGCGAATGGACACCCGTGATCATTCGCGAAGTCGGGGCGTCCGCTCCTGCAAACGGCGTGGCGGCCCATGAAGGCGGTCGGCACGGTCGGGTCATCGGAGGCCCGGTGGTCGGGTCTCTTCCTGAGGACCCCGACATGATCCGCATCGCCACCCTGGCCGCCGCCGCGCTTCTGGCCCTGACCGCCGTCCCCGCCCAGGCCGAGGACGCCACCGTCACCCTGACCTTCGAGACCGGCGCGCGCACCGGCAAGGTGATGGTCGCCCTGTTCAACTCCGAGGCCTCGTACCAGGCGAACCAGCCGGTCGCGGCGAAACAGATCGACGCCTCCGGCGCGGTGGTGGCGGTCTTCGGCGACCTGCCCGCCGGCGAGTACGCGATGAAGGCGTTCCACGACGTCAACGGCGACGGCCAGATGAACACCAACCCCTTCGGCATCCCCAGCGAACCCTACGCCTTCTCGAACAACGCCCCGGCCAACATGGGTCCGGCCAGCTGGAGCCGCGCGCGCTTCACCGTCTCGGGCGACACCGCCCAGACGATCAGCATTCGCTAAGGGGAACAGCGGTCATGCTCGCCTCCCGCCGCCACTTCCTGATGGGCGCCGCCGCCCTGTCCGCCGCCGTCGCCACCCCGGAAACGGTCCGCGCCATGGCGGCGATGCAGGCCTCGGCCGACTGGGCCCTGGCCACCGCCGACCTCGAGGGCGACATCGCGCCCCGGGCGATGCGGCTGGTCCGGGGTCGGGCCCCCGCCGGGCTGGAGGGCGCCCTGTTCCGCAATGGACCGGGCAAGTTCCGGCGGCCTGGCGGGTCGGCGACCCATTGGTTCGACGGCGACGGCCTGATGCGGGCCTTCCGCGTTCGCGACGGGCAGGCCACGCTGGAGGCCCGCTTCGCGGACACGCCCAAGCGGCGCTGGGAGAGCGAGATCGACGCCGTGGTCACGCCGGGCTTCGGCACCCCCGGAGACGACCGCGCCCGCGTCGGCTCGCCCGACGAGGCCAACGCCGCCAACACCGCGATCATGATGGCGGGCGGCGATGTTTGGGCCCTGTGGGAAGCCGGCTCGCCCCTGGCGATGAACGCGTCGGACCTGTCGACCAAGGGGTTCGTCACCCTGCGCGACGACCTGAAGGGCATGCCCTTCCAGGCCCACCCCCGCTACGACCCCGACGGCACGATCTGGAACATCGGCCTGTGGGGCGACCGGATGGTCGTCTGGCGGCTGAACGCCGACCGCAGCCTGCACACCGCCCAGATCGTCGAGCTGCCGCGCGCCTGCTACATGCACGACTTCACCGCCACGGCCCGGCATCTGGTGATCGTGATGCAGCCCTGGGTCTTCGATCACGATACCATGCCCTTCGCGGCGCGGTTCGCCTGGAAGCCCGAACTGGGCACCAAGGTCATGGTCATCGACAAAGCCGACCTGACCCGCAGCCGGATCTTCGAACTGCCGGCCTTCAGCTATTTCCACCTGGGCGACGCCTGGGAGGACGGCTCCGGGACGATCCGGTTCGACGTGGCCGCGGGCAAGGACGTGCAGTTCGCCATGGAGGGCGCGCGGGTCCTGGTCGAGGGGCGGGGAACGGTGCCGGGCGAGCCCGCCCACCTCTCGCTGGTGGCGCTGCATACTGATGGACGCGCGGAGATGACGTCCTCCGGCGTCACCGCCGAGTTCCCGCGCAGCGATCCGCGCCGGGCCGGTCTGGCCCGCCGCTACACCGCCCACGTCGCGGGCGAGCGGGGCGGGCGGCCCCTGCCGACGGGGCTGGCGGTCCATGACTGGGAGACCGGGCGTTCGGACGGCTTCGATTTCGGCGACGGGGTGATCATGGAAGAGGCGGTCTGGGTGCCCAAACCCGGCCGCTCGGGCGAGATCGATGCCTGGCTGGTCGCACCGGCGATCAACCTGCGGCGGGGCGTGACCGAGCTGCACGCCTTCGACGCCGCGCGGGTGTCGGACGGGCCGGTCTCCAGCTGGCGGGCGGACATCGCCCTGCCCGCGGGCTTCCACGGGTTGTGGAACGGCTAGGCCAAAGCGGCCTCAAGCAGCGCGACGCGCGGTAGGCCAAGAGAAAGAAACTCAGTACCAGCCTGTCTCGCGCAGGGCCCTGGCGTAACGCCGGCTGACCGGGGCCTCCAGGCCGCCGTCCAGCGTCAGGGTGGCCCGGCCCTCGCCCCGGCTGACCTCGCGCACCGCGTCGCGCGCGACCCACCAGCTGCGATGCGTCTGGGCGCCTTCCAGCCCTTCCAGTTCGGCCAGGGCGTCGGACAGCCGCATCAGGATCAGATCCGAACCGCGGTCGGTATGGATGCGCAGATAGTGGTCCTCGGACTCCACCGCCCGGATCGCCGCGCCGCGCAGCTTGGGCGGCAGGCGGTCGAGGAAGCGGGCCGGGGCGCCGCCGACGGGCGTCGCGTGGGTCTGCACCGGCGTGCGTTGCAGGAAGATGTTCAGCACGCTCATCACGCCGGTCACGACCGTCACCGGAAGGAAGAAGTAGATCAGCCGTCCGACCGCCGGGTGCCGGCCGTGTTCGAACAGGAAGACCGTGTACCCCCACACGACGAAGGTCAGCGGCACGGACATGGCGGCGGTCAGGACCAGGGCGCCGAGCCAGGGCTTGCGGTCGAAGTCGATCCAGCGCTCGACGATCTGCGAACAGACGTGTCCCCAGGCGGCTCCGCCGATCATGAGCGGCAACCAGTAGATCAACCGGTGCAGGAAGGGCGCGCCAGTCATGCCGAAGGCGCCGGTGAAGGCCAACACGACCCCGGCGGCGGACGAGATGGCCAATCCCTTCACCAGACTGCGGTCCAGCGTCAGCGACAGACGAAACGGCGCGTCCGTCACTCGGGCCTCGGCGTACAGACGGCGCGGAAGCCGGCGGCGGCGAAACGCACCATATAGTCGGCGGCGCTCTCCAGATCGCCGGAGCGGCACAGGCCGCCGGACAGCCGGTCCAGGCGGCCGGTCTCGCCCAGCGTCAGGGTCAGGGCCCCCGACAGGTTGTGATAGGCCCAGTACAGATCGACGTCGCGCGCCTCGGGCAGGACCTGTTTGATCAGCTCGATCAGCCGGCGGATGGCGGGGTCGAAATAGCGGGCCATGGTCTCGCCCCCGAAGGTCGGGTTGGCGTTGGTCTGGGCCACCAGGGCCGAATAGTGCTTCCAGCCGGGCCCGCCCTTCAGCGACCACTGGAACGGCGGGCGCAGGAAGGCTTCCAGCAGCCCCTCCAGCGTCATCGTCTCCCCGACCTCGCGGGCGTAGCGATTGATGGCGTCGACCCGTTCGTTGTTCCAGACCTCGGCCCGGCGCAGGAAGACCGCGTCGAACAGGCCGCGCTTGGCCCCGAAATAATAGTGGACCAGGGCCGTATCGACCCCGGCCTCGCGCGCCACCTCGCGGATGGTGACGCCGTAGAAGCCGTGTTTCGAGAACAGGTCCTCGGCCGCGTCGAGAATGGATTCCCGGGTGTCGCTGCCGCCGGCGGCCCGCGTTTTCGGCGGCCGGCCCCGCCGCGCGGGGCGGACCTCGAGATCTGGAGCGGGCGCATCAAGCTTCGTCATGGATCCCACGCTAGGCCGTGGGACCCCGGCAGTGCAACGGCGCCACAGGTTTCCGCCACCCTTCCGTCGTGGAAGCGCCACGGTTTGACAGAGGAGGGAAAACGGTTACCTTCCCGGAAAATCATTGAACGCTGAATAAAAGCGTCCGTACCGGAAACATCAGGGATTGGGGCTGCAAATGAACAGACTCGTGAAAACCGCCTTGCTCGCGGGGGCCGCCTGGAGCGCGCTCTCCACCATGGCCATGGCGCAGGACGCCGCCTCGGCCGCGCCGGCCGCCGATGCGCAGGACGTGACGGAGATCGGCGACGTCGTGATTACGGCCCGCCGCCGCGCCGAGAGCCTGCAGGACGTGCCGATCGCCGTCACCGCCTTCACCTCCGAGGCCCTTGCGAACAAGGGTTCGGCCGACATCACCGAACTGGCGCGCTCGACCCCCAGCCTGACGCTGAACTCGGCGCGGGGCTCCAATTCGACGTTGATCTCCTTCATCCGCGGCGTCGGCCAGCAGGATCCGCTCTGGGGCTTCGACCCGGGTGTGGGCCTGTACATCGACGACGTTTACGTGGCCCGTCCGCAGGCGGCCGTGCTGGACATCTTCGACGTTGAGCGCATCGAGGTCCTGCGCGGTCCGCAAGGCACTCTGTACGGTCGCAACACCATCGGCGGCGCCATCAAATACGTGACGCGCCGCATCGGCGACGAGCAGAACATCTCGCTGCAGGGCGCCTACGGCAGCTATAACCAGTTCGACGCGATCGCCAGCGTTTCGGGCCCGGTCAGCGACAACGTCGGCATTTCGTTCGGGTTCGCCCGCTACCTGCGCGACGGCTTCGGCGAGAACCTCAACACCGGCACCGAACACTACAACAAGGACGTGACCGCCGGCCGCGCCAGCATCGAATGGACGCCCAGCGACTCGCTCTTCTTCCGCCTTTCGGCCGACTACGTGAAGGACAGCTCCAACGCCCGTCACGGCCACCGCGAATTCGCGCCGATCCCGGCCGATGAGTACGACACCTTCGCCGGAGCGGGAGACAAGAACGAGGTCGAGACGCGAGGCATCTCGCTGACCGGCGAATGGACCGTCAACGACTGGCTGACGCTGAAGTCGATCACCGCCTACCGTGACGGCTCGACGCGCGGCAACATCGATTTCGACAACCTCGCCGCACCGATCCTGGATATCCCGGCGCAGTACGACGACGAGCAGTTCAGCCAGGAATTCCAGGCGCTGTTCGAAGCCGACCGCTGGTCCGGCGTCGCCGGCGTCTTCTTCCTGGACGCCACGGCGTCGGGGGCGTTCGACACCGTCGTGGGCCTGGCCAATCTGACCACCCTCACCTCGGGCAGCGTCGACACCAAGAGCTGGTCCGTGTTCGGGGACCTGACCTATAAATTGACCGACCAGCTGTCGATCTCGGCGGGGGGGCGTTTCACCCACGATGAGAAGACCGGCACGGTCTTCCGCCAGCAATACCTCGGCATCCGCAGCCCGTTCTTCGGCAACGCCTCCGCCACGCCGCTCGGCGCGCCGCGGACCAACTACACCGACACGCGCGATTTCGAAGAGTTCACTCCCCGCGTCAGCGTCTCGTACGAAATCTCTCCGGACCTGACGACCTATGCGTCGTGGGGCCGCGGGTTCAAGTCGGGCGGCTTCGACATGCGCGGCGACGCCGTCCTGTATCCGAACACCGTCAAGGGCTACGATCCGGAGACGGTCGAGACCATCGAAATCGGCCTGAAGGGTCGCCTGTTCGACCGCTTCAGCTTCGCCACCGCGATCTTCGACTCCTCCTATGAGGACCAGCAGATCACGACCCAGTATCCGGCGGGCGCCACCGTGGCGTCGGTGGTCGACAATGTCGGCTCGTCCTCGATCCGGGGTTGGGAATTCGAGGGCTCGCTGCGCGCCAGCGAGAACCTCGTGATCAACGGCATGCTGAGCTACATCGACGCCCAGTTCGACGAGTTCCTCGCCTACATCCCGACCGGTCCGCTGAATGCGACCTGTCCGACCCTGGTGGGCTGCTTCGTCAACGTGTCGAACCAGCGGGACTTCCAGAACACGCCGGAATGGACGGGTTCGGTCAGCGCGACCTACACCCACTGGTTCAGCGACGGCAGCGAACTGGCCTTCACCCCGTCGGTCGCCTATCGCGGCGAGTACCAGCAGTTCGAGACCCCGGCGCCCCTGCTCGATCAGGAAGCCTACTGGATGTACGACGCCAGCGTGGTCTGGACCTCGGCCAGCGATCGCTGGACCGTCGGCCTGCACGGCAAGAACCTGTCGGACGAACGCTACAAGACGGGCGGCTACACCTTCCCGGGCGCCCTGACCGGCGACTCGATCATCGCCTTCTACGGCGCGCCGCGGACCGTCACGGCCCGGCTGGGCGTGAAGTTCTGATCTCCTGAAGTCTGATCGGTTCTGATCAAGGGGGCGGCGGTTCTGAGGAGCCGCCGCCCTTTTCTTCTGGCGCCCGCCAACGGCGCCGCTACGGTTCGTTCAAAGAAAAATACAAGTCGAGGGAAACGCCATGACCGCCACCGACGCCCCGGTCCCAGAGCAGCCGGCCGCCCAGCCGCCGGCCAAGGGGGGCTACCGCTACTATGTGCTGGCGGTCCTGATCCTCGTCTACATGCTGAACTTCCTGGACCGGCAGATCATCGGCATCCTGGCCGCGCCGCTGAAGGCGCATTTCGCGATGTCGGACACCCAGTTCGGCCTGCTGGGCGGCATCGCCTTCGCCTCGGTCTATTCGACCCTGGCCATTCCGCTGGCCTGGCTGGCCGACCGGTTCAGCCGCGTCTGGATCATGACCGGCGCCCTGGCGGTGTGGTCAGGCTTCACCGCCCTGTGCGGCGTCGCCGGCTCCTTCACCCAGCTGTTCCTGTTCCGCATGGGCGTGGGCGTGGGCGAGGCGGGCGGCGTGGCCCCGGCCTATTCCCTGATCGCCGACTACTTCCCGCCGCACCAGCGCGCCCGCGCGCTGGCGGCCTTCGCCTTCGGCATTCCGCTGGGCACCGCGGCCGGCACCCTGATCGGCGGCCTGGTGGCCGTGGCCTATGGCTGGCAGACCGCCTTCATCGCCGTGGGCCTGCTGGGCCTGATCGTGGCGCCGGTGCTGTTGCTGACCGTGCGCAATCCGAAGCGCGGCGCCACCGACGTCGCCAAGGCCGTGGATCCGCTGGCTGACGCCACGCCCGCCGCGCCGGGCTCCGCTCGCGCCGGGATGCGCGCCGCGCAGATCATGCTGGCCCTCGGCGTGGCCGCCCTGGTCGCGGCCGCGATCTCGCACTTCACCGGCGGAGCCTCGACCCTGCTGTTCGCCTTCGGCGGCCTGCTGGCGATCGCCATCGGCGCCTCGCTGTACGTCGCCCGCTCGACCGCCTCGGTCCTGATCCGCAAGCGCAGCTTCTGGCTGCTGGCGCTGGGCGCGGCCTCGTCCTCGGTCTGCGGCTACGGCGTCGCCGGCTGGCTGCCGCTGTTCATGATGCGCAGCTTCGGCCTGACCCTGGGCCAGACCAGCTGGTACTACTCCGGCGTCGCCCTCATCGGCGGCCTGCTGGGCATCTGGGGCGGCGGCATGATCGCCGACAAGCTGGGCAAGCGCGGCAAGGGCGCCTATCCGCTGGTTCCCGCGATCGCCTTCCTGATCTCCGCGCCCTGTTTCGTGCTGGCCATGAATTCGCCGTGGCTGATCAGCCAGTTCATTCCCAACGGCGGCACCCAGGTCCAGCAGCTGACCCTGGCCTTCTTCATCTTCCTGATCCCGACCGGCCTGAATCTGGCCTGGCTGGGTCCGATCACGGCGGCGGTCCAGCATCTGGCCCCGGCCCCGATGCGGTCGACCGCCTCGGCCCTGTTCCTGCTGATCAACAACCTGCTCGGCCTGGCCGTCGGCTTCTTCTACTTCGGCTGGATGAGCGACCTGCTGCGCCCGCAGTTCGGCGACGAGAGCCTGCGCTGGGCGATCTACACCGGCATGGGCTTCTACATCCTGGCGGCCTTCCTGCTGATCGGCGCGTCCCGGACCCTGAAGAAGGACTGGGTGGACTAGGACTCCGCCCGGTTTCTGGCCCGTTTGACGGCTGACGCGGCGTGACGGTTGCACCTGCGAACGCGGGGGCCCTATAAGCGCCCCACGTTTTCCAGGCAGCGGTCCTCCCCATGAACATTCACGAGTATCAGGCCAAACAGGTCCTGAAGGGCTTCGGCGCACCGGTCGCGGCCGGCGTCGCCATCACCAGCGCCGATGAGGCCGAGGCCGCGGCGCGGCAGTTGCCGGGTCCGCTCTATGTCGTGAAGAGCCAGATCCACGCCGGTGGGCGCGGCAAGGGCAAGTTCAAGGAACTGGGCCCCGACGCCAAGGGCGGCGTCCGCCTGGCCCGCTCGATCGAAGAGGTCGTGGCCAACGCCAAGGAAATGCTCGGCAACACCCTGGTGACCGCCCAGACGGGCGACGCGGGCAAGCAGGTCAACCGCCTCTACATCGAGGACGGCGCCGACATCGATCGCGAGCTGTATCTGTCGATCCTGGTCGATCGCGACCACGGCCGCATCGCCTTCGTCGTCTCGACCGAGGGCGGCATGGACATCGAGGCCGTCGCCCACGACACGCCGGAAAAGATCGTCACCCTGGTCATCGATCCGAACACCGGCGTCATCGACGCCGATGTGACCAAGATCAACGCCGCCTACGGCCTGACCGGCGCCGCTGCTGAGGACGGCAAGTCGCTGTTCCCGATCCTCTACAAGGCCTTCGTCGAGACCGACATGGCCATGCTGGAGGTCAACCCGCTGATCGTCATGACCGACGGCCACCTGCGGGTGCTGGACGCCAAGGTCAGCTTCGACGGCAACGCCCTGTTCCGCCACGAGGACATCAAGGCGCTGCGCGACGAGACCGAGGAAGACGCCAAGGAGATCGAGGCGTCCAAGTATGACCTCGCCTACGTCGCCCTGGACGGCGACATCGGCTGCATGGTCAACGGCGCCGGTCTGGCCATGGCGACGATGGACATCATCAAGCTGTACGGCAAGGAGCCGGCCAACTTCCTGGACGTCGGCGGCGGCGCCTCGAAGGAGAAGGTCACCGCGGCCTTCAAGATCATCACGGCCGACCCGAACGTGAAGGGCATCCTGGTCAACATCTTCGGCGGCATCATGCGCTGCGACGTCATCGCCGAGGGCGTTGTCGCGGCGGTGAAGGAAGTGGGCCTGAAGGTGCCGCTGGTCGTTCGCCTGGAAGGCACCAACGTCAACGAGGGCAAGAAAATCCTCAATGAATCGGGCCTGGCCATCACCGCGGCCGACGACCTGGACGACGCCGCCCAGAAGATCGTCGCGGCGGTCGGCTGAGTTCATTCGCTTACCGCCCCTGAGCCACGGGGACCGGTTGGAGAGAGGCCTTGGCCAAGTTCGAAGTGGTCGCGATGGCGCTGGCGCCGGAGCGGCACATCACCACCTTCATCGCCCACTACCGCCGTAGAGGCGCGGATCGCATCCGCGTCTTCTTCGACGGGGAAACGGCGCTGGCGGGGGACTTTGACGGCGCCGAGGTCATCGCCTGCGATGAGGGTTTCTGGCGCGATCTGGGCGTTTCACGCCCCGAAAGCGTCGAGGAACGGCAGAGGGCCGTCTACGACCTCGCCTACCGCCAGACGGCTTCCGACTGGCTTCTGGTGGTCGATGTGGACGAGTTCATCCTGGGCGAAGGGTCGATCGGCGACCTGCTGGCTTCGACGGCCCCGGATCGGGAATCCGTCATCTTCCGCACCGTCGAGGCGGTCTACAGTGATCGGCACGACCTGTCCCAGGAGTATGGGGCGGCCTTTTTCAGACGATCCTATGGACGGCCCTTCAGCTCGATCCTGCCTTATCTGGTCTATCCGGGATGCGGCGGCTTCTTCACCCAGGGTTTGCTCGGGCACGACATGGGCAAGCACGCGGTCCGGGCCGGCCTTTCCGATGTCGAGGTCTGCATCCACGAATCCAAGCGCGGCGGCGCGCCCTTGTCGGCCGCCGTGGCCAAGTCGCTGCTTCTGGCCCATTACGACGCCATCAGCCTGGAGCAATGGCGCGGCAAATGGGACCGGCGGCTGGCGGTTCAGGACACCTGGGAGATGGGCCGCAAGCGACGCCTGCAATCGACGCTCTATGACCGGGCGCGCCGCGTGGGCGCCGAGGCCGAGCTGTTCAAACGGATCTACGTCGTCAGCGACTTCCAGACCTTCGTCCTTCGCTGCTTCAACCTGATCATTCCAAACACCCAAACGATTTGACCGTCCAGAGAGAGCCTTCAGATGTCCATCCTCGTCAACAAAGACACCAAGGTCCTCGTCCAGGGCCTGACCGGCAAGACCGGCACCTTCCACACCGAGCAGGCGCTTCGCTACTACGGGACCAAGATGGTCGGCGGCATCCACCCCAAGAAGGGCGGCGAGCTGTGGCACGGGTCGGAGGGCGAGACCCTGCCGATCTTCGCCACGGTCGCTGAAGCCAAGGACGCCACGGGCGCCGACGCCTCGGTCATCTATGTGCCGCCCGCGGGCGCCGCGGACGCCATCATCGAGGCCATCGACGCCGAGATCCCGTTCATCACCTGCATCACCGAGGGCATTCCGGTGCTGGACATGGTGCGCGTGAAGGCCCGTCTCGAAAAGTCGAAGTCGCGCCTGCTGGGCCCGAACTGCCCGGGCATCCTGACCCCGGAAGAGTGCAAGATCGGCATCATGCCGGGCTCGATCTTCAAGAAGGGCAACGTCGGCATCGTGTCGCGTTCTGGCACCCTGACCTATGAGGCGGTGTTCCAGACCTCGAACGAAGGCCTGGGCCAGACGACCGCCGTCGGCATCGGCGGCGACCCGGTCAAGGGCACCGAGTTCATCGACGTGCTGGAACTGTTCCTGGCCGACCCCGAGACCACCTCGATCATCATGATCGGCGAGATCGGCGGCGGCGCGGAAGAAGAAGCCGCCCAGTTCCTGATCGACGAGGCCAAGAAGGGCCGCAAGAAGCCGATGGCCGGCTTCATCGCGGGCCGCACCGCGCCCAAGGGCCGCACCATGGGCCACGCCGGCGCCATCGTCTCGGGCGGCAAGGGCGACGCGGAATCCAAGATCGCCGCCATGGAGGCCGCGGGCATCCGCGTGTCGCCGTCGCCGGCGCGCCTGGGCACGACCCTGGTCGAAGTCCTGAAGGGCTGATCCTTCCGGCGAGCATCCGGCATGCGCCGGATGCTCGCACCGGTTGACTCCCGCTCGCGCGACGGGCGAACTTCCGACGCCCTCATCCGGAGGGTGAGTTCGGAGGTTTCCATGACGATTCGTCTCAAGCTTCTGTCGGCCGTCGCCGCGTCGGCCGCCGTCTTCGTCGGCGCCGCGGCCGGTCCCGCGGTCGCCCTTTCCGAGCCGCTGTACAGCTATCTGTACTACAGCGACGCCACCCTCACCGAGCAGGTCGGCTCGTGGCAGGGCGTCTGCTACAACGGCTGGGCGGGTGTGACGCAGTACCCCGACGGCCAGGTGACCCAGTACGAGGTGCGCGTGCGCATCGGCACGTGCACCGACGGCGGCACCATCTTCGAATAATGCATTAGACGTCAGTCCATGCCGGTCCGGTTCGGTGGATTTCGTATCGAGGTTCCACGGACCGAGCCGGCGTGGCGGACGCGGGCCGATGTCCCGCTTGTGGGGCATGACGTGGGCGAATTTCACCCGATTTCAGCGAAATTCGACCCCAGCGCCGCTATTCGGTCATGACCCATAAGGAAACAGCGCCTATATGAGCGCCGTCGCCTCCGCGCAGACGTGCGCGCGCGCTTCAAGGGACTGACGAGAACGATGGCGGACGATGCCGGTCGGCTGAACCAGGTCTTTGCCGAGACCAGCTTCCTGTATGGCTCCAATGCCTCGTTTATCGAGGATCTTCATGAGAAGTGGGCCGACAATCCCGCCTCCGTGTCGGCCGAATGGCGCGCCTTCTTCGACCAGCTGCGCGACAACGCCGAGCAGGTGAAGGCCGCGGGCGCCGCGGGCGGCTGGGGCCGTCCGGTCACCAGCGAACCGACCGAGGCCGAGGCCGTGTTCGACGGCCGCTGGCCGGCGCCCAAGCCCGATCCGAAGAAGCCCGGCGCGCCCGTCGCGGCCGCGGCTCCGGCTGCCGTCGCGCCCGCCGCCTCGGCGGACGAAATCCGCGCCGCCGCCCACGATTCGATCCGCGCCCTGATGCTGATCCGCAGCTACCGCGTGCGCGGCCACCTGCAGGCGACGCTGGATCCGCTGGGCATCGAGCAGCCGGTGAACAATCCCGAGCTGACCCCCGAATTCTACGGCTTCACCGCCGCCGACCTGGATCGTCCGATCTTCCTGGACGGCGTGCTGGGTCTGCAGACCGGCAGCATCCGCGAGGTGCTGGCCATCCTGCGCCGCACCTACTGCGGGAACATCGGCATCCAGTTCATGCACATCGCCGAGCCGGAGGAGAAATCCTGGCTCCAGCAGCGCTTCGAGGGGCCGGACAAGTTCGAGCAGAACGCCTTCTCCAAGGAAGGCAAGCTGGCGATCCTGAACAAGCTGATCGAGGCCGAGGGTTTCGAGCGCTTCCTGCACAAGCGGTTCCCGGGCACCAAGCGCTTCGGTCTGGACGGCGGCGAGGCCATGGTCCCGGCGCTGGAGCAGGTCATCAAGCGCGGCGGGTCGCTGGGCGTCGACGAGATCGTGCTGGGCATGGCCCACCGCGGCCGCCTGAACACGCTCGCCGCCGTGATGGGCAAGCCCTACCGCGCCATCTTCCACGAGTTCCAGGGCGGCTCGACCGTGCCTTCGGACATCGAGGGTTCGGGCGACGTCAAATATCACATGGGCGCTTCGTCGGACCGCGAGTTCGACGGCAACACCGTCCACCTGTCGCTGACCGCCAACCCCTCGCACCTGGAGATCGTCAACCCGGTCGTCCTGGGCAAGGCGCGCGCCAAACAGGCCTTCGACATCCGCGAGGCCAATGTCGGCAAGCCCGAGGAGGAGTGGGCGCTGGACCGCTCCAAGGTCGTGCCGCTGTTGATCCACGGCGACGCCGCCTTCGCCGGCCAGGGCGTGGTCGCGGAATGCTTCGCCCTGATGGGACTGAAGGGCTACCGCACCGGCGGCACCCTGCATTTCGTCATCAACAACCAGATCGGCTTCACCACCAGCCCGCGCAACTCGCGCTCGTCGCCCTATCCGTCGGATGTGGCGCTGATGGTCCAGGCGCCCATCTTCCACGTGAACGGGGATGACCCGGAAGCGGTCGTGTTCGCCTCCAAGGTGGCCACCGAATACCGCCAGAAATTCCACAAGGACGCGGTGGTGGACATGTTCTGCTACCGCCGCTTCGGCCACAACGAAGGCGACGACCCCACCTTCACCCAGCCGCTGATGTATTCGAAAATCCGCGCCCTGCCTTCGACGCGCGAGATCTATGCCGCGCGTCTGGTCAAGGAAGGCGTGGTCACCCAGGCCGAGATCGACACCGAGGTCGCGCGCTTCGAGGCCTTCCTCGACGCCGAGTTCGACGCCGGCAAGGCCTTCGAGGCCAAGAAGGCCGACTGGCTGGACGGCCAGTGGACCGGCATCGGCCTGGCCGAGGGCGATGAACGCCGCGGCGAAACCGCCGTGCCGATGGCCAAGCTGTCCGACATCGGCCACCGCCTGACGACCATCCCGAACGCCGTCGACATCCACAAGACGCTGAAGCGCGTCATCGACGGCCGCCGCGAGATGATCACCTCCGGCCAGAACATCGACTGGGCCACGGCCGAGAGCCTGGCCTTCGGGTCGCTGCTGGAAGAGGGCTTCCCGGTCCGCCTGTCGGGTCAGGACTCGGTGCGCGGCACCTTCTCGCAGCGCCACTCGGGCATCGTCGATCAGACGACCGAGAAGCGCTACGTCCCGCTGAACAACCTGTCGGACAAGCAGTCCCATTTCGAGGTCATCGACTCGGCCCTGTCGGAAGAGGCGGTGCTGGGCTTCGAGTACGGCTACGCCCTGTCTGACCCGAACACCCTCGTCATGTGGGAAGCCCAGTTCGGCGACTTCGTGAACGGCGCCCAGGTGGTGATCGACCAGTTCATCTCGTCGGGTGAACGCAAATGGCTGCGCATGTGCGGCCTGACCATGCTGCTGCCGCACGGCTACGAAGGGCAGGGCCCCGAGCACTCGTCGGCCCGTCTGGAGCGCTTCCTGCAGGCCTGCGCCGAAGACAACATGCAGGTCGCCAACTGCACCACTCCGGCCAACTATTTCCACATCCTGCGTCGCCAGATGCACCGGCCGTTCCGCAAGCCGCTGATCATGATGACGCCCAAGTCGCTGCTGCGTCACAAGAAGGCGGTCTCGACCCTGGCCGACATGGCCGAGGGCAGCTCCTTCCACCGCGTGCTGCACGACGACGCCCAGACGCGTCCGGACGTGGCGGGGATCAAGATCAAGGCCGACAAGGACATCCGCCGCGTCGTCCTGTGTTCGGGCAAGGTCTATTACGACCTGCTGGACCGCCGCGAGCGCGACCAGGTGGACGATGTCTATCTGATGCGTCTGGAGCAGTTCTATCCGTGGCCGATGAAGTCGCTGCTGACCGAACTGGCCCGCTTCCCGAACGCCGAGCTGGTCTGGTGCCAGGAAGAGCCCAAGAACATGGGCGGCTGGACTTTTGTCGATCCGTGGATCGAACTGACGCTCGAAAAACTGGACGTGAAGGCCAAGCGGGCCCGCTACGTCGGTCGTCCGGCCTCGGCCTCGACCGCTGCGGGCCTGATGAGCCGGCACTTGAAAGAACTCGACGCCTTCCTGACCGACGCCTTCGCCTGATAGCGTAGCCGCACATCTGATCTGAACGAGACCTGGACCCGACCATGGCCGATATCCTCACCCCCGCCCTCGGCGAATCCGTCACCGAAGCCACCATCGGCAAGTGGACGAAGAAGGCCGGAGATCCGGTGAAGAAGGACGAAGTCCTGGTCGAGCTGGAGACCGACAAGGTCTCGCTGGAAGTCGTCTCGCCGTCCGACGGCGTGCTGGCCGAGATCAAGTTCGCCGAGGGCGACACGGTCACCCCGAACGCCGTGCTGGGCGTGGTGTCGGAGGGCGCGAGCGCCGCTCCGGCCGCCCCGGCCGCTGAAGCGCCCAAGGCCGAAGCCGCCCCGGCCGCTGAGGCGCCCGCCGCTCCGGCTCCCGCCGCCTCGGGCGGCGTCGTGCCGATCTCCACCCCGACCATGGGCGAAAGCGTCGCCGAAGGCTCGATGGGAACCTGGCTGAAGAAGTCCGGCGACACGGTCGCCAAGGACGAACTGCTGGTCGAGATCGAGACCGACAAGGTCGCCGTCGAGGTGTCGGCCCCGGCTGCCGGCGTGCTGACCATCCTCGCCGACTCGGGCGCCACCGTCACGCCGGGCCAGCAGATCGGCTCGATCGCCGCCTCGGGTGACGTCCCCGCCGCCGCCGCTCCGGCCGCCGTGGCCCCGGCCAACAGCGGCTCGGCCCAGGTCCCGGCTGACGCCCCGCACCTGTCGCCCGCCGTCCAGCGCGTGGTGACCGAGAACAACCTCGATCCGAAGGCCATCGAGGCCACCGGTCCGAAGGGCAACATCACCAAGGGCGACGCCCTGGCCGCCATCGGGGCCGCCGCTCCGGCTCCGGCCGCCGCCGCTCCGGCTCCCGCCGCTGCTCCGGCCGCGCCGCGCGCCGACCAGCCGCGCGAGGAGCGGGTGAAGATGACGCGCCTGCGTCAGACCATCGCCCGCCGCCTGAAGGAATCGCAGAACACCGCCGCCCAGCTGACCACCTTCAACGAGGTGGACATGACCAACATCATGGCGCTGCGGGCCCAGTACAAGGATGTGTTCGAGAAGCGCCACGGCGTGAAGCTGGGCTTCATGTCCTTCTTCACCAAGGCCGTCGTCGCGGCTCTGAAGGAGATCCCGTCGGTCAACGCCGAGATCGACGGCACGGACATCATCTACAAGAACCACTACGACATCGGCGTCGCGGTCGGCACCGACAAGGGCCTGGTCGTGCCGGTCCTGCGGGACGCGGATGCGCTGACGCTGGCCGGCATCGAGAAGGGCATCGGCGAACTGGGCAAGGCGGCCCGCGACGGCCATCTGACCCTGGACCAGCTGCAGGGCGGCACCTTCACCATCACCAACGGCGGCACCTACGGCTCGCTGATGTCGACGCCGATCCTGAACGCGCCGCAGTCGGGCATCCTGGGCATGCACAACATCGTGCAGCGCCCGATGGCCATCAACGGCGAGGTGAAGATCCGGCCGATGATGTACGTGGCCCTCAGCTACGACCACCGCATCGTCGACGGCAAGGAGGCCGTGACCTTCCTGGTTCGCGTCAAGGACCTGCTGGAAGACCCGGCGCGGGCGCTGCTGGACCTGTAAGGGGCAGGCCGTGGAGCGGGTTCCGATCGCACGATATTCGGACCCCGCCGTGGCCCTTCTGGCCGCTGATCTTCTCGCCGCCAAGGGATTCGACTCCGAGTTTCTGGATCAGAGCGGCAAGGGCGGTCTGCTCGGAACCGTACTTGTAGCGCGGCAGGACGCCGCGCGGGCGCACGCCATTCTGCGGCGTCTGGAGCGGGGGAACTCGGCTGACTTCGATACAGAGGCGCCCGGTTTGGGCGCGGAGTTCGCCGCCGATTTCGTGAAGGCGTTTCATGGCTCCGGGGCCGCCCGCGCCGGCTCTCCATGGGTGAAGCTGCTTCCGGTGATCGTCATCGCCGGAGCCCTGATCTTGGTGCTCGTGGGACGCATCGTCGCCAGCCTGATCGCGTGGTTCATGTCCAGCTCTGTCGGCTAACCGGTCGATCTCTGGCGTATGAGCGCCCGCATGCTTAGCTTTGTCCCATGAGCCTGGTCGAGATCGCCCGTTTCAGCGACGTCTACGAAGCCGACCTGGCGGCGGCCTTTCTTGAATCCCACGGCATTCCGGTCTCGGTGACCGAGCGGCACCAGACCACCATCGATCCGCTGATGCAGCGGGCGCTGGGCATCCGGATCCTGGGCGCGGCGTCCAATCTCGAAGCGGCGCGCGACCTGCTGGCCCGGGCGCGATCCGGCGAGTTCGCACAGGATGACGGGGGCGACCCCGAGGACCAGCGGGATCTGGGAACCCGTGTGGCGGGCACGGCGCTGGCCGTCGCCCTGCTGTCCGGAGGCGGCTTCTGGGGCAGCAGTCTGCCGCGTCGCCTTCGCCCGGTCGCATGGCAAGGCGTGCTGTTGTCATGCGCCCTGGTGCTGGTCATCGTGGGCGGAGGCTGGCTGATCAGCGAGTTCTTGTTCAATCCGCCGAGGGGATAGCGGCGATGAAGATGCGGACGCCGATTCTGATCTTCTGGGGCGCCGTCCTGATCTCGAGCGCGTTCTGGGTGCGTTTCGGCATCGGGCACGAGAGCTGGGTCAACTGGATGATGGGCGGAGTCGGCCTATTGTTTCTGGTCAGCGGTCTGACGCTGAAACTGCGTTAGAGCTTCAACCCACCCAGCACGTCATCCGTGTCGGCCCCGAGCGCGGGCGGGGCGCGGTCATAGGCCACGGGCGTTCTGGACATGCGGATCGGCGAGGCGACGGTGCGGACCGGCCCGGCCAGATCGGCGCGGGTCTGTTCGATCTCCAGCCCGCGATGCCGCGCCTGCGGCTCGTCGAAGACCTGATCGATGGTGTTCACCGGCCCGCAAGGCACGCCCGCGGCTTCCAGCATGGCCATCAGGGCCTTCATGCTGTGCGGCGCGGTCAGGGCGGCCAGCTCGGCGGTCAGGTCCGTGCGGTGTTCGATACGAGCGGCGTTGGTCGCGAAGCGCGGCTGCGTCCCCATGCCCTCGACCCCCAGCGCCAGACACAGGGCGCGGAACTGGCCGTCATTGCCGACCGCGATGACCACCATACCGTCCTTGCACGGGAAGGGCTGGTACGGGGCCAGGTTCGGGTGGGCGTTGCCCATCCGCGTCGGCGCCTTGCCTGAGACGAAGTAGTTGGCCGCCTGGTTGGCCAGCATGGCCGCCTGGACGTCGAACAGGGCGATGTCGATATGCTGGCCCTCGCCGCTGGCGCGGGCATGCAGCAGGGCGGCCAGGATGGCGTTCGACGCGTACAGGCCCGTGAACAGGTCCACGACCGCCACCCCGACCTTCATCGGCTCGGCGCCGGGCGCGCCGTCCGGCTGGCCGGTGATCGACATCAGCCCGCCCATGGCCTGGATCATATAGTCGTAGCCGGCCCGGTGGGCGTCCGGCCCGTCCTGGCCGAAGCCGGTGATGGAGCAATAGACCAGCCTGGGATTGACCGCCGACAGCCCGGCCCAATCGAGCCCGTATTTGCGCAGGCCGCCGGTCTTGAAATTCTCGACCACGACGTCGCAGGTCCTGGCCAGTTCGCGCACGGCGGCGGCGCCTTCAGGGCTGGCGATATCCAGCTCGACCGACTTCTTGCCCCGGTTGGCGCACAGGAAATAGGCGGCGTCGCCCTTGGATCCGTCGGTTTTCGTGGTGAAGGGCGGACCCCACTGGCGGGTATCGTCGCCGACGCCGGGCCGCTCGATCTTGATCACTTCGGCGCCGAGGTCCGCCAGGGTCTGGGTCGCCCATGGACCGGCCAGCACGCGGCTGAGATCGAGAACGCGAACGCCG
Organism: Brevundimonas sp. GW821-FHT12C05; assembly: GCF_058807475.1. Classification (NCBI taxonomy): domain Bacteria; kingdom Pseudomonadati; phylum Pseudomonadota; class Alphaproteobacteria; order Caulobacterales; family Caulobacteraceae; genus Brevundimonas; species Brevundimonas sp. GW821-FHT12C05. The sequence continues at coordinate 57,021 of NZ_JBXAQS010000004.1, forward strand.
GAGAGGGGGCCTTGGGTCATGGCCCCTGCTTAGCCGTTGGCCGGCGAGCCTACAAACCCACGTCCCAGACGCCCGCGTCCTTCATGCGGCATTCGCGGGCCTCTTCGGCGCGGCCGCCCATGTCGCGGGCCATGCATTTGATCTCGTCCGAGACGGTCGTCTTGTGAACGCCGGGCACCATCGCGTGCACGAAGGCGGTCGCCGACAGCCGCGCCAGCTTGAAGCCGAAGCTGGCCGAATGCGCCATATGCTCAAAATAGCCCTCGCCCACCTCTCGCGGGTGATCGGCGAACAGTTGTTTCAGCGTTCGGGTCATGTCCCTGCATAGCCTGCGACGGGCGCTCCCTCTACCCGCCGCCGCCATTCTGGCCTAAACCGCAGCCCAGAACAGGGGGTGGATCGTCACGGATGCTCACGATCACCTGAACCCCGCACCGCGACAGGAAGAACAGAATGGCCGACGGCGTCAGCGCTCATCAAAAGACCTTCCGCTGGGACGATCCGCTGGATCTGGACGGACGGCTGACCGACGACGAGCGGATGATCCAGGAGGCGGCGCGCGCCTACGCCCGCGAGAAGCTGCTGCCGCGCGTGGTCGCCGCCTTCCGGGACGAGACCTTCGACCGCTCGATCATGACCGAGATGGGCGAGATGGGCTTCCTCGGCGCCACCCTGCCGGAACAATACGGCGGCGCGGGCGCCAGCCACGTGGCCTACGGCCTGATCGCGCGCGAGATCGAGGCGGTCGACAGCGGCTACCGCTCGGCCATGTCGGTCCAGTCGTCGCTGGCCATGTACCCGATCTACGCCTTCGGTTCGGAAGAGCAGAAACTTCGTTTCCTCCCAAGGATGGCCGCCGGTGAGTTGATCGGCTGTTTCGGCCTCACCGAGGCCGATGGCGGGTCGGACCCCGCCTCGATGAAGACCAAGGCCGTCGCGGTTGAGGGCGGCTACCGCCTGAACGGCGCCAAATACTGGATCACCAATTCGCCGATCAGCGACCTGGCCATCGTCTGGGCCAAGCTGGACGACGTGATCCGCGGCTTCATCGTCGAGCGCGGCTTCGACGGCTTCACCACCGACAAGATCGGCGACAAGCTGAGCCTGCGCGCCTCGGTCACGGGCGACATCGGCCTGAACGACGTCTTCGTGCCGGAAGAGAACCTGCTGCCGGGCGTGAAGGGCCTGCGCGGACCGTTCTCCTGCCTGAACAAGGCCCGCTACGGCATCTCGTGGGGCGCCATGGGCGCGGCCGAGGCCTGTTTCCACCTGACCCGCGGCTATGTGGCGGAGCGCATGCTGTTCGGCCGCCCGCTGGCCGCCCGCCAGCTGGTGCAGAAGAAGCTGGCCGACATGCAGACCGAGATCTTCCTCGGTTTCGAGGGCGCGCTGGCCCTGGGCCGCCGTCTGGACGCCGGCGACTGGGTCCCGGAAGCCATCTCGATGATGAAGCGCAACAACTGCGGCAAGGCCCTGGCCATCGCCCGCGAGGCCCGCGACATGCACGGCGGCGCCGGCATCACCGGCGAGATGCACGTCATGCGCCACGCCATGAACCTGGAGACGGTCAACACCTACGAGGGCGCCCACGACGTCCACGCGCTGATCCTGGGCCGGGCCATCACGGGCGAGAGCGCTTTCTAGGGCGCTATCGCTCGCCGCGCGGCGGCTCGCTGCCTGAGCGCGGTGAGCGCAGTCCCCGCCGGGTCTAGGCCCCGTCGCAACCGGTGGTGCGCTGACTCCAGCTGATGCCGGCGATGATCCAGGCGCCGTCCTTGCGGATCATGTCGAAATGGTTGGCGCCGCAGTGCACCGTCGTCCCGTCAACCTTGAAGAGGTAACGGCCGAAGATCGAGGCGACATCGCCATCGATGACAATGACCGGGTCGGGCATGACTTCTTCGAAGCGCTCCGCGCCCGGTCGCAGGCCGGCGGCGAATTCCTGCCCTGTCAGGCGACGGATGACGCGGGTCCCGTCCGGCCGCTCGATCGCGACAATCATTTTCGCCTCGGAATCGAAGTGAGGCGCCAGAAGCGTTCCATCACGGGCGGCCAGGGCGGCGAACGTGGCGTTGACAGGCGCCATGACGGCGACGGCTTCGGGCGACGCCGGATCGGCGGGCGCGGTGGCCTGGAGCGCGAGGGCGAGAGCGACGGCGAGCATGGCGAGACCCCTTTCGTGAAGTCGCGACGGTAGCATGGGGCGCCCGGCCCGCAATCGCCGTTCGATCAGGAAGAATCAGCCCCGCGCCCGCTCGCGCGCGTGCACGGTGGCGGTCGGGACCGCCGGGCTTTGTCATTCGGCTTCAACGTCCTATCGTTCGGCGACGGGAGGCGGCTGATGGACGGAGAACCAGTGATCGCGGGCGAGGATCCTTTCGCCCGGCTGCGCGAGGTCTTCGCGGGCCGCGCCGCCCTGTTGCTCGAGGACGATCCTGACCTGTCAGAACACGTCGCCGGACGGCTGCTGCGCGCCGGTTTCGAGCGTGTGGACCGGGTCGACCGGGGCGAGACCGCGCTCGAGGCGGCGGCGGCCCGACCCTATGATGTGTTGATCCTGGACCGGCTGACCGCCGGCATGGACGGTCTGGAGACGCTGAAGCGCCTGCGCGCCTCCAACGGCCCCTCGTCCGATGCGCCCGCCCTGATGCTGACGGCGCTGGGCGGCGAACGGCAGAAGGTCGAAGGGTTGCTGGAGGGCGCCGACGACTATGTGGCCAAGCCGGTGGGGGACGAGGAGCTGCTGGCGCGTATCGCCGCCCAGCTGCGCCGCACCGCCCGCCGGGCCAAACCGGCGAGTTCTGATCTGGTCAACGGCCCCATCCGTCTGTCGTTCGGCGCACGCACGGTGAAGCTGGAACTGGGGGCGACGTCGCGGACCATCGACCTGTCGCCGCTGGAGTTCGCCATCGTCTGCGAGCTGATGACCGCGCGCGGCCAGCCGGTGACCAAGACCATGCTGTGGGACCGGTGCTGGGTGGAGTGGAACTTCCTGCCCGACAATTTCGTCAACATCATCGACGCCCGCATCAGCGCCCTGCGCCGCCGGTTGAAGGAGCAGGCGCACGAGCTGGGCGACGACCTGCATCCGCTGATCGTCTCCGCGCGCAGCCAGAGCCTGGTGTTCCGCGACCTGTCCGCCTGGACGGGCTGAGATCGCCGTGACCGGCCCGTTCCGGCGCATCAAGGCCTGGCTGGGGCGGCGCACGACCACCCAGCTGGCGGCGGGGATCGCCGTGCTGTCGGCCCTGGCCCTGACTGGATCGCTGGCGGTGACCAGCGCCGCGGTGCGCATGGATCAACGCCAGAAGGCCGCCCTGGCCGCCCTCGACGACTACGGCGCCATGGCTTCCAAGCTGGGGGTCGAGGGCATGACCGGCGACACACTGACGCCGGCTGACGCCGTCTACCTGTCCAACTGGTTGACCGCCTTCCAGAACGGCCCGGCCCGCGAGCGCGAGGCGCGGACGCTGGAGGAAACCTGCCGCACGGGTCGCGGCGGGGCGGGGGTGCGCTTCATCCGCGCGCCGGTCGGCAAGCCGGCGGGCCTGTCGGAACTGGAAACCCTGCGCGGCGAGCGCACGCCCCGGCTGGGCGACGACGTCTATGTGATGCGGCTGGGACGCGGCGTCCTGTGTCCCGCCCGCGCGGTCGAGGTGGTGGTGGTCAAGCGCTCGGTCGGGGCGCTGGACATCGCCGTGGGCCGGGTCGTGGACGCCTCGGGCGACGCCTGGGGCTGGGCGGTGGCGGCGGTGATCGGGGCGGGCGTCCTGCTGCTGGCCATCGGCCTGACCGCCGCGACCTTCGCCCGACGTCGCCTGACCAGCGCCGTCGCCCAGGTCAGCAAGGCGCTGGATCGCGCGGCGGTCGGCGACTTCTCCGAACGAGCCCCCGAGACCGAGGTCGCACCAGAGTTGACCGAGCTGTCCGGCCACGTGAACAGCACCCTGGATCGGCTTGAGGAACTGCTGGCCTGGCTGCGCGATTCCGCCGACCAGCTGGCGCACGATTTCCGCACGCCGCTGGCCCGCGCCTCGGCCCGGCTGGAGCGGCTGGCCGAGACGGCGGAGACCCCCGAGACCCTTCGCCTGGTCAATGAGGCGCGCGCCGACCTCAACGAGCTGACGCGCGCGATGAACGAGGCCATGGCGCTGCGCGACGGCGAAGCCTGGTCCTTCGAGCCGGTGCGACTGGACATCCTCGCCCGCCAGGCGGTCGAACTCTACGAGCCGCTGGCCGAGCCGCGCGGCGTGTCGATCCGGGTCGAGGTCGAACCGGTCGAGGTGCTGGGCGTCCGCAGCCTGCTGCAGCGGGCCGTGGCCAATCTGGTGGACAATGCGGTCAAGTATTCGCCGGACGACGGCATCGTCACCCTGACCGTCGCCGGGGGCGAGGGGCGGCCCCGCTTCTCGGTCGCCGACCAGGGGCCCGGCTTCCGGGGCGCCGGCGCGGGCGACGCCGCGAACGTCGCCGCCGCCTCGGCCGAGGGTCGCGAGAGCCACGGCATGGGACTGGCCTTCGTGCGCGCCATCCTGAAGCGGCACGGCGCGTCCATGACGATTGATGACGCCGCGCCGGGGGCTGTCGTCACGGCGCATTTCTCGCGCTAGACCGAAATCGGCAGAGTTGGACGCGGTCCAACTCTGCTCAGATTTCGGTCCAGTTCAATGCTCGACCACTTTTTGGATTCAGGTCGATTCGACCTGAAGCAAAAGTGGTCTAGGGTCAGTATCTAGAACAAGGGATACAGCATGCGGCGCATCATCTTCCGGACCGGCGGTGTCTCCGTGCTGGCCCTCGCGCTTGCCGCGCCCCTGCTGATCGCCGCGCCCGCCATGGCCCAGACGGCCCAACCGCAGTCGCTCCCCTACGACGCCGAGCGCGGAGTCTTCACCTTCGCCACCGACCTGGAGCGCGCCCTGCCCGCCGTGGTGCAGGTGACCACCCTGGGCCAGTCCGAAGGCCCCAGCTCGGGCGACAATGAGCCCAAGCCGATGGCCAGCGGCTCGGGCGCCGTGCTCGACGCGGCCGAGGGCATCGTCGTCACCAACAACCACGTGGTCGAGGGCGGGCGGAAATACACCGTCGATCTGACCGACGGCCGCATCTTCGACGCCGTCCTGATCGGCGCCGACAAGGCCACCGACATCGCCGTGCTGAAGATCATCGCTCCGGGTCTGTCGCAGATCGAGGTGGCCAGTTCCGACACCCTGCGCACCGGCGACCTGGCCTTCGCGGTCGGTTATCCGCTGGGACTCGACCAGACCCTGACCATGGGCGTCATCTCGGGCCTGGGCCGTTCGGGCATGGGTGACCGGATCGAGGACTACATCCAGACCGACGCGGCCGTGAACTCGGGCAACTCCGGCGGACCGCTGCTGGACAGCCGTGGACGGCTGATCGGCATCAACACCTCCATCCTGTCGGGCGGCGGCGGCGGCAACGACGGCATCGCCTTCGCCGTGCCCAGCCGGATCATGATGTATGTCGTGGAGCAGCTGCGCACGACGGGCGAGGTCAAGCGCGGCACGACCGGCGCCATCCTCGGCTCGCTGAACGCCGCCCGCTCGCGGGACTTCGGCCTGGGCATCGTGCGCGGCGCGGTGGTCGAGGATGTGACGCCTGGCTCGTCGGCCGAGACCGCGGGCCTGCGCCGCGGCGACGTCATCACCCGCATCCAGAACCGTCCGGTCTCCAACGCCGGCACCGTTCAGGCCACCATCGGCATCGCCGAGCCGGGAACCCAGGTCGAGGTCGTCTATCTGCGCGCCGGCCACGAGGGCCGCGCCACCCTGACGGTCACGCCGCGGGTCGAGCGTCAGGTCATCATCGGCGCCGAGGTCGTGCTGGCGCGCGGCGCCAGCGTGCGCGAGGGCTCCACCGGGCTGCAGGTCTTCGCGGTCGAGGGCGGTTCGCCCGCCGCCGCCGCCGGCCTTCAGGCGGGCGACGTCATTCAGTCGGTCAACGGCCGGTCGGTGTCGGATCTGTCGGGTCTGGCGCGGGCGCTGGATGGGACCGGCGAGCGCCGCCTGTCGGTCCAGCGTGGCGGCGGGACGGAGCGGGTCACCCTGCCCTGAGGCCTGTCGACGCCTGAACCCTGCTCCAGACGCCAAAACGCCCGCTCGGCCGGAGGGGGGGAGGTGGCGGAGCGGGCGTCTCGCTTTGGAGGAAGCATCGGCCCGCCGGAGCCCTTGAATGGAACGATCCAGGGGGGCTGGGGGGGCTGTTCAGGATCCGGAACCGCTCCGAACTCCAACGAGCCGATGGGTCCGGTGTCGCCTCCCAAGGGGGCGGGCGATGGGCGGAACGGAGGCGTTTTCGTGTTCGGTCCGATTTCTTCGCATTGCGGCGTTCCGGACACGGCGTTCGACCGGAAGCGGGGGACTGGCGCCCGGCGCCCGCCGGCCTAGATTAAGAGGATGAGCGACGCCGCCGACGCCCAGCAGGCCGGACCGATCTTCTTCGACCGGCGCGAGCTGGACCAGATCCTGAGAGTCTACGGTCGTATGGTCGCCGCCGGCGAATGGCGGGACTACGCCATGATCGGGCACAAGGACGTGGCCGAGTTCGCCGTCTTTCGCCGCTCGGGCGACGCGCCCCTCTATCGCATCGAGAAGCGCCCGGCGCTGCGCCTCAAACAGGGGCAGTGGGCGGTGATCGGCGAGGGCGGGGTGGTCCTGCGCCGGGGCCGGGAGCTGCCCCAGGTCCTGCGTGTGTTCGACAGCCGCAAGTTCACCGTCGTGGAATAGAAAAAGGGCTCCGGCGTCACCGCCGGAGCCCTCCTTCTTTTGTGGCCTAACACTCGCCGCGCGGCGGCTCGTTGCTTGAGGCCGGGTTGCGCCATCGCGGGTGACGGCGGGTCGCTGCGCTCAAGCAGCGAGCGACCGCGTCGCGAGCGTTAGCGCTCTTCAATCAACGCCGGCCGCCGAAGAGGGCCAGCAGGAATTGGAACATGTTGATGAAGTTGATGTACAGGCTCAGCGCGCCGAAGCTGGTGGCCACGCCCATCGCGTTCTGGTCCCCGCCGAGCGCATAGTAGGTCATCTTCAGGCGCTGGGTGTCGTAGGCCGTCAGGCCCGCGAAGATCAGCACGCCGGCGCCGCTGATGATCATCTGCATCATGCCGCTTTGCAGGAACATGTTGACGATCGAGGCGATGACCAGGCCGATCACGCCCATGATCAGGAAGCTGCCAATGCCGGTCAGGTCCTTCTTGGTCGTGTAGCCGAACAGGCTCAGCGCGCCGAAGGCGGCGGAGGTGATGAGGAAAGTCTGCACGACCGAGGCGCCGGTGTAGAGCAGGACCACGGTGCCCATCGAGGCGCCGATCAGGGCCACGATCACCCAGTACAGCGCGCTGGCGGCGCCCGAGGTCGGGTTCTTCATCACGAAGTTCGAGCCCAGCAGGATGACCAGCGGCGAGAAGGCCACGATCATGCCCAGCAGGGTGTAGCCGGTCAGGCGGGTCACGCCGTCCGGGAAGACCGCCGTCGAGAACAGCAGCTCGCGGACCGCCGGAACCGAACCGGTCACATAGGCCAGCACGGCCGAGACCAGCAGGCCGATCGCCACCTTGTTGTAGACGCCCAGCATGAAGCTGCGCAGGCCCGCGTCCACCGACATGTCGGCGGTCTGCGGGATGGAATATCCGTTTCTGAAATCGCTCATCGCGGTTTCGATCCTCCTCAGAGCCGGGCGATCCCGGCCTTTGGAGCAAATATCGGTCTCGCCCGCGCCTTCCGCAAGGAAAACCGGACTTGGGATCAGGGTTCGGACCCGCTACCAACAGTCGCATGATCCGGCTGTTCACCGCCCTGTCCGTCCCCTGGGACGTGGCCGAGACGCTGAAGCGTCGGCAGTCCGGCCTGCCCGGCGCCCAATGGCGCACCGACGAACAGCTGCATGTGACCCTGGCCTTCTACGGCGAGGTCGATGAGCGTCGCGCCGACGATCTGGCGGTCGAGCTGGAGCGCGCGGCGACCGGCGGGGCGTTCGAGATCGAGCTGAAGGGCGTGGGCGCCTTCGGCGACGCGCATCGCAGCCATACGCTCTGGGCCGGCCTGGCCCCCAACGAGCGGCTGGGCGTGCTGGCGGGCCGGTGCCGGTCGGCGGCCGAGCGGGCGGGCATCACGGTCGAGCGGCGCGAGTATCGGCCCCACATGACGCTGGCCTATCTGAAGCCCCAGACCAATCCGGACCGGATCGGCGCCTGGATCACCGGCCACAACCTGCTGCATTCGCCGCCGATCCGCATCGACCGGTTCGGTCTCTATTCCAGCGTGCTGACGCCCGACGGCAGTCAGTACCAACTCGAACGGGAGTATCTGCTTTGACTGGACCGGTGCTTCAGACCGAACGCCTGACCCTGCGCCCCCTCGCCCTGGAGGACTTCCCGCGCTGGGCCGAGATGATGGCCGATCCCGAGGCGTCGAAATTCCTCGGCGGGCCCCAGCCGGCCTCGACCGCCTGGCGCGGCTTCATGAGCATGGCCGGGGCGTGGAGCCTGACGGGCGTGTCCATGTTCTCGCTCATCGAGCGCGACACCGGCCTGTGGCTGGGCCGGATCGGGCCGTGGAAGCCGCACGGCTGGCCCGGCAATGAGGTCGGCTGGGGCCTGCATCCGGACGCCCAGGGCAAGGGTTATGGCGTCGAGGCGGCGACGGCGACGCTGGACTACGCCTTCGACGTGCTGGGCTGGGACGACGTTATCCACTGCATCGACCCGGACAACACCCCCTCCCAGCGGCTGGCCGAGCGGGTCGGCTCGCGCAATCTGGGTCCGACCCGGATGCCGCCGCCCTTCGCCGATCTGCCGGTCGACGCCTGGGGTCAGAGCCGCGCCGACTGGAAGGCGCGCGTCCGCCGTTGAAGCTGCGGTAAGGCGACGCTTTGACCGCCGTCCCGCTTCGGCTAGGCAAGACGGCAAGAAGAACACGAGGGTGGAAATGCGCGTACTGGTTCTGGGCGGGGACGGCTTCTGTGGGTGGCCGACGGCCCTGCATCTGTCGGCCCGCGGCTGGGACGTGCTGGTCGTCGACAATCTCAGCCGGCGCAACATCGACAACGAGCTGGAGGTCCAGTCCCTGACCCCCATCCGGACCATGGGCGAGCGCATCGCCGCGTGGACGGAGGTCTCGGGCAGGACCATCGAATTCGAGAACATGACGGTCGGCAAGGAGTTCGACCGCCTCGTCGCCCTGATCCGCGATTGGCAGCCGGATTCGGTCGTGCATTTCGCCGAACAGCGGGCCGCGCCCTATTCGATGAAGTCGGCCCGGCACAAGCTGTACACGGTCGACAACAACCTCAACGCCACCAATCACCTGCTGGCGGCCATCGTCGAGAGCGGCCGGGACGTGCACCTGGCCCATCTCGGCACCATGGGGGTCTATGGCTACACGACCGCCGGCCTGCGCATCCCCGAGGGCTATCTGAAGGTCACCGTGGACACCGACTTCGGCCCGGCCGAGCAGGAGATCCTGTTCCCGCCGAACCCGGGCTCGATCTACCATATGACCAAGACGCAGGACGCCCTGCTGTTCCAGTTCTACGCCAAGAACGACGGCGTCCGGATCACCGACCTGCACCAGGGCATCGTCTGGGGGACCCAGACCGAGGAAACCCGCAAGGACGAGCGGCTGATCAACCGTTTCGACTATGACGGCGACTACGGCACGGTGCTGAACCGCTTCCTGATGCAGGCGGCGGTCGGCTATCCGCTGACGGTGCACGGCACCGGCGGCCAGACACGGGCCTTCATCCATATCCAGGACACGGTGCGCTGCGTCGAACTGGCCCTGAAGAACCCGCCCAGGGCCGGGGATCGGGTCAAGATTCTGAACCAGATGACCGAGAGCCGCCGGGTGCGCGATCTGGCGGCCATGATCGCCGGCATGACCGGCGCCGAGGTCCACAACGTTCCCAACCCGCGTCAGGAAGCCGACGAGAACGAACTGGTCGTGGCCAATGACCAGTTCCGCGATCTGGGTCTGAAGCCGATCACCCTGCGGCAGGGTCTGCTGGACGAGGTCACCGACATCGCCCGCCACTATGCCGACCGGGCCGATCTGACCAAGGTGCCCTGCGTGTCGAGCTGGAACACCCGGCGCGCCGAAGCGCTGAAGAGTGAAACCGCCACGGTTGCGACCGTCGGCGTCAAAAACCACGCCCGTTCCGCCTGAGGTCTGATGCCCGACGCCGCTTCGCCCGTTTCGCTGCTGGTCTTCGGCGGTGGCTGGCTGGGCCGCGCCGCGGCGCTTGAGGCCATCCGCCGGGGCGGCAGGGCCGTCGCCACCTCGCGCGATCCGGCCACCCGCGCCGCGCTTGAGGCCGAAGGCGTCGCCGCCGTCGATTCAACGGATGAGACGGCGCTGTCCGCCGCCGTGGCGAAGGCTTCGGCCCTGCTCGTCACGGCCCCGCCCGACGCCCACGGCTGTCCCGGACTGAAGGCCCTGATTCCGGCCATCACCGCCTCGGACGCCTGGCCCGACTGGATCGGCTATGTCTCCTCGACGGCCGTGTTCGGCGACCGCGCGGGCGGCTGGGCCTTCGAGGACGATGAACTGAACGCCGCCAGTCTCGAGGGCGCCCGCCGCGTTCGGGCCGAGCGCGACTGGCTGGACGCCGGGCGCGGCATGGGCCTGACCGTCCAGCTGTTCCGTCTGCCCGCCCTGTACGGCCCGGGCCGCTCGCCGCTGGACAAGTTGCGCGACGGCACCGCCCGGATCGTCCGCAAGCCCGGGCAGGTCTTCAACCGGGTGCATGTCGAGGACGCCGTGGCCGGCCTGTTCGCCTCCATGGCCCGCCCGCACCCGGGCGCCGCCTACACCCTGTGCGACGACGAGCCTTCGCCCGCCGACGTGGTCATCGCGGGCGCGGCGGCCAGGCTGGGCCTGCCCCTGCCGCCCGAGGTCGATCTGGACGATCCCTCGGTGTCGGACGCCATGCGGCGGTTCTACCTGGACTCCAAGCGGCTCTCGAACGCCAGGGCCAAGGCCGAACTGGGCTGGCGGCCGAACTACCCGAGCTGGCGCGACGGGCTGGAGGCGCTCATCCGCGAATGCGGATGAGCGGTCTTTCGTAGGGCCGCGGACCGTCGGCCCTACGGGACCTACCGACCCGACGCGGCCTGGCGCTTCGCGTATTCTGAACAGATCAAAGGCCGCAGCATCCGCTGCGGCCTTTCTCTTTGCGCTCAAGCAGCGAGCGACCGCGTCGCGAGCGGTAGCGCCCTTCCTTAGAAGGGAAGCAGGTTCCGCTGGCGGCTGTAGGCCATGGTGCCGACGTTGGCGCCCAGGCGCAGGCCGACGCCGGTGCGGATGGGGGCCAGCACGATGCCGTCGGCGCGCTGGTAGTTCACGCCCAGGCCGCCGACGAGGTAGGCCGTGCCCTCTACGCCGGGGTAGCGGCGATACAGCATGTCGGGGTGGTACAGGCCGTAGACCAGGGTGAAGACCCGGCTGCCGTTGCCGCCCATGTCCCAGCCGATCGAGATCCCCTGCCAGAACACTTCCTGCGAGGCCGACAGGTCCTTCATGTGCAGGGCGCCGCGGCCGTAGCGCAGGCCCACGCCGACGGCGCCGGCGGCTTCCTCGCCCGCGATATAGGCGGTCGGGCGATCGCCCTGGTCGGCGAAGATGCGCTCGATGGCGCCGCCGATGGCTTCCGCCGCGATGCCCAGCTCGCGCGAGCCGGCGGCGATCAGTTCGTCGGAGGTGTAGGCGGGCGCCGTCTGGTCCGAACGGATCGGATAGTTGGGATCGGTCGGCCCGTTGCTGGCGCAGGCGCCGAGAGCGGAGGTCGCGCCGAGCGCGAGGCCGGACTGGATCAGGTGGCGGCGATGCATGGTCGTGGCTCCGAAGGCGGTCCGCCCGACTCGCGCGGGCGCTCGTGCCACCGTCGCCGGGCTTTGCGTCAGCCTTGCGGCGGCAAGGTTAACGAAAGGTTGTTGATGCGTCTCGCGTCGTAGTCGATGGTTTGTGCTTTATGAATCTATATTAACTTGACCGTGTGTAATCGTTCAAAGATTCTCCGAACCAATAGTAGAATCGGAGAAACAAATGATGGTGCGATCGTTTATTTTGGCCGCATCATTATTTTTTATTCCAGTATCTAATGTTTCTGCTCAAGACAGAGTGTCCCTGGAAGATTATATCGCGCGTATCTCGGTGGGATTCGAGAGCGATCAAAACAGCTTTGTTCAAGTCTATGGACCGTCGTCGTCCGCCGAAAGGCTGTTCCGAGCCGACCGTCCGCGAACCTCGGGGTCCCCAAGGATCGTCCGTCTGGATGAAACGGCGGGCGTGGCGACGGTCCTGTTGTCCGGGCGGATCGCGCAGGGGAACAGCGGCGACCAGACCAGTTCATCCATGCTCTACAGTGGCCTGCATACCGCCCGATGGGCCTCAAACGGCTGGCGGATCGAGGGCCGCGTTCCGTTTCAGGTCAATCGGATCATCGCCCATGATCTGACGGTCGATCTGGATCCGGCCAAGGGATTCGCGGCCGTTGATGACATGACGGTGAGCGTCGATGGCCGCCTGGGCTTCTTCTTCGGGCTGAATGCCAAGGCCGCCGTTCGCACTGTCACCGTGGACGGGCGCCCGACGCCGTTCGTGTTCCAGGACGGATTTCTGTGGTTGGAGGCCGATCCCGGCCGTCGCCGCGTGCGGGTCGAGTATTCCGTTGATGTCGAGCGCGAGGCCGGCGGCAACTCCGCCATGTTCGCCGATGGGTTCGGCCATGTCCGAAACCAGTACTGGTGGCATCCCTTCTTCGGTTTCGGGGTCGACAGCGGCCTGGCCGATTTTTCGATCACGATCCGCGCGCCCGAACGACTGAAGGTGGCGGTCGATCTGCCGCAGACCGAGACGACGCGCGATGGTGTCCGGACCGTGATCGCCCGCTCCGAGGAGCCCACGACGGCCGTTACCTGGGCCTATGACGAGGCTTGGGAGCCGCGACGCCGACAGCTCGGCAAGGTCACCATCGAATTGTTCGCGACCCCTGACTACTCGCCTTCCCTCGAGGATCTGGCCGTGGCCGGCGAGCGGACCTGGACCCTGCTGTCGGACCGGTTCGGGGCGCCGGCGCTGGATCGCATGGCGGTCGTCCAGGCGCGCGGCAGGGACGGTAACGGTTGGCATTTCCTGTCCAACCAGGGGATCTTCACGGGGACCAGGGGCGGTCCGCCCTCGCGCGGCGACGGGTTTCCGGTCCGCGCCTTCTTTGACCACGAGGTCGCCCATCTCTGGACGCGCCCGTCCGGGGCCACGCGCAACTTCCTGGCCGAAGGCTGGGCGACCTATGCGGAAAGCCTGGTGATCGACGATCGCTACGGCGCTGAAGCCGCGCGCTGGTTCTGGCGGGATCAGGCCCGGTTGTTCCTGATCAACGCCCAGGCCCAGGCGACGGCGCTCAACGATGATCCGACCAACTCGGGCGTCGCCTACGCCAAGGGAGCCTGGACGCTGGCCATGCTTGAAAGAGTGTTGGGTCGAGAGGCCTTTGACCGGGGCATGCGGGCTTTCGTCGCCTCCTCTCCCGGTCGGACCGGCTATGCCGACTTCCTCGCGGGTTTCGGCCCTGACGCCGCCAAAGCTGAGCGCTTCCTGAAGCCGTGGGTCGAGGGCAAGGGCGCGCCCGCCTTCCATGTCGAGCGCGACGGCGACGGGCTGATCCTGGTGCGATCGGGTGGCGACTACTGGCTGCCGCGCCTTTCCCTGGCGGTGGAGGCGGCTGATGGCTCCGTGCAGTGGCTGCGCTTGGACATCGCCGGCGACCGGACGCCGATCCCGGCGGGAACCGATGTCGTCCGGATCCGTCTCGATCCGGCCGAGTACTATCTCATGAGCGGCAGTCGCGTCGTGGACGTCGCGAACATCCAACCGGCTGCGTGATCGTCTCGGGACATGACAGGCGGCGTGAGCCGCCTGTCATTCGTCCGGGGTCCTATGCGCGCAGCACGGCGCCCAGCTTCGTCGCCGCCGCCACGACCTTGGCCGACAGGGCCTCGATCTCGGCGTCGGTCAAGGTGGCCTCGACCGGCTGGATGACGACTTCCAGCGCCACCGACTTGAAGCCCTCGTCCACGCCCTTGCCGCGATAGATGTCGAAGACCCGGACCTCGTTGATCAGGGCCTTGTCGGCGCCGGTCACGGCGCGGACCAGATCGCCGACCGCCTTGCCGTCCTCGACCACGAAGGCGAAGTCGCGGGTCAGGGGCATCAGATTGGCCAGGCTGGCCGGTCCCCGCGTCTTGGACTTGGCGCCGCGCGGTTCGGGCACGGCGTCCAGCACGATCTCGAAGGCCAGCATCGGAGCGTCGGCGTCCAGCGCCTTGAGCACCCGGGGGTGCAGGGCGCCGAACTCGACCATGACGTTCTTCGGACCCAGCTGCAGTCGCGCGGAGCGGCCCGGATGCCACCAGTCGCGGTTCTGGCCCTGAACCAGCTGCAGCGACGCCGTCGGCGCGCCCAGCTGGTCCAGCAGGGCGATGAGGTCGCCCTTCAGGGCGAACAGGGCGTCTTCCGCGCCGCCGCCCCAATGGCGGGCCGAGCGCGGCGCGATCAGGCCCGCGATGACGGTGCGCTGGCCGTTCGGCTGGTCGTCCAGATAGATCGGGCCGATTTCGAACAGGGCGGCGTCGGCGTGGCCCCGCGCGGCGTTGCGGGCGGCGGCCTGGATCAGGTTCGGCAGGGCCGAGGGCCGCATGCAGTCCAGATCCGCGGCGATGGGGTTCTCGACCACCAGCTTTTCGTCGCCGCCGCCGAACAGGGCCGCGATCGACTGTTTGTTGAAGGACCAGGTGACGGCCTCGGCGTAGCCCATGGCCGCCAGCGCCCGGCGGGCCAGGCGAACGCGCGCCTGACGCGGGTTCAGCACGCCTCGCGACGGCGCGCCCTGATCGGGCAGGGGCGTGGACGGCAGTTCGCCGAAGCCCTCGATGCGGGCGACCTCTTCCACCAGATCGGCGGGGCCTTCGGCGTCCCGGCGCCAGGTCGGCGGCGTCACCGACCACGACGCGCCACGCTCCACGGCGAAGCCCAGCGCGGTCAGGATGTCGGCGATACGGTCATCCGTCAGCGACAGGCCGGTCAGCGAACCGACGCGGGCAGGATTGAAGGCGAAGGCGGTCGGGGCGGCGGGAGCCTGTCCGGCCACCGTGATCTCGGACGGTTCACCGCCGCACAGGTCGAGGATCAGCTTTGTCGCCAGTTCCACGCCCGGCACGACCGAGGCCGTGTCCACGCCGCGCGCGAACCGGTACTGGGCGTCCGAAGAGATGCCGAGGCTGCGTCCCGTCTGGGCCGTCACGATGGGGTCGAACCAGGCGGATTCAACGAAGACGTCGACCGTCTGGTCCGAACAGCCGGTATTGTCGCCGCCCATGACGCCGCCGATGCCGATGGCGCGCAGGCCCCCCGCATCCGCGATGACGCAGTCATTGGACGAGACCTCATAGAGTTTGCCGTCCAG
The DNA here is from genome assembly GCF_058807475.1 of Brevundimonas sp. GW821-FHT12C05. Classification (NCBI taxonomy): domain Bacteria; kingdom Pseudomonadati; phylum Pseudomonadota; class Alphaproteobacteria; order Caulobacterales; family Caulobacteraceae; genus Brevundimonas; species Brevundimonas sp. GW821-FHT12C05. The sequence goes on from NZ_JBXAQS010000004.1 coordinate 72,498, forward strand.
AGCGAAGACGGGCTCCGTCGTCGCCGTGGGGTCCGAGGACTGGCCACGGCGCACCACGATCTCGCTGCCCTCCAGCTTGGCGATGTCATAGACGTGCAGCGGGCGCGCCCGGTCGTAGGTGATCAGATTGGTCACATCGACCAGCCGGTTGATCGAGCGCAGGCCGATGGCCTCCAGACGGCGCTTCAGCCACTCGGGCGACGGGCCGTTCCGCACGCCGCGGATCGTGCGGCCGGCGAAGACCGGGCACATTTCGGGCGCGTCGAGGCGCACCGTGATCGGCGAGGCGAAGGTCCCGGCGATCGGTTCGATGGCGGGGGTCTTCAGCGTGCCCAGGCCGGCGGCGGCCAGGTCGCGGGCGATGCCGGCGACGCCCAGCCAGTCGGGCCGGTTCGGGGTCACCTCGAAATCAATGACCGGTTCGGCGCCGAAGACGCCGGCGGCGGGTTCACCCACCTTCAGGGCGTCGTCCAGCTCCAGGATGCCGTCGCTCTCATCGGCCAGCTCAAGCTCCGAGGCCGAGCACAGCATGCCGTTCGAGACCACGCCGCGCACCGGCTTCTCGACCAAGGTCACGCCCAGTCCGGGCACATAGGCGCCGATGGGGGCGTAGATGGTGGTCAGGCCCGCGCGCGCGTTCGGCGCGCCGCAGACGATCTCCTTCATCCCGTCGACGGTCTCGACCTGGCAGACCTGCAGGCGGTCGGCGTTGGGATGGCGTTCAGCCGAGACGATCTTCGCCACCGTGAAGGGGGCCAGCGAGGCGATCGGATCGTGGACATCCTCGACCTCGAGGCCGGCCATGGTCATGGCCTCGGCCACGGCGGCGGCGTCCGCCTCCGTGTCCAGATGGTCCTTCAGCCAGGAGAGGGTGAATTTCACGCCTGGGGCTCCGAGGGCGCGTCCGCGCCGGACGCGCGGATGCCGGCGTGCAGCTGCTCCACCAGTTCGTCGCTGCCGGTGAAACCGATCTGGACGAAACGGCAGCGCACGAAGCGGCTGTTGGACACCCCGATGACGCCCGCCATCTTGGTCTTGCCGACCGGCTTGTAGAGCAGGGCGCCGACGTCGGTCGTCGTGCCCATGGCGCAGTTGTCGAACACCGTGCCGTTCATCACCGCCATCACGCCCGGGCCTTCGATCAGGCAGTCGGTGAAGGTCTTGCCGTCGATGAACATCTCGCCGGCGTTCCAGTGCTGGACCGCCAGCATCGGAAGCCACACGGCTTCCTTCTCGAAACTGGTGCGAGCGACAAGCGCGCGCCCGGCCGTTTCTTCAGCGGACATCTTGGGGGTTTCGTCGGTCATGCGGGGAATCTCTCGAATTGCGGTTCTGGCTGTCAGCGGGTCGTGACGACCTGATCGATCAGCAGCTGCAGCAGCGTCTCGTTGCCCGTGATGCCGATCGCCTGGAACTGGCACCGCTCGAAGGTGCAGTTCCGCACGGGAATGGCGCCGATGGCCCCACCGCCCATCGGCTGGAACAGCATGTTGCGCATGTCGTCCCCCGTCGGGCCGAAATTGGTGCCGCTGAATTGGGTGCCCTCGAGAACCAGCATCAGCGCCGGACCCTCGATCACGCACTCGGTGAAGGTCCGGTTGTCCAGCACGGCGCCGCCGCCGGCCTGCACGCTGGCGCGATACAGGTCGAACAGCGAGAAGCGCCCGCCGTTGAGCTCTTTCGCGAGGGGATCGATCGTCCGCGGGGCGGCGGGAGAAGACAGGGGCTGGTCGGTCATCAGGACAGTCCGCTTGCGGAGTTGGGGGCGGCGAAGGCCGAGAAGCCGTAGTGGGCCAGCCATCGGGTGTCGGCGTCGAACATCGGGCGCAGGTCCGGGATGCCGTACTTCAGCATGGCCAGGCGATCCACGCCCATGCCGAAGGCGAAGCCCTGATACTCGTCCGGATCAATGCCGCAGTTCCGCAGCACGTTCGGATGCACCATCCCGCAGCCCAGGATCTCCATCCAGCTGTCGCCGGTGTTCAACTTCAGTTCGCCGCCCGAGCGGTCGCAGCGGATGTCCATCTCGGCCGACGGCTCGGTGAAGGGGAAGTGGTGCGGCCGGAAGCGGGCGTCGACGCCGTCCAGCTCGAAGAAGCGCGCGACGAAGGTTTCCAGCGTCCACTTCAGGTGGCCCATGTGGATGGCCTTGTCGATCACCAGGCCCTCGACCTGGTGGAACATCGGCGTGTGGGTGGCGTCGCTGTCCTTCCGGAAGGTGCGGCCGGGCGCGATGATCCGGATCGGCGGCTTCTGGGTCATCATGGTGCGCACCTGCACCGGGCTGGTGTGGGTGCGCAGCACCTTGCGCTCGCCCGTGTCCGGGTCGGGCTTCAGGAAGAAGGTGTCGTGCATCTCCCGCGCCGGATGCTTGGGCGGGAAGTTCAGGGCGGTGAAGTTGTGGAAGTCGTCCTCGACGTCCGGGCCCTCGGCGACCGCGAAGCCCATGTCCGCGAAGATGGCGATCATCTCGTCCATCACCTGCATGGTCGGGTGCACGCTGCCCTGGCGGCGCGGGCGCGGCGGCAGGGTCAGGTCGACGTGCTCGGCCTTCAGGCGGGCGTCCAGCTCGGCGCCTTCCAGCTCGGCCTTGCGGGCGGCCAGGGCCGACGACACCCGGTCGCGCAGGCCGTTGATCATCGGGCCCTGCTCGCGGCGTTCGTCGGGGCTCATGGCCCCCATGCCCTTGAGCAGGCCGGAGATCGAGCCGGACTTGCCCAGCGCCGCGACGCGCAGGTCCTCCACGGCGGCGGCGGTTTCCGCCGAGCCGATGGCGTTGATCAGGTCGAGTTCGAGTTGGGCGAGATCGGTCATGTCCGGCAGCATCTAGCGGCTGATGGGCCGCGCGTCACCTGTCCGGCTCAAGGCGCGGTGCGAGCGCCGGACTGGGCCGCCGCCAGATCCTCCGCCGTGCCGCGATTGGCCGCCACGATCCAGTCCGGCGGCTCGGGCTCCCAGCGGATCGCCCGCCCGTCCGTCCGCGTCCAGCGATGCAGCCACGAGACGCCGTTGGCCCGGACATAGGTGTCGGCGTGGCTGTAGATCGGATCGGCCAGCGCCTCGCCCAGCGGCACGAAGCGATAGCCTCGCGCCAGATAGAGGGCGTGGATCCGGGGGTAGTAGTCCCGGTTCAGGCTGTTGGCGTGCAGCAGCAGGATCTGCGCCGGCTCGCGGCCGCCGGTGATCTCGGCGCTGTACGGCTCGAAGAAGTCCAGCACGGTGGTCATGTAGGCGACATAGGCCTCGCCCACCCGCGCCTTCAGGGCCGGATCATCCAGCCGCTCGGCCTTGCGGTAGACGTCGGCGAACATCCAGTCGACGTTGTCGATGGTCACCGGCGCGACCTCATAGCCGCGTTCGGCCAGGCCCGCGGCGATGGCGTCGTGCTTCTCCGGCGTCTCTCCGGTGAACAGATAGGGATGGCGGAACCATCGCAGCCGCTGGCCGCGCGCCTCCAGCAGCGGCCGGGTGATCTCCGCGCCCGGTCCAGGTCGGCGAGGTAGGCCTCGGCCGTGTTCTGGTGGATGTTGATGTGGCTGAAGGTGTGGTTGCCGACCTCGAACCCGGCGTCCAGCCACAGCGTCAGCAGTTCGGGCAGCAGGACGCCGCGCTGGGCGTCGCAGACCTTGCCCTCGTTGACGAAGATCGTGCCGTGGGTGTCCAGCGGGGCCACGACCGCGATCAGGTCACGGGTGAGGGCGCGCGCCGCGTCCGGATCGCACAGGGCCGCCTCCGGCGCCTGATAGGGCAGATCGTCGAAGGTGACGGCCACGGCGCGCTGCTGGGCGACGGCGGGCGTGGCGAGGCCGAACAGCAGGGCGGCGACGAGAAGCGGGCGCGAGATCATGGCCGCAGCCTAGCTGTGCGACGCCCGATACGGCAACGCCCGGCCTCGTCTGAGCGGGTCGTCCTCAGTCGTTGAGAACGAAGGTGACCTTCATGTTCACCCGGTACTCGGTGACCTTGCCGCCCTTCACGATGACCTTCTGCTCCTGGATCCAGGCGCCTTCCACGTTCTTCAGGGTCTTGTCGGCGCGGGCGATGCCCTGTTTCAGCGCGTCCTCGAAGCTGACGGTGGACGAGGCGGTGATTTCGGTGACCTTGGCGACGGACATGGGCAGGCTCCTGGATCAGGGTGAGCGCCGGTTTATGGCGACGCTTCCCTGAACGACCGGACCCGCCCCTCGGTTGCGCGGCGCATACGAAAACGCCCGCCCCGGACGAACCGGAGCGGGCGTGTTTCAGACGTTCAGCTTAAAAGGCTTAGGCGGCCTTGAGAGCGTCACGGACCTTGTCGGCGATCGCCTTGAAGGCGGTTTCGTCGGCGGCCATCGCGGCCAGGACCTTGCGGTCCAGCTCGATGCCGGCTTCGCCGAGACCGTGGATGAACTGCGAGTAGGTGAAGCCTTCGATCCGGGCCGCGGCGTTGATGCGCTGGATCCACAGGGCGCGGAAGTTGCGCTTCTTGGTGCGGCGGTCGCGGTAGGCGTACTGGCCGGCGCGATCAACGGCGGCCTTGGCGGTGCGGATGGTGTTCTTGCGGCGGCCGTAGAAGCCCTTGGCCTGCTTCAGAACCTTCTTGTGCTTGGCGTGGGACGTGACGCCCCGAGTGACGCGAGCCATGTCGCTATCCTTTCAAATTCAGGTGGAGATCAATCGAAACAGCGCGCGCCGATCAGGCGTACGGCATGTAGGATTTGATCTTCTTGGCGTCGGCGTCGGCCATGACCGAGGTGCCGCGGTTCTGGCGGATGTATTTGCTGTTGTGGCTGATCAAGCGGTGACGCTTGCCAGCAACGCCGGCCTTAACCTTGCCAGTGGCCGTGAATTTGAAGCGCTTCTTGGCGCCCGACTTCGTCTTCAGTTTCGGCATTTTCATCTCACTTTTTGAGTGGGTTGCCGCTCTTCGAGCCACTTGGGCCCGAGGGGAGGTTTCCCTGATTAAGAACCGCCCAGGCATGCCTGTTCGCCCGGCGGTTCGGTACGCGAAGGCGCGGCTTCTAGTCGAAGCGGCGGCCAGAGTCCAGCGTTGAGCGGGATTTCAGGTCGCCGCGGCCTCCGCCTGATGCTTGCGGAAGGCGCGGCCGGCGTTGATCGCCATCACCGCCGCCGGAACCGTCAGCGCCGCCCCGACCAGGAAGGGCCAGTCGTGACCCAGGGCCGAGAACAGGGCGCCGGCGACCATCGGTCCGAAGATGCGCGCGATCGAGCCTGACGCCATGTTCAGCCCCAACATCGCCCCCTGCCGGTCCGGCGGCGTCGAGCGGCTGATCAGGGCCGAGATGTTGGGCATGGCCAGCGACATGCCGCAGGCGCCGACGGCCATCACGATCGGAATGATCCAGCCCTGCGCGACCGGCAGCGTCCAGGCCCCGATGTCCAGGGACAGGGCGGGGAACCAGGCGACGGGCGCGGCCACCTGCGCGACCAGGGAGGCGCCGAACAGCAGCATCCCGAACGCCAGCACCCGCGCCTCGCCGAACCGCTTGGCCAGCCGCCCGGCGAAGAAGCCCTGGTTCAAGGTCGAGACGATGCCGACGATCATGAAGCTCAGCCCGACCTCCAGCGCGTTCCACGCGTAGCGATCCTCGGCCCACAGCCCGAACACGCTCTCCATCGCCGAGAAGCCGGCCATGTAGACTAGGGTCACCAGCAGCACCCGCGACACGACCGGATTGGCCCGGGCGTCGTGCAGGCCGGCCAGGAAGCGCGGCCGCGGCGCGGCCGGGTCGGCCTTGGCGCGGCTTTCCTTGAGGAAGACGACCACGCCGGCCGCCGCCAGGGCGGCCAGGGCCGCGGCGGTGAAGATCGGCAGCTGATAGCCGATATGTCCCAGTTGCGGCTGGGTCAGCAGTCCGCCCAGACCCGGACCGACGATGAAGCCCAGTCCGAACGCGGCGCCGATCAGGCCCATGCGCCCGGCCCTCTGTTCCGGCGGGGTGATGTCGGCGACATAGCCCTGGACGGTCGAGATGTTGCCCGCCCCCAGGCCGGTGAACAACCGCACCGCGATGGCCAGCCAGATGTTGGGCACGAAGGCCAGCGCCAGATAGCCGACGGCGTTCGCGACCAGGGTGATCAGCAGGACCGGCTTGCGCCCGATCCGGTCCGACAGCCGGCCCCAGAAGGGTTCTGCGAAGAACTGGCCCAGCGAATAGGCCGAGAACATCAGGGTGATCTGCCAGGCCTCCGCCTTCAGGCTCTGGGCGAAGAACGGCAGCAGGGGCACCACCAGGCCGAAGCCGACCAGATTGATGAAGACGACGGAAAACAGCACGGCCAACGCCGGAGCCTGAACCTTGGGCGCGGGAGGCGAAGCGTCGGTCTGTGTCATGCGGGCAGGCTTAGCCTGTTTGCGGCGCATACGAAAACGCCCCGGTCGATGGACCGGGGCGTTTCTGTTTCAGCGGCGGATCCGATCAGCGCGGGGCCAGGATCATGATCATCTGCCGGCCTTCCATACGCGGGGCGTACTCGACCTTGGCGATCTCGTCGAAATCGGCCTGCACCTTGTTGAGCAGCTTCATGCCCAGTTCCGGGTGGGCCATTTCACGACCGCGGAAGCGCAGGGTGACCTTCACCTTGTCGCCCTCGTCGAAGAAGCGGTGCATGGCTTTCGCCTTCACTTCATAGTCGTGGGTGTCGATGTTCGGGCGGAGCTTGATCTCCTTGAGCTCGACGACCTTCTGGCGCTTGCGGGCCTCGGCCTTCTTCTTCTGCTCCTGGAAACGGTGCTTCCCGTAGTCGAGAATCTTGCACACGGGCGGATCCGACGTGGCGACGATCTGAACCAGATCCAGGCCCGCCTCTTCGGCGGCCTCCAGCGCGGCCGAGGTCGGCATGACCCCCTGCTTCTCGCCATGCTGGTCGATCAGCAGGACGCGAGGCGCGCGGATATCGTGGTTCATGGGCGGCCCATCCTTGACGGGCGGCGTTTGCATCGGACGGCGAATGGGCGTCGTTTCCTTATGTGGTCGAAGAGGGTCGCTATTCTGACGAGAAGGAGCGCGCGATAAATCGCGGCGTTCCCCTCCGGCGGCCTATATGAGCCTCAAACCCCGTATTTTCAAGGCGTGACGGGCGCTCAGGACGCGATGAAGTCCGCGTGTAGCGCCAGCACCGCATCATAGACGTGGTCGACCGTCAGGTCCTCGATGGGGGCGAACTGGCCGCGCGTCTCGTTGGAGGCCGCGGTGCGGGTCTTGGGACCCCACGGGCCGTACAGCCACCACTCGGTCGGCCCGAACAGGCCCAGCGTCGGCCCGCCCAGCGCCGCCGAGACGTGCATCAGGCCGGAATCGTTGCCCACGAACAGGGTCGCCCGGTCGATGGCGGCGGCTGACGCCAGGATGTCGCCCTTGCCCACGAAATCGATGCCGCGGTCTCCGGCGGCCTCCAGGGCGGGGGTCGCGGGCGGGCGGTCGCCCGGGCCGCCCACGGGCATGAAGCGCCAGCCGTCGAAGCGGGGATCGGCCTTCAGCTTCTCGACCAGCGCGCCCCAGCGGTCGGCGGGCCAGCTCTTGCCCGGCTGGTGTGCGATGGGGGCCAGGGCGAGGATCGGGCCCGGCCCGGCGCCGCCGGCCAGCTGCGGGTCGATGACGGCGGCGGCCTCGGCGCGGGCCTGATCGTCCAGCCAGATTTCCGGGTTCAGCGGCGTCTCCGAGCCCATCAGGCGCGACACCATCTCGACCTTGCGCAGGCCGGTCTCCCACGAGCGGTTGTAGATCACCCGCCGTTTGGTCGGGACGATGTAGGCCAGCCCCGAGCCGCGGATGTCGATGACCATGTCCCAGCGGGTCCCGACCACCTGCTTCCACAGGTCGATCCAGTGGCCGGACAGCTTCTTCTTATCGAGGATGATGGTCCGCTCGACGCCGGGCGCATTGCGGAAGAAGGGCGCCGGCGGACGGCCGCAGGCGACGGTGATCCGCGCGCCCGGAATCTGGCGGCCGATCTCGCGGATCACGCCCGAGGAGATGACGCAGTCGCCGATCCGATTGGAGGTGACGAACAGGACCTTGGGTTCAGACACGCGTTTCGGCCTTCGCTTCGATGATGGTCGTTCGCTATCAGTCCCCGAACGATTTCGCGAGAGGAACGGCCATGGATGATCTGGAACGCCTGAACCGCCCGGACGGCGAGACCCTGGCGCTCAAGCGTGTCCGCGGGGCCGGACCGACGGTGATCTGGATCGGCGGCTTCCGGTCCGACATGGAGGGAACCAAGGCGCTGGCGCTGGTGGCGGCGGCGCGCGAACGGGGCTGGAACTACGTCCGGTACGACCATTTCGCCCACGGCCAGTCTTCCGGAGACTGGAAACAGGCCACCATCGGCCGCTGGCGCGAGGACGCCGTCGCCCTGATCGACAGCCTCGAAGGCCCGGTGATCCCGGTCGGTTCGTCCATGGGCGGCTGGGTCGCCCTGCTGGCCGCCGTGGCGCGGCCGGAGCGGGTCAAGGCGCTGGTGCTGGTCAATCCGGCGCAGGATTTCACCGAACGGCTGATGTGGCCCGGTCTTCCGGACCACCTCCGCCAGTCCATCCTTCGGGACGGCGAAGCCCTGATCGTCGAGGAAGGGCTGGGAGAGTACGTCCTGACCCGCCGTATGTTCGAGGAGGGGCGCGACTGGCTGCTGCTGGACGGCGTCATCCCGATCACCGCCCCCGTCCATATTCTGCAGGGGCGTAAGGACGATGTCGTGCCGTGGCGTCATCAGATCGAGCTCGCCGAACGGTTGCAGAGCGGCGATATCACGCTGGACCTCGTGGCCGATGGAGACCATCGTCTGTCCACGCCCGCCGATCTCGACCGCCTGGTCGAGGCGGTCGAGCGGAACCGTGGGCAGGCCGCGACATTGCCCTGACCGAAGGAGAGACGCATGCGCACCCTGATGATCATCACGCCCGTCGTGCTGGGGCTGGCCCTGTCGGCCTGTTCCTCCACCGGCGGAACCGACCGCTACGGCACGGAACTGCAGAGGCTGACCGCCGACTGCCAGGCCCGTGGCGGCATCCTGACCCCCGTGGGCAGCGGTCAGACCGGCCGTCCGCAGACGGACAACGTCTGCGAAATTCGCGGCGGACCCGCTCGCGCGCCCAACAACCCGGGCTGAGCCTGCCGGTCAGAGCGGGCCGCTGATCGCCGCCCCCGGCGCGTTTACGCGCCGGATGTCCTGGAGAAGCGCGGCGATCGCCGCCTCCGGCGCGTTTACGCGCCGGATGTCCTAGAGAAGCGCGGCGATCGCCGCGCGCGCCGCTTCGCCGAGGTCGGCGCGCTTGAGCGCCAGCGCGACGTTGGCGCGCAGCAGGCCGATCTTGTCGCCGCAGTCGTGGGTCACGCCCGCGTACTGGACCGCCGTGAACAGCTGGTCGGACATCAGCCGGGCCATGCCGTCGGTCAGTTGGATCTCGCCCCCGGCTCCGCGCGGCTGGTTCTCCAGGATGCCGAAGATTTCCGGCTGCAGGATATAGCGGCCCGAGATCGACAGGTTCGACGGCGCCTCGCCGCGGGCCGGCTTCTCGACCATTCCCTTCATGCGGATGCGGTTGCCCTCGCGGCCTTCGATGGGATCGACGATGCCGTACTTGTGGGTCTCGCTCTCGGGCACCTGTTCGACGCCGATGACGTTGCCGCCGACCTCGGCATAGACCTCAGCCAACTGCTTCAGCGCGCCGGGCTGGCCGTCCACGATCACGTCCGGCAGGATCACCGCGAACGGTTCGTCGCCGATGATGTCGCGGGCGCACCAGACCGCGTGCCCCAGCCCCTTGGGCTGCATCTGGCGGGTGAAGCTCATCTCGCCGGCGCTGGCCAGTTCGGCGTTCATCATCTCGAGGATGTCGGTCTTGCCCTTGGCCAGCAGTTGGGCCTCGAGTTCGATCTGGTGGTCGAAATAGTCCTCGATGGCGCCCTTGGAGCGGCCGGTGACGAAGACGATGTGCTCGATCCCGGCCTCGCGGGCTTCCTCGACGATATAGCTCAGGATCGGCCGGTCGACGACGTTCAGCAGTTCCTTGGGCGTGGTCTTGGTGCCGGGCAAAACCCGGGTGCCGAGGCCGGCGACGGGCAGAACGGCCTTGCGGAGACGGCGGGAATGGGCGGGCATGGAATGTCCTGATCAGAAGGGTCGGGCAGCCTAACGTATTTGCGTCAGGAAGCGATCATTCCACCGTCACCGACTTGGCCAGGTTGCGCGGCTGGTCCACGTCGGTGCCCTTCTGCACCGCCGTGTAATAGGCCAGCATCTGGACGGGCACGGCGTAGACCAAGGGCGCGATCAGGCTGTGGCACTCCGGGGCGTCGACGCGCCGGATGCCGGCGCCGTGCGGATCGGGCGCGGACCTGGGCGCGATCATGATGACCGGACCGCCGCGCGCGGCGATCTCCTGCAGGTTGGAGGCGGTCTTCTCGAACACATCGTCCAGCGGGGCGAGGGCGATGGTCGGCGTCTCCTCGTCGATCAGGGCGATCGGGCCGTGCTTGAGCTCGCCGGCGGCATAGCCCTCGGCGTGGATATAGCTGATCTCCTTCAGCTTCAGCGCGCCCTCCATGGCGAGGGGGAACATGGCGCCCCGGCCCAGGAACAGGACGTCGGTCGCCTTGGCGATGTCGTGGGCGACGGCCTTGAGGTCGGCCTCCATCTTCATGGCCTCGGCGATCAGACGCGGGGCCTCGAACAGCGCCTTGACCAGCTCGGCCTCTTCGGCCGGACCGATCTTGCCGCGCGCCACGCCGGCGGACACGGCGAGCGCCAGCAGGGCCGCGACCTGGGCGGTGAAGGCCTTGGTCGAGGCGACGCCGATCTCGGGCCCGGCGTGGGTCGGCCACAGGACGCCGGCCTCACGCGCCATGGATGACGAGTGCACGTTCACCAGGGCGGCCGTCTTGAGGCCCTGGGCCTTGCACCAGCTCAGGCTGGCGAGGGTGTCGGCGGTCTCGCCGGACTGGCTGACGGCGACCGCCAGCGTCCCCGGCGTCAGGGCCGGATTGCGATAGCGGAACTCCGACGCGATCTCGACGTCGCACGGCAGCCCCGCCAGTTTCTCGAAGGCGTAGCGGCCGATCTGACCGGCGTAGAAGGCGGTGCCGCAAGCGACGATCTGGACGCGGCTGACGTCGGCGAAGTCGACCTCATTGGCGTTCACCCGACCGTTCACGAAGTCGAGGTAGTGGCTCAGGGTATGCTGGACGCTGTCGGGCTGTTCATGGATTTCCTTCTCCATGAAGTGCCGGTACTCGCCCTTCTCGACCAGGGCCGAGGAGGCCGAGACCTGCACGATCGGCCGGTCGACGGCGGCGCCCGAGGCGTCGAACATGCGCGCGCCGTCGCGGTCCAGGGCGACGAAATCGCCCTCTTCCAGATAGCTGATGCGGGTGGTGAAGGGGCCGACCGCCAGGGCGTCGGAACCCAGGTACATCTCTCCATCGCCCCAGCCCACGACCAGCGGGCTGCCGCGGCGCGCGCCCAGGATCAGGCCTTCCTCGCCCTCAAGCAGAACCGCCAGGGCATAGGCCCCCGTCAGCCGGTCCAGCACCGACTTGAAGGCGACCAGCGGGTCGTTGGTCTTGGCCAGTTCGCTGTCCAGAAGGTGGGCGACCACCTCGGTGTCGGTCTGGCTCTCGAAGGCGTGGCCTTCGGCGACCAGTTCGGCCTTCAGCTCGGCGAAATTCTCGATGATGCCGTTGTGCACCAGCGTGACGCGGCCCGCCTTGTGCGGGTGGGCGTTGGCGGTGGTCGGCGCGCCGTGGGTGGCCCAGCGGGTGTGGCCGATGCCGATGGTGGCGTCCAGCGGCTCGGCGGCCAGCACGGCCTCCAGCTCGCGGATCTTGCCCTTGGCCCGACGCCGTTCGATCTTGCCATCGACCAGGGCGGCCACGCCCGCGGAGTCGTAGCCGCGGTATTCCAGCCGTTTCAGGCTGTCGATCAGACGGGGAACCGCAGGGCCGATTCCCGTCACGCCAATGATGCCGCACATAAGAGAAGTCCCCGAAAAATAGTGATATCCGCGCTTGGCGCCGCTGCGCGGGAGGGTCTAAGCCGACCCTGACTGTCGGCGCCGGTGTAGGCGACGATGACGTGGATTTGCACCTGAAAAGCGGTTTCGCAAGGTTACGGCGGGCCGTCGAGCAAGGAAGACTGGATTTGGCTGAGCGACGCTATTTCGGCACCGACGGCATTCGCGGGCGCGCCAATACCCATCCCATGACGCCTGAAGTGGCGCTGCGTGTGGGTCTGGCGGCGGGTCGGATGTTCATGTCGTCGGACGACCGGCGGCACCTGGTGGTCATCGGCAAGGACACCCGCCTGTCCGGCTATATGATCGAGCCGGCCCTGGTCGCCGGCTTCGCCTCGGCCGGCATGGACGTCCTGACCTTCGGCCCCCTGCCGACGCCGGGCGTGGCGATGATGACCCGTTCCATGCGCGCCGATATCGGCGTGATGATCTCGGCGTCTCACAACGCCTATCTCGACAACGGCATCAAGCTGTTCGGCCCCGACGGCTACAAGCTGTCGGACGCGGTCGAGCTGAAGATCGAATCGATGATGGACGAGGACCTCGGCGCCGGTCTCGCCCCCGCCGACGGCCTCGGCCGGGTCAAGCGCATCGACGACGCCCAGGCCCGCTACGTCGAGATCGCCAAGGCCAGCTTCCCCAAGGGGCTCAGCCTTCAAGGCCTGCGTATCGCTGTCGATTGCGCCAACGGCGCCGGCTACAAGGTCGCCCCGACCGCCCTTTACGAACTGGGCGCCCAGGTCTTTCCGGTCGGAGTCGAGCCGAACGGCCTGAACATCAACGAGAACTGCGGCTCCACCCATCCCGCGACCCTGTCCGAGGCCGTCCGCCGTCACGGAGCCGATATCGGGATCGCGCTGGATGGCGACGCCGACCGGGTGATCATCTGCGATGAAAAGGGCCAGGTGATCGACGGGGACCAGATCATGGCGATGGTCGCCCTGGACTGGGCGCGGCGCGGGCTGCTGACGGGCGGCGGCCTGGTCGCCACGGTCATGTCCAACCTCGGCCTGGAGCGGGCGCTGCTGGCCGAGGGCCTGACGCTGGAGCGCACCAAGGTCGGCGATCGCTACGTCATGGAGCGGATGCGCGAAGGCGGCTTCAATGTCGGCGGCGAACAGTCGGGCCACATCATCCTGCATGACTACGCCACCACGGGCGACGGCCTGATGTCGGCCCTGCAGGTGCTGGCTGTCCTGGTGCAGAGCGGCCGTCCCATGAGCGAGCTGGCCCGCCAGTTCGACAAGGTGCCCCAGCTTCTGGAGAACGTCCGCTACACCTCCGGCAGACCGCTGCAGGACGCCGGGGTGAAGGCCGCCATCGCCGACGCCGAGGCCCGCCTTTTGGGCGTCGGCCGCCTGCTGGTCCGCCCCTCGGGCACCGAAAAGCTGATCCGCGTCATGGCCGAGGGCGACGACGAGGCGCTGGTGAAGGCGGTGGTCGCCGATGTCAGCGCGGCGGTGCGGGCGGCGGGGTAGGCGTCGCCTAACCCGGCGCGCCCCAGTCGCTGTCCTGTTCGGGCGTCGTACGATCGGCGCCAAAGCGGTTCGATCCCGGTGCGCTCCGTTGCGCCAGCATGACGATCAGCGTCACCAGCGCGACCATGTAGAGCGCGTTGTTGAGGAACAGCAGGCCGAACAGGCCGAAGTTCGGCGTCTCGCTGGCCATCATGTCGGTCATCATGATCGGAAAACCGATCGCCGCGACGCCGAGGAAGGGCAAGGGCATCAGGCCCCAAAGCGCCGTCATGTTGCGATCATGCAGGCGTCGCGACACCGCCGCCGCCAACAGGCTCATCGCCAGGACGACCGTCACCCCCATGACCCCGCCCAGGATGCGGAAATCCGGCATCGGCGGCGGCGGAAGCGGGGGCGGCGACCGCTCGATCCGTATGGGCGTGTCGGGCGGCAGGTCGGAGTCGATCACCAGGACCGGTTGCGCGTCGGTATAGGCCTGCGCCTTCCCGATCAGATCGGTCATCACCCAGCTCATGCCGATGGCCTGAACGAGGAAGACCAGGGCGACCACCACGCCGACGTAGGGCCAGAACTCGCCACGGGTGTCGCGCCCTGCGAACTGCGTCAGCTTGCTGAAGCCCCGAACGATCGGATTGGCCATGCCGTCCCCCTTGATGACGGTCCAGCCTATCGCCGGTCGTCGGGCGGGGCCAGTCAGTCCCGGATCGGCTCCACCGTCAGCACGGTCGCGTCGCGCGCGCCCACCTCGCCGCCGGGGCAGGGACGCGGGTTGAACGACAGGTCGTTGCAGATGCGGACCTCGCGCAGCCGGTCGCCCTCGGCGGTGGCGATATAGACCGCGCTGCGCGGCAGGCCCGGGTTGGCGCGGGCGAAGGCGTCGCGCAGCGCTCCCGCCGTCCGCAGCCCGCGCGGATCGGGCCGGACCAGCTTGTCATACATGGCGGCCGACTGTTGGAAATAGGCCTCGGGCGTGTCCCAACCGCAGGTGCCGTGCGCGGCCCACTCATGCTGCACCAGATCCACCGAAGGCGTCCGGCACAGCTCCGCGCGGATCGTCTGGGTCGCCACCCGCGTCGCCGCCCGGCAATAGCGCGGATAGGGTCGCCCATCCGAGTTGGGCCACAGCCCGTGCAGGGTCCAGCCGAAGCGATTGGTCTCGCACGCCAGGTCGCCCTGGCCGTCCCCGCCCGTGCGGCAGGTCTCGGGCATCCAGGTCACCGCCAGCATGTGGAACAGGATCGGCCGGTCGGCCACGACCTCGTCGGGTCGGACATGCTCCATCTCCGGCGCGGGCAGAACGGCGGGCAGGTTGCAGGATTGCGCCGTCGACGCGACGACGGCGGGCGCCGCCGGTTGCGTCCCGCAGGCGGCCAGCGCCAGCAGGCCGGTCAATAGCACCGTGGATCGGATGCGCATCACGCCGGCTCCCGGTTCAGCGCGCCCAGGGCCTGGGCCACGTCGTCGACCCGTTTGCGGATGTCCGGCACGGCGATGGTCTCCCAGAACGTAGCGCGGGCCGGCGGCCCCAGCACGAACAGGCGCGGGTCGGCCGATCCATCGGCGTGCAGAACGCGTCCCTGAAGGTCCAGATCCAGGCCCAGTCGGAGCGGATCCATCCGCGCGCGTCCCTCCGCCAGCAAGGGTCCGGTCAGCGGATCCTTGGCCGGGTCGTGGCCCGGTCCCGTGCAGTCGATCAGCCAGCGTCCGGTGATCGGCGGCTGCTCCGGTCCACTGCGCGGGCGGAAGGTCAGGGTGACGGCCTCCTCGCCCTCATCGATCCGCTTCACGCGGCCGGCGGTGATTGTCAGGCGGCCCTCATCCTCAAGGGCGGCGATCGCGGCGGCGATGGTGTCGGCGATCCGGTGCCGGTGGACATCCCACCACGGCCGCAGGTGGCGCACCAGGCGGGCTCGGGTCGGAATGTCCGCCGCCTGCCACAGGTCGGCGGTGATCGGCCTCAGCCCGTCCATGACCCCGCGCCAGTCGCCGTCCGCGGACAGGCGCCGGGCCTCATGCAGTCGTCGGGACGGGGCCGCGTTCAACAGCGCGTCCGTGGGTTCGACATAGGCGTCGGGCCGGTTGTCGTGTCCGCGGGGCTTCAGCCCCCTTCGCGACAGCGCCCGCGCCCGGCCGCGCCAGCCGCGCGCCTGAAGCCACAGCACCATGTCCACCATCGTCAGCCCGGTGCCGACGACGATCACATCGTCTTCCGGTCCGATGCGGTCCAGCGCGCCGGCGGCCCACGGGTCGCCGATCACCCGGCCGGCCGGCCCGTCGTGGTCGGCGGCCGCCGTCTTCGGCGCCGGATTGCCGGTGGTCAGGACGATGGCGTCGGCTTTCAGCACCTGCCCGTCGGCCAGACGCACCGCGTCGTTGTCGATGGCGACGACCTCGCCCTTCACGGTCTCGATCAGCCCGGGGCGGGCGGCCCGCACCTCGGCCAGCCTGTCCTGCACGTACTGGCCGTACAGGCGGCGCGGCGCGAAGCCGTTCGGGTCGGCGCGGTCGGGATGGTTCGTTTCGAGCCAGCGCACGAAATCGCCGGGCCGGTCGCTGATCGCGCTCATCCGATTGGAGCGCACGTTCAGCAGGTGCCCGTCGAAGGGCGTCGAATAGGCGACGCCCAGGCCGAAATTCCCGGTGCGGTCGATGATCGTCGAGGCGATCCGCCGTTCGGCCAGCCGCGCGGCCAGCATGGCGCCGGAGAAGCCTCCGCCGATGATCGCCACGCGCTCGATGGTCCGGGTCACGACGCCTCCTCCGTTGGCGGGGTTCTGGACCGCGCCGCCCGAGGGGTCAAACCCGGGTCAGATTTCCTGATTGTAGGCGCCGACCTCAGCATACTTGGCCAGACGCGGCTTCACTTCCTCGCGGAACAGGGCGCGCATGTCGTCTTCCGACCGCATGCTTTCGACCACCACCACCAGCTCCGGCTTGTTGGAGGAAGCGCGAACCAGAACCCAGCTGCCGTCCTCCAGGTGCACGCGCACGCCATTGACGGTGATGGCTTCCACGATCTTGCGGCCCAGGATCGATCCGCCGGCGTCGGCCAGGGCCTGATACTCGGCCACGATCCGCTCCAGCACCTCGTACTTCAGCTCGTCGTCGCAGTGGGGCGACATGGTCAGGCTGGTCCAGGCGTCCGGCAGGGCCGCCTTCAGCTCGCTGAGCTTCTTGCCCGGATTGCGGTCCAGCATGGCCAGAACCGCACCGGCGGCGACGATGCCGTCGTCATAGCCGTGGCCCAGCGGGGCGTTGAAGAAGAAGTGGCCCGACTTCTCAAAGCCCGCCAGCGCGCCCAGCTCGGCCGTCTTGCGCTTGATGTAGGAGTGACCCGTCTTCCAGTAGACGGTGTTCGCCCCGTTGGCCTTCAGCACCTCGTCGGTCTTGTACAGGCCGGTCGATTTCACATCGACGACGAAGGTCGCGTTGGGGTGCAGGGCCGACAGGTCGCGGCCCAGCATCAGGCCGATCTTGTCGGCGAAGATTTCCTCGCCCGTGTCGTCCACCACCCCGCAGCGGTCGCCGTCGCCGTCGAAGCCCAGGGCCAGGTCGGCGCCCGTTTCGCGCACCTTGGCCGCCATCTGCACCAGCATGGCGTGGTCTTCCGGGTTCGGATTGTATTTGGGGAAGGTGTAGTCCAGCTCGGTGTCCATCTCGATCACCTCGCAGCCCATCCGGCGCAGGGCCTCGGGGGCGAAGGCGCCGGCCGTGCCGTTGCCGCAGGCCGCGACCACCTTGATCGGCCGCGTCAGCTGAACCTTGGACACGATGTCGGCGATGTATTTCTCGCGGAAGCCGTCGATGCGCTTCAGCGTCCCGCCGGCGCGAGAGACGCCCTGGTTCTCCAGCACGATCTCCTTCAGGCGGCCGATCTCGTCGGGGCCGAAGGTCAGGGGCGGGTTGGCGCCCATCTTCACGCCGGTCCAGCCGTTCTCGTTGTGGCTGGCGGTGACCATGGCCACGCACGGCGCGCCCAGTTCGAACTGGGCGAAATAGGCGGTCGGCGACAGGGCCAGGCCGATGTCCAGCACCTCCATGCCGCCTTCCAGCAGGCCCAGGGTCAGCGCCTGCTTCACCGACAGGGAGTAGGAGCGGTAGTCGTGGCCGACCACGATCTTGGGCCGCTGGCCGATCTCGTGGATGTAGGTCGCCAGCCCCAGGCCCAGCGCCTGGATGCCCAGCAGGTTGATCTCCTTCTCCAGGACCCAGCGCGCGTCGTATTCGCGAAAGCCCGTCGCTTTCACCAGCGGCGTGGTCTCGTACTCGGCGGTGTTCGGGCGAAGGTCGGCGCGAGGCTTCAGCATGGGGCGTCCTGGATGGCCGGACCGAAGCGGTCGCGGCGGAAGGTGCGCCTTGATAGCCCCGGGCGCTCGGGCGCCGCAACAAGGCCGAACGCTGTCATGGGCGCCGGGAACCGGACGTCGGCCCAAAGCTTGACCCTTCCGGACCCCGGGCCTACCCCCGACAGATCACAACCGGAGACCCGCATGCCTCGCCTGATCCTGCTGCGCCATGGCCAGAGCCAGTGGAACCTCGAAAATCGCTTCACCGGCTGGGTCGACGTGGACCTGACCGCCGAGGGTGAGGCGCAGGCGCGCAAAGGCGGCGAGCTGATCGCCGGAGCGGACTTCCACCCCGCCGTCATGTTCACCTCCGTGCTCAAGCGCGCCAAGCGGACCGGCGCCCTCGCGCTGGATTCGGCGGGCCTGAAGGATGTCCCGGTGGTCGAGGACTGGCGGCTGAACGAGCGCCACTACGGCGGCCTGACCGGGCTGGACAAGGCCGAGACGGCCGCCAAGCACGGCGAGGACCAGGTGAAGATCTGGCGCCGCAGCTACGACATCCCGCCCCCGCCGCTGGCCCCGGGCGGCGAGTGGGACTTCACCGCCGACCCCCGCTACGCCGGCAAGGCCATTCCGGACACCGAAAGCCTGAAGACCACGCTGGACCGCGTCCTGCCCTATTGGGACGACGCCATCGCGCCGCGCCTGCGGGCCGGCGAGGACGTGCTGATCGCCGCCCACGGCAACTCCCTGCGCGCCATCGTCAAACACCTGTTCAACGTGCCCGATGATCAGATCGTCGGGGTCGAGATCCCCACCGGCAATCCGCTGGAGATCGACCTGGACGGCGCGCTCACGCCGACGGCGGCGCGCTATCTGGACGACAGCCGCGCCACGCCGTTGCCGCCGATCCCGGGAGCCTGATCATGACCAGCGCGCAACAGGCGTCGGACGACATCCGCTTCATGGGCCGGGCCATCGCCCTGGCCAAGGCGCGGATGGGCCAGACTTGGCCGAACCCGGCGGTCGGTTGCGTGATCGTCAAGGACGGCGAAGTGGTCTCCGAGGCCGCCACCGCGCCCGGCGGACGCCCTCATGCCGAGGAACAGGCCGTTCCGGCGGCGGGCGACAAGGCCAGGGGCGCCACCGCCTACGTCACCATGGAGCCGTGCGGCGCGCGGTCCTCCGGCCGCACCTCCTGCTCGCATTTCCTGATGGATGCAGGCGTGGCCCGGGTGGTCGTGGCCGCGGTCGACCCGTCGCCCTTCGCCTCGGGCCGTGGCGTCGAACGGTTGAAGAAGGCGGGGCTGGAGGTCGAGACGGGCCTGCTCTCGCAGGAGGCCGCCGTCCTCTACGAAGGCTATCTGCATCGCGTCGAGACGGGCCGCCCGATGGTCCGTATCGACGACACCGGCGAGGGCTTCGACGCCCGCTTCGCCGCCTCGTCCCGCGCCGATCTGTCGACCGAGCTGAAGCGGTTGGGCGAGGCCGGCTACACCCGTCTGTGGGTCGGGCCGGGCGAGCTGGCCGAGGCGCTGGACGAGCAGGGCCTGCTGACCCGATAGACCCGGCCCCAAAGTCGTCCGCGCTCAAGCAGGTCACGACCGCGTCGTGACCGAGAGCGCACTAAAAAACGCCCTCACGCTTCCTTAAGCGCGGGCGTGCCATTCTGGCGCAATGTCGGGAAACACGGCCCAAACCCCTGCCGCCAGAAGGCGCATCACTCAACAGGAACTGGACGTCATCTGCGCCCGGCACGACCGCCTGTGGCAGGCCAAGCCGGGCGGCGCCCGCGCGGTGTTCGCCTGGATGGACCTGTCGGGACTGTCGCTGGCGGGCCGCAACCTGGCCGACGCCGACTTCGCCGCCGCCTGCCTGATCGGGTGTGATCTCTCCGGCTGCCGGCTCGACAACGCCACCTTCTTCGGCGCCGACATGCAGGACGCGATCTTCCGCGACGCCAGCATGCGCCGTTCCGACCTGCGCGGCGCCTGCCTGCGCGGCGCCGACCTGACGGGCGCCGATCTGTTCGAGGCCGACCTGCGCGAGGGGGCCATCGCCGCCGCCGACGCTCGCCTGGGCTTCCGCGTGATCGAAGCCCGCTCCGTCCGCGACACCACGGCCCAGGGCGCCTGTCTGGCCGGCGCCAATCTGGAGCGCTCCAAGCTGACCGGCGTGGTCGCCGTCGCCGCCGACTTCTCCGACGCCATCATGAAGGACTGCAAGCTGGTCCGGGCGAATCTGAAGCAGGCCAGCTTCAAGGGCGCCAATCTGGCCGGGGCCGACCTGTCGGGCGCCGACCTGACCGGGGCCGACCTGCGCGACGCCGTGCTGGTGGGCGTCAAGTCCGCCATGTGGCGAACCGACGGGGCGGACATGGCCGGCGCCCTGACCGACGACAAGTCCTGCGGCGAACCGGTCGGCAAGATGCCCGCCGCCGAAATGCTGTCCGAGCACGCCCAGTGGTGCGAGACCGGCGGCGCGCTGGGCCAACCCTCCGTATTCGACGGCGTCGACCTGCGGGCGCTGGGCTCGATCCGCGGCTACAATCTGACCGCCCTGTCCGCCAAGGGCGCCGTCTTCTACGGCCTCGACATGGGCGGGGTGCAGCTGCAGGGCGCGCACCTGGAAGGCGCCGATCTTCGCTCGGTCAACCTGCGCGGCGCCGACCTGCGCGGCGCGCGGCTGGCCCGGGCCCGGCTCGACGGTTCCGATCTGCGCGAGGCCCAGATGGGGCCGCTGATGATCGCCGCCGACCGGCTGCTGCCCGCCGACCTGACCGGGGCCAGCCTCAAGGGCGCGGACCTGTCGGGCGCCGACCTGAAGCGCGCCACCCTGATCGACGCCGAACTGAACCGCGCCGTCCTGCACGGCGCCTGCCTGAGGCAGGCCGAGATGCGCGGTGCGGTGACCCACGGCGCCAAGGGCCTGGAAGCCGCGCTCCAGGCCTGAAAAAAGGGGCGACGCATCGCGCCGCCCCCAGGTCTTTTCTTGCCCTATCGCCTATCGGCTGCTTGAGGGCGGTCTTGGCTATGTCGGCGATTACGCCGCCTTGCCCTTCTTGCCTTCGATCAGCTTGGAGCCTTGGCCGATCTCGATACGGCGCGGCTTCAGGGCTTCCGGCAGCTCGCGAGCCAGGTCGATCGACAGCAGGCCGTTGCTCAGGTCGGCGGTCTTCACCACGACATAGTCGGCCAGCTGGAAGCGGCGCTCGAAATCACGCTCGGCCAGGCCGCGGTGCAGGAAGTTGCGCTCGGGCGGCGTGACGCCGTCGCCCGGCAGGTCATTGGCGGCCTTGCGGCCGGTCACGGTGAGCAGGTTTTCCTTCACTTCGATGTTCAGCTCGTCGGGCTTGAAGCCGGCGACGGCCACTTCGATGCGATAGGCGTTCTCGCCCGTGGTCTCGATGTTGTAGGGCGGCCAGCCGTTCTCCTGGCTGGTGCGCGCGGCGCTTTCCAGCAGGTTGGCCAGACGGTCGAAGCCGACGGCCGAACGGTACAGCGGCGAGAAATCATAGGTACGCATGGGGCATCCTCCTGAGGATCAGCAAGGTGGCCGGTCCCGCGGTTTGTGCCCGGACCGGCGATGGGAGTTCGGCTCGTGCGGCCCGTGATCGGCCCCGCGCGCTCCGGAGGCCCCGACATCGGCGGCCTCGACGGATCAGATGGGAAGCCGCGTTTCATCGTCAAGACCGCGTGATCGTGTCACGTCGCGTCTGATGCGGCTTGCCCCATTGGACCTGCGCCGTCAGGGTCGCCGCCTCTTCTGAAGCTTCCGGGAAACCCAATGCGCCTGACCGTCCTGGCCGTGACCGCCGTCCTCGCCCTTCCCGCCACAGCGTTCGCGCAGGCCCTGCCGGCCCTGCCCAATCTCGACGAATCCCCGGCCCAGCGTTCGGCCCGCCGCGCGGCCATGGCCCCGCCGGAGCTCCAGGAAGACGCCGCGCTGCAGGCCGCCGTCGGCGCGGCGACCCGTCCCGAAGCCGACCGCGCCCGCGACGCCGCCCGTCACCCGTTCGAGACCCTGACCTTCTGGGGCCTGCGGCCCGGGCTGACCGTCGTCGAGATCGAGCCGGGCCGCGCCGGCTGGTGGCGCAACATTCTGGAGCCCTACGCCGCCGCCACCGGCGGTCGCTACGTGCCCGTCAACCGTCCGCTGGAAGGCATGGGTGTCGAAGACGGAAGCGCCGACATGGTCGTGGTCGCCCGCGCCCTGCACAACTGGCATCGCAACGGCCGCACCGCCCCCTATATGGCCGCCTTCTTCAAGGCCCTGAAGCCGGGCGGGGTGCTGGCCGTCGAGCAGCATCGCAGCGCCGAGGGGCTGAACGCCGACCAGACCGCCCCGACCGGCTATGTCTCGGAAAGCTATGTCATCCACGCCGCCCAGGCCGCCGGCTTCGTGCTGGAGGGCCGCAGCGAATTGAACGCCAATTCCAAGGACAATCACGACCATCCGTACGGCGTGTGGACCCTGCCGCCGACCCGCGTCAGCGCGCCGCGCGAGGGCGTCGCCACGGACCGTCCGACACCGCTTACCGAGCAGGAGCGCGCCCAGTTCGACGCTGTCGGCGAGAGCGACCGCATGACCCTGCGATTCCGCAAGCCGGACTGAGCGATGTGCGTTTTGACCGCGCGGATGAACAAGGTTAAGCCCTCCGTTCCGGGGCGGGACCAAGGGCGTCCGGACCGTCCTGCGGGGGCCGTGCATGAATGATCTGAACGAGGCTTGGCGACGGCGTCCTTCACGCCGGAGCGTCCTGACCGGCGTTGCGGCCTCGGCCCTCGTCGGTCTGGCCGCGTGCGGCAAAAGGGAAGAAACGGCCGAGCCGCCGCCGACGCCCGACGGTCCGCCCAAGGGATCGCTGGAGTGGGCCGTCGCCGGCCCCTGGCGCGCCCAGGACCGAAGCCGCGACGCCGCCCGTCACCCGATGGAGACCCTGCGTTTCTTCGGCCTGCAGCCGCGCATGACCGTGGTCGATTTCTGGCCCGGCAGCGGCTGGTACACCGAGATTCTGGCGCCCTATCTCGCCGAGGGCGCGGGCCACTATATCGCCGCCGGCTTCCAGACCGGACCGGGCGCCAATCCGGCGCAGGTGCAGCTGATGTCGGCCTTCCAGCAGCGCTTCACCAATGACCGCAAGCTTTATGGCGAGATCGAGCTGACCGCCTTCGGTCCGACCTCGGGGCCGGTCGCTCCCGCCGGCACGGCGGACCTGGTCCTGTTCATGCGCAACATCCACGCCTGGATGGCCGCGGGCATCGCCGAAAAGGCCTTCGCCGACGCCTGGGCCGCTCTGCGTCCCGGCGGCGTCCTCGGCGTCGAACAGCATCGCCTCGGCCCCGATGAAGATCAGGACCCGGCGGCGGCGAACGGATACGTCCAGGAAGCGTTCGTCAGGCAGCTGGCGGCGGAAGCGGGCTTCGCCTTCGTCGCCGCGTCGGAAATCAACGCGAATGAAAGGGATACCAAGGATCATCCCTTCGGAGTGGACACCCTGCCGCCGCTGCGCCTGACCGCGCCGCGCGGTTCTGCGCCGGATCCGGCCTTCAATCGTACGAAGTACGATGAGATCGGGGAAAGCGATCGCATGACCTTGAAGTTCAGGAAGCCTGAGTGAACCGAGCCGTCGCCTATGCCGCCAACGCGCCCCTGATGGGCGTTCCGGGCGCCTCCTCGCCTCCCGGCGGAGAGGGGGAGTGGTTCCGCGGCGCCGGCGGCCTGCGCCTGCGCGCGGCCTTCTGGACGCCCTCGACCCTGGTGGCCCGCAAGCCGCGCGGCACCGTCGTGCTCAGCCCCGGCCGGACAGAGCCGATCGAGAAATATTTCGAGGTCATCGGCAATTTCCTCGCGCGCGGCTGGTGCGTGCTGGCCCATGACTGGCGCGGCCAGGGCCTGTCGGCCCGCCTGCTGCCTGATCGCCTGAAGGGCCATGCCCGGGCGGTGGAAGAGTTCCTCGACGACTACGCCCGCCTGCTCGACGCCTTCGAAGGCCGGGCCCCCAAGCCCTGGGTCATGGTCGGCCATTCCATGGGCGGCTGCCTGAATCTGATGACGCTGGAGAACGGCGAGGACCGTTTCTCGGGCGCCCTGCTGTCCAGTCCGATGCTGCGCATCAAGACCGGCAAGCGGTCGATGTGGTCGGTCAAGCTGGCGGTGCGCTGGAACCTGCGTCACGGCAAGGCCGGAGACTATGTGCTCGACGACGCCGACGATCCCTTTGACCACACCTTCGAGAAGGACGCCCTGACGACCGACGAGAGCCGGTACGAGCAGTGGCGGCAACAGCTCTTCGCCTGCCCGCATCTGGCCGTCGGCGGTCCGACCTGGGGCTGGCTGGCCTTCGGCCTGGACGCCGGCGAACGCGCCCTGAAGCCCAAGGCGCTGAAGGCCGTCCGCATCCCCGTCGCCATCGTCCAGTCGGGCGAGGACGACCGGGTCTGGAAACAGACCAACAAATGGGCCGCCAAACGGCTGGGCCGCGGCCGCTACATCGAGGTCGCGGGCGCCAAGCACGAAGTCATCATGGAGACCGACGACAAGCGCGCGGTCTTCCTGGAAGAGTTCGACGCCCTGGCCGCCTATGTCTCGCCGATCGAGGACCTGAGCCCGGTCGCCGTGACGCCCGCGCCCGCGTCGGTCGAGGAACCCGCCGCCGACCTTGGCTTCCCGCCGAGCACGGAACCTTCGGCGGCCTGAGCCGGCCCTCCGCCTAGAGCGCCGCCCGCTTAAGCGTCACCAGCGCCTGGTCGATCAGGCGTTCGTCGCCGACGGCCAGCACCTGCCCGCCGTCGTCCGGCTTGCCGCCACGCCAGTTGACCACCTTGCCGCCCGCCGCCTCGATGACCGGGACCAGCGCCGACCAGTCCCACGGCTTCAGGCTGGTCTCGGCCACGAGGTCCATCTTCCCCGCCGCGACCATGGCGTAGGCGTAGGCGTCGCAACCCAGTCGGGCCAGCCGCGCCGTGGCCCGCACCTGGGTCCAGGCGCCCAGTTCGGCGCCGTTGAAGATGTCGGGATCGGTGGTGGAGATAACCGCGTCGGTCAGCTTCTCGCAGGACCGAACCCTCAGCGAAGTCTCCGCACCGCCGCGCAGCAGGCGCGCGCCCGACGGGCCGCCGATGAAGATCTCATCCAGATAGGGTTGGGCGATGCAGCCCACCGTCGGCGCCCCGCGCACGCGCAGGGCGATCAGCGTGGTCCACAGCGGCAGGCCCGAGATGAAGGCCCGTGTTCCATCGATGGGATCCAGCACCCAGACGAACTCGGCGTCCGGCCGGTCCTCGCCATACTCTTCGCCGATCACGCCGTGGTCGGGATAGCGTTCGGCGATCAGCTTGCGGATCGCGGCTTCCGCGTCCTTGTCGGCCTGGGTCACCGGGTCGAAGGCGCCCGGTCCGCCCTTGTCGGCTTCTTCGTAGACCCCGCGAAAGAAGGGCAACGTCACCTCGCCGGAGGCCCGAGCCAGGTCGACGAGAAAGGCTTCGAACTCGGTCATGGGCAGGCTTAGGCCGCGCCGTCGGCGCCAAGTCAAGTCGGCGCGGCCTATGCCAGTCGGCGGGCCGCGGACGCCGAGCCCAGCCAGGTGTGAATGTTTCTGTCCCAGCACCATCCGAGACGCGGCGCGCCCTTGCTGAACCAGATGGAGGGCACGCGCTGATCGCCCTGCCTTCGGGAGCCGGGCATCTGGATGCAGTTGTACCGCGTCTTGTCGGTCAGCAGCGCGGGGCATTGCACCGTCAGGGCCACGCCTTCCTCCAGGGTGAGGGGCGTCCTGCCGCGCGCCCGGATGCGCGCCAGCGACTCTTCGGGGCTGACGTTCAGGAAGTCCCGTCCGGTATCCACGTCGAGGAGAAGATAGAGGTCGCCTTCGGGGATCTGGATGTCGTCCCTGACCTCGAAATCATCGGGCGACAGGGGCGTCATGTCCACGACGCCCGTTGCGCCCTTCGCTTCGACCGAGGCCATGATGTCGGCCACCGGTGCGAGACCGCGACGAAAGCCGATGCACAGGGGGATGTTGCCCGTCACGGGCGCGTCCATGGGGTCATCGAGACGGGCCCGGAGCGCCTCGATCCTTGAACTGAAATGCTTGTCCGTCATGCCGCAGAGGCGAGGGAAGTCCGCACGGATCAGCGCCTCCGCCTGGCTGCGCAGACGGTCGCTCGGCTGGCTCTGGATCATGATGGTTTCGCCCCGCAACGTCGTTCCGCCCGAACGCGTGTTCGCGCCCCGGGGCGACATCTAGGGACTGGCGGCCGCGCTTTCACGTTGCCATTCTGTTCCCGCGCTTGCCCGCGGACGGAAAGGGCGTCGGGTTACGGGCGGACTCGCGGACCGGCTATTGGACATGACGGGCGGGCTACTCACGCCCCGCCGTCATGTCGCCCGATGATCGCCGTGCAAGGCGTCAGGGAGCGGTGTCGCCGCCTTCCGCGTGCAGCGACTTGGCTAGGTCCAGCAGGCGGCGGCGCGGACGCTCGCCCAGCTGGTAGTAGGCCTGGATCAGGTCGAGCGTTTCTTTGCGGGAAAACATCTCGCCGCCCTGGGTGGCCGCCTCCCGGCGTTCCATGGCTTCTTCCAGACCGTCGTAGAAATAGCTGACCGGAGACTCCAGGGCCTCGGCCAGTTGCCACAGGCGGGCCGCCGAGATGCGGTTCGCGCCGCACTCGTATTTCTGGATCTGCTGGAAGCGGATGCCGACCTGCATGGCCAGCTGCTGCTGGGTCAGGCCCAGCAGGCGGCGGCGGCGGCGAAGACGGCGTCCGAGGTGAAGATCGATGTCCGAAGCCATGGCCCGGGTCCCCTGATGCGATGTCCCGATGCGGGACGGCTCGCCCTCCACGGGGCAAGGGGCGTGCCGGGCTCGCGTCCCGGGGGATTACGGAAAAACAGGGTTCGCCACGGCCAAGGCAACCCAAGCGGAACGGGAGCGTTCGGTGATCGAGCGTTGCTTTGTGGAGAAAGCTGAAATGAACATTATCTTCTGGATTATCGTCGGCATCGTCGCCGGTTGGCTGGCCGAACAGATCATGGGCCGCAATCACGGCCTGCTGACCAATCTGATCGTCGGCATCGCGGGCGCCCTGATCGGCGGCTTCATCGCCAACGCCCTCGGCTTCGCCTGGGGCGGCTGGATCGGTTCGACCATCGTCGCCACCCTCGGCGCGATCATCCTGCTGTTCCTGCTGGGACTGGTGAAGCGCAAGGCCTGATCACCCGGCGAGAATGAAAAAGGGCGGCTCCTGCGGGAGCCGCCCTTTCTTTTTGCTTCAGCCGATCAGTTGCTCGGCGGAGTGGCCGGCTCGGCGGGCGCCGGCGGAGCGGCCGGCGTCGCCGGTTCGGTGATGGCCGGGGCCGCGGAGAACTGCGAAGCGGACCAACCGACGGCGACGCCGGGGCCGTCCTGACGCACGCCGCCGGACACGGGCACGCCGCGCAGGACGCCGTCCGGACCGCGTACGGTCAGTTCCTGGCCCGACGGAGTGTTGCGGGCGCCTTCGAGCTTGCCCAGCACCGTGCCGTCGGATCCCTTCACGTCCGAGCCGGGTTGAAGCTCGAGAGCCTGAGATTGTTCAGCCGCCGGCGGGGAGGCCGGGGCGGGGGTTTGCGGGGTGGCCGTGCTGTCCTGGGCGAACGCGGGAGCGGTCATGAGGAGCAGGCCGGCGACGCCAGTGAGGAGCGCGGTCTTTCGCATGATGTCAGCCTCGATCAACGCGGGCGGAAGCGCCCACCCGAGGCAAACACCCTCTGTTTCGGTTTGTTTCAGGCGCCCAGAAATGACCTTGGGCTTGCCGTGATTGGCCGATTCCGGCTCTACGAAAGGCATGGGGAAGGGAAAGACCATCCGACGCGGACTGGCGGCCCGGGCGGCCGGGCTGGCGCTCGAGGTCTCGCCGCAGGTTTTCGCCATGCTGGCCGTGGCCGCCGGGGCGGTCATCCTGGTCTCGGGCGCGACCCCTGCTTTCGCCGATCGTCTGGCCACCGTGCGGGCCTTCCTGCCGCCGGTGCTGATCGACCTGTCCCACTTCGCGGCCAGTATCGCGGGCTTCCTGCTGCTGCTGCTCTCCGCCGGCCTGTGGCGGCGCCGGCGCGGGGCCTGGCTGGCGGCGCTGGTGGTGCTTCTGGGCGGCGCCGCCTTCTCCCTGCTCAAGGGGCTGGACTGGGAGGAGGCGATCGAGCTCACCCTCCTGGCCCTGATCCTGGTTCCCTGCCGCCCGGCGTTCGACCGCAAGTCCCGCGTTTTCGAGGCCCTGTCGCCGACCTGGGTCGCGCTGGTGCTGGCCGTCGTGGCGGGAACGCTGTGGCTGGGCTTCTTCGCCTATCGGGATGTGGCCTACACCGATGACCTGTGGTGGAGCCTGCTGATCGATCGGGAGGTCTCGGGCTTCCTGCGCGCGGGCGCCGTCCTGGCCCTGCTCGCCGTCGTCATCGCCGGGCGCTCGCTGGTCTCGGCCCCGGGGGCGCGCAGCCACGGCCCCGCCGCCCCGGATCAGGTCGAGCGGGCCCTGTCGGTGTTGCGTGAGGGCGAGGGGATCGCACCCGACGCCTGGCTGGCGGCGCTCGGCGACAAGGCCCTGATGTTCAGCCCCTCGGGCCAGTCCTTCATCACCTATCGCGTGCGCGGCCGACGCTGGATCGCCATGGGCGAGCCCGCGGGGCCGACGGCGGAACGCCTGCCCCTGCTCTGGGCCTTCGCCGAGATGGCCGACAGCTACGGCGCCGCTCCGGTCTTCTATGCGGTCGGCGAGGCGGTGCTGGCCGATCTGGCCACCCTCGGCATGGCCATGCGCAAGGTGGGCGAGGCCGCCGTGGTCGACACCGGGGCTTTCTCGCTGGAAGGCAAGTCGCGCCAGAACCTGCGCACCGCCGTCAATCGCTGCGAGCGCGACGGCGCCGCCTTCGACCTGCTGCCGTCCGGCGCGGCCCTGATCTTCGCCGATCAGCTCAAGGCCGTCTCCGACGCCTGGCTGGCGCATCACAACGGGTCGGAGAAAGGTTTCTCGCTCGGTCGTTTCGACCCGGCCTATCTGGCGCTCAACCCCATCGCCGTCGTGCGGCAGGGCGGGCGGATCGTGGCCTTCGCCAACCTGCTGCCCGGCACGGACCGGGTGGCCGTGGACCTGATGCGCTTCACGCCCGACGCCCCGCCCGGCGTCATGGACTATCTGTTCGTCCGCGCGATCCATTGGGCGGGCGCTCAGGGCTATGCGGCCCTCGATCTGGGCATGGCGCCCCTGTCCGGTCTGGAGGATCGCCGCCTCGCCCCGGTCTTCGCCCGCGTCGGGGCGCTGGTCTTCGAGGAGGGCGGGGCCCTGTACGGCTTCGCGGGCCTGCGGGCGTGGAAGTCGAAATTCGGCCCGGACTGGCGGCCGCGCTTCATCGCCGCCCCCGCCTCGACCCCGCTCGCCTTCGCCCTGCTGGACGTGGCCCTGCTGACCAGCGGCGGTTGGCGCGGCATGCTGGGCCTGAATGCGAAAAGGGCGGGCCCTGCGGCCCGCCCTTCCCAAACTCAGGTCGTATCGGAAGACTAGTCTTCCTTCACGCGGCGCTTGCGGAAGCTGGGGTTCAGCACGGCCTTGCGCAGGCGGATCGACTTCGGCGTCACCTCGACCAGCTCGTCGCTCTCGATATAGGCGATGGCCTGTTCCAGGCTGGGGCGGCGCGGCGGGGTCAGGCGCACGGCCTCGTCCTTGCCCGAGGCGCGGACGTTGGTCAGCTGCTTGCCCTTGATCGGGTTGACGTCCAGGTCGTCGCCGCGCGAGTTCTCGCCGATGATCATGCCCTGGTAGGTCTTCTCGCCGGCGCCGACGAACATCACGCCGCGATCCTCGAGGTTCCACAGGGCGAAGGCCGCCGTGTCGCCGTCCGAGTTCGAGACCAGCACGCCCTTCAGACGGCCTTCGATGGCGCCCTTGTGCGGCTCATAGTGGCTGAACACGCGGTTCAGCACGCCCGAACCGCGCGTGTCGGTCAGGAACTCGCCCTGATAGCCGATCAGCGAACGCGACGGGCACATCAGCTGGATGCGGGTCTTGCCCGCGCCCGACGGGCCCATGTCCTTCAGCTCGGCCTTGCGGGTCGACAGCTTCTCGATGACCACGCCGGTGTATTCGTCGTCGACGTCGATCATGACGTCCTCGATCGGCTCCAGCCGCTCGCCGTTCTCGCCGGTCTGATAGACCACGCGCGGACGGCTGATCGACACCTCGAAGCCTTCGCGGCGCATGTTCTCGATCAGAACGCCCAGCTGCAGTTCGCCGCGGCCGGCGACTTCATAGGCGTCGGCGCCGGCGGTCTGCGTCACGCGGATGGCGACGTTGGCCTCGGCTTCCTTCAGCAGGCGGTCGCGGATGACGCGCGACTGGACCTTGTCGCCTTCGCGGCCGGCCAGCGGGCTGTCGTTGACCGAGACGGTCATCGAGATGGTGGGCGGATCGATCGGCTGGGCCGGCAGGGCGTCCATGACTTCCAGGGCGCACAGGGTGTCGGCCACGGTCGCCTTGGACATGCCGGCGATGGCGACGATGTCGCCCGCTTCCGAACCCTCGTCCAGGGCGGTGCGCTTCAGGCCGCGGAAGGCCAGGACCTTGGTGATGCGGCCCTGTTCGATCTGCTTGCCGTCGCGGTCCAGCGCCTTGATGGCCATGCCGGGAACAGCTTTGCCGCTTTCGATACGGCCGGTCAGGATGCGGCCCAGGAACGGGTCGGACTCGATCAGCACGTTCAGGATCTGGAACGGCTTGTCCTTGTTCTCCTGCACCTTGGGCGACGGCACGTGCTCGACGATCAGGTCGAACAGCGGCGCCAGGGTGTCGGACGGCTCGTTCATGTCCAGCGTGGCCCAGCCGTTACGGCCCGAGGCGTAGATGTGCGGGAAGTCCAGCTGCTCGGGCGTGGCGCCGATGGCTTCGAACAGTTCGATGGTTTCCAGGTGCACCCGGTCCGGATCGGCGTGGGCGCGGTCGACCTTGTTGATGCAGAGGATGGGACGCAGGCCCATCTTCAGCGCCTTGGTCAGCACGAATTTGGTCTGGGGCATGACGCCCTCTTCGGCGTCCACCAGGATGACGCAGCCGTCCACCATGCCCAGGATGCGCTCGACCTCGCCGCCGAAGTCGGCGTGGCCGGGGGTGTCGATGATGTTGATGCGGGTCTCGCCCGCCTTGCCGTTCCACAGCACCGAGGTGGCCTTGGCCAGGATGGTGATCCCGCGCTCTTTTTCCTGGTCGTTGGAATCCATCGCGCGCTCGGTCTGCGCTTCGTTGGCTCGGAACACGCCCGACTGGGCCAGGAGTTGGTCGACCAGGGTCGTCTTGCCGTGGTCAACGTGGGCGATGATGGCGACGTTGCGCAGATTCATTTGAGTATCGCGAAAGGGCGGCCGGAACGGTTCGGGCCGCTGGGTCAGGGCGTAAGTGCGGGGAAGGCGCCGCCTCATACAGGCATGTGCGCCGAAACGCCAGCGGGGCGCCCGAACGGCCTGTTTTCGCGGTCCCGCTCCTTGTCCTGATCAAGCGTCGCCGCGGTGTCGGAAAACCGCTGCCGGACCGCCTTTGAACCGTGTCCACGCCGACGCACGAGTCGGGCACTCCGGCCATGGGGATGGGCGGGGGCTTCATGACCGAGCAGAGTCTTGACCGTTGGGGAACGGTCGGTCCGGATTGGGCCGGCAGCCTGCGTCGCTGGACGCGGCGTCGCGACCGCGCGATCGCTCGGCTTCGGCTGTTGGCCACGGCGGCGCCCCGGATGCTGGATCCGCTGACGCTCAGCCTGTCCTGTGTCGGCCTCTTCACAGTGCTGTTCCTGCTGGTCCCCCAGCTGGATCTGGCGGCCTCCGACTTCTTTTACCGGGCGGGCGAGGGTTTTCCGCTCAGTCGCGATCCGCTGCTGCGCGGTTTCCGCGAGAGTTCAGATCTCGTCCTGACGACCCTACTTCTGGGTCTGGTCGTGCGTCTGACGGGGTTGCTGATCCGGAGGGGCGGGGCGGCCCTGGCGTCGGCCCGGCGCAGCGTCTTCCTGCTGGCGGCGCTGGCGACGGGGCCCGGCCTGGTGGTCAACGGCGTGCTCAAGGCGTGGTGGGGCCGCCCGCGTCCGGTGGGGGTCGACCTGTTCGGCGGCGACGCGCCCTATCAGGCGGTCTGGCGCATCAGCGACTGGTGCGCGTCGAACTGTTCCTTCGTCAGCGGCGAGTCGGCGCTGGCCGCCTGGTTCGTCGCCGCCCTGGTGATGGTCCCGGCCCGCTTCCGGGCGGCGGCCGCGGTGCCGACGGTCGTCTACGCCGTGCTTCTGTCCCTCAACCGCCTGGCCTTCGGCGGACATTTCCTGTCGGACATCGTCCTGTCGTGGGCGATCAGCGCCGCGGTCTTCGCCCTGCTGTACCGGGTGATGGTCAGCGCGCCGGGCGTCGCGCGGCGTCGGACGCGGGCCTGGAAAGCCCTGGTCCCGGCGACCGCCTGAGGGCCGTCGGCGGCGGTCCGAAGACCGCCGCCTTCTGGTATCAGCCCTCGACCTTGGCCGACTGGCGGGTGATCCAGCTGTACAGGCCGAAAGTCAGCACCGCGAAGGCCACGATCCCCGCCAGCATCGCCGGCCAGGCCGAGCCCTCCGGCAGCATGGCGAACGGCGCGTCATTGCCGGTGAAGACGATCACGCCGGCGGTCATGACCAGGAACAGGCTCTCGCCGACGATCAGGCCGGACGCCAGCAGCACGCCCATGCGGCGGCCGACATCGGCGAAGCGGGTGGTCTTGATCGCCTTGTCGTAGACCCAGCCCACCACGGCGCCGACGACCAGCATCGTGGTCACGGCGGCGGGCAGGTAGAAGCCGATGCCGACGGCCAGCGGCGGCAGCTTGACCTTACCCTTGGTCGCCTTGTTCAGCACCGCGTCCAGCACGATGATGACCACGCCGATCACCGCGCCCAGGCCGATCAGGTCCCAGCGCAAGCCGCCTTCGATCACGCCCTTGGCCAGGGCCGAGATCAGCGTGGCCTGCGGCGCCGCCAGCGGGGCGTCGGCGATGCCGGCCGGTCCGCCCGCGAAGCCGAAGGCCTTGTTCAGCAGGTTCAGGATCACCGGGATCACGATCGCGCCCGCGCCGACGCCGATGATCAGGGCCACCTGCTGACGCCACGGCGTCGCGCCGACCAGCTGGCCGGTCTTCAGGTCCTGAAGGTTGTCGTTGGCGATGACGGCCACGGCGAAGACCACGGCGGTCACGATCAGGGCGAAGGCCACCACGGACGGATCGGCGGGCACGCCGGCCAGGGCCAGCACGCCCAGCAGCAGGACCGAGGCGATGACGATGGCGAGGATGCCCACGCCCGACACCGGGCTGTTCGACGAGCCGATCAGGCCGGCCATGTAGCCGCAGATGGCGGCCACGGCGAAGCCGATGACGATGACATAGACCAGGCCGCCGCCGACCAGCAGGGCGGTCGATCCCGCCAGGGTCGGATTGCCTTGCGCGAACAGGGCCAGGATGGCCGCGATGCCGACCAGGCAGATGACCGACAGACCGGCGACGATGTTGATCGGGATGTCCTGCTCGGTGCGGTCCAGCACCTCGCCGCCCTGACGACGGCGGTTGGCGGCCAGGGCCGAGGTCAGGCCGCCGATCAGCGGTCCGGCCAGTTTGATCAGGGTCCAGATGGCGGCCACGCCGATGACGCCGGCGCCCATGAAGCGGACTTCCTTGGCCCAGACGGTGCTGGCCAGTTTCTCGGCCTCCACGCCCACGGGCAGGGTCGTGGCGATGGACGGGATGTGGTGCGCGGTCAGCCAGGCGATGGTGTCCGGGCTGGTCAGCAGCGGCACCGCGATGCACCAGGCCAGGATCAGGCCGAACAGCTGGGCCAGGCCCACGGTCAAGCCGATCAGGTGACCGGCGCCCAGAAGGGCGAACTGCATGCCGAAGCCGATGCCGGTCGCGCCGCCGCCCAACGCCGCGGGCAGCTTGATGAATTTGGCCGCCTCGCCGGCGAAGACCCGGCCCGCGACCAGCAGGGCGTAGCCCGCCGAAGCCACGGCGCCGGCGATCACGACCCACAGGCCCGCCGCGTTCTCGCGCACAGCGCTTTCGGTCTGCTCGGCGCCGCGCGACCCGACGGTCAGCACTTCCGCCGCCGCCACGCCCTCGGGGTAGGGCAGGCCGGCTTCGACCACCAGGGCCCGACGCAGCGGGATCGAGAAGGTCACGCCCAACACGCCGCCGAAAATACAGATCGCCACCGACTCCCAGAACGGGAACTCCAGCCACCAGCCGACCATGACCAGGCCGGGCAGGACGAAGATGATCGAGCTCATGGCCCCGCCGACCGAAGCCACGGTCTGGACGGTCATGTTCTCCCAGATGGTCGAGGTGCGGAACGCCCGCAGGATCGCCATGGAAATCACCGCCGCCGGAATGGCGGAGGCGAAGGTCAGTCCGACCTTCAGGCCCAGGTAGGTGTTGGCCGCGGTGAAGACCACGGCCAGCAGACAGCCCAGGATCACGGCCCGAATGGTCAATTCTATGCGCTTGCCGCCGGTTGCGGCAGGCGTGTTGGTGGCGTCCGTCATTGCGGCCCTCTTCTCGTGTTGCGCGGAACTAAGCCGGAAACGTCACGGTCGTCGAGAGGGCGTGCGCGATTGACAGTCGCCGGTCGCGGGCTGACCGTCCGCGAAACGGGAAAAGGACCCCATGCGAAAGACACTGACAGCCGCCGTGATCGGCCTGCTCTGCATTGGCGGCGCCGCCAACGCCCAGGGCTCCCCCGAGGTGCTGGTCAAGGCGCGGCAGGCGGGCATGGCCCTGTCCGGCTCGGTGGTCGGCGGCATGAAGGCGGCCATCGACGCGGGCCAGGCGCCCTCGACCCAGCGCAACGCCGCCCGCTCGCTCGCGCGCTGGGCCCATACCCTGCCGCAGCTTTTCCCCGAAGGCACCGACCCGGCCTCGCTGGAGACCGGGGCGCAGCCGGCGGTCTGGACCGATCGCCCCGGCTTCGACGCCAAGGCGGCTGAGTTCGCCGCCGCCGCCGACCGCCTCGCCGAACTGAGCCAGGGCGAGGACGCCGCCGCCTTCTCCGCCCAGTGGACCGCCGTCCGGAGCGGCTGCCAGAGCTGTCATTCGGTCTACAAGCAGTAGGCGGCGAGCCCGGCCCTCCCCATGCCCGAACTTCCCGAGGTCGAAACCGTCCGCCGAGGCCTTCAGCCGGTGCTGGAAGGCGCGCGCCTGTCCCGCGTCCGCCAGAATCGTCCCGATCTGCGTTTTCCCTTCCCCGAACGCTTCCCTGATCGGCTGGACGGCGCGACCGTCGAGCGCATCGACCGCCGGGCCAAATATCTGCTGATGCGGCTGTCGACCGGCGAGACCTGGGTCACCCACCTGGGCATGACCGGCCGCTTCACCCTCGACGGCCGCCAACTGGGCGAGTTCGAGGAGCCGGCCCCCATCGCCGGCAAGCACGAACACATGAGCTTCTGCGCCACCAAGGGCGCCGCGACCCATCGCATCGGTTTCGCCGATTCCCGCCGCTTCGGCTTCATGGGACTGATCCCCACCGACCAGGTCGAGGCCCATCCCTGGTTCGCGGGCATGGGCCCCGAGCCGCTCGGCAACGCCTTCTCCGGCGCCCATCTCGCCGAGGCCTTCGAGGGCAAGAAGCAGAACATCAAGGTCAGCCTGCTCGACCAGAAGATCGTCGCCGGCCTGGGCAACATCTACGTCTGCGAGGCCCTGTACCGCGCCCGCATCTCGCCCCTGGTCGCCGCCGGAACGGTCTCCAAGCCCCGCCTCGAAACCCTCGCCGCCGTCATCCGCGACGTCCTCAACGACGCCATCGAAGCCGGCGGTTCGACCCTGCGCGACTTCGCCAACGCCGAGGGCGGGCAGGGCTATTTCCAGCACCGCTTCGACGTCTATGGCCGCGAGGGCGAGCCCTGCCGCGGAGACGGCTGCACGGGCGTCGTCAAGCGCATCGTCCAGGCCGGGCGGTCCACCTTCTACTGCCCGAGCTGCCAGAAGCGCTGACCATGCCGATCCGTATCGCCCTGATGCGCAGCATCCTGATCAACGGCCGACGCGTGAAGGGCGAGGAGGCCAGGGGGCTGGCCGAGACCGTGGGCGGCGCGGATGTCCGCTCGGTCGGCGCCACCGGCAATCTCCTGTTCCGCTCGCGCAAGGCGCCGGCGACCCTGCAGCGCGAGCTCGAGGCCGCGTGCGCCGGGGTCTATGGCCGCCCGACCGAGATGGTGGTCAAGACCGTCGAGGAATGGCGCGCCTTGCTGGCGGCCAATCCCTTTCCGGAGAAGACGACCGCCGCGCCCGCCCGCGTTCTGGTCTGGGCCATGCGCGAGCCGCTTCCCGATGCGGGCCTCGACCAGCTGCGCCGCCGCGCTTCGGCCGATGAACAGGTGGAACGCACCCGGTCCGGCGACATCTACATGTGGTTCGGCGGCGAGGATCCGAACGCGTCCAGACTGCCGGCCGGCTTCGGCCTGAAGGCCCTCGGCGCGGTCGGCACCAATCGCAACTGGAACACCGTGATGAAGATCACCGCCGTGCTCGACCAGATGGAGGCCGCGACATGACCCACCGCATCATCCTGTTCCGGGGCATGAACACCGGCGGCGTCCGCGCGCCCGTAGGCGAGCAGCGCGCGATGGCGCTGGCCATGGGGTTGAAGAACCCTCGCACCCTCCAGGCCAGCGGCAACCTCGTGGTCGAGAGCGGCAAGGCGGCCGCCGCCCTGGAGGCCGATATCGAGACCGCCATGGAAAAGACCTTCGGCCTGAAGGTCGCCGCCATGGCCCGCACGCCCGAACAGTGGTCGGCCCTGATCGCCGCCAACCCCTTCCCCAAGGAAGCCGCCGCCCATCCCGCCAAGGTCGTCGCCATGGTCATGAAGGACGGGATCAAGCCCGGCGCCGTGGAGGCCTGCCGCGACCTGGCCGCGGGCGGCGAGGCGGTCGAGGCCGTGGAGGATGTCCTCTATTTCTGGTTCCCCAACGGCCAGGGCGAGTCCGCCATCTTCAAGAAGGCGACGCCCCGCATGCTCGGCATGGGCACGGGTCGCAACTGGAACACGGTGCTGAAGCTGGGCGAGATGGTCGGGCTGTGACCCTTCGCCCCTAGTCGTCGCGCTGGAAGATGATGCCCATTTCCTCGACGTCGAGGTCGCGTTCGAGATTGTGCAGCACCTCATCCTCGATCTGCCCCGTGCGATGCAGCCGGATCAACTCGGCGCGTCCGGCCGCGTGGGCCTCCAGCATCATGTCGAACGAGGACTGCAGATCCTCCATCACCGTCTCGGCGTCGGCGGCGTAGCGCTCCATGAACTCCAGCCGTCTGCGCGAGACCTCGAGCATCACCGGATGCAGGACCTCGCCGTCGGGACCATGGGCCATCTGCTCGACGACGGCCGCCCTGGCGCGCGTGATCGCGACCTCGGCGCCCGCCATGGGCACGGCCGCCGGCGGCTCCACATCGACCGACCGGATCCGGCGGATCAGCCAGCCGAGGCTGGAGCCCTGGACGATGACGGTGGCGAAGATGACCGCGAATGCGGTGACCAGCATCAGGTCCCGACCCGGCATGTCGAGCGGCAGGGTCAGGGCGATCGCCAGGGTCACGACGCCGCGCATCCCGGCCCAGCCCAGGGTCACGCTCTGGCGCCATCCCAGCGGGG
The DNA here is from genome assembly GCF_058807475.1 of Brevundimonas sp. GW821-FHT12C05. Lineage (NCBI taxonomy): Bacteria > Pseudomonadati > Pseudomonadota > Alphaproteobacteria > Caulobacterales > Caulobacteraceae > Brevundimonas > Brevundimonas sp. GW821-FHT12C05. Next base: position 109,946 of record NZ_JBXAQS010000004.1, read on the forward strand.
CCACGCGGTCGAACCCCGCCCGGCGCGCCACGGCCGCCAGGCTGTCGGACCCGATGATCCAGACGAACCGCGCCGCCGTCACCGTGACCACGACGGCCAGGACCACCAGCGCCATCGGCCCCAGCGCCTCGACCCCGCCGGCCCGATCGATGACGCCGCGCAGCGAGAAGCCGATCAGGATGAAGACCAGGGCCTCGAGCACGAAGTTGATGGTCTCGTTCGTGCTGCGGGCCTGCAGGCGCACGGGGGCGGGGACCACGGTGTGCTGGTGCCAGCTCTGGACCAGTCCGGCGACGACCACGGCGATGACGCCCGACACGTGAACGGCTTCGGCCGCGAGGTAGGCGACCCAGGACAGAAGGACGATCGTCAGGATGGTCAGCATCCGGTCCTTCAGGTGTTTGGCCAGGAAGACCCAGGCCACGCCGACCGCCGCGCCGACCAGGGCGCCGCCCAGGGCCAGGAGAGCGAAATCGCGCACCGCGGCGCCGGCGTCGAAGGCGCCGGTCAGGGTCGCGGCCACGGCGAAGCGGAACAGGATCAGGCCCGTCGCGTCGTTCAGCAGGCTCTCGCCTTCCAGCAAGGTGGTCAGCCGGCGCGGCAGCTTGACCCCCTTGAGCACCGCGCCTGCCGACACGGCGTCGGGCGGCGAGACGATGGCCCCCAGGGCGAAACAGGCGGCCCACGGCAGCTGCGGCATCAGCCAGTGGGTCACCACCCCGACGGCCAGGGTGGTGAAGACGACCGCCCCCACCGCCAGCGACAGGATGCCGGGCAACTGCCGCCGGAAGCGGACCAGCGGCGTGTAGAAGGCGCCGCCGATCAGCATGGGCGGCAGGAAGAGAACGAGGGCCAGTTCCGGGTCGAGCGCGAAGGACGGCAGGCCCGGGACGAAGGCCAGCACCCCGCCCCCGACCAGGAGCACGCTGGCGGGCGGGAACCGAAGCTTGAGCGCCAGCCAGTGCAGCGTCAGGACCAGAGCCAGAAGCGTGAGCACAAGCTCGAAGGTCTCGACTGCGTGCATCCGGCGCGTCCCGATCGATGATCCGTCAGACTCCTATGTCATGCGTCGCCCGGCTTGAAGACGCGCGACCGTGCCGGTGTCAGCCAAACTGGACTTGATGTAAAAAATATTGGACATCATGTCGATGTCATGCGACATCGTCCTCGCCGCCCGTCGCGGCGAGGAGAGCCCATGTCGTTTCGAGAGAAGCATCTGTGGATCAGCATCGTCGCCACACTGGGCGTCTGGGGCTTCTACTACTGGCGTCTGATCCAGCGGATCATGGACGGCGCCCTGGGGCGGCCGGGCCTCGCCGCGGATATGGGCGGCCTGTTCGTCGCCTGCCTGGTCATCGTCGTGGTCATCGAGATCGCCCTCACCGCCGTCGCGACCTGGACCACCCGCAAGGCCGAGCGCGAGGCGAAGGACGAGCGTGAAATCCTCGCCGCGCTCAAGGCCAGCCACGTCGCCCTGATGGTCCTGATCACCCTGGTGGTCCTGCTGTCCTGCGCGGCCTGGTTCGTCAGCTGGCTCCAGCCCGCCTTCGGCGCCGAGCGCGGCTTCGACATCACCCAGGGCAATGCCTGGGTCGTTCTGGCCAACATCCTACTGGCCGGCGTCATCGTGGCGGAGATGATCCGCGCCGGCCTTACCCTCACACTGTTGCGGAGACTGCGCTGATGTCGTTTCGGGAAAAAGCGGCCTGGATCAGCCTGGGCGCCGGCGTCCTCATCTGGGGATTCTACTTCTTCACGGTCTGGAGCCGGCTGGCCGACGCGCCGGGCGAATGGCCGGTGGCCCTGTTCGTGGAATGCCTCATCGCCAACCTTCTGGTTCAGGGGGTCCTGATGGGGCTGGCGGCTTGGCTGACGCCGCCTGCGGGCCGGGTTCTTTCGGATGAGCGCGAGATCCAGATCGACGGGCGGGCGACGACCGCCGGCTACGCCGTCCTGACCCTCCTGGTGCTGGGCGTGGCCCTGGCCGCCCCCGTCTTCCTCGGGCTCGATATCGGCGGCCTGTCGTGGGCGCCTCGTGGTGACGCGACCCTGATGATGGCCCAGGGGCTGATCCTGGCGATCGTCCTGGCCGAGGCGGTGAAGTCCGTGGTCGTCGTCATCCTCCATCGCCGGACCGCCGCGTGAAGGGGCCGCCGCCGATCCGGAACCGCATCCGCGAACTGCGCTTCCACGCCGGAGAGATGACCCAGGCCGCCCTGGCCGAAAAGATCGGCATGACCCGCCAGACCATCGTCGCCATGGAGCAGGGCAAATACTCGCCCAGCCTCGAAGCCGCCTTCCGCATCGCCGCCGTCTTCGGCGTGGAGATCACCGAGGTGTTCCAGTGGGAGGGGTGAGGCATGAAGCGTGGCGAGTGGCGAGTAGCGAGTGGTGAGGGTGTAGGTTTCCGGTCGTCCCCAGCCTCAGGCTTGTGCGTAGCCGCCCCGACCCATTAATCACTCGCCACTCGCCACTCGCCACTCGCCACTCGCCGCTCCGGGAGCTCCCCATGGCCGACGCCTACGCCAACATCCTCATCGAGCGTCACGCCGACGGCTATGCGGTGGTCACCCTGAACCGGCCCGAGGCGCTGAACGCCCTGAACTCGGCCCTGTTCAAGGACCTCGCCGGCTTCCTCGACAGCGTCGAGCACGACGACAGCGTCCGCTGCCTGATCCTGACCGGTTCGGGCGACAAGGCCTTCGCCGCCGGCGCCGACATCAAGGAGATGGCGGACCAGTCCTACGCCCAGATGTACACGGGCAACTATTTCGCCCTCGGCCACGACCGCATCACCCGCTTCCGCAAGCCGATCATCGCCGCGGTCAACGGCTTCGCCCTGGGCGGCGGCTGCGAGCTGGCCATGTTGTGCGACTTCATCGTCGCGTCCGAGAAGGCCAAGTTCGGCCAGCCCGAGATCAATCTCGGCGTCGCTCCCGGCATCGGCGGCTCCCAGCGCCTGACCCGCCTGGTCGGCAAGTCCAAGGCGATGGACATGGTCCTGACCGCCCGCATGATGGACGCCGCCGAGGCCGAGCGCGCCGGTCTGGCCTCCCGCGTCTTCCCGCACGAGACCCTGCTGGACGAGGCCCGCAAGATCGCCGCCAGGATCGCCTCGCAAAGCCCGCTGGCCGTCATGGCCAACAAGGAGATGGTCAACGCCGCGCTGGAGACGACCCTGACCCAGGGCGTCCAGTTCGAACGCCGCCTGTTCCACTCCCTCTTCGCCTTCGAGGACCAGAAGGAAGGCATGGCGGCCTTCGTCGAGAAGCGGAAGCCGAACTTTACGGGACGCTGACGTCCGGCGCCTGTCGCTCGGTGAAGACCACTGTCGGCCTCAGATTCCGCGCGGTCCCCTGCGAACCCGGGGCCAGCCGGATCAGCGCGGGCACGGATGAGCGGCGGATCGCGCCGTCCGGGCCATGGACGTCGGCGACCAGCCGATAGGTGCGGACGCCTTCGCCGATGCCCGGGAACTCCGCGCGCGTCAGCGGAATACGCACGCCGTCCGATGAGCCGGTCGCCACGGTCTCGGCGATCACCCCGAAGCCGTCCCCGATCAGGGCCACGCGAAGCTGTTCATCCGACGCCAGTGTCGACGCGATCCCCTCAATCTCGACCGGCATCAAGGTCACTACCGGGCTGGCCGCCGCGACTGGGCTGGGGCGGGCGTCGCACGGGAAGGCTTCGGCCATCGCCCGCTCGGCATAGCCGTAGGCGCCCTCGTCGAAGCGCGGCGCCAGTCGGCGCATGACCCGCCGTCCGCCCTCGACATAGGCGGCCAGCGCCGCGCCCCGATCCGCGCCGGACGTCGTCGCCTCGGCGGACGGGCAGACTCCGGCCTTGTCGATCTGGGCGAACATGACGCCCGCGCAGAAGCCGTCATCAAGCGGATCGGTCGAGGCGCAGACCTGGCGATAGCCTTGCGCCGACAGGCCGCGATAGCGGGCCTGCTGGTCGGGCGACAGCGGGCGGGCCGTTCGCGGGGGCTGGGCGGCGCTCTCCTGCTTCGGCGCGATGTTCAGGCCGGCGTCGGTCCGGTCGATACGCGCGACGAGGCGGACCTCGGCTTCCCGCTGTCCGGCCAGGGCGGCGGTCGTGGTGCCGGTTGCGGCCAGCAGGACGATCCCGGCGGCGGCGGTGATCAGTCGCGCGCGGCGGCCGGCGGGCGCGGCGGGGGTCAGGACGGCTTTCAGGCGATGCATGGCGGTGGTCCTTCCGGCGCCGGTGAAAGTGAGGGCGGGCGTCTGCGGACCGGCGCGGTTCCGCAGGGCCTCGATCAGGGTCTGGGCGTAGGCCCGGCGCGCCTCCGGCCCGGCGTTGGCCAGGGCGATGGCGTCGCAGGCCTCTTCCCGGGCGGCGGCCCGGCGGAGGCGCAGCAGGGGCATCAGGGGATTGGCCGCCAGCACCGCCAGCACCAGTTCCTCGACCCACAGGGCGCGGTGGTCGCCCCGCTTCAGATGGGCCAGTTCATGCGCGATCACGGCGCGGGCCACGCCGGCGTCGTCTGCGGTGAAGCTCCGGGGCAGCACCAGCCGCGCCGGGCGCAGGCCGGCCAACAGGGCTTCGGGCGCGGCCGCGCTGATCACCACCGGGGGCGGGGCGATCCCCAGCCTGCGGGCCGCGTCGCGGACCGTCTCCATCGTTCCGGCGTCCGGCGTCTCGCCCGCGCGGATCAGAAGGGACAGCCGCCGCGCGCGCCGCATCAGGGCCGCGATCCGCAGAACGGCCAGCAGGACCGCCATGGCGATCACGACGGCGGCGATCAGGGTTCCGTCGAGTTCCGGCCCGGACAGCGGCGCCGGCGCGGCCGCCACGGCGGTCGGGGCTGCGACGGTGATCGCCGCCGTCGGCGCGATCATCACCTCGCGCACGGGCGCCGGCGTGATCAGCAGAAGCGCCGTCGCGACCGGAGGCAGGACGGGCAGCAGCAGGGCCGCGCCCCACGCCCTGTCCCTCAGGCCGGGATCGGCGCTCAGCCGTTCGATGATCGTCCCGCCCGCCAGGCCCAGCGCCGCCACGGCGACGGACAGGCCCAGCGACAGGGCCAGAAGCTCGGGCGCGCCCACTATTGCGTCTCCCCGTCGGTCTTGCGGGCGTCGTCCGCCAGCGCCTGCTCCAGCGCGGCGATGTCGTCGGCGTCCAGAAGCTGGCTGCCCGAGAAGGCCGCGGCGGGCAGCGGGCCGTCGATCTCCAGCAGGGCGGACAGCCGCTTCATCATCCCGCTGATCACGGCCACCTTCGGCTGGGTCGCCTCATAGACGGCGACGCCGTGCACCTCGCGCCGCGCCAGCAGGCCCTTGGCCCGCATCCGCTCCAGCACCGTGCGGGTGGTCGATGAGGTCCAGCCCAGTCCATCGGCGATGCGCGTCTGGACTTCCCGCGAGCTCAGGGCCCCGTCGCGCCAGAAGGCCTTCAACACATCCAGTTCGGCGTCCGTGGGTACGGTCGGTTCGGTCATGGCGGCCTCGTGGTTACGTTGGTCGCCATAGCGCTACAATTGTAACCAACAGACGTCAACTGTCGCCTTTGCAGGCGCCGGTCCCTCCTGTATGGAGCCGGGGCCTGCCCGGCGGCCCGACAGGTCTCTCGCAGAACGAGTCAGACTCCCGCTTGCCGGGCGAGGCCCTTTCCGCTATAGCCGCGCGCTCTTGAGATTTCCGCGCCGTGGACGTGTGCTCCGCGGCGTTTTCCGTTCGAAGGTTTGACTGATGGCCAACAACCCCGGCGCCAAGAAAGCGATCCGTAAGATCGCCGCTCGCACCGAAGTGAACAAGGCGCGCCGCACGCGCGTCCGCACCTTCCTGCGCAAGTTCCAGGAAGCCGTCACCGGTGGCGACGCCACCGCCGCCAAGGGCGCCTTCGTGGAGGCTCAATCGGAGCTGATGCGCGCCGTCTCCAAGGGCGTGGTTCACAAGAACACGGGCTCGCGCAAGGTGTCGCGTCTGGCCGCCCAACTGAAGAAGATGTCGGCCGCCTGATTTTTCGGGCTCCGGACGGCCTTTCATAGGCCTGTCATGGTAAATAGCAGCGAATTCAACGGCGAGGGCGCACACGCTCCCTCGCCGTTTGCACGTGTCGCGGTAACCGCTGTCACGCGAATTCGCGCTCGCGTCTGTGGCGAAATCAGGATTTCCCAAGGCCGCGACGCGCTTTAGCGGAGTCAACAATTTTAACTGCATTTTGAGTCGCGAATCAGCGTTGACCCACCCTTCGCCGAGCGTAAGTTCAAGGGGCTGACGCACTTCCATCCCCACACGGATGAAGACGGCGCGGAACCCCGTTTCGCTCCGGCGTGAGCCGTCTGATCGAGAGAACGACCCCAATCCGGGCGGCGGTTGCGCCGCACCGGGCAGGAGAAGTCGTCCCTGCGCCAGCCGGCTCTGAAGGGTGTCACGGTGATGGATTTTTGCGGCGGGTGGCTGACCGATGATGGGGAGCGCGAGGATGGCGGGGATGACGGATCCGGATCATATCTGGACCGAGGCAGCCGGTCGGCTGCGCGGCGAGATCGGCGAGGGGGCGTTCAGTTCCTACATCGCGCCGTCGGCTGTGCGCGTGGACGGCGCTGGCCAGCTGATCCTCGTCACGCCGACCGCCTATGCCCGTGACTGGGTGCGCAAGAACGCCCTGCGCCGCATGAACGAGCTGTGGCTGGGCCTGGACGGCCTGAGCCGCCGCCTCGACGTGCGCTGCCGCGCCGAGATGGGGTCGGTCGCCCCGGCCTCGCAGGTCGCCGCCGGCCGCGCCGCCTCGGCGATCTCGGGCAATGTGGTGGCCATGCCCCACGCCTCCATGCCCCTGGCCACGGTCGCCCCGGTCGCCGACGGCGCCCGCGCCGTGCGCGCCGCCGGCCTGCAGGACCGCCTGACCTTCGACAGCTTCGTGGAAGGGCAGGGCAACGCCTTCGCCCTGGCCATCGCCCGCCAGGCCGCCGCCTGGGCCGACGGCCACTTCAACCCGATCTTCTTCTGCGGCCCCTACGGCTACGGCAAGACCCACCTGCTGAACGCTGTCGCCTGGGAGGCCCAGCGCCTGCGCCCGGACGCCAAGGTCGTCTACCTGACCGCCGAGCGCTTCCTGTCGACCTTCGTGCGCGCCATGCAGGACCGCTCGACCGCGGCCTTCAAGGACAGCCTGCGCAGCGCCGACATGCTGCTGATCGACGACGTCCAGTTCGTCGGCGGCAAGACCTCGACCCAGGAAGAGCTGCTCTCGACGCTCACCGCCCTGATCGAGGACGGCAAGCGCATCATCCTGTCGGCCGACAAGCCGCCGATGGCCCTGACCGAGATCGAGCCACGCCTGCGCAGCCACCTCGCCTCGGGCCTGACCTGCCCGGTCGAGCCCGCCGACCGCACGCTCAAGCTGGCCGTGGCCCGCAACCGTATCGAGGCCCTGGCCAGGCTCGGCGTCGTCTCGGGCGAGGTCCGCCCCGACGTGCTGGAGCACCTGGTCGACCGCACCCCCGGCTCGATGCGCGAGCTGGAAGGCGCGGTGAACACCCTGGCCGCCGTCGCCGCCACCCGCCTGTCGGCCCTGACCGTGGACGAGGCCCAGAGCCTGCTCGGCTCGGCCCTGCGCGGCGGCCCCGAGCGCCGCATCACCGTCGACGAGATCCAGAAGACCGTCGCCGAGCATTTCACCCTCAAGCAGGCCGACCTGCTGTCGGAGCGCCGCACGCGTTCCGTCGCGCGGCCGCGCCAGATCGCCATGTGGCTGTGCAAGCAGCACACGACCCGGTCCTATCCGGACATCGGTCGCCGGTTCGGCGGGCGCGACCACACCACGGTCCTGCACGGCGTGCGCAAGATCGAGGAACTGATCGCCCAGGACGAGCAGATCGCCCGCGACGTCGAGGCCCTGACCCGCAAGCTCAGGGGATAGGGATTAGGGACTGGGGATTAGGGTTTTCCACAGTGGCTGGGGCGTCTTCCCTAGCCCCTAACCCCTAACCCCTCGCCCCTTCCTTGCTCCGCCCCGCCAATCCGCTAGTGTCCAAGGCCCTCTATTCGCGGTGACGCTTTGAGTCGCCGCACCCCGGGCGAGACGACATGCAGCTGACCATCGAACGATCCGCGCTCCTGAAGGCCCTCGGCCACGTCCAGAGCGTCGTCGAGCGCCGCAACACCATTCCGATCCTGTCCAACGTCCTGCTCAGCGCGGGCCGGGACAAGCTGGCCTTCGCGGCCACGGACCTGGACATGGAGATGGTCGATGAGGCCGAGGCGACGGTGAACGTCGAAGGCCAGATCACCGCCCCGGCCCACACCCTGTACGAAATCGTCCGCAAGCTGCCGGACGGCGCCGAGGTGTCCCTGTCCTATTCCGGCGACGACCCCCGTCTGGTGGTCCAGGCCGGCCGGTCCAAATTCAACCTGCCGGTCCTGCCGGCCGGCGACTTCCCGGTCATGTCGACCGAGACCTCGGGCTCGCGCTACGCCCTGTCCAAGGAAGACCTGGCCCGGCTGATCGACAAGACCCGCTTCGCCGTCTCGACCGAAGAGACCCGCTACTATCTGAACGGCCTGTATCTCCACACCGTGGCCGAGGGCGGCATTCCGCTGCTGCGCGCCGTGGCCACCGACGGCCACCGCCTGGCCCTGGCCGAGACCCCGGCCCCCGAGGGCGCCGCCGGCGGTCCGGGCGTCATCGTCCCGCGCAAGACCATCGACCAGGTCCGTCGCCTGCTCGACGACGGCTCGGGCATGGTCGAGGTCCAGGTCAGCCCGCAGAAGATCCGCTTCGAGTTCGGCCAGGCCTCCCTGACCTCCAAGGTCATCGACGGCGCCTTCCCCGACTACATGCGCGTCATCCCCAAGGGCAACGACAAGCAGGCCGACATCGACAACGCCGTCTTCGCCTCGGCCGTCGACCGCGTCGCCACCATCTCGGCCGAGAAGAGCCGCTCGGTGAAGCTGGCCTTCGAGCTGGACCGCGTCACCCTGACCGTGCGCAACATGGAAGCCGGCCAGGGCGTCGAGGAGGTCGAGATCGGCTACTCCGAAGAGCCCTTCGAGATCGGCTTCAACGCCCGCTACCTGCTGGACGTCGCCGGCCAGATCACCGGCGAGACCGCCCACTTCAAATTCGCCGACCCGGCCTCGCCGACGCTGGTGCTCGATCCGGGCGATCCGGGCGTCCAGTATGTGCTGATGCCGCTGCGGGTGTGACCGCACGGCCTGGCGGGTCGCGAGCGCACCATGTGATCCTGAGTTCACGATGGGAATACGGACTCGGGGCGGCGTTCGCCCTGCCGATATCCATTGCGGCGGCCGTCTATCCGCGAAGCTGGCTCGGCTTCTTGATATTCATGCTGTGCAGCTGCGTGACCGCGGTTTGCGTCTTTCGAGCGGTTCGGCCCAAGCGTCTCGAACTCACTCGTGATGGCCTGAGGTACTCGCGGCTCGTCGGCTCTTCCCTCTTCGTGGAATGGCGCGATGTGGACCGCTTCCATGTCATATCGAGCCGTTATGGATATGTGATCAGTTTCATCGGACGGCGTGTAGAGGCTTCAACCGAGACCTTCCCGGCGTCGTGGCGTATTTCCTGGCGCTCGGGCAATCTCGGTGGTGGCTGGCGCGGATCCCCGTTTCGTTTGGTCGACCTTCTTGAGGAATGGCGGGTCTTCTACTCGTGATCACCTCCCTCACCCTCACCGACTTCCGCTCCTATGCGAGCGCGACCCTGCCCATCGCGGCGGGGGCGGTGGTGCTGCATGGGCCGAACGGGGCGGGCAAGACCAACCTGCTTGAGGCGCTCAGCCTGTTCACCCCCGGCAAGGGCCTGCGCGGAGCCTCCGCGCCCGAGATGGGCCGCCGCGAGCCGGGGGAGGCGACCGGCCGCGCCTGGGCCGTCGCCGCCGTCCTCACCGGCGACGGGGACGAGACGAAGCTGGGCACCGGCGTGCAGGCGCCCGGCGCCGCCCGCCGCATCGTCCGCATCGACGGCGAGACGGCCCAGCCCGGCCGCCTGCTGGACTACCTGCGTCCCGTCTGGGCCACGCCCGAGCAGGACAGGCTGTTCTCCGACGCCCGGGCCGAACGGCTGAAATTCTTCGACCGGCTGGTCTTCGCCGCCAATCCCGATCACGCCGCCGCCGTTTCCGGCTATGAGAAGGCCCTGCGCGAGCGGCTGCGCCTGCTGACCGACGGCGCGGAAGGGCGGCCCGCCGATCCCTTGTGGCTCGATGCGCTGGAGATCCGGCTGGGCGAGGCCGGGGCCGCCGCCGCCATGGCTCGCGCCGCCGCCCTGACCACGCTCCAGGCCGCCATCGACACGCGCGGCGACCGCCTCTTCCCCCAGGCCGATCTCGGCCTCACCGGCGAGGCTGAGGCCCTGGCCGCCTCGGGCGCCGACGCCGACGCCATCGCCGCCTCCATCCGCGACGGCATGGCCCGCTCCCGCCCACGCGACGCCGCCGCCGGACGCTCCCTGTTCGGCCCGCACCGCTCCGACCTGACCGCCCTGCACCGCGAGAAGAACCGCCCCGCCGCCGAGGGCTCCTCGGGCGAGCAGAAGGCGCTGGTCCTCAACCTGATCCTGGCCCAGATCACCCGCCTGTCGGGTCAGGCCGCCGCCCCCGTCCTGCTCCTGGACGAGGCTCCGGCCCACCTCGACACGGCTCGCCGCGCCGCCCTGTTCGACGAGATCGAGGCGCTGGGCCTGCAGGCCTTCATGACCGGTACCGAGGCCGATCTGTTCGCCCCGCTTCAGGGGCGCGCCCAGTTCGTGCGGGTGGCGGACGGCGGCTTCGCCTGATCATCCTCCGGGAATAGGCGGCGGTTGATCCTGAGCGCGCACATCCGTGCCGCACAAGCTTCTGTTCTTTAACCGAAAATGTTCCGTTCACTGACCAGAGCCCGCCTTGGGAAGAGGCGCGGCTAGACTCCGGGCATCGCGTCCTTCGGAGATATCGTAGTTTATGTTTTGGCCGACTTTGGAAACGCGTTCTCACGTCCCGAACGCCCGGCGATCCGATGCGCCGGCGCGGGGTCCCGGCGCCGGTCCGAAGGGGGCGCATCCGCCCACCGGAAACGCCCTTAAAACCTCGCATTCCCGTGGAAATTTCCTATATTCTGACTGCTTCGGCGCGGATCGGATTCGCGCCGCCTTCCGGGCCCTTCGCCGGGCCGCTTTACCGACCGATTGAATGACCGATCAGACCCCCGACGACGCTGTCGCCCCGGCCGAATACGGCGCTGACTCCATCAAGGTTCTCAAGGGCCTGGACGCCGTGCGCAAACGCCCCGGCATGTATATCGGCGACACCGACGACGGCTCCGGCCTGCACCACATGGTCTATGAGGTGGTCGACAACGCCATCGACGAGGCCCTGGCCGGCCACGCCGACCTGGTCGAGGTGATCCTGAACGCCGACGGCTCGGTCACCGTCACCGACAACGGCCGCGGCATCCCCACCGCCATCCACGCCGAGGAAGGCGTCTCGGCGGCCGAGGTCATCATGACCCAGCTGCACGCGGGCGGTAAGTTCGACCAGAACTCCTACAAGGTCTCGGGCGGTCTGCACGGCGTCGGCGTCTCGGTCGTCAACGCCCTGTCCGACTGGCTCAAGCTGGTCATCTTCCGCGAAGGCAAGCGGCACGAGATGCGCTTCGAGCGCGGCGACACCGCCGAGAGCCTGAAGGTCACCGGCGACGCCCCGATCCGCACCGAGGGCGCCAAGGCCGGGGAGCTTCTGACCGGCACCCAGGTCACCTTCTTCCCGTCGCTGACCACCTTCTCGCACATCGACTTCGACCTGAAGACGCTGGAGCACCGCCTGCGCGAGCTGGCCTTCCTGAACTCGGGCGTCGTCATCAAGCTGCGCGACGACCGCCATGCCGAGAAGTTCGAGGAAATCCTGCACTACGAGGGCGGCGTCGAGGCCTTCGTGCGCCACCTGGACAAGTCCAAGTCGCCCATCCTCAAGGACGTCATCGTCATCCGCGGCAAGAAGGAGGGGATCGAGCTCGACCTCGCCCTCTGGTGGAACGACAGCTACCACGAGACCATGCTGTGCTTCACCAACAACATCCCCCAGCGGGATGGGGGCACCCACCTGTCGGCCTTCCGCGCGGCCCTGACCCGCGTCATGGGCGGCTATATCGAGGCCGCCGGCGCGGCCAAGAAGGAGAAGGTCTCGGTCTCGGGCGAGGACGCCCGCGAAGGCCTGACCTGCGTCCTCTCGGTCAAGGTGCCGGATCCCAAATTCAGCTCCCAGACCAAGGACAAGCTGGTCTCGTCCGAAGTCCGCCCGGCCGTCGAGGGCCTGTGCCAGGAAGGCCTGGCCACCTGGTTCGAGGAACACCCGGTCGAGGCCAAGCTGGTCGTCGGCAAGATCATCGAGGCCGCCGCCGCCCGTGAGGCCGCCCGCAAGGCGCGCGACCTGACCCGCCGCAAGACCGCGATGGAGATCAGCTCCCTGCCCGGCAAGCTGGCCGACTGTCAGGAACGCGATCCGGCCAAGTCCGAACTGTTCATCGTCGAGGGCGACTCCGCCGGCGGCTCGGCCAAACAGGCCCGCAACCGCGAGAACCAGGCCGTCCTGCCCCTGCGCGGCAAGATCCTGAACGTCGAGCGCGCGCGCTTCGACCGCATGCTGTCGTCGGAACTGATCGGCACCCTGATCCTGGCGCTGGGCACCGGCATCGGCCGCGACGACTTCAACGCCGACAAGCTGCGCTACCACAAGATCATCCTGATGGCGGACGCCGACGTCGACGGCGCCCACATCCGCACCCTGCTGCTGACCTTCTTCTACCGGCAGATGCCCGAGCTGATCGAGCGCGGGCACGTCTACATCGCCCAGCCGCCGCTCTACAAAGTCTCCAAGGGCAAGCAGTCGCGCTACCTCAAGGACCAGACGGAGATGGACTCCTACCTCATCGAGGAAGGCTCCTCCGACGCCGAGCTGGACCTGCCCTCGGGCGAGCGCCGCACCGGCCTGGACCTGCAGGCGCTGGTGCGCGAGGCCAAGGCCTTCAAGGCCGGGGTCGATCGTCTGAGCCAGCGCGCGCCGACCTTCGCCATCGAACAGTCGGCCCTGGCCGGCCTGTTCGCGGAAGCCGGCGGAGATCCGGTCAAGGCCGCCGCCCGCCTGAACCTCTATGCCGAGGAGGGCGACGGTCCGTGGACCGGCGGTCCGGGCGCCCAGGGGGCCGTGGCCTTCGAACGCGTCCGCCGCGCCGTCACCGAGCGCATCGTGCTGGAAGAGGCCCTGATCCGCTCGCTGGACGCCCGCCGCCTGGCCGAGCGCGCCACGGCGTTCGAAGGGCTGTTCGACAAGCCCGCCGTCTACCGCCGCAAGGAAAAGTCCACGACCATCCGCGGTCCGCTCGACCTGCTCGAGGCCGTTCTGGACGCGGGCAAGAAGGGCATCGCCATCCAGCGCTACAAGGGCCTGGGCGAGATGAACCCCGAGCAGCTGTGGGAGACGACGCTGGACGTCAACGCCCGCACCCTGCTGCAGGTCAACGTCGCGCACGAGGAAGAGGCCTCCGACCTCTTCGCCAAGCTGATGGGCGACGTGGTCGAGCCGCGCCGCGAGTTCATCCAGGAAAACGCGCTGGACGCCGCCGTCGACGCGTAACGAAACCGGCCTCGATGGACATCGTCCATCGAGGCTCGGATTTCGCTTCACTCAGATGACTAGGGCCGCCCGGCTTCGATGAAGGCCCGGATCGTCGGGAAGGAGCCCGAGCTCGACCGCGAGCCGTCGCAGGCGATCTGCTTCAGGAAGTCGGGGTTGGTGTTGGGCCGCAGCGGCTCCCAGGCGGCGCCTTCCTCGGGATAGTCCTCGTGGGTTCCGTCGGCCTCGTACTCGCTGGCCCCGGCGGTCCGCCATTTCCCGCCGGCGCAATCGAACTGATAGGTCTCTTGCGAGTGGCTCAGATCGCCTGGCGGCGAGGTCATCGGCACCGAGGCCGAGCGGATCGTGGTGATCCCGTCGACGGCGACGATGCTGTCCACGTCCGTCAGATAGGCGCGCACCGCGGTCCGCGAATAGGGTTGCCAGTTTTCCGCCAGGACGGGCGTCGCCGTCGTGGCCAAGGCGACCGCGGCAATCAGCATGAATTTCATTGGATGACCTCCCCAGATCTCATTGTGCGCCATGATGCGCCAGACGTTGCGTTTGGCAAGCGGGGGCGAGCTCAGGCCGCCTCGAGCGCCGCGCCGTTCGCGCGGATCAGCGGCTCGAACAGCCAGCGGGCCAGGTGACGCACCACGGGCGCGGCCACCCCGTCGCCGGTCAGCTTGCAGGCGGCGCTGTACGAACCGGGCAGGCGATAGGCGTCCGGCAGGCCCATCAGTCGGGCGGTCTCCCGCGCCGTCATCAACCGTGAGCGCACCCGCCCCGCCTCGATCACCAGCAGGGTCTGGCGGCTGGAGCCGCCGCCCGGCGTGCGCAGGCAGCCGGCCATGTCGAAGCGCACCTCGGCCCGCTGCAGCCTGCGGCCCTCGGCGTCGCGCCGGGTGCGTCGGTACAGGGCGCCGACCTGGCGCCCGCCCGCCGCCCGCGCGGCTTCGACCTTGGCCCGGTTGAGCGGCGACATCAGGCTCAGCAGCCGCGCCGTCTGCGCCTCGGAATGCCAGTTCAGGTGAGCGCCGTCCGTCTCGGTCACGGCGGCCAGGCCGGCCACCGGTTCGGTCGGCTCGGGCAGCCGCCACCACAGCATCCGCCGGCGCAGGTCGTCGGGCAGCCGTTCGACCGCCCGCCGCAGATTGGCCGGGTGGAAGGGCGCTTCCGGTCCGCCGGCCAGCAGGGCCGGGTCGATGGCCACGTCGCCGCGCACCCCGATCACGAACAGACGGGGCCGCGACTGGGGCACGAAGCGGTCGGCGTTGATCACCAGGGCCCCGACGGCGTAGCCCGCCTCGTCCCAGGTCCGGCACAGGATCTCGAAGTCCCGCCCGCCGCGCGAGGTCAGGGCGCCGCAGACGTTCTCGATGGCCACGATCCTCGGCCCCCGACCCTCTCGCGCCAATCCCCGGGCCAGGTCCCAGAAGGCGTGAAAGGTCCCCGAACGCGCCCCGCCCAGCCCGGCCCCCGCGCCCGCCAGCGACAGGTCCTGGCAGGGGAAGGAGCCCCACATCAGGTCGGCCTGCCCCGGCAGGTCGGCGGGCGTCACCGCGCCGATGTCCCCGACCGCCAGCTCCTCGCCGCCCCAGTTGGCGCGATAGGCGACGGCCTTCTGCGGGTCGATGTCGTTGGCGAAGGTGCAGCGCCAGCGCTCGCCCAATCCGGCGCGGAGCATCCCGCCGCCGGCGAAGAACTCATAGGCCTCGAAGGCGGCGGAGCGGGGCGATTCGATCATTCGGCGCACAGTCTGCGACCTCGGCGGCGCCGGGTCCACCGGAGGCCGTGTCCGCTGCGAACTCACCGGTCGCCGAACCGGGTCTCCGAACGCGCCTGAAAGGCGAAGTGCGTTGATCCGACACCGGAAATGTGGCTTTCTCGGCGGGCTCTGGAGTCTCCTGTGCCGGTCGACGATCGCTCCCGCCCCGTCTCGTATTCGTGGGACGTCACGACGCAGTCCGACCCGGATGCGTTCGACGGCTATCACCAGAGCATGCGCGACATCTACGATGTCGAGGGCGTCGATCCTGACGCCCGCGCCGGCTTCGTCAGCCGCACCATGGGCTCGGTCTTCGACAACGGCAGTATCGCGCGCGGCTATTCGGTGCCCCAGACCCTGCGCCGCACCGCGGGCACGGTGCGCTCGTCCGGGCTGGACGCCATCAACATCTTCGTCCTGTTCGCGCCGCTGGTCGGCGACGCCGACGGCGCCGACATCCGCTCCTCGGCCGGGTCGATCCATTTCCGCGATCTCTCGCGGCCGTCGGTATCGCGCGCGGAGGCCATCGATCTGGTCACCCTGATGATCCCTCGCATCGCCGCGCCCCTGTGGATGCGCGACGGCGGGATTCACGGGTTGGCGATCTCACCCGACAACCCGATGGGCAAGCTTCTGGCCAGTCATCTGTGCCTGCTGGCCGATACGGCCTCGAGCCTGCGCCACGACGAGGGGGCGGCCGCCGTCGAGGCCGCCCTGCTCATCGCCGAGCGCGCCGTGGGCCGTCACAGCGTCGCCACGCCCGAGCAACTGTCCGCCATCCACGCCACGGTCCGCCATCGGGCGACCCGCTGCATGCGCCAGCGGCTGCTGGACCCTCAGTTGACCGTTCAGGACATCGCCGTCGCGGCGGGGGTGTCGCGCACGACCCTGTTCCGCGCTTTCGCCCCGGGCGGTCTGCGCCGTTACATGCTGGACATGAGGCTGGACCTTGCCCGCGCGGCGCTCGGCGGTCGGGATCCGCGCCGCCAGACAGTGGCCGAGGTCGCCTATCGCCATGGCTTCGCCAGCGCGGCCCATTTCGCCCGCCTGTACCGCGAACGGTTCGGCCATGCGCCGGGCGAGATGGCGGCGCGCCGGCTCGAGACCCGGGCTCTCGCCGAGGGCCCGCGCTGCGCCTTCCGGCACGACATGGTGGTCAACTGGCTGCGTGGCCGCTCTCTCGGCGCGCGGGCGAACCTCGCCCCGCAGGTGCTACGCTCCGCCTGATCCGTCGGCCTCGCGCCGGGCTCCGGGCGAAGAGCCGAAGGCCTTGCGAAAGGCGCGGCTGAAGTGGGAATCACTGGCGAAGCCGCAGGCCTGGGCCACCTCGCTCACGGTCGGGCGCGGTCCGGTCCGCCGCATCAGCAGGTCGCGGGCATGCTCAAGCCGCCTTTGCCGGATGTAGGCCTTCACCCCGCCGACGGATTGAAACGCCCGGTACAGGCTTGAGCGCGACAGGCCCAGGGCGTGCGTCAGGCTGCCGGCGTCCAGGTCCGGGTCCAGCAACCGGTCCTCGATCAGCCGCGCGGCGGCCAGCATTTCCGGATCGCCCGCCATTCCCGCCGGG
The DNA here is from genome assembly GCF_058807475.1 of Brevundimonas sp. GW821-FHT12C05. NCBI lineage: Bacteria > Pseudomonadati > Pseudomonadota > Alphaproteobacteria > Caulobacterales > Caulobacteraceae > Brevundimonas > Brevundimonas sp. GW821-FHT12C05. The sequence continues at coordinate 126,851 of NZ_JBXAQS010000004.1, forward strand.
GCGGCCGGCTCCGGAGGGCGCTCCAGCGCGGTTCGCGCCAGCATCAGGATGGAGTCCACTACCGCGGAGGCGTCGTCGGCGCGCGCGCTCCCGGCCAGCCCGGCCAGCTCCTCCACGAGGTTGATGATCAGGGTGGTGAAGGCCGAGGGCGTGACCGGGCGCAGGAGCTTCAGGTCCGCCAACCACTTCGGCGCGGAGGCGCGGTCCGTGGCGAGGACCAGCCGCGCGTCGATGTCCGTCGCGGCCGCCAGCGGGCCCAGCCCAAGCCGCGCCCCATCGCCGTGTCCGTCGATCATCAGGCCGACGCGGTCTTCCGATCGCGTTTCCGACGCGGAGAGAGCCTCGGGATCCAGGAAGACCCAGGCTCCGGAGACCGATCCGGAGTCGGCCGATGTCGTGGAAGCGCCCCGATACGCGCTCATCCTGTTCCCGCCCCCCGTGCCGGCGTGGTCGTGGAAGGGGCCCCGCCGACACCGACGGCGGACCATGCCGGACGCCGCGTAGTCCTCGCAAGTCCCTATCCTGAAAGAGGAAAGCGGAGCGTCGACGATGGAACGCCGGGACAAGAGATTGGGACGAACGGGCATGACGAGCGGCCGGGGGATGGACCGCCGCCAGGACGTCCTCAGATCATTGGCTGAAAACGGCTGCTGCTGCCAAACCGCTGTCAGCAGGCTCAGGGTCTGTTGGCGCACACCTTTGGAGCCGACCCATGTCCGACCTCATCTTCTACACCAACCCCATGTCGCGCGGCCGCATCACCCGCTGGATGCTCGAGGAGGTCGGCCAACCCTATGAGGCCAGGATCCTGCGCTGGGAGACCGGCGAGCTGAAGGGCCCCGACTATCTGGCCGTCAATCCGATGGGCAAGGTGCCGGCCATCGTCCACGACGGGGTGGTCGTCACCGAATGCGCCGCCATCTGCGCCTATCTGGCCGACGCCTTCCCCGAGGCGGGCCTGGCTCCGCCCGTGCACAGCCCGCTGCGCGGCCCCTATTATCGCTGGCTGTTCTTCGGGGCCGGTCCGATCGAACAGGCCGCGGGCGCCAAGGTGGTCCATCTGGAACCGACGGCCCAACAGCAGGTCTCGCTCGGCTTCGGCTGTATGGAGCACGTCCTGGCGGCGATCGAGCGCGCGGTCGAGAACCGCTCCTATGTCGTCGGCGACAGCTTCACCGCAGCCGACCTCTATCTCGCCTCCCACCTGTCCTGGGGGATGACCTTCGGGACGATCGACAAGCGCCCGGCCTTCGAGGCCTATGTCGAGCCCCATCTCCAGCGCCCCGCCGCCCGGCGCGCCGACGAGATCGACAACGCGCTCATCGCCGCCGCCGCGTAGCTCGGGTCCCGAGTCCCGGCGGACGCCGCCGGGACGTCTTCAAGTCACAGGCAATCGCGCCGGTGAAGGCGGGGCCGGGATCGTCATGTCTGGAAGGGATGGCTTCGGCCCGGATCACGGATCCAGAAGAAGCGAATGGCGCACCCGAAGAGATTCGAACTCCTGACCCCCAGATTCGTAGTCTGGTGCTCTATCCAGCTGAGCTACGGGTGCGCACGGCCGCTAACGGCGAGGGCGGGTCTCTACCCCACGTATGCCGGGGGGGCAAGACCCGGATCGACTGTTTTCCGGGACGATTTCACGGCGGGCGCGTCAGGGGTTTCGTTCGGGGCGTTGAAGCGGCAGGGTGCCGCTCCGATTTAAGGCGTCTCCCCGCCGCCTCAGCCCGAGTTCTCCATGCCGTATCGTCCGATCCGTCCCTTCCGTGCGTTGGCGGCGACCGCCGTCATTCTCGGGATGGCGCTGTCGGGCTGTACGGGCGGACCCCTTCCCGCCGCCTCGGCGCCGGCGCCCGCGTCCGTGGCGGCGGTCCAGGCTCCCGTCGCCCCGCAGGCGAAGGGCCCGTTCGTCGCCGCCGCCAATCCGCTGGCGGTCGAGGCGGGCACGCGGGTCCTGAACGCGGGCGGCTCGGCGGTCGACGCCGCCGTGGCCGTGCAGGCGGTGCTGGGTCTGGTCGAGCCCCAGTCGTCCGGCCTGGGCGGCGGCGCCTTCATGATGGTGTTCGACGCCGCCACGGGCGAGGTGACCAGCTACGACGGCCGCGAGACCGCCCCCGCCGCGGCCACGCCCGAACTGTTCTACGAGAACGGCCAGCCGCTCGACTTCCTGTCGGCCGTGCTCAGCGGTCGCTCGACCGGCGCGCCCGGCGCGGTCGCCATGCTGGCCATGGCCCAGAAGGAACACGGCCGCCTGCCGTGGAGCGCCCTGTTCGGCGACGCCGAACGCCTGGCCCGCGACGGCTTCACGGTCAGCCCGCGCCTCGCCGGCATGATCGCCCTGACGCGAGGGCAGGCCCGCACCCGTTGGGCCGACGCCTATTTCACCAAGGCGGACGGCTCCCGCTACGCCGCCGGCGATACGCTGAAGAACCCCGAGTACGCCCGCACCGTCGCCGATCTGGCGGCGCAGGGACCGGAGGTCTTCTACCGAGGCCGTATCGCGCAGGAGATCGCCGCCACGGTGGCGCAATCGCCCCGCCCGGGCGCCCTGACCGCCGCCGACATCGCCGCCTACACGCCGATCGAGCGCGGGGCCCTGTGCCGCCCCTACCGCATCTATGTGGTCTGCGTGCCGCCGCCGCCGTCCTCGGGCGTGGCGGTGCTGCAGCTGCTGGCCATGGCCGAGCGCACGCCGGACATCGACGCCGGCCCCGACAGCGTCGCCGCCTGGACCGCCTTCGCCCAGCTGCAGCGGCTGATGTACGCCGACCGCGACCGCTACGTCGGCGACCCGGCCTTCGTCGGCGTGCCGGTCCAGGGCCTGCTGGACCCGGCCTACGTCGCCTCGCGCGCGGCCCTGGCCCCCGGCCTGACCGGCGCCGCCGAACCGGGCACGCCTCCGGGCGGGGCGCTGACCGGGCCGGACGCCACGCACGAACCCGCGGGCACCAGCCACATGGTCATCGTCGACGCGGCCGGAAACGCGGTCAGCATGACCACCACGGTCGAAAGCGTCTTCGGCTCCGGCCGGATGGCGGCGGGCTTCTTCCTCAACAACCAGCTGACGGACTTCTCCTTCTCGCCCGCCCGCGCCGACGGCGGCCCCGCGGCGAACGCGGTGGCGGCGGGCAAGCGGCCGCGCTCGTCGATGTCGCCCATCATCGTGCTGGACCGGCAGGGGCGGTTGGTCGGCGCCTTCGGCTCGCCCGGCGGTCCCTCGATCCTGGCCTACAACACCAAGGCCCTGATCGCGGTCCTGGACTGGAACATGCCGGTCGCGGAGGCCTTCGCCCTGCCCAATCTAGTGGCGCGCGGCGACGGCTTCGGCGCCGACACGGACCGCTTCAGTCCGGCGCTGCGGGATGGCCTGAACGCCGGCGGGATAACCTTGCGTCCCAACGCCAGCGAGAACTCCGGCCTGCACGGCGGCCTCTGGCGTCAACGGACGGATGGCCGGTGGGCCTGGGACGGCGCGGCGGACGACCGGCGCGAAGGCGTCGCGAGGACGCAGTAGGGACGAGGGTCGGGGAAGAGGGGGCTTCCTCGCCCCTGGACCCTCGACCCCTAAGCCCTCACTCGGGCTTGATGCTCAGCTGGAACGCGATCAGTCCCTCGGACACGTCGGTGTCCACGCCCGGGCCGGCGCGCAGGCCTTCGACCCCGATCTCGCGATAGACCAGGCCGACCGAGCTCTGCACCGCTCCCCGGCGCATGGCCACGCCGATGGAAGCGTCGCCCATGAAGTTGCCGCTGTCGTGGCTGACGCCGGAGCGGGTGTAGTCGCCGTCGCGGGTGCGGGCGAAATTATAGCCGACGGCCCGACCCGAACCGGCGGCGTAGATGTACCAGCGCTGGCGCTCGCCGAAGGCCTCCGTCCCCTCCGGCACCATCCGGTCCAGATCCGGCCCGATGCGCAGGGTGGCGCCGGCCTCGGTCGAACCGCCGCGGCTGCCGACGCCCACGCCGATATGCGGCGTCAGGGTGACGTCGAGGCCCGAGCCGGTCTGGCCCAGGGTCTCGGTCCAGCCGCGCACATAGGTCAGGTCATAGTGTTCGGCGTCATAGGCGGCGGGATCCAGCGGTCCCGGAGGCAGGGGCGCGCCGTCCTCGCGGCGGATGCGGCCCTCGGTGCGCAGGCGCAGGCGGTCGTTGTAGGCGCCGCCGTCGAACCAGACGTCCCGGTTGGACGCGGCCCAGGGCGAGGCGCGGTCGCGCGGCGCATAGCCGTTGCGGTCGGCGACGGTGTCGAAGCCGCGCGCGTCCGCCTCGGCGAAGCGTTCCTCGCGGTCCAGCTGGGTCAGAAGATCGGAGACGTTGGTGGGCCGTTCGCGGGCCACGGCCCAGGGGTCTGGAACGGCGACCTGTCCGGACACGGCTTCGCCCGCGACGGCCGGGGCCGCGCAGGAAACAAACACCAGAAGTCCGGCCATGGCCGTAATACGCATCAACGGTCCCCTCAGTCCGTTAACAGCCTCGACCCTGCACGATCCGGGGCGGCCCGCCAACAGACATTTTCACGACACTCTCCTGCCATTTGAACGTCAGCCTTTGGGCGCGGTTCCTCGATCGCCGCCGCGTCCCCGCCCGTTACGGCCAGAAAGAACCCGCCGCGACGAGGCCGGGCGGGTTCCTGTCTCATGGCGATGTCGCGGGCCTTACTGGCAGGCCAGGCACTCGTCGTAGTCGGTGCGGGCCGCCGAGAAGAGGTCCGGCTGGTTCGGATCGACCTCGGCCTCGACCTTGTCTTCCGAACCTGCGAACGAGGCGCGCTGCACCGACTTGGAGCGCAGGTAGTAGAGCGACTTCACGCCGGTCTCCCACGCGCGCCAGTGCAGCATGTGCAGGTCCCACTTATCCACGTCGCCGGGGATGAACAGATTGATCGACTGGGCCTGGCAGATCTCCGGGGCGCGATCGGCCGACAGTTCGACGACCCAGCGCTGGTCCAGTTCGAAGGCGGTCTTGAAGATCCCCTTCTCGTCCTCGTTCAGCTGGTCGAGGTGCTGCACCGAACCTTCGTGTTCGAGGATCGAGTTCCACACCGCCTCGGTGTCGATGCCCTTCTCGCCCAGCAGGCGCTCCAGGTAGGGGTTCTTGACCGCGAACGAGCCCGAGAGGGTCTTGTGGGTGTAGATGTTGGCCGGGATCGGCTCGATGCCGGCCGAGGTGCCGCCGCAGATGATCGAGATCGAGGCGGTCGGGGCGATGGCCAGCTTGTGCGAGAAGCGCTCCATCACGCCGCGCTCGGCGGCGTCCTCGCAGGCGCCCTTCTCCTCAGCCAGCAGGCGGCTGGCCTTGTCGGCTTCGCGGCGCAGGTGCTTGAACAGGCGCATGTTCCACGACTTGGCCATGGCGCTTTCGAAGGCGACGCCCTGGCCCTGCAGGAAGGAGTGGAAGCCCATCAGGCCCAGGCCGACCGAGCGTTCGCGCTTGGCCGAATAGACGGCGGCGGCCATGGCCGGCGGGGCGCGGCGGATGAAGTCTTCCAGCACGTTGTCGAGGAAGCGCATCACGTCCTCGATGAACTTCGGTTCTTCGCGCCATTCCAGGAAGGTCTCGGCGTTGACCGAGGACAGGCAGCAGACCGCGGTGCGGTCGACGCCCAGGTGGTCGCGGCCGGTGTGCAGCATGATCTCGGCGCACAGGTTGGACTGCTTGACCGACAGGCCCAGGTCCTTCTGGTGCTGCGGCATCTGCCGGTTCACCGTGTCCGAGAATATCAGGTAGGGCTCGCCGGTCTGCAGGCGGATCTCGAGGATCTTCTGCCACAGGGCGCGCGCGTCGACCGTCTTCATCACTTCCTTGTTCTTGGGCGACAGCAGGTCGAAGGTCTTGCCGTCGCGAACCGCCTCCATGAAGGCGTCGGTGATCGAGATGCCGTGGTGCAGGTTCAGGGACTTGCGGTTGAAGTCGCCCGAGGGCTTACGGATTTCGAGGAACTCCTCGATCTCCGGGTGGTGGATGTCCAGGTAGACGGCGGCCGAGCCGCGGCGCAGCGAGCCCTGCGAGATCGCCAGCGTCAGCGAGTCCATCACGCGGATGAAGGGGATGATGCCCGAGGTCTGGCCGGCGCCCTTGACCTTCTCGCCGATGGAGCGGACGCCGCCCCAGTAGGTGCCGATGCCGCCGCCGTTCGAGGCCAGGGCCACGTTCTCGTTCCAGACGCTCTGGATGCCGTCCAGGCTGTCGCCGACCGCGTTCAGGAAGCAGGAGATCGGCAGGCCGCGATCCGCGCCGCCGTTCGAGAGCACCGGGGTCGCCGGCATGAACCACAGTTTCGACATGTAGTCGTAGACGCGCTGGGCGTGCTCGGCGTCGTCCGAGAAGGCCGTGGCGACCCGGGCGAACATGTCCTGGTAGCTTTCGCCGGCCAGCAGGTAACGGTCCTCGAGGGTCTTCTTGCCGAAGTCCGTGAGCAGATCATCCCGCGAACGGTCGATCTGGATCGAGGGAACGACCGACAGATGCGGGCGGGCTTCGCCCTCGGCGTCCGCAACCGTCTGGAATTCCATCGTCTTCAACGCTTCGCCGCCAGCCATTTGATCGTCGCCCTGAACAAAAATCTAAGAGGTATCCCCGCGCTCCGAACCACAAGACCTAGTGGCTGAAGCGCTCCCCAAGCCCACATATGGGGCGCAGATGGCTAACCAACCGTCAACGGGCTTGACGATCACTTTCTATCCGAATCGGCTTCAAGGCGGGGGATGAGCCTGTGGACAGGCCGCGACGCGGGCATGACAAGGCGCCGTCGATTTGAATCACGAACGCGTGAGGGGAACGTCCCACAAACGGGACCGTTAGCTTGGCCATGACCGGGGAACAGCAAGTCGTTTTTTGGCGCCGCGCACTGCGCATCGCCCGCACCGAAATCGCCGCCTTGAGCGCGCTTCTGATCATCGCCCTGGGCGTCATGACCTTCATCGAGGTCGCCGACGACATGACCGAGGCGGACGGCCAGATGTTCGACCAGGCGGTGCTGCATTGGCTCCAGCCGGTCGCGGGCCAACCGCGCGGCCCCTGGTGGCTTCAGGAGGCGGCGGCGGACCTGACCTCCCTGGGCGGCATCTCCGTCCTGACCCTGTTCGCGGTGATCGCCTTCAGCTTCCTGCTGATCCAGCGCAAGCGGCTGTCCGCCCTGCTGCTGGTCGTCGGCCTGATCGGCGGCGTGGCCCTGAGCGAAGGCCTCAAGGCCCTGTTCGAGCGCGAACGCCCGCCCATCGCCTATCAGGCGGTCGAGACGCTGAACGCCAGCTTCCCCTCGGGCCACGCCCTGTTGTCGACGGTCTTCTACCTGACGCTGGGGGTCATGCTGACCCGCGCCTTCCCCAGCAAGCGGCTCAAGGCCTTCGTGCTGGGCGCAGGCATCCTGATCGCCCTGCTGATCGGCCTGACCCGCGTCTACCTCGGCGCCCACTGGGCCACCGACGTGCTGGCCGGCTGGTGCGCCGGCGCGGCCTGGGCCATGGCCCTTTGGCTGGTCGCCTATGCGATCGAGCGGCGGCAGGTCGTCCACCATGCGCCGCTGCAGGACGACGAGCCGGGCTGAACCCCGTCCCGTTCGGGGACTCCCGCGTTACGTGAATCTCCTCATCCGCCCTCAGGCCAGTTTGTTTACGGATTGACCTTAACCGTAGTCGCTCGGGTTGGAGCCGGGAGGGCTTCGGATTGAAGGGTCGTTGGCGTCTGTTCAGACATGAGGCGGGCCGGGTCGCAGGCCCGCCGCCCTGGCTCTATGTGCTGCTCTTCGCCCTGTCGCAGTTGATCGGCCACTGGAGCGTCGCGACCTACGGAACCGTCGCGGTCTGGCTGTCCAACGGCGTCATGGTCGCGGCCCTGCTTCAGTTGCACCGTCGCCCCGCGATGCTGGTGCTCACCGCCTGTTTCGCGATCAACCTGCTCTCCAACACCTTCCGGGGCGACCCCGGCGTCTTCCTCTGGATCAATGCGGTCCTGAACCTGGGCGAAGCGGTGCTGGCCGCCCTGATCGCGCGCCGTTACTGCGGTGCCGCGCTGGACATGCGCCGCCCGCGCCGCCTGTTCCGCTTCATGGCCATTTCCGTCACCGCCGTGGCGGCCACCGCCATGGTCGGCTTCAGCCTGGCCTGGGTCCTGCGCCACCCGCCGCTGACGGTCTGGCTGTTCAATCTGCAGTCCTTCTTGATCATGGAGGTGATGGGGCTGCTGCTGGTCACGCCGGTGCTGCTGCTGTTCGCCCGCGCCCATCGCTTCAAGGGCATGGCCCGCGCCTCGGCGCCCGAGGCCATCGCCCTGATGACCGTGATGACGGTCGTCACCGCCGCCGTCTTCCTGCAGAACGACTATCCGCTGCTGTTCCTGACGCTGCTGCCCATGCTGCTGATCGGCCTGCGCCTGTCGCCGACCATGACGGCGACGGCCCTGATCATCCTGTCGGGCATCAGCGGCGCCGCCACCCTGACCGGCTACGGACCCGTGCAGTTGGCCCACCTGCTCGAGATTCCGGGGCTGGAAGCCGTTCCGGACCTGCTGCGCCGGCTGGGCATCTACAACCTCTACATGCTGGCCATGGTGGGCACCGTCCTGCCGCTGTCGACGGTGATGAGCGAGCGCCGTCGGCTGGAGGCGCGCCTGCGCGCCCGCACCCTGTTCGCCCAGGAGGCCCGCCGGCGGGCCGAGGACGCCGCCGCCGCCCGCTCGCGCTTCCTGGCCGTGATGAGCCATGAGATGCGCACGCCGCTGAACGGCGTCGCGGGCTTCGCCGACCTGTTGGCCGCCCGTCCTGACCTCGACCCTGAGGCCGTGCGCCAGATCCGCCAGATCCGCGAATCCAGCGACGGCCTGCTGATGCTGGTCGAGGACATCCTGGATTTCGCCCGCGGCGACGACGCCCTGTCCCTCGAGCCGCTCGACCTGGCCGCCGTGGCGCGCGAGGCCATGACCCCCAGCCGCGCCGCCGCCGATGCGCGCGGCCTGACGCTGACGGTCGACGACCGCCTGCCGATCCGGGCCCGCTTCAACTGTGACCGCCGCGCCCTGCGTCAGGCCATGCACCCGCTGATCGCCAACGCCGTGAAATTCACCGAGACCGGTGAGGTCGCCGTGCGCCTCGATCGCGCCGGCGACGGCGTCATCATCCGCGTCTCCGACACCGGCTGCGGCATCCCGTCCGAGACCATGCCCGACCTGTTCGAAGCCTTCGCCCAGGGCGACGCCTCGATCCGTCGTCGCCACTCCGGCGCCGGCCTGGGTCTGGCGCTCGTGGCCCGGCACGTGGCCCGCCTGGGCGGTCGCATCGAGGTGGACAGTGTTCCCGGCGAGGGCTCGACCTTCACCCTGCACCTGCCGCTGATCCGTCTGGCCGACGCGGCGCCCGAACCGGCGCCGGTGGTCGAACTGCGTCCCGTCCCGGCGGTCGAGGCCGAGGCGGGGATCGAGCGCGCGCCTCGCGTTCTCGTCGTCGACGACCACCCCGTGAACCGCGAGATCGCCCGCATCATGCTGCAGGCCTTCGGCTGCGAGGTGATCGAGGTCTGCGACGGGATCGAGGCGGTCGAGGCCGTTCAGGCCGAGGTCTTCGACCTGGTGCTGATGGATGTGCGCATGCCGCGCATGGACGGGCTGGAGGCCACTCGGCGTATTCGCGATCTGCCCGGCGCCGCGGGAACGCTGGCCGTGGTCGCCATGACCGCCGACGCCATGCCTGAGGATGTGGTTCGCTGTCTCGCCGCCGGCATGAACGCCCACCTCGCCAAGCCGGTGAACCAGGCGGGTCTGTTCGACGCCGTCAACCGCGCCCTGTCCGGCGAGCTGCCGGAAGCCCGGGTCAGCCGGGCGGCCTGATCTACTCGGCCGGGAACCGTTCGGCCCAGAAGGCCTGAAGCTCCGGCAAGGCGTCGACCCGCCGCATCACGGTCGCCATTCCCGGCGCCGCCTCGGCGAACCGGTCACGCCCCGGGGTCCAGCGGCTGGCGGTGGCGACATAGAGGTCAAGCACCGTCAGCTCGTCGCCCAGAAGCCAGCGGCCGGGCTCAAGCTGGCTGTCCATCACGCCCCAGCAGTCCGCGATCCGCTCGGCGGTGCGGGTCCGGATCGCCGCCTGCGCCCCGGGATCGTCGCCGCCCAGCCGGGATGGGACGTCCCGGACCCAGAACATCGAATAGATCGAGGCGGGGATGAAGCTCATCCAGCGCAGGAATTGCGCCCGACGCGGGTCGCCCGGCTCGGGCGCCAGCACCGCCTCCGGGTGCTGTTCAGCCAGCCAGATCAGGATGGCGGCGCTCTCGGTGATCGTCTCCCCGTCTGGCGTGATCAGGGCCGGGATCTGTCGCATCGGATTGACCGGGGCGACCTTGTCGCGCTCCCGGTCGCCCTCCCAGGTGACCGCCTCGATCACCTTGTAGGGCGCGCCGATCAGGGTCAGGGCGGCTTCGACGGGAACCGAGCCCGAGCCGGCGGCGCCGTAGACGGTATAGGTCATCGACTGTCTCCTCAGGTCGGAAACGTGCACCGGGCGGCCGGGCTCCGCACCCAAGTCCTTGGCCGAACGGCATAAGTCCGGCTTGAGACTGTCCCCGGCTCCATCCCCAGAAGCCTATGGCTCAGCTACTACATCTAGCGTCTGTGAAAAATGTGATCGCAAAATAGCCTTGTTTCGGCTTGGCGCCGGAGCCGCTCGCCCGCATGGTGAAAACCACTTCCACGGATTCGCCGTCAGAGCTCCCACGATGAACGCGCATGTCTCGCCCACCGGCCTTGTCTCGCCGGGCCTGTTGACCCCCTCGGCCGCCTACAAGCCGTTCCGCTACCCGTGGGCGTTCGACATGTGGAAGAAGCAGCAGCAGGTCCACTGGATGCCCGAAGAGGTGCCGCTGGGCGAGGACATGAAGGACTGGGCGGTCAATCTGACCGACAGCGAGCGCAATCTGCTGACCCAGATCTTCCGCTTCTTCACCCAGGCCGACATCGAGGTCCAGGACAACTACATGGAGAAATACGGTCGGGTGTTCAAACCGACCGAGGTCAAGATGATGCTGGCGAGCTTCGCCAACATGGAGACCATCCACATCGCGGCCTACGCCCTGCTGCTCGAGACCATCGGCATGCCCGAGAGCGAGTTCGGCGCCTTCATGGAATACGAAGCCATGCGGGACAAGCACGACTACATGGGCCAGTTCGGGGTCGAGACGAACGCCGACATCGCCCGCACCCTGGCCATGTTCGGCGGCTTCGCCGAGGGGCTGCAGCTGTTCGCCTCGTTCGCGATGCTGATGAACTTCCCGCGCCAGAACAAGATGAAGGGCATGGGCCAGATCGTCAGCTGGTCGGTGCGCGACGAGAGCCTGCACTGCGAGGGCATCATCAAGCTGTACCACGCCTTCAACAAGGAGACGGGCGCGGTCACCCCCCAGGTCGCCGCCGACATCGTCGAGTGCTGCCGCACCGTGGTCGAGATGGAAGACAAGTTCATCGACCTGGCCTTCGAGATGGGCCCGGTGAACGGCATGGTCGCCGACGATATCAAGCAGTACATCCGCTTCATCGCCGACTGGCGCCTGCGTCAGCTGCACCTGCCCGAGCTGTTCGGCGTCAAGGAGAACCCGCTGCCCTGGCTGCAGTCCCTGCTGTCGGGCGTCGAGCACGCCAACTTCTTCGAGGCCCGCGCCACGGAATATTCCAAGGCCGCGACCAAGGGCTCGTGGCACGGCGCCGAAGGCGTCTGGGGCTCGTTCGACGCCCTGATGAAGAAGCGCCAGGAAGAGACGGAGGCCTAAGCCTCCGCTTGCGGGGGCGATGGGCTAGAACGGGCGGATGACCTCCTCGCCCGTCCCCAACGTCGCCCTGGTCGGTTTCGGTTATGCCGGACAGACCTTCCACGCGCCCCTGATCGCCGCCTGCCCCAGCCTACGCCTGCACACCGTTGTGACCCGCCGGCCGGACGATGTCGCGACGGCATGGCCCGACGCCCGCGCCGTCCCGGCCTTCGAGACCGTGCTGGCCGACCCGGAGATCGACCTCGTCGTCCTCGCCACGCCCAACGCCCTTCACGCGCCGCAAGCCCGCGCCGCGCTGGAAGCGGGCAAGGCGGTGGTCATCGACAAGCCCTTCGCCCTGTCGCTGGCCGAGGCGCGCGAAGTCGCCGATCTGGCCCGGGTGAAGGGGTCGTTTCTGTCGGTCTTCCACAACCGCCGCTGGGACGCCGACTTCCTGGCGCTGCAGCAGCAGATCGCCTCGGGCGCCCTGGGAGCCATTCGCACCTTCGAGAGCCGTTTCGACCGCTTCCGGCCCGAGGTCCGCGACCGCTGGCGCGAGCGGGACGGTCCGGGCGGCGGCATCTGGAACGACCTGGGGCCGCACCTGATCGACCAGGCCCTGGTTCTGTTCGGGCGCCCGCTGGGCGTCTCCTGCGAGCTGGCCGTGCTGCGTGACGGCGGTCAGGCCGTGGACTGGGCCCACGCTGTGCTGCGCTACGCCGACAAGCGGGTGATCCTGCACGCCGACATGACCACCCCGGCTCCCGACGTCCGCTTCGCCGTCCATGGCGCGACGGCGAGCTGGCTCAAATCCGGCCTCGACGTGCAGGAGGACCAGCTGAAGGCGGGCCTGCCCGTCGGCGCCCCCGGCTGGGGCGTCGATCCTTGTCCCGCCACGATCGTCGACGGCGCCACGGGCGCGCGCACGCCGGCGCCCTGTCCGCCCGGCGACTATCCCGCCTATTACGCCGCCGTCGCCGCGGCCCTCAGCGGCCACGGGGCGAACCCCGTCCCGCCGGAGCAGGCGCTGGCCGTCATGGAGGTGCTGGAGGCGGGGATCGAAAGCGACCGGCTGCGGGCCGAGGCGCCCCTGCCTCAGGTTCCCGGCTGAATGTAGGGAATCCGTCCAAAGAAGCGCCGCTCGTCGCCGCGCGGATCGTTCTCCATGCGGGAGGTCCGGTCCAGCACCATCGTCTCGCGGCGCTCCAGCGAATAGGGCGTCCAGCGCGGCAGGCCGGGATGGTTGGGATCGCCGGTGCGGGCGAAGGCGATCAGGGCGTCGGCCGTCCGGTCGGCCATGGCCTGCCCCTCCGGCCCCGAAGCGCCCGACCCTTCCGCCCCGACATTGTCCAGCATCAGCGGGATGTCCGAAGTGTGATACGCCCCAGTGCGGCCGTTGGTCCGGCGGCTGGGGAAGTCCAGCTGATAGACGAAGGCCGGCGCCCCCTGCGCCGCCCGCGCCTCGGCCTCGATCACCGCCGCCCGCCACGACCGCGCCGCCGTCGTGGCCCGGATCAGCACATCGTCGGGGCTCAGCTCGGGATGCTCGGCGCGGTACCAGGCGACGACCTGCTCGGGCGATACGTCGATGCGCATCTGCGACGGCGTCAACTTCGCGGGCAGGCTTTCCCAGGTCAGGCCGGCGTTGGCCGGATCATCGCCGAGGAAGGCCAGGGTCTCCTCGCGGCAGTTGCCGATCATCATCGGAATATGCGCCGACTGCGCGGGGGCGTCGGGCCAGAACGGGTGCCGCGTCAGGCTGCGCCCATCCAGCACCGGCCCGAAATAGAGGGAGCCGCCCAGGATGGGATCGGTCGCCCCCGCCGCCTCGATCAGCCGCTGGACCGGCAGGGTGCGCACCTCGTCGATCCGGTCCGGCGTCAGCCCCAGCGCTTCCAGCCAGACCTGCCCGCGCCGCGTGGCGTTCAGCGGGCCGGACGCCGTCACCTGCTGGCCGCTCATGGTCACGGCGCGGTGGAACAGGCCCGCCGCCGCGGGCATGGCCATCAGGGTGGCGATCTTGGCCCCGCCGCCGGACTGGCCCACCAGCGTGACGCTGCCGGGGTCGCCGCCGAAGGCCGCGATATTGTCCCGCACCCACTCCAGCGCCAGCACGAGATCGAGCTGGCCCAGGTTGCCGCTGTCCTCGAACCCCGGCGCGATCCGCGCCAGCGGCGCATAGCCCAGCGGGCCCAGCCGATGATTGACCGTGACCACGACCACGTCGCCCCGGGCCGCCAGCCGCGCGCCGTTGGTCAGTGGGCTGGAGCCCGATCCCGTCGAATAGGCACCGCCGTGGATATAGACGATGACCGGACGACGCTCTGATCCAATGACGTCGGGCGTCCAGATGTTGAGACGGAGGCAGTCTTCGGACTGGTTCGGCTCATTGCCGCGCTGGGGTGAAGCCGGTCCGTAATGGCGGGCGATGAAATAGCTGGTCCAGGGCGCCGGAGGCTCCGGAGGTGCGAACCTTCGAGCGACGCCGTACGGGATGCCCTTGAACGCGAGCAGGTCGCCCTCGACGTGGCTCAGGACCGGACCTTGACGGGACCACGCGACGACATCGGTGTCTCGCGCCCGAGCCGGCGCGCCGCCCGCCCCCGCGATCAGCGCAGCCCCCGCCGCCAGCCCCAGTCCTTGGCCCAGTCCTCGCCGGGTCAGATCCCCGCGTACCATTCGTACCCCCGGTCTTCCCAGTAGCCGCCCTTGCCCCGGCCGAGGTGGGCGAAGCTCTCCACCACCTCGATGCGGCGGATGTATTTGGCGTGCTTGTAGCCGAGCTGGCGCTCGACCCGCAGCCGCAGCGGCGCGCCGTGCGGCACGGGCAGGGTCTCGCCGTTCATCAGATAGGCCAGGATGGTCTGCGGGTGACGGGCGTCGATCAGGTCGATGCTCTCATAGTAGCGCTCGCCGTCCTCGCGCTGATCCAGGGCGTCGAAGCAGTGGAAGACGACATACTTCGCCTCGGGCTTCAGGCCCGCCTCGTCCAGCAGGGTCTCCAGCCGCACGCCCGTCCATTCGGCGATGGAGGTCCAGCCCTCGACGCAGTCGTGCTTGGTGATCTGGGTCTGGGCGGGGCGTCGTTTCAGCTCCGTCAGCGCCAGCGACAGCGGCCGCTCCACCAGCCCGTCGATGACCAGCCGATAGTCGTCAAAGCCGTTCGCCTTCAGCGCCAGATAGTCCGACGCCGCCGGATCGACCGAGCCGTTGGGTCGGAAGTCGGGCGAAATCTCGGCCTTGCTGTAGGTCGGCGCCAGGGCGTCCCGGGGCACCACCAGCCGCTGCGCCCGCCGGGTCAGCCCCTCGCCCATGCGCCGGGCCTGATCCGTCACGGCGTAGACCGCGCGGTCGCAGGCCGACAGGGCGGCGGCGGCCGCCGTCGCCAGCGCGCCCATCAGCCATCCGCGGCGGTTCATGGCGCCTCTCCCTGATCGCGGGGCTCAATCCGGAACCAGCCCGTGACCATCGCCCGCATGTTGTTGGCCAGGCCGGTCCAGATCACCAGCCCGACGTGGATCAGGATGAAGCCGACGATCAGTCCGGCGGAGATGAAATGCAGCGTGCGCGCCGACTGCCGTCCGCCCAGGATCTCCAGCAGCACGCCGCCGATCGCGTTGAACCCCGGCGACATCGACAGGCCGGTGATCAGCATCATCGGCAGGACGATCAGGACCATCGCCAGATAGGTCAGCTTCTGGATCACATTATAGACCCGCGCCCGATCGTCCTTGGGGAAGTCGAATTTCGCATGCTCGACCACGGAATGCGGCAGGTCGCGGATGTCCGCCTTCGTCGGCCACAGCCGGCGGGCGAACCGGCGCGAGAGAAAGCCCCAGGCCAGATAGACCAGCCCGTTGGTCACGAAGATCCAGGCGAACAGGAAATGCCAGCTGCGCGCCGTGGCCAGGTCGCGCACCGACGGCAGCATCAGCCATCCGGGCGGCGCGGGAGGACTGAACCACGGATCGGCGAAGGTCGAGCGCAGGCCCCAGTACAGGTGCGGGTGCGCCTGCAGGATGTTCAGCCCGGTCATCAGTAGCACCACCACCGCGACGACGTTCAGCCAGTGGGTGATCCTGACCCAGACCGGATGCCGGAACGTCTCGACCCGCCCATCCGCCAGCGGGCGGTCGGCGTGCGGGTCAGGCGGCGGCGGGGCCGGTGTCTCGGTCATGTGGGCCGGACGGTGTCACGCGCCGGGAAGGGGCGCAACGGCGCCGGATCAGCGGGGCGCGGGCGCGGGCATCGCGCAGCGGCGGCCCGCGGCACGGCAGGCGGCCATCTCGCGCTCCCAGGCGGCGCGGTCGCGTTCCCACTGGGCCTGGGCCGCGTTGGCGGCGGCGACGTCGGACTCCCACTGGATGCGGGCGGTGCTGGTGCGGGCGCTGTCCGCCTGCCAGCGCTGGGTCTCGCTGTCGAAACGGGCCTGATCGGCGGCTTCAGCCTGTTCGGCGGCGGCGTTGCGGGCCGCGATGCTCTCGTTCAGCTTGGCGGTCGCGGAGACCTCGGCCGGATCCTGGGCGGACTCGGGAGCCGAGTGATAGGTCTCGCCGCGCTGGCGCAGCCATTCGTCAGAGCCGGGCGTCGGCGCGGCCGCCTGCGGCTCCGCGACCGGCTTGGCGGCCGGGGCGGCGGTCTGGGCCACGGCGGGCGCGGCGGCCAGCGTCAGGGCGGTGATGCAGGTCAGGACGATACGGATCATGTCAGGTCTCCTGAAACGGACGTCGCGGACAAGCTGGACCGTTTCGAGGCGGTTCGCGAGGGTTAACGCCATTCACGCGATTTGGCTCAGTTCGGCAGGCGCAGTTCGAACGTCGTGCCCGACGGTCCGGTCTCGACCAGGGTCAGGGTCCCGCCGTTGTTGACCGCCAGCTCGCGCGAGATGGTCAGGCCCAGCCCGCTCCCGCCGGACGCCTTGCCGCTGACGAAGGCCTCGAACAGCTTCTCCGACAGGCGCGGCGGGATGCCCGGCCCGTCGTCGCTGACCAGGATCACGCAATCGCCGTCGGCGGTCGAGCCGCTCACCCGCACCATGCCGTGCTTGTCCGTCCGCGTGGCGTCGCCCTCGATGGCCTGCCGGGCGTTGCGCATCAGGTTGACCAGGATGCGGTACAGCTGGTCGGGGTCGGCGTGGACGTTGAACCGCGGGGGCAGGCTCTTCACCAGCCGAACCCCGTCCGGCGACAGGCCCGCGTCCTCGGCGGCGAGGGTCAGGGCGGCGGCCAGCGGCGCGCGCACCTTCTGCGGCTCCGGCTCCTCGCTGCGACCATACTCCAGCACATTGCGCGACAGGGCGGCGGCGCGGCTCAGCGCCCGCTCCAGCCGCGGCAGGGCCTTGGCCACCATGGGGTCCGGCGAGTCGGCCAGCCGCTCCGAGGCCATCTGGGCCGAGGTCAGCATGTTGCGCAGGTCGTGATTGATCTTGGCCACGGCTTCGCCCAGGGCCACCAGCCGGGCGCGCGAGCGCAGGGAGTGGCGTACTTCTTCCTGCATGCGGGCCAGTTCGCGCTCGACCCGGCCGATCTCGTCCTGCCGGTCGCTGGGCGGATCGCCCTCGCTCTCCGGGTCCTCGGCGAAATGCTCGATCGAGCGGGTGACCCGCCGCAGCGGTTGCAGCACCAGGAAGGCCAGGCCCGCGTAAAGCAGGGCGCCCGCCACCAGGGAGACGAACAGCGAGGTGATCAGGCTGTTCAGCAGGAAGGTCTTCAGCTCGACCTTCAGCGGCTGGGCCGGGGCCAGAATCTCGATGAAGTCGCCCGAGCGGTAGCGCGGCCGCGCCTGCACCCGGATCGAGCGGTCGGGGTGGCCGAACAGGGTCTGCCACGGGTCGATCAACCGCGCGACGGGCCGTTGCTTGCGCAGGTCGATCAGGTCCGGCGTGCGGGGCAGGTTGGGGGCCTGCAGCAGCAGCCGCCGCACGCCCTGGTCGCCGACCACCACCGCCTGCACCCCGCCGATGGCCAGCAGCTGCTCGGCCGTGTCGTCCTCGACGGCGGAATAGGGCAGGGCCTCGACGCCCACCGACGCCAGTTCCGCCGACTGCAGCCGGTCCAGCAGCCAGCGCTCATGGAAGCTGGCGGCGCTCGGGGCGATGATCAGCACCTCGACCGAGGCGGCGAAGACGAAGGTCAGCAGCAGCAGCCGCCACGCCAGCGCGTCCGGCGCGTGGAACTTCACGCGCTCGCGCCAGTCGGCGGGGACGCGCAATCCCTTGCGGACATCGCTCAGAAGGGCGCGCAGGCGCGTCATGCTCCCCCTAACGCAAGGCTTGGCTGAAGGGCTGCTTGTCTCACGTCGCGGCCTTTCGGCCCAGAGCCGCCTGCAGCCCCTTCATCGCGAACGGCAGAACGACCGCCAGCACGAAGACCCCGGTCATGGGCGCCCAGAACTGGCCGAACAGGGCCTGGAAGTCCGGATTGGGATCATTGGCCAGCAGGGTGTTCAGCCGCGCGCCGATCCAGCAGTAGATGATGTGCGCCGGCAGCAGGCCGATCACGGTGGCGATGGTGTAGGGCGTCAGCCGCACCGCCATCACGCCCGCGGCGATGTTGATCATGTGGAACGGCACCACCACCGCCAGCCGGCTGGCCAGCACATACCAGAACGTATCCTTGTCGATGGCGGCGCAGACCTTCTGCATCAGCCCCTGGTCGCGCTCGGCCTTCTCCCGAAGGCTGCGGCCCAGCGCGGTGCGGGCCACGCCATAGACGATCAGGGCGCCGACCGTCGCGGCGATGGAGGTCGACACCCCGCCCACCCACGGCCCGAACAGATAGCCCGCGGTGATGGTGACGAAGAAGACGCCGGGCACCACGCTGGCGGTCAGGACGGCGAACACGGCCATCAGGGCCAGCAGGCTCAGGATGTAGTTGTCGGCGGTGAAAGCCCGGAATTCAGCCCCGTGGTCGCGGATCGTGTCCAGCGACAGGTAGCGGTTCCAGCCCATGCCGAAGATCAGGGCGATGACGGCTCCGAGCACGATCAGGGGCAGAAAGCGCTTCAGGCGGACCATATTCTCTCCGTACAGGGGCGGCGGGAAGGACGCTACGGCGTTGACTCCCGCGGATCGTCCCCTTATACGCCCGCCCTTCCTGCGGCGGACGCGTTCCGTCGTATCTCAGTCACTTAATCCCAGGAGCCGACCGTGAAGCGGACCTATCAGCCGTCGCGACTCGTGCGCAAGCGCCGTCACGGCTTCCGTTCGCGGATGGCCACCAAGAACGGTCAGAAGATCGTTCAGCGCCGCCGCGCCAAGGGCCGCAAGCGCCTGACGGCTTAAGTCGTCGGCGCTCGCGCGGGCGCATGACCGATGACCTCAAAATCCATCGCCTGACGTCGCGGCCCCAGTTTCTGGCGGCCGCGAAAGGCGTTTCAGAGGCCCGCGGCGCCGTGGTCGTGCAGCGCCTCGACCGCGCCGATGGAAACGCCGCCGTCGGCGTGGGCTTCACCGCCACCCGCAAGATCGGCGGGGCCGTGGTCCGCAACCGCGCCAAACGCCGTCTTCGCGAGGCCGCCCGCGCGCTTGCGCCGCAGTTTGGCGTCGCTGGAAGTGACTATGTCTTCATCGCTCGCATGGGGACGGCCGACCGCCCCTGGGACCGTTTGCTTGACGATGTGAAATCGGCGCTTACAAGGCTGGCGACCCCGCGGTCGGCGCCCCAACCCGCGCCCTCGACGCCCGCGCCCGCCGGCCAGGACTCCTGATCTCCATGCCTCCTCAGAATAACAGCCGTAACACGATCATCTTCTTCGTGGTCGCGGCGCTCCTGTTCGCCGCCTACGTCATGCTGGTGGCGCCCGCCCAGACGTCCCAGCGCCGCGCCGCGCAGCAGGCCGCCGCCGCCGAGAAGGCCGGCGAGGGTCCGGCCGCCGGAGCCGCCGGAACGGCGTCGCCCGCGCCCGCCGTCTTCGTCACCGACCGCACCGCCGCCCTGGGCACCGGTATGCGTGTTCGTATCCAGACGCCGACCCTGACCGGCTCGCTCGCCCTGACCGGCTCGCGCATCGACGACCTGTTCCTGACCAAATACCGCGAGACCGTCGACAAGAATTCCCCGGCGGTGGAGCTGTTCCGCCCGCAGGGCATGCGCCACGCCTACTTCGCCCAGTTCGGCTGGAACGGTCCGAACGTCCCCGGCGGCGTGCCCGGCCCGAACACGCCCTGGCGCCTGACCGAAGGCGCGACCCTGACGCCGACGACGCCGGTCACCCTGACCTGGGACAACGGCCAGGGGCTGCGCTTCTCGCGCCGCATCAGCATCGACGACCAGTATATGTTCACGGTCTCGGACACGGTTTCGAACTTCACCCAGGCCCCGATCTCCCTGCAGCCCTACAGCCGCATCGAGCGTCAGGGCGTTCCGGACGATCTGGGCCGCCAGCAGGTCCTGCACGAGGGCGGCATCGGCACCTTCGGCGACGGCGAAAAATACACGACTACCCAGCTGAAATACAAAGCCTGGGCCAAGAAGCCGGCCCAGGAGCATCAATCGACCGGCGGTTGGCTGGGCATCACCGACAAATACTGGCTCGCCGCCCTGATCCCGGATCAGGCCGAGAAGGTCGACGCCGGCTTCTTCGTCACCGACCAGGCCCGCTTCGACACCCACGCGGCCCTGCTGCGCGGCGCCGAGCGCACCATCGCGCCCAACGCCCAGATCACCGAGACGACCCGCCTGTTCGCCGGCGCCAAGCGCAACGAGATCCTGGCCGGCTACGAGAAGGACCTCGGCCTGCCGCGCTTCGTCTACGCGATCGACTGGGGCTTCCTGTTCTTCCTGACCCGCCCGATCTTCATCGTCATCGAGTTCTTCTACGGAATCCTCGGCAACTTCGGCCTGGCCATCCTGTGCCTGACCCTGTCGGTCCGCCTCCTCATGTTCCCGCTCGCCAACAAGAGCTACGAGAGCATGTCCAAGATGCGGAACCTCCAGCCCAAGATGGAGGAGATCAAGAAGAAGTTCCCTGACGACGCGCAGAAGCAGCAGCAGGAAACGATGGCGCTGTACCAGAAGGAGAAGATCAATCCTCTGGCCGGCTGCCTTCCGCTGCTGCTCCAGATCCCGGTCTTCTACGCCGTCTACAAGATGCTGTTCGTCACCATCGAGATGCGGCACGCGCCCTTCTTCGGCTGGCTGCGCGACCTGTCGGCGCCGGATCACACCACCATCTGGAACCTGTTCGGCCTGATCCCCTGGGATCCGTCCACCGCGCCCCTGATCGGCAACCTGCTGGTCAGCCATCCGGGCGGCGGCTTCAGCCTGGGCCTCAGCGTTCTGGCCATCGTTTACGGCGCGACCATGTGGCTGCAGATGGCCATGAGCCCGCCCGCGCCGGACCCCATGCAGCGCAAGATCTTCCAGTTCATGCCGGTGGTGTTCACCTTCATCATGGCGAACTTCCCGGCCGGCCTGCTGATCTACTGGGCGTGGTCCAACGTGCTGACCATCTTCCAGCAGTACATCATCATGCACCGCTTCAAGGCCGAGAACCCGATCGACACCTTCCTGGCCCGGTTCCAGAAGGCGAAGGTCTAGTTGGACGCTTTCACCCCCGAGGAACTGGAACAGGCGCGCATCCTCTTCGCGCGCCCGGCCACCTTCGTCATGGGCTGCGCCAAGATCGAGCAACTGCCCGATCCTGACCTGCCCGAGATCGCCTTCGCGGGTCGGTCGAACGTGGGCAAGTCCAGCCTGATCAATGGCCTGGTCGGCATGCACAAGCTGGCCCGGGCGTCGAACGAGCCGGGGCGCACGCGCGAGGTCAATTTCTTCGACCTCGACGGCAAGATGCGTCTGGTCGACCTGCCCGGCTACGGCTGGGCCAAGGCGTCCAAGTCGACGGTCAAGAAGTTCCAGGACCTGGGCCGCGACTACCTGCGCGGCCGGGTGACGCTGAAGCGGGTCTATCTGCTGATCGACGCCCGCCACGGGCTGAAGTCGGTGGACACCGAGGCGCTGGACGCCCTCGACCTCGCCGCCGTCAGCTACCAGATCGTCCTGACCAAGGCCGACAAGCTGAAGAAGGGCGAGGCCGAGAAGGTCCAGGCCGAGACCCTGAAGGCCATCGCCAAACGCCCGGCCGCCTTCCCGGCGGTCATCGTCACCTCGGCGGAAAAGGGCGACGGCATGCCGGAACTGCGCGCCGAGATCATGCGCACGACGGGCGTCGAGCTCTAAACGGCTTGCGCCTGTTCGCGCCCGGTGATCGGGTGCGTCCATGCAAACCCGCCTGATCCAGACTGACGGCCTTCGCCAGCAGATCCTCGAGGCCGGCTCCGGCCCGCTGGTCCTGCTGATCCACGGCTTTCCCGAGCTCGGGATCAGCTGGCGAGCGCAGGTGCAGGCGCTGGCCGAGGCCGGTTATCACGCGGTCGCCCCCGACATGCGCGGCTATGGCGGGACCGACAAGCCCGCCGAGCGGGAGGCCTATTCCATCCTCCATCTGGTCGGCGACATGGTTGATCTGGTGCGGGCGCTGGGCGAGGAGACCTGCACGGTCGTCGGTCACGACTGGGGCGCGCCGGTGGCCTGGCACTGCGCCCTGATGCGGCCCGACGTCTTCACCGCCGTCGCCGCCCTGTCGGTGCCGCTGCAGCCGCGTCGGACCAAGGGCCCGCCCACCGTCGCCATGGCCGCCATCACCAGGCGCGCCGGCCTGGGCGAGCTCTACATCAACCAGTTCCAGGCCCCTGACGCCCATGCCGTCTTCGAGACCGACGTGGCGGCGGGCCTGCGCAAGGGCTTCTGGGCCTATGACGGCGCCACTCCGCCGGAGCTGCAGTCGACCGGCTTCATCCAGCCGGGCGAGAATTTCATCTCCACTGTCCCCGACGATGCGCCCTTGCCGCCGTGGATGAGCGCCGAGCATTTCGCGGAATATGTCGCGGCCTTCTCGGCGGGCGGCTTCCGCGCCCCGCTGGACTGGTATCGCTGCATCGACCTGAACTGGTCGCAGACGGCCTTCCTGCAGGAGGCGCGGGTCCGCGTCCCGGGCGCCTTCATGGTCGGCGACCGCGATCCCGTCCGCCACTATTCGGGCCAGCACGAGGCGGGATTGAAGGACATCGTCCCCGACCTGCGCTCGCAGGTCGTCGTCCCCGGCGCCGGCCACTGGATCCAGCAGGAACGGCCCGACGCGGTGAACGCCTGGTTGATCGATTTCCTGAAGGGGCTCTAGAGCCCCCTGATCGCTTCCGCCGTCACTTCGAGGCTGTGCAGCCGGGCATCCAGATCGTGGATCATGCCGGTGACCATCACCTCGTCCACCTTGGTCAGGGCGATGAACTCGGCCAGCTTGGTCCGCACGGTGTCCACGCCCCCGACGGCGGCGTAGGTCAGGCGGCTCTCGACCGCCGCGATCTGGCGGGCGTCCAGCACCGAGGTGATGTCGTCCACCGCGGGTTTCAGCTTGCCGGGCTTGCCGGTGACCACCGCGGCGAACGCCTGCTGCATCGAGGTCGACACGCGCTGCGCCTCCGCGTCGCTGTCGGCGGCGAAGACGTTGATGGCGGCCATGGCATAGGGCTGGGCCAGCTGTTTCGACGGTCGGAAGCCGGCGCGATAGGTCTCCAGCGCCTGCAGCAGCAGTTCCGGCGCGAAATGGCTGGCGAAGGCGAAGGGCAGGCCCAGATGGGCGGCCAGTTCGGCGCTGAACAGGCTGGAGCCCAGCAGCCAGACCGGCACCTTCGATCCCGCGCCGGGCCAGGCGGTGACGCGCTGGCCCTCGACCGGATCGCCGAGGAAGGCCTGCAACTCCATCACGTCGCGCGGGAACTGGTCGGCGGCCTCGAAATAGCGGCGCAGCGCGCGGGCGGTCTCGCCGTCCGTGCCGGGCGCGCGGCCCAGGCCCAGGTCGATCCGGTCCGGATAGAGGGCGGCCAGGGTGCCGAACTGCTCGGCCACCACCAGCGGCGCATGGTTGGGCAGCATGATCCCGCCGGAGCCGACGCGGATGGTCTGGGTCTGACTCGCCACGAAGCCCAGCGCCACCGCCGTGGCCGCGCTGGCGATGCCGGGCATGTTGTGGTGCTCCGCCAGCCAGAAGCGCTTGAACCCCGTCCTTTCGGCGGTCCGGGCCAGTTCGGCGGTTTCCAGCAGGGCGCGGCGGACGTCTCCGCCCTCCACGATGGGCGACAGGTCGAGCACGGAGAAAGCGGTCATGACCGACAGATCGGGTCCCGTCGCCGGCATTCAAGACCTTCGACGGTTGCGGATTACGGTCGCGGCTTGGCGACCGCCGGCTCGCCGCATAGGCTCGCGCTCAAGGAGACCCTCATGACCCTTCTGTCGCTGACCCTCGCCGCCGCCGTGTCCATTGCCGGGGCACAGACTCCCGCCGGAGAGCTTGCGGGCCGCTGGGAAGGCCGCGTGACCGTCGGCGGCCAAAGCCTGCGCGTGGTGCTGAACGTCGACGCCGTCGGCGGCGCGACGGTCGACAGCCCCGACCAGGGCGTCAACGGCCTGCCGGTCAGCGGCCTGTCGGTGCAGGGCGGGGTGGTTCGCTTTTCCATACCCGCGGCGAGTGGAAGCTTCGAGGGCACGTTGGCCGACGCCGGCCGGACCGTGAACGGCGTGCTGAGCCAGGGCGGGGCCAGCCTGCCGCTGGTCCTGACCCGGGTGATGGAGCTGGCCCCCTCGGCCCCGCCGCCGCCCGCGCCGGAGCCCGCCGCCCTGCGTCCCCAGACCCCGCAGGCCCCCTTTCCCTATCGCAGCGAGGACGTGGTCATCGCGACCCCCACCCCCGGCGTCCAGCTGGCGGGGACCCTGACCCTCCCGGAGGGACCGGGCCCTTTTCCCGCGGTCCTGCTGATCACCGGTTCGGGCCAGCAGGACCGCGATGAGACCGTCTTCGGCCACAAGCCCTTCCTGGTCCTCGCCGACGCCCTGACCCGGCGCGGGATCGCCGTGCTGCGCGTCGATGACCGGGGAGTGGGCGGCTCCACCGGTCCGGTCGCGGAGGCCACCAGCGCCGACTTCGCCGTCGACGCCGAGGCTTCGGTGGCCTTTCTGGAGTCGCGCGCCGACATCGCGCGCGGCCGCATCGGCCTGATCGGCCACAGCGAGGGCGGGACGATCGCGCCGCTGGTCGCGGGCGCCGATCCCCAAGTGGCCTTCCTGGTCATGATCGCCGGGCCGGCGGTGTCCGGCGGCGACCTGCTGGTCGAACAGTCACGGGCCATCCAGCAGGCTTCGGGCCTGCCGCCCGCGATGGTCGAGGCCAATGTCGCCCTGCAGGCCCGGATCATGGCGGCCGTGGCGGCCAACGCCGGATCGGCGCGGGATGTCGCGGCGGCGGTCGATCCCATCTTCGCCGAAGCCGGCCTGCCCGAGGCCCAGCGTCAGGCCGCCGCCGCCCAGGTCAGCGCCCCGTGGACCCGCTGGTTCGTCGCCCACGACCCCCGGCCGTCGTTGACGGCGCTGCATATCCCCGTGCTGGCCCTCTACGGCGGCAAGGACGCCCAGGTCCCGGCCGAGCAGAATGCGGCGGCCCTGCGCGCGATCCTGCCCTCGGCCGAGATCGTCGTCCTGCCGAACCTGAACCACCTGATGCAGCCGGCCGTGACCGGGCTGCCGGCGGAATACGCCGGCATCGCGACCACCCTCGACCCCGAGGCCCTGAAGACCATCGTCGACTGGGTGGCGGCGCGATAAACGCCGTCAAACCGGGTGGGTCGGCTCCGGCTTCACCGGCGCCGGTTCGGGCGTCGCGGGCGTGTCGGGCAGAGGGATGAACTCCAGGTCGTCCTCGGCGGGCAGGGCCATCCGCCCGGCCTTCCAGTCTTCCTTGGCCTGATCGATCCGGGCCTGGGTGGACGAGACGAAATTCCACCAGATCACGCGCGGCCCGACCGGCTCGCCGCCCAGCACCATGACGGTCGAGGGTCGAATCGCCTTGATCGTCGGCTCGGCCGTGGGCTCCAGCACGATCATCTGGCCTTCGTGGAAGACGCGGTCGCCGACCTCGATCTCGCCCTTGGCGACATACAGGGCGCGCTCGGAATAGCCGCCCGCCCCCGTGCCCGGCGGCGGCGCGGTGCGCACCCCCTCGGCCAGTTCCCAGTGGACGTAGAAGAGCGGCGACGAGATCGGCGCGGCGGCCTTGGCACCGTAGGCCTCGCCCGCCACCAGCCGCGCGAACAGGCCGCCGTTCTCATAGGCGGGCTGGCCGTCCTCGCCGAGGTGGTGGAAGGACGGCTCCATCTCCTCATGCTCGGTCGGCAGGGCGATCCAGGCCTGCATCCCGTGCATGGTCCCGCCCTGGCTCTTCTTCAGCGGATCGGTGCGCTCGGAGTGGACGATGCCCTTGCCGGCGGTCATCCAGTTGACCTCGCCCGGCCGGATCGCCTGCGTCACGCCGGTGTTGTCCCGGTGCATGATCTCGCCCTCGAACAGATAGGTCAGGGTCGACAGGCCGATATGCGGGTGCGGCCGCACATTGATCGCCTCGGCCCCCGGCGCGAACTCGGCCGGCCCCATCTGGTCCAGGAAGATGAACGGGCCGACCATGCGGCGCGAATGGAACGGCAGCACGCGCCCGACCTCGAACCCGCCCAGGTCCTTGCGGCGCGCGTCGATCACCATCTCGATCATGGTCGGGTCTCCGGAGTGAGGGGCAGGCGGCTGACCACGGCGGGGGCCGGCGTGGCCGAGGTGGGGCGGCCATCCGGACCGAAATCGGTCCACTGGCTGCGTGAAACAAAGATCAGGCTGTCGCCTTCGACGAAGCCGGTGGTCGGCTCCTCCAGCGGCGGGCCCTCGATCATGGGCTCCCGGGCGGTGACGGCGGACCAGTCGGGGGTCAGCGTCAGGCGCAACACGCGATGCGTCTGGGTCCCGTTCTGGATCGCGATGATCTGATCACCATGCCGCGCGAGGCCGTCGATGCCCCGCAGCTCCGCGCCCTCGGGACCCGGCAGGGGCGAGGACGGCGCGGCGGTGAAGTCCCGCGCGGCGTAGCCTTCGGACAGATCGATGCGGTGCAGGCCGCTCCTGTAGTCTGCGAACACGAGCCAGCGCCCATCGGCAGACACCGCCATGCCCTGCGGCGAGGCGCGTCCGGACAGGATGACCAGCGGTTCGGGGTTCGCGGCGCCGGGCCGCAACGCCAGAATGCGCTGACCCTTCGAGTCGGCGACGAAGACCGTCCCGTCGGGCCCCAGGGCGACATCTCCGTAGGCGTGCTCCAGCCCCGCCGCCGCATGGCTGGCGCGGACGGCGCCGGTGACGGCGTCGACCTGGATCAGTTCCGCCGGCCGGTCCGTCTGTTCGTCGGCGGGCGAGGGAGAGGAGGCGACCCACAGGACCCCGCGCGCCGGATCGGCGGCGAGGCCGAACATCGCCTGACGTCCCTCGGGGCCGAACGGCGATAGGACCCCGTCCGCGCCGACGCGCATCAGCCGGCCCTTGTGGATGGACGAGACGATCAGGTCGCCCGCTCCGCCGCGCGCCACGCTCTCGATCAGCAGCGGCTCGGGCGGCGCGGTGACGAGGGCTTCAGGCGCCTGCGCGGCCGCCGCGCCGGCGCCGAGCATCAGACCCAGTGTCGCCGCCGCTGTCGCCAATGCCCGCATGCCATTCCCCCTCAGGAACCGGCACTATCCGACGTGCGGGGTCACGATGCCAAGAGGCAGGGTGGTCACATTCTTCACGCCGCGCGTGACGATGTGGCTTTCGCAGTCCGACACGATGGCCAGGCTCAGCAGTTTGTCGCGCAGGAATTTATCGAAGGCGTGCATGTCGGAGGTGATGATCCGCAGCACATAGTCCTCGCGGCCGGTGATGGTGGCGCACTGCACCACCTCGGGCCAGTGGGTCACGGCGGCCTCGAACAGGTCCAGGTTCTCGCGCGACGGCAGGCTCAGCTTGACGATGGCGTAGACCTCGAAATCCAGGCCCAGCTTCTCGGCGTCCAGCAGGGTCACCCGCTTGCGGATGAAGCCCGTATCCTCCAGCCTCTTGATCCGGCGCCAGCACGGCGAGGCCGACAAACCGACCCGGTCGGCGACCTCGGCGACCGACAGGCCCGCGTCCTGTTGCAGGATGTCAAGAATCCGGGCGTCGACGGGATCCAGCTCTTCGGCCAAGGCGTTTCTCCACTTGTTATTATGACGCAATAAAATACCCCTGATGGGCATAGTGCAAGGTCGAAATCGAGCGAGCCTTGGCACGGGCCTCGTGCTAGATCGAGGCCTGAGGAAAACGCGGTCGGATCAACCGGACAGCAGGACGGAATGAAGAAGCCCAATACCCCCCAATTGTCTCTGCGCGTGCCCGAGCCTTCGGGCCGCCCGGGCGACGCCCCTGACTTCAGCCATCTCCGCTTCGACCCCGCCGGCGCGGTCGATCGCCCGGACGTGGCGACCACGCCGTACGAGATGCGCGACCACGCCTTCAAGCTGGTCCGCGTGCTGGACGACGACGGCCAGGCCGTCGGTCCGTGGAATCCGAAGCTGGATCCGGAGACCCTGCGCAAGGGTCTGAAGGCCATGATCCTGACCCGCGCCTTCGACGACCGGATGCACCGCGCCCACCGTCAGGGGAAGACCAGCTTCTACATGAAGTGCACGGGCGAAGAGGCCATCGCGGTCGCGCAGGGCATGATCCTGGGCCGCGAGGACATGGGCTTCCCGACCTATCGCCAGCAAGGCCTGCTGATCTCGCGCGGCTATCCGCTGGTCGAGATGATGAACCAGATCTATTCGAACGCCGCCGACCCCATCAAGGGCCGCCAGCTGCCGATCATGTACTCGTCCAAGGAGTACGGCTTCTTCACGATCTCGGGCAATCTCGGCACCCAGGTGCCGCAGGCCGTCGGCTGGGCCATGGCCAGCGCCTACAAGGGCGACGACAAGATCGCCATCAGCTGGATCGGCGACGGCGCCACCGCGGAAGGCGACTTCCACAACGCGCTCACGTTTGCCGCGGTCTACCGCGCGCCGGTCATCCTGAACGTCGTCAACAACCAGTGGGCCATCTCGTCCTTCATGGGCATCGCGGGCGGTCTGGAGACGACCTTCGCGTCCAAGGCCATCGGCTACGGCCTTCCGGCCCTGCGCGTTGACGGCAACGACTTCCTCGCCGTCTGGGCCGCCACCAAATGGGCCGAGGAACGCGCGCGCACCAACCAGGGCGCGACGGTCATCGAGCTGTTCACCTACCGCGGCGCCCCGCACTCCACCTCGGACGACCCCAGCCGCTACCGCCCGGGCGACGAGCATGAGAAATGGCCGCTGGGCGATCCGGTCGATCGCCTCAAGCAGCACCTGATCGCGCTCGGCGAATGGTCGGACGACCAGCAGGCCGAGGCCGAGAAGGAGGCCGTTGAACAGGTCCGCGCCGCCGGCAAGGAGTCCGAGGCCATCGGCACGCTCGGCCAGTCGAGACCCTCGGTGAAGACCATGTTCGAGGAGGTCTATGCGACCGAGGACTGGCGTCTGATCGAGCAGCGCCGCGAGGTGGGAGTCTGATCATGAGCGAGCAAACCACCTTCACCGAAGCCGACCGCAAGGACGGCGTCGAGCCCGACATGGTCGATCAGAAGCATGCGCCCAAGTCGGTTGCGCCGACCAATGGCGTGGTCCCGATGAACATGATCCAGGCGCTCAACTCGGCCATCGACGTCAAGATGAGCGAGGACCCGAACGTCCTGTCGTTCGGCGAGGACGCCGGCTATTTCGGCGGCGTCTTCCGGGTCACCGACCAGCTGCAGCAGAAGCACGGCCTGACCCGCAGCTTCGACGCCCCGATTTCGGAATGCGGCATCGTCGCCGCCGCCATCGGCATGGGCGCCTACGGCCTGCGCCCCGTCGTCGAGATCCAGTTCGCCGACTACATCTATCCGGCCTACGACCAGATCGTTTCGGAAGCGGCCAAGCTGCGTTACCGCTCGGGCGGCCAGTTCACCTCGCCGATCACGGTGCGCAGCCCCTACGGCGGCGGCATCTTCGGCGGGCAGACGCACAGCCAGAGCCCCGAGAGCCTGTTCACCCACATCGCCGGCCTGAAGGTCGTGGTGCCGTCCAACCCCTATGACGCCAAGGGCCTTTTGACGGCCTGCATCGAGGACGACGACCCCACCATCTTCTTCGAGCCCAAGCGCCTCTACAACGGCCCGTTCGACGGCTGGCACGAGAAGCCGGTGTCGCCGTGGAAGGCCCAGGACCTGGCCCAGGTCCCGACCGGCAAATACGTCGAGCCGATCGGCAAGGCGCGCATCATGAAGGAAGGCGCCGACGTCACCATCCTGGCCTGGGGCACCATGGTCTGGGTGTCGCTGGCGGGCGCCGAGCACGCGGGCGTGGACGCCGAGGTCATCGACCTGCGCACCCTGGTGCCGCTGGACATCGAAGCCATCGAGGCCAGCGTGAAGAAGACCGGCCGCTGCGTCATCGTGCACGAGGCGCCGAAAACCTCGGGCTACGGCGCCGAACTGTCGGCCCTGGTCCAGGAGCGCTGCTTCTATCACCTGGAGGCCCCCATCGCGCGCGTCACCGGCTGGGACACCCCCTATCCGCACGCTTTCGAGTGGGAATACTTCCCCGGTCCGCAACGCGTGGCCGACGCCCTGAAAGCCACCATGAGCGGAGGTCGCTGACATGGGTCGTTTCGTCTTCAAACTGCCCGACGTGGGCGAAGGCACCGCCGAGGCCGAACTGGTCGGCTGGCACGTCAAGGTCGGCGACATGGTCGCCGAGGACCAGATCGTCGCCGACATCATGACCGACAAGGCGACGGTGGAGATCACCGCTCCGGTCAGCGGCAAGGTCCTGGCCATCCACGGCCAGCCCGGCGAGATGGTCCCCGTGCGCGGCCCCCTGGTCGAGTTCGAGGTCGAGGGCGCCGGCAATGCGTCCGACGCCGAACCCGCTCCGGCGCCGAAGGCCGAGGCCGCGCCGGCCCCGATCGCCAAGGCCGACCCGGCGCCCGTCGCCGCGCCCGCCGCGCAGCCCGCCTCGGGCGCCAACTACGTCTTCAAACTGCCTGACGTGGGCGAAGGCACCGCCGAGGCCGAGCTGGTCGGCTGGCACGTCAAGGTCGGCGACAGCGTGTCCGAGGACCAGATCCTCGCCGACATCATGACCGACAAGGCCACCGTCGAGATCACCTCGCCCGTCACCGGCGTCGTCGTGGCCATCCATGGCGAGGCCGGTCAGCAGGTCCCCGTCGGTGGTCCGCTGGTCAGCTTCCAGGTCGAGGGCAAGGGCAATGTGGCTGCGGCCGCGGCTCCCGCGCCGAAAGCCGAGGTTGCTCCGGCCCCCGCCGCCAAGCCGGCGCCTGCGCCCAAGGCCGCGCCGGCCCCGGTCGCCGCCGACAGCAAGCCGCGCACCCTCTCCGACCGCAACCAGCGCCCGCTGGCCTCGCCGGCCGTACGCAACCGCGCCCGCGACCTGGGCGTCGAACTGCAGTTCGTGCCCGGCTCCGGCCCGGCCGGTCGCATCGAGCACGCCGACCTCGACGCCTTCGTGGCCTCGGGCGGCTCCACATCGTCCGCCTCCGGATCGACCGCTTCGACCTACGCGAAGGCCGAAGGGACCACCGAGGTCCGCATCATCGGCCTGCGCCGCAAGATCGCGGAGAAGATGGCCGAGAGCGTCCGCCGCATTCCGCACATCACCTATGTGGAAGAGATCGACGTCACCGCGCTGGAGGAGCTTCGCGCCCACCTGAATGCGACCAAGGCCAAGGACCAGCCCAAGCTGAACGTCCTGCCCTTCATCGCCCGCGCCATCGTCGTGGCCCTGCGCGACCAGCCGCAGATCAACGCGACCTACGATGACGAGGCCGGGATCCTGACCCAGCACGCCGCCGTCCACCTGGGCATCGCCGCCCAGACGCCGAACGGCCTGATGGTGCCGGTCGTCCGTCACGCCGAGGCCCGTGACCCCTACGACACCGCCCTCGAAATCGCCCGCGTCTCGGGCGCCGCCAAGGACGGCTCGGCCAAGCGTGACGAACTGTCGGGCTCGACCATCACCATCACCTCATTGGGCACCTTGGGCGGCCTCGTCCACACCCCGATCATCAACCACCCCGAGGTGGCCATCGTCGGTCCGAACAAGATCGAGGAACGCGTCGTGGTGCGGAACGGCCAGATGGTCGTGCGCAAGATGATGAACCTGTCGTCCAGCTTCGATCACCGCATCGTCGACGGTCACGACGCGGCGGTCTTCGTGCAGCGCATCAAGGGCCTGCTGGAGCATCCCGCGACGCTGTGGATGGGGTGAGGCGCCATGCTGGACTTCGTCTGCGCCCCAATGGTTTCGCCATTCTGCGTGTCGGCGGAGTACGCACCCGTCGCTTCAATCGGTAGCCTTCGCTACCAGGGTGGCCTGCCTGGCGTTGCGGCTGACCCGGAAGCCCGAGAGCGGCTCGGCGTCAGCATGAACTTCGGGCGGCCAGACGTCGGTCGCCCGGCCGCCTCGTCAGAGCTTCGCCGGTTCTGTCGCGGCGCGACCTGCGTCACGTTCAAAATGACGTGGGAGACGCCGACCCGGCTGACTTGGGACCTTGCGGTCCCAGACGCCGCGCCGGGCCGATACACGCTCTGGAACTTCGTGGTGGTCGAGGCTTCGTCCGAGGCCCGCATGCGAACCGCACTGGATAACGTCGCGCTTAGCCTGACGGGCGGCGAACTCTTCACCCTGACCGACCTTGAGCGCGCGGAAGCGCTCCCCGCGCCCAACGAGTAAGCTCATGACCCAGACCCTCAAAACCAAAGTCCTGATCATCGGCGCCGGCACCGGCGGCTATGTCGCCGGCATCCGCTGCGGCCAGCTGGGCCTGGACACCGTCCTCGTGGACGGCGGCGACGGCCTGGGCGGCACCTGCCTGAACGTCGGCTGTATTCCGTCCAAGGCGATCATCCACGCGGCCGGCAAGTTCGAGACGGTCGCCAAGGCCGCCGACGGCGGCACCCTGGGCATCACCGCCGCCAAGCCGGCGATCGACCTGAAGCAGACGGTGGCGTGGAAGGACGGCATCGTCCGTAAGCTGAACAACGGCGTCGCGGCCCTGCTCAAGAAGGCCAAGGTCAAGGTCATCAACGGCTGGGCCACCTTCGCCGACGCCAAGACCTGCACCGTCAAGACCGCCGACGGCGACATCACCATCACCGCCGAGCACGTCATCCTGGCCACCGGCTCCGAGCCGGTCGAACTGCCCTTCCTGAAGTTCGGCGGCGACGTCATCTCCTCGACCGAGGCCCTGTCGCTGGACGCCGTGCCGAACAAGTTGGTCGTCGTCGGCGGCGGCTACATAGGCCTGGAACTGGGCATCGCCTTCCGCAAGCTGGGGGCCGAAGTCGTCATCGTCGAAATGGCCGACCGCCTGCTGCCGCTCTACGACAAGGCCCTGACCGATCCGGTCGCCAAATGGCTGGAGAAGCACGGCGTCGAACTGCATCTCGGCGCCAAGGCCGGATCGTTCGAGGACGGCTCGCTCAACGTCACCGCCGCCGACGGCAAGGCCCTGAAGATCAAGGCCGACAAGGTCCTCGTCACCGTCGGTCGCAAGCCGCGCACCCAGGGCTGGGGTCTGGAGAACATGGGCGTGGCCATGGCCGGTCCGTTCGTGAAGATCGACGACCGCTGTGCCACCAGCATGAAGAACGTCTGGGCCGTCGGCGACCTGACCGGCGAACCCATGCTGGCTCACAAGGGCTCGGCCCAGGGCGAGGTGGTCGCCGAGATCATCGCCGGCCACGACCGCAAGTTCGATCCTGTCACCATCGCCGCCGTCTGCTTCACCGAGCCGGAGATCGTCTCGGCGGGCCTCGGTCCGCAAGACGTGGCGGGTCGCGACGACGTCATCCAGGCGGTCTTCCCTCTGATGGCCATCGGCCGCGCCCTGGCCATCGAGGCGGGCGAGGATGGCGGATTCGTCCGCGTCATCGCGTCCAAGACCGACCACCGCCTGTTGGGCGTCCAGGCCGTCGGCCAGCATGTCTCCGAGATGTCCAACAGCTTCGCCCAGATGCTGGAGATGGGCGCGGTGCTGGAAGACGTCGCCGGCGTCATCCACGTCCACCCCACCCTGGGCGAGGCCTTCCACGAGGCGTCCCTGCGCGCGCTGGGCCACGCCATTCACATCTAAGGGGCGCTAACGCTCGCGACGCGGTCGTGAGCGGCTTGAGCGCCGGCGAGCGCGGGGCCTTTCAACCTGCGCCATAATTCGGAAGCGGGAAGGCGGGGGCCTCGGGCCTTCGCCCAACCGTCACAAACCTCTGGTCTAAGCGGCGCAACTCACCCGTTGTCCGGAGACTGACGATGACCCGCACCCTGCTCGCCGCCGCCTCGGCGGTCGCCCTTCTCGCCCTCGGCGCCTGTGGCGACAACGCCGGCGCCCCCGGTTCGCAAGCGCCGCGCGCGGGCATCTGGGCCGCCGGCTCCTCGACCGTCTTCCCCTTCTCCACCCGCGTGGCCGAGAACTTCCAGCGCACCTCGGGCGGCGCCGCCCCGCGCGTCGAATCGCTGGGCACCGGCGGCGGCATCCAGGCCTTCTGCCAGGGCGTCGGCCCCTCGACCCCGGACATCGCCAACGCCTCGCGCCCGATGAAGAAGTCGGAGTTCGAGCTGTGCGCCAAGAACGGCGTGACCGACATCGTCGAGATCAAGATCGGCTTCGACGGCATCGTCATCGCCACGGCCCGCACGGGCAACAGCTTCAACTTCCGCCTGGAAGACCTCTACCTCGGCCTGGCCAAGGACGTGCCGGGCCCGAACGGGACCTTCGTCGCCAACCCCGCGACCACCTGGCAGCAGGTGAACCCGGCCCTGCCGGCCCAGCGCATCCAGGTCTACGGCCCGCCGCCCACCTCGGGCACCCGTGACGCCTTCCTGGAGCTGGGCATGGCTCCGGGCGCCAAGGAGATCCCGTCGCTGGCCGCCCTGGCCTCGGCTGACAAGGACCGCTTCGAGACGCTCGCCCACACCGTCCGCGAGGACCAGCTGTGGATCGACTCCGGCGAGAACGACAACGCCATCGTCCAGACCCTGACCCGCACGCCGGGTTCGCTGGGCGTGTTCGGCTTCTCCTTCCTGGAGCAGAACATGGATACGGTGAAGGCCGAGACCATCGACGGCGTGGCACCCTCGGCCGACACCATCGCGGACGGGTCCTACCCGCTGGCCCGCAGCCTCTACATCTACGTCAAGAAGCAGCACGTGGGCGTGACCCCGGGCCTCGAGCAGTTCGTGATGGAGTTCATGTCCGAGGCCGCCGCCGGTCGTGGCGGCTACCTGCAGGACCGCGGCTTGGTGCCGCTGCCCGAGGACCAGCTGGCCGCCCAGCGCGCCATCGCTCAGGCGCTGACGGTCATGACCGCGCCGACCAAGTAAGGTCGGGTTCCTGATACGAGAAAGGCCCCGGAGCGATCCGGGGCCTTTTCTGTTTCCGGCCTCGCCCGCCGTTTCGGCTGTCGGCCTACATAACCAAAGAGTGTGTTTGCGGGTCGGTTTCGTGCTATGGGTTGTATGCGGCCGGTTTTCCAGATGCGCCGGCCCCGTCGGCGTCGTTCCGAACTCCCCCTGACCGCGGGACGACGCCGACGGAAAGTTCAGGCCCCTAGAGCCTGATCGGCTGAGGTGGAATCGCTTCGCGATTCCGCTGATGCCGTGAATCAGGCTCCAGAATTATGCTGGAGCGAAATCTGAGCCGAGTTGGACTGCGTCCAATTCAACCGATTTCGCTCTAGGCCGCCGCCTTGCGTCGCAGCCGCGCGATCCGGCGCAGCCGCCGCCAGAAGCGCCCGCGATCCGGTTCCGGATAGGGCTGCAGATTCTCGATGAATTGCTCGGCCGAAGCCCGCCAGCTGAATTTCTCGGCATAGGCCCGCACCTCGGCCCGGTCGCACTTCAGCGCTTCCAGGCAGGCGGTGCGCAGGTTCTTGTCGATGGCTCCGGCGTTCGAGCCCGGGATGATGTCGATGGGCCCGTGCGCCGGATAGGCGGCCACCGGCGTGCCCGTGGCCATGGCCTCCAGGATCACCAGGCCGAAGGTGTCGGTCCAGCTGGGGAAGACGAAGACATCCGCGTCGCGGAAGCACCGCGCCAGCTCCTCGCCGAAGCGGGCGCCCAGGAATTTCGCCTCGGGGTATTTCTCCTGGAGCTCGGCGCGGGCCGGGCCGTCGCCGACCACGATCTTTGTGCCGGGCAGGTCCTGTTCCAGGAAGGATTCGATGTTCTTCTCGACCGCCACCCGGCCGACGTTCAGGAAGAACGGGCGGGGCCAGTCCTTGCCGCCCAGTTCGTCATAGATGCGCGGCAGGTCGGGGTTGAACTGTTCGGTGTCCACGCCCCGCGTCCACGGCGAGACATTGCGGAAGCCGTGCGCCGTCAGCTCGTCGCGCAGGGTCGGGGTGGCGACCATCAGCCGTCCCGACGGCTTGTGGAACCACTTCATATAGGCGTAGCCGACCTGCACCGGGATCGGGAACCGGGCTGAGACATACTCGGGGAATTTGGTGTGGTAGCTGGTCGTGAACGGCAGCTTCCATTCTACGCAGATACGGCGCGTGGCGATGCCGATGGGGCCTTCGGTGGCGATGTGCACCGCCTCGGGCTCGAAGGCGCGCAGCCGTTCGCGGATTTCTTCCTCGGCGCCCAGCGCCAGGCGGATTTCCGGATAGGTGGGGCAGGGGATGGTCTTGAACTGGCTGGGTTCGACGACCTCGACCTCATGGCCCATGGCCCGGCATTCCGCCGTGATCCGGGACAGGGTGCGGACGACGCCGTTGACCTGGGGTTCCCAGGCGTCGGTGGCCAGAACGATGCGCATGTGGGCCGGAAGGCTCCGCCGTTGATCGGGCAACCGGTCTAGCGGTTTGCGACGACGTTGGCGAGACGCGGTTAAAGCGGCAGCGCCGTCGTCGCCTTCACCTCTTCGAGAACGGCGTAGGTCCGGGTCTCGCGCACGCCCGGCATGCGCACCAGCACGTCGCCCAGGAAGGCGCGGTAGGCGTCCATGTCGCCGACCCTGGCCTTGATCAGATAGTCGAACCCGCCGGCGACCATATGGCACTCCAGCACCTCGGGCTGGCGGCGCACGGCCTCGGCGAAGGCCTCGAACATGTCGCCCGTGGTCCGGTCCAGCAGGACCTCGACGAAGATCATCAGCCCGCGCCCGACCTTGGCCGGATCGATCAGGGCGGCGTAGCCGGTGATGACCTTCTTCTCGCGCAGCCGCCGGACGCGCTCGAAACAGGCGGCCGCCGACAGATTGCACCGACGGGCCAGTTCCGCGTTGGACAGACGGCCGTCCTCCTGCAGCGCCTTGAGCAGCCGGCGGTCCACCGCGTCGAGATTATCCATCGCCAGAACGGCTCCTGCACCGAACGATCTTCGGCTCCTGAGAGTATCATACGATGCACATTCGGCAGTGTCCGCCATATATGCGCTTCAAGCTCAGGACATCCCGCCCATGACGACCGCCTTCTCCCCCTCCAGCGTCGCCGGCTGGGACACGCTGGATCACGGCAAATTCGCCGATGAGACCGCCACCGTCCGCGGCCTGCTGGACCGCATTCCCCTCGACGCGAGCGAGCGCGCCGCCGTCCTGGCCTCCGCCACCGACCTGGTCGAGCGGGCGCGCGCCAGCGTGAAGAAGCAGGGCGTGGTCGAAAGCTTCCTGCAGGAGTTCTCTCTGGGCACGCGCGAGGGCCTGGCCCTGATGTGCCTGGCCGAGGCCCTGCTGCGCACGCCCGACGAGGAAACCCGCGACCGCCTGATCGCCGAGAAGATCGGCTCGGCCGACTGGGCCAGCCACCTCGGCCAGTCCGACAGCCTGTTCGTCAACGCCTCGACCTGGGGGCTGATGCTGACCGGCAAGCTGGTGGACGTGGACGAAGAGGCCAAGACCGATCTGCCCGGCTTCCTCAAGCGCATCGTCGGCCGCCTCGGCGAGCCGGTCATCCGCGAGGCCGTCGCCGCCGCCGTCCGCATCATGGGCGAGCAGTTCGTGGTCGGTCGCACCATTGAGGCGGCGCTGAAGCGGTCCAACAAGGAAGGCTGGCTCTGCTCGTTCGACATGCTGGGCGAGGGCGCCCGCACCGCCCACGACGCCGAGCGCTACGAGAAGATCTACGCCGACGCCATCGAGGCCGTGGGCAAGACCTCCAAGGGTCAGGGCCCCGAGGTCGGCCACGGCGTCTCGGTCAAGCTGTCGGCCCTGTCGCCCCGGTATGAGGCCACGCACGAGGACCGGGTCTGGTCCGAGCTCTATCCGCGCATCAAGCGCCTGGCCCTGATCGCGGCCAGGTACGACATCAACTTCACCATGGACGCGGAGGAGGCCGACCGCCTCGCGCTGTCGCTGAAATTGCTGGACCGTCTCGCCCGCGAGCCCGAACTGGGCGGTTGGACCGGCTTGGGCCTGGCGGTTCAGGCCTACCAGAAGCGCTGCCCGGAGGTGATCCGCCGCGTCGCCGAGCTGGCCAAGACTTCGGGGCGTCGCCTGATGGTCCGTCTGGTCAAGGGCGCCTACTGGGACACCGAGATCAAGCGCGCCCAGCAGTTCGGCCGCACCGACTATCCGGTCTTCACCACCAAGGCCGCGACCGACCTCAACTACCTCGTCTGCGCCCGGCTGATGATCGAGGCCGCGCCTCACATCTACAGCCAGTTCGCCACCCACAACGCCCACTCCCTCGCCGCCGTCCACAAGATGGCCTCCGAGCGCGGTGTGAAGATCGAATTCCAGCGCCTGCACGGCATGGGCGAGGCCCTGTACGACGCCGCCCGCGACGCCTTCGGCCCGGTCACCGTCCGCGCCTACGCCCCCGTCGGCGGGCATGAGGACCTGCTGCCCTATCTGGTGCGTCGCCTGCTCGAGAACGGGGCCAACTCCTCCTTCGTCCACGCCTTGCTGGACGAGCGGGTGCCCGCCTCGGCCGTCGCCGCCGACCCCATCTCCGCCGTCGAGGCTCACCCCGACCGCCACGCCAAGATCCCGACCCCGAAGGACATGTACATGGACCGCCAGAACTCGCTGGGCCGCGACTATTCGCAAGCCGCCGACCGCGACCGGCACCTCGCCGCCCTCGAAAAGGTCGACGCCGAGAAACTGACCTCGGGCCCGATCATCGGCGGCAAGCTGAAGGCCGGCACCAACCCGCAGGCCGTGACCAATCCCTTCGATGCGACCCAGGTCCTCGGCCACGTCTCGGAAGCCTCCACCGCCGACATCGACGCCGCCGCTGACGCCGCGGCGAAGGCCCAGGTCGCCTGGGACCGCAAGGGCGGCGCGGGCCGCGCCCCCGTCCTGCGCGCCATGGCCGACGCGCTGGAAGCCGACATGGACCGTCTGGTCGCCCTGCTGTCGCGTGAAGCCGGCAAGACCCTGAACGACGGCGTCGCCGAGGTGCGCGAGGCCGCCGACTTCTGCCGCTACTACGCCCTGCTGGCCGAGCGCGACTTCGGCGGCCCGACCGAGCTGAAGGGCCCGGTCGGCGAAATCAACCAGCTGGTCCTGCACGGCCGCGGCGTCTTCGCGTGCATCAGCCCGTGGAACTTCCCGCTGGCCATCTTCACCGGCCAGATCGCCGCCGCCCTGGCCGCCGGCAACGCCGTCCTGGCCAAGCCCGCCGAACAGACCCCGCTGATCGCCGCCGAGGCCGTGCGCCTCTATTACAAGGCCGGTCTGGACGCTGACCTTCTGGCCCTCGTCCCCGGTCGCGGCGAGACCGTCGGCGCGGCCCTGGTCTCGCACCCCGGCATCGACGGCGTCGCCTTCACCGGCGGCACCGACACCGCCAGCCTGATCAACCGCTCGCTGGCCGCCCGCCCGGGCGCCATCATCCCCTTCATCGCCGAGACCGGCGGCCTGAACGGCATGTTCGTGGACACCACGGCGCTGAAGGAACAGGTCATCGACGACGTCATCCTGTCGGCCTTCGGTTCGTCGGGTCAGCGCTGCTCGGCCCTGCGCCTGCTCTACGTTCCGCATGACGCCGCCGACGCCCTGATCGAGGGCCTGAAGGGCGCGCTGGCGGCCCAGGTCGTGGGCGATCCCACCGA
The DNA here is from genome assembly GCF_058807475.1 of Brevundimonas sp. GW821-FHT12C05. NCBI lineage: Bacteria > Pseudomonadati > Pseudomonadota > Alphaproteobacteria > Caulobacterales > Caulobacteraceae > Brevundimonas > Brevundimonas sp. GW821-FHT12C05. The sequence continues at coordinate 166,589 of NZ_JBXAQS010000004.1, forward strand.
TCCGGCCACCGACATCGGCCCGGTCATTGACGCCGACGCCAAGGCCGCGCTCGAGGCCCACCTGACCCGTCTCGGCGGCGATGCGAAGATCATCGCCCGCGCCGAACTGCCGGCGGGCGCGGAGAAGGGCCACCTGTTCGCCCCGACCATCGCCGAGATCCCGACCCCCGACTATCTGGAGCGCGAGGTCTTCGGCCCGATCCTGCACGTCTGCCGCTACGAGCCCTCCAAGCTCAAGGAGACGGCGTCCAAGCTGGCCCAGCGCGGCTACGGTCTGACCCTGGGCGTGCACAGCCGCATCGAGGCCTTCGCGGATGAGGTCGCGCGCCTGGTTCCGGCCGGCAATGTCTACATCAACCGCTCGATCATCGGCGCGGTCGTCGGCGTCCAGCCCTTCGGCGGCGAGGGCCTCAGCGGCACCGGCCCCAAGGCCGGCGGCCCGTACAGCCTGATCCGCTACGCGTCGGAAAAGGCCATCAGCAACAACATCTCCGCCCAGGGCGGCGATCCGGCGCTGTTGAACCTGTAAGGGGGCGAGGCGTCAGGTCCCGGCGCCTCATGGCGGCTTTTCGGTCGCGGCTTTCGTCCCTAGTCTGGAAACAGGTCCCAAGGGAGTTGGTCATGAAACGTCTGGTCGCCGCCGCCGCCTTCGCCGTCCTGGCGTCCGCCTGCACCGCCGCTGAAAGCGACGCGCCCGCCGCGCCCGCTGCTCCTGCCCCTCCTTCCGCGTCCGCCGCGCCTGTCGCCCAGGCCGCGCCGCCGCTGTCGGCCTATGTCGGCAAATATCCGTTCGATGAGGTGGACGGGGTCGCCTTCATCGACCACCCCGACGTGCGACGGGCCCTGGAGACGTCGGGCGCTCCGGCCGAGGCGATCGCGCTGGCCCGTGACCGCGACACCGTGGTGGTTCCGATCTTCCGCACCGAGACCGCCCTGGTCGCCTCAGGCTACGACCCCCGCGCCGGCGGCAGCGTGAACTGGAATCTGGCCATCACGCCGAACGGCGAACAGGCGGTCGTCTGCTATCAGTCCGAACCGATCGGCCACATGTACGAGAACGGCCGCCGCACCCATCCGGTGGAGCCGCGGTGCGCCAGCGACCTGGAGTCGGCCAGCGACCAGCTGTTCGAGTGGCCGTCGAACTGAGCGGGTCTGCGGTCTAAATCGCCGCCATCAACGCCGGGTGAGATCCGCCGCGCCGAGGTGGAGGCTGCCGAACGGAATCAGGCGGTGGCTCACCCGCGCGTTCCCGGTGAAACCAGCGCCTCTGCGGGAGGTCAGGGTGTAGGTCATCCGCCCGCCGTCCGCGCTTACGGTGACCACCAGTCCGCCCCGGCGCAGCTGGCAGTCGGTCGCCGCGCCGTCCAGCACGCAGGCGATCCCGGATTGTCCCCGCGGGGTGACGGTCAGGGGCATCTCCATGCGTCCGCTGTCGGTCTTGACCGTGATGTTGGCGCCTTCTGCCGGCGTCATCTTGAGGGTCCAGTCTCCCAGGACCTCGGCGCGCTGCAGCGCCTGCGCATTCGCCGCGCCCGCTGCCATGCTGGCCGAGAGCAGCACCGCCACCCCCAGTCGCCGGTATCCCGCCATGTTCGTCCCCCTTGCGTCTCATGGAAGCTAAAGGGGCCGACAGAGCTGTGGCGAGTGAACTTTTGGACAGGCGCCGAGGTCGCTCGATCGCTCCAGGGCCTGATCCGCGCCTACCCCGCCTTCAGAACCCGGCCGTACCGCCGGCGTGGGTGATCGGCGCTGACCAGATGGCGCTCGTCGTCGACCAGGATGTCCTCGCGGACCCGCACGGGCTCCAGACCGGCGAACTGGCGGTACAGCACCATGGCGACGGCCGTCGGCAGCAGGATCATGCCGGCGAGCACCAGCAATAGGCCAAAGCTGAAGAGGGCCAACACCACGGGCGTCAGCAGTCCGATCCCGAAATAGGCCCAGGCCGCGGTCGTCTTCATCCCCCGGGCCAGGAAGTGGCCGCCGATCAGGCACAGGAAGATGGGGATGACGCCGACCAGGATCAGGAAGAACATCTCCATCCCGACGCCTAGGCTCATCTCGATGGCATGGTCGAGGACACGGGCATTGCTGCGGTCGGGCGAATAGCTGGCCTCGACGCCCATCGCTATCAGGGCGCGGACCGCGGCGCCGAGAAACGCGCTGAGAAGGGCGGCCAGGAACATCAGGGCAAAGGAGGTCCGCACCTGCAGCGGGCCATGGAAATAGCGGGCCTCTTCCGTTTCGATCAGGGCGGGCTGCGGCGCGGCGTCTGCAATCCCGTCCTGTTTCCGCGCAAGCGCCTCGGCCAGGACGTCAGGATGCTCCCGTTCCGGCTCCCAACCCGCCCTCCAGGCATAGATGAAGCCGAACACCGCGCCGGTGATGGCGGGCAGGGTGAAGAAGTAGAAGACCAGCCCCTTCCCGGCGACGGCGACCAGGTCGGAGGGCGGCATCTGGCTGGCGTAGGCGCCGGTCAGAGCCACGGCGCCCAGCAAGACGTAGGCCCAGCGCTGTCCGACCCGCAGGCGGTGCAGGATCAAGTGCCCGACGAACAGCGCGACCGTGAAGACCAGTCCGCCCGCAAGGCAGGACAGGATCAGGGCGTCGATGTTGGGCTCATAGCCCTTGACCATCAGGATCCCGGGCACGGTGCACAGGAAGATGAACAGGGTGGCGCCGACGAAGGCGAATCCGAACCCGGACCGGTCGGTTCTGATGGGGGGCACGATGATCTCCACACTGGGCCAGCCTATCAAGGCGAGGCGCGCTTAAGGTGTGGTGCAAGGGCGTGGTTAAACGGTCAGCCCTTTGGCCAGCCGCCCGCGCGGCTGAGGGCGCTTGGGGCCGGGCGGCCGATCTTCTCGCCGATCCAGCGGGCGGTCCCGATCAGGGCGTCCAGATCGTAGCCGGTCTCGAACCCGGCCCGCTCCAGCATGTAGACTAGGTCCTCGGTGGCGATATTGCCCGTGGCGCCCGGCGCGAAGGGACAGCCGCCGATGCCCCCGACCGAGGCGTCCAGCACGTCCACCCCGGCCTCGATCCCGGCGTAGGCGTTGGCCAGGCCGGTGTTGCGGGTGTCATGGAAATGCAGGCGCAGGGTCGCGTCCGGCGCCGCCTTGCGGGCCGCCTCGACCTTCTTGGTCACGGCCCAGGGATCGCCGACGCCGATGGTGTCGGCCAGGGCGATCTCACCGACGCCCAGCGCCGCGATCCGGCCCACCAGATCGGCGACCTGATCGACCCCGACCTCGCCGTCGAAGGGGCAACCCCAGACGCAGCTCAGGGTGGCGGACAGGGTGGGATTCGAACCCGCCGCGCCACCGGTGTTGGCGCGACCAGCCACGATGGCGACCAGCATCTCGACCTGCTGGTCGACGGTCAGGCCCTGGTTCTTCAGGCCGAAGCCGTCGGTGGCGGACATGGCCACATTGACCTCGTCCACCGCCGTGCCCAGCGCCCGGTCGTAGCCCTTGCCGTTCAGCACCAGTCCGATGCGGCTGCGCCCGTCCTGATGGGGCAGGGCGGCCATGACCTCTTCGGCGCCGGCCATCTGGGGCACGTATTTGGGATGGACGAAGCTGACGGCCTCGATCCGCCGCGCCCCGGCCGTCTCCAGCCGGGTCACCAGGTCGGCGCGGACGGCGGGCTCCAGGATGGCCTTCTCGTTCTGCAGGCCGTCCCGCGGGCCGACCTCGACGATGGTGATCCGGCGGCTCATCGGGCGGACCCGGCCTTCGGCGCGGGGCCTTCGCCGGGCGGGGCGTAGAGGATCAGGTCGACGTCGTCGCCTTGCGAATAGTTGTACCCCCGGACCTCGCCCACGGCCCGGCCGGTCACCCCGATGCGGGCCGTGGCGGCCTGGAACGCCTCGGCCTCGCGGCCTTCGACGATCGCCGGACGGCCCTCGGCCAGCGCCTGGGCGGCTTCTTCCGGGCTGGCCAGTTCGGTGTCCCGCCCGGTCAGGAAGACGAAGCTGGGCTCGTGGTAGCCGGTGATGGCCACCGGCCCCGGTCGGCCCTGACGCGGGTGCAGGTCGGCGGCGTACAGCGCCTTGTTCAGCTGCGGCGAGACCGATAGCGGGCGCAGCTGGCGCAGCGTTCCGGCCAGGGCTCCATGGGCGACGACGCCCAGGACGATGCTGACCAGCACGGCCGTCACCGCCGCCCGGTGCATCAGCAGGAAGGCCCCGATCAGGGCCGCCAGCACGGCGAAGACGATGGTGATCGTGGCCCAGGTCTGGGCCGTCGACTTGCCGTACTCGGTCAGGCCATAGACCACGCCTGCGGCCAGCAGCACGCCGACCAGCACGGTCAGGGCGGCGCCGAAATAGCGCGACAGGTTGCCGATCGGCCGGGTCAGGGCCGCGCCCGCCAGCAGAGCCAGGGCGCCGTAGGCGGGCAGGGTGTAATGAACCAGCTTGGTCGGGGTCAGCTCGAAGATGATCCAGGCCGGGACCAGCCAGCAGACCAGGAAGCGGATCGCCGGCTCGGCGCGGCGGCTCCACCCGGTCGACAGCGCGGCGGGCAGCAGCAGGGTGGCGGGGAAGAACATCACCAGCGCGCCCAGAAGATAGTAGCCCGGAGGCGCGCCGTGGCTCTCGTGGCCGCCCGCGATCTTGGGCGCCAGGTCGCCGGCGATGGCCTCGCGCCAGAAGCCGCCGTCGGTGGCGATGGTGATGGCGATGGCCCAGGGACCGACCAGCAGAGCCACCAGCGGCAGGCCCCAGCCCCAGCCCAGCCGCTTGAGCCAGCGGAAGTTCCGGTCCCAGGCCGAGACCGCGAGCATGGCCGGCGCGATGACGATCAGGCCGATAGGCCCCTTGATCAGGATCGACAGCCCCAGACCGAACCAGAACATCAGCTTGTGCGGTCTGAGCGGCGCTTCCCCGGCCTTGGAGGCCAGGTAGATACGCGCCAGCCCGGCCATGGCCAGGGTCACCGCCCCGCACAGCATGGCGTCGGTCTTGGCGATGCCCGCCTCGGTCGACAGCAGGAAGGAGGCCCCCATGATGGCCCCGGACAGGAAGCCCGCCCGGTTGCCGAACATGGCCTGCCCCACCCAGGCGACGGCCGCCGCGGCCATCATGGCCCCGAGGATGGAGGGGATGCGGTAGGGCTGGATGTCCCGATTCTCGACCTGGGAGGTGGCGGCCACAGCCAGGGCCTGCATCCAGTAGATGCCGACCGGCTTCTTCCAGCGCGGATCGTCCTGGAAGCGGATGTCGACATAGTCGCCGCTCTCGAGCATCTGCGAGGTCGCCTGGGCGTAGCGGCTTTCGTCGCGGTCCAGCGGCGGCAGCAAGGCCAGCACGGGCAGGCCGGCGAACAGCGCGATCAGCGCCGCCAGCACGGGGCCCCGCCATCCGGCGATGTATCGGTCAAGGTCAGGGCGCGTCATGTTCATCTTCCTAACACGGCCATTCCGGCGCCGTCATGCGTGTGCTTGGCCTCTCTCCCGCCCGGCCGCGAAACCGGCTAGACAACGCCCATGACCGAAGCCGTTCCCGACATCTCCGTCGTCGTCCCCGTCCATGACGAGCAGGGCGCCGCAGGCCCGCTGGCGCGCGAGATCGCCGCCGCCTTCGCCGGGCGTTCGTTCGAGATGGTCTTCGTCAACGACGCCTCCAGGGACCGGACGCTGGAGGAACTGCGCGCCCTGCAGGCCGAGCTGCCGCAGCTGCGCGTGCTCAGCCACGGCTCCAACGCGGGCCAGAGCCGCGCGGTGCGCACCGGGGTGCTGGCCGCGCGCGGAGCCATCGTGGTGACCTTGGACGGCGACGGCCAGAACCCGCCCGCCGACGCGCCCCGGCTGGCCGACCTGCTGGCGTCCTCGCCGCCGAACGTGGCCCTGGTGGGCGGCGTCCGGGCCAAGCGGCAGGACTCGGAGGCCAAGCGCTGGGCCTCGCGATGGGCCAACCGGATCCGCAAGAACCTGCTGGGCGACGACGCCGACGACACCGGCTGCGGCCTCAAGGCCTTCCGTCGCGACGTCTTCCTGCGCCTTCCCTACTTCGATCACATCCACCGCTACCTGCCGGCGCTGATGATCCGCGAGGGGTATGAGAACCGCTACCTGGACGTCGATCACCGCCATCGCGAGACCGGCCAGTCCAAGTATACGAACTGGGGCCGGCTGATGGCCTCGTTCTCGGACCTGCTGGGCGTGATGTGGCTGAAGTCCCGCTCGCGCCGCCCCGGGGCGATCAGCGAGTTCTGACGGACGTTCGCCTGTCAGGCGACCGGACGTAGCCGTATGGAGCGAACCGGGTTATCTATCGTTAACAAGCGCGGCCGTTACCGGCCGTGGATGCTGGAGCCTCGCCCATGTTGGTCGCCCTGCCGCTGCTGGTGATCCCGGTGATCCTGTACAACATCGTGGTGCTGTCGAGCCTGTTCACGGGCGGCGACCAGGTGAACCTGGCCGCGGGCGGCGCCGACGCCATCCTGCGCGATCCGATGTTCTCGATCCCCATGGCCTCGGGGACCAGCTGGAACGTCGGCGTGGGCGACCTGATCCTGTTCCTGTCGCTGATCCTGCTGTTCTTCGAGCTGCTGAAGTCGACCTCCAGCCAGAAGGTCGCGATCGTCAATCACGCCCTGTCGATGGTGCTGTTCATCGTCGTGCTGGTCGAGTTCCTGCTGATCAAGGGCTTCGCGACCTCGACCTTCTTCCTGATCGTGGCGATGGTCATGCTCGACGTGCTGGCGGGCTTCATCGTCACCATCATCTCGGCCCGCAAGGATCTGGATTTCGGCGGGGCGGCCTGACGGCTCCCTTTGGGGCGCTAACGCTCGCGACGCGGTCGGTCGCTGCTTGAGCGCGTCCCCTTCACCACGCTACGCGCGGTCCCCCTCCCCCGGTTGCGGGAGGAACGGCCCGGCCTCAAGGAGCGAGGCTCCGCGAGCCGAGCGTTAGGCCACTCTAAGAAAAACCTACGAAGATCAGGGCGACGACGGTGATGTCGAAGGCGCGGGTCAGGAAGGTCAGCATGGCGGGGTCCGGAAACGGGTCGATCTGACCCGGTTTCAGCAAGGACCGTGCCGGTTTCCCTAGATGTCGGTGTCTTCCGTCCGGCCCGGTTTGGGACGGCGTTCGCCGGCGCCGGAATACTCGGCCCCGAGGTAGGCGCTGCGGGCTGCGTCGAGGACGGGCGGGCCGCCCTTGAGGCCGCGCCGCTGGCCTTTCTGACCAATGAGTTGGGCGGCGAAGATCGCCGCCGACCCGTCCGAGGGCGGGGTCGGGGCAGGTCTTGCCGGGGGCTCGGCGTCTTCTGCCGGAAACTCGACCGGGACCAGGGCGCGCGAGGCCGAGGCCGCGCGGCGTTCGGCCGCCCGACGATCCGCGGCGCGGCGATCACGGCCTTCGACCGGGCCGACGCTGCGGATCTCGTCCGTCATCCCTTGGACAGCTTGTCGAGCTGGGCGCGCATCTCGTCCATCTGGCGGCGCATCTCGTTCAGCGGATCGGCGGCCGGAGGCGGCGTCTCGGCCTCGGCGGGGGCCGGCTGGCGGGCCACGGCGCTGAAGCCCGGCCACATCTTCATCGCCTCGGTGAACAGGGCCATGTTGCGTTTGACGGCCTCGTCCATCAGCCCGGCGCCCGGCGTGCCGCCGAAGGCCCGCGAGAACTGGCCGCGAATCTGTTCCTGCGAGCGCGAGAAGTTGTCGAGCGACATCTCCAGGTACGAGGGCAGCACGCCCTGCATCTGGCCGCCGTAGAAGCCGATCAGCTGGCGCAGGAACTGGACGGGCAGCAGGGCCTCGCCGCGGCTCTCTTCCTCGAAGATGATCTGGGTCAGGATCTGACGGGTCAGATCGTCATTGGTCTTGGCGTCGTAGACCACGAATTCGGTCCCCTCGCGGACCATCCGCGCGAGGTCTTCCAGTGTGACGTAAGCCGAAGTCGCCGTGTTGTAGAGCCGCCGGTTGGCGTACTTCTTGATGACGACGTTGTCTCCCGCACCGGACTTCTTGTCAGCCACGCGCTGTCCCCGTTCCTGTTGCAACGCCACAGTGTCCGCGCTGCGCGTGCGAAAGTCTAGCCAGCCCCGACGGTTGCGGGCGCGAGGACGACGCCGACCAGGACGGCGGCCCAGTGGACGGTCGCGCCGGTGACCACGAAGCCGTGCCAGATGGCGCGGCGGAACTTCACCTTCGGGCTGACGAAGACGAAGACGCCGGCGGTGTAGATCAGACCGCCGATGACCAGCAGGGCCAGGGCGGCCGGGTGGACGGTGTCGACCATGGGCTTGAGCGCGACGACCGCCAGCCAGCCGAAGGCGACGTAGACGCAGCTCCAGAAGACGTCGGACAGGCGCGGCAGCAGCACCTTGGCGAAGGCGCCCGACAGGCCGACGGCCCAGACCAGCAGGGTGAAGCCGATGGCCCACGCCCCCTCGAACCGCTGGGTGGTGAAGGGGGTGTAGCTGCCCGCGATCATCAGGAAGATGGCCGCCTCGTCCAGCCGGCGCAGGACGGGCCGCGCGGCGCAGGGGCGGATCTGATTGTAGACGGTCGAGGCGGTCAGCATGGCGACCAGACACAGGGCGTAGACCGCGATGGCGACCGCGGCGCCGACGCCCGCATAGAGGGCCGCCAGCACCGCCAGCAGTCCGCCGCCGACGACGGCCAGGGTCAGGCCGACCACATGGACGACCAGATCAGCGGTCTTCTCGGCGGGTGACAGATAGTGCTCGATCATGTCGAGTTCGTCCGGCGTGCAGACGTGGCTCAGCAGGCGTTTCAGACGCATCTTCATGGTCCCTTCTAAGACCGGACGTCGTACTTCGTTCCGACCAATGTAAGTCCAGGCCAGTGACCATGAGGTGAATGGCGGGAAGGGGGCTGACGAAGCGACCGCGATGCGGCAAAAGCGCCACAAGATTATTCCCGTTGGAGTGAAATCATGTCCGAGGTCGTCATCGTCTCCGCTGCGCGCACCCCCGTGGGCAGCTTCATGGGCGCGCTGGCCGGCCTGCCCGCCTCGCAGCTGGGCGCCGTGGCCATCAAGGCGGCGCTGGAGCGGGCCGGGGTGGCGCCGGACGAGGTCGACGAGGTCATCCTGGGCCATGTGCTGCAGGCCGCGGCCGGGCAGGGACCGGCGCGTCAGGCCGCCATGGCCGCGGGCCTGCCCAAGGAGGTTCCGGCCTGGAGCCTGAACCAGATCTGCGGTTCGGGCCTGCGCGCCGTGGCCGTCGGCGCCCAGCAGATCGCCACCGGCGACGCCCGCATCGTGGTGGCCGGGGGCCAGGAGAGCATGAGCCAGGCGCCGCACGCCCAGCAGCTGCGCGCCGGCCACAAGATGGGCGACCTCGCCTTCGTCGACACCATGATCAAGGACGGCCTGTGGGACGCCTTCAACGGCTATCACATGGGGCAGACCGCCGAGAACGTCGCGACCCAGTTCGACATCACCCGCGAGGCCCAGGACGCCTTCGCCCTGGCCAGCCAGCACAAGGCCGAGGCGGCGCAGGTCGCCGGCCGCTTCGACGACGAGATCGTCCCGGTGGTGATCGCGGGCCGCAAGGGCGAGATCGTGGTCGACAAGGACGAATACATCCGTCCCGGCGCGACCATCGAGGCGATGGAGAAGCTGAAGCCCGCCTTCAACAAGGAGGGCAGCGTCACCGCCGCCAACGCCTCGGGCCTGAATGACGGGGCCGCCGCTTTGGTGCTGATGAGCGCCGAGGACGCGAAGGCGCGGGGGCTGACGCCGCTGGCCCGGATCGTCTCCTCGGCCACGGCGGGGGTCGATCCGGCGATCATGGGCACGGGCCCGATCCCGGCCTTGAAGAAGGCGCTGGAGAAGGCCGGCTGGACGGTCGCCGACCTGGATCTGATCGAGTCCAACGAGGCCTTCGCGGCCCAGTCGCTTTGCGTGGTCAAGGAACTGGGCCTCGACCCGGCCAAGGTGAACGTCAACGGCGGCGCCATCGCCATCGGCCACCCCATCGGGGCGTCGGGCGCGCGCATCCTGACCACCCTGCTGTTCGAGATGAAGCGCCGCGACGCCAAGAAGGGTCTGGCGACCCTGTGCATCGGCGGCGGCATGGGTGTCGCGATGTGCGTCGAGCGCGACTGAGTCCGGGTCAGCCCGGGTCGCGGGCGAAGACATCCAGCCGGTGTCCCGCGTGGTGCAGCTCGACCCGGCTGTAGTCGCGGGTCAGCAGCAGGCGGACCCGCGCCAGCTCGCGCGCCTCGGCCTCGTCGTTCGCCTCGAGCGGCTCCTCGATGGGGTCGCCGCCGGACAGGTAATGCAGGCGTAGGCTGTATGCGGACATGAGGCTTTCGCGCGGCGGAGGCGGAGGGTCGGTGACGTCGTCGTCGAGGACGCTGTGACCCGTGTCACGGGGCCATCTCAGTTCACGACACGCTCAAGCTGCGGCATTCCGGCGGGAATAGATAGGGAAATCCGCCTAGTATAACTACTTACATTTCTGTGTGTCAGGCCCGTGACCCGAGGGCGGACCAGCCGAAGTCCAGCAACGGGCGGGTGTCGGCGGCGAAGGACGCGAGGGTGTCGGGCAGGTCCGGCGAGGTGATCTCGGGGCCGGTCAGCGGACGGGTCACCAGCCAGCGAGTACGCTTTAAAGTAGTTTCCAGCGGGCCGCCGGCCTGGGCCTCGAAGCCCTTGGGCATGCGCTTGACCGGATCGCCGGGGCCGAGCGCCAGGCCCGCCCTGGCCAGGGCGGCCTCGACCGCCGCCCAGCGGGCCGGGTGGGCGACGATGGCGCGGCGCATGGCGTCGATGTCCGGCCGCTCATCCAGATAGAAGCCGCTGGCGGCGAAGGGGCCCTTGCCGAAGGGCCCGTCGTCCGCGCCCGCCGCTTCGGACGGATGGGTGGATGGATCCAGCGGGTCGATGGCGTCGGGATCGAAGCCGGGCCGCGAGCCGCCCTCGGGCTCGATATGGATGTAGATCATGCCCGGGCTCATCTTGGCCCCGTCGCGGGTCAGGGTGGCCGAGACGTGGGTCTTGTAGGGCTTCTTGTCCTTGGAGAAGCGGGTGTCGCGATGGATGCGGAACACGCTCTTCTTCGGGTCGCCCGCCAGGGGGACGCCGCGCGCCTCGCAGGCCGCCGAGGTCGCGGCGATCAGGGCCGCCAGCGCCGGCTTGAGCCGGGTGTCGTAGGTCCCGCGGTGGGCGGCGAACCAGTCGCGGTCGTTGTTGACGGCCAGGCCGGTCAGGAAGGCCAGGTCGGCGGGGTCGAAGCCGGGGAAGGTCGTGGTCATGGCGCGATCCTGATCCTTTCCAGTCTTGAAGAGAAGATGGGGATGGCGCCGGGCGGAGCGGCTCCCATATGTGATCGACACCGTTGCGGAACCCGGAGGCCCGACCATGACCCAGCCCCTGAAGATCGATTTCGTCTCCGACGTCGTCTGTCCATGGTGCGTCGTCGGCCTGGGCGGGCTGGAGACCGCGCTGGAGCATCTGAAGGCCGAGGGCGTCGAGGCCGAGGTGGCCTTCCGCCCGTTCGAGCTGAACCCGCAGATGGCGCCCGAGGGCGAGAACATCGTCGAGCACATCGGCAAGAAATACGGCTCCACCCCCGAACAGTCGGCCCAGAACCGGGCGATGATCACCGAGCGCGCGGCCTCGGTGGGCTTCGACATGCGGATGACGGCGGACAGCCGGATCTGGAACACCTTCGACGCCCACCGCCTGCTGCACTGGGCCGGCGAGACGGCGCCCGACAAGCAGGCCGACCTGAAGAAGGCCCTGTTCCGCATCCACTTCACCGAGGGCCGCAACCTGACCGACGCGGGCGAGTTGACCACGGCCGCGCAGGCCGCCGGCCTGGACCGCGCCGAGGCCGCCGAGGTGCTGACCTCGGGCCGCTATGTGCAGGCGGTGCGGGCCGAGCAGGACCTGTGGCGATCGCGCGGCATCAACTCGGTCCCCGCCGTGGTGGTCGAGGGCAAATACCTGATCTCGGGCGGCCAGCCGCCGGAGGTGTTCGAGGACGCCCTGCGCAAGATCGCGGCCGAGACCCGGGGCGAGGCCGTTCAGGCCTGACCCCCGCGCGGAAGCCGCGCCGCGGGCTGACCGGGCGTTCTGAGGCTTGCGAGTTGGAATTCGGGCGGTCTGAGCGGGGTCAGCCGGGTCCGGACGGCGGCGCCGGCGGCCGTCCGACGGGCAGGCCGGGCAGGGTGAAGCCCGTCGTCGCCTCGGCGGCCGGGCCGGACGGAAAGACACCGTCCGAAGCGTCCGATGCGTCCGATACTTCCGCCAACGCGGCCTCGTAATCGGCCCGCGCGGCGGCCACGATGGCGTCGCCGAACGCGCGGGTCTCGCGGCTGGCGGCTTTCAGGCGCTCGCTTTGGGCCTTGTCGTAGAGCCGGTTCAGATGCGCGTCCTCGGCGTCGACGGCCAGGCGGACGCTGCGCCAGCGCAGGGCCTCGGCCGCGTCGCCGTGCAGCACCGCCCGCATCATCCGGCGGAAGGCGACCAGCGCCAGTTCGCCCAGCGGGATCTGGTCCAGGTCGCCGTTGACCCGCTCCTCAAGCGCCAGCCCTTCGTCGTCGGGATCCAGCCGGGTGTTGGGCGGCGTCCACGGCTGGTCGATCCGCCGCCAGCCCTCGTCCGCGGCCCGCGCCCGCAGGGCGCTCAGGCCCACGCCGTGCCGCCGGCAGCATTCGGGGGCCGAGACGCCGGACAGATAGGCCTCGCGCACCTGCGCCCAGACGTCGTCAGGGGCGGTGCGGCGGCCGTCGCCGGAGCCGGTGAAGCGGGGGGCGTCGTCCATGTGGGGGCTCCCGTGGGGTGGATACGGGGCCGATTATGGAACGGCGGTACGTCAGATTTGGACGGGTGGGGCCGCGCCTAGCCGCAGGCGCAGACGGCTTCCCGGACGCAGGTCGAGGCGCTGCCGGACCCGGGCGCGGCGTAGCGGGTCACGCCGGAGGCGCACCGGGCCGGAGTTCCGACGGCGCAGGTGGCCGTGCAGCCGCCGCAGACGCCGGTCGGGGCCGCGGTGCAGACGCCGCCCTGGGCCGCGCCGGCGCCGGCGTCGACCCGGGTGATGACGGCGTTCGCCTGCGAGGGATGACTGCCCGTCGGCTGGCCAAAGGTGCCGAGGACTTCGAGGCCGGGAACGCCGCCGGCGGGCACACAGCCCGCGAGCGCCAGGGCGAGCGTTGCGATAGCCAGGACACGTTTGAACATCTGATCCTCCCCAGGATGGTCCTGAAGGGGTAGGCGATCGCTGGTATTCGAGCAAGGAGGGTGGGGGCGCGCTGATCTCAGCATCGCGCTTGATCCGGCCGGTCCAACCGCCGGTGCGACCCCTCATCCGTCAGCCTTCGGCTGCGGCCCGCGCCCGCAGGGCGCTTAAGCCCACGCCGTGCCGGCGGCAGCATTCGGGGGCCGAGACGCCCGACAGATAATCCTCGCGCGCCTGCGCCCAGACGTCGTCCGGGGCGGTGCGGCGTCCTTCGCCGGAGCCGGTGAAGAAGGGGCGTCGTCCATGTGGGGGCTCCCGTGGGGTGGATACCGGGGCGGAGTATGGAACGGCGGTACGTCAGATTTGGACGGGGGCGGGGGAAGCGAAGTTCACTCGAAACGGGTGTGTATCGCCAATCTCCTGAGATATGCTTCACCATAATGTCCCCGTCCGATTCTCGTCTCCTGGGAGCAGAATTGAGGAGCTCTATGGCCGAAGCACCTGAGATGTCAGCTGAAGACGACTGGAACTCCGAGCTCGCTGGTGAGGTCGCTGCTGAAGATGTCAGTTCCCTAGTCGTCTACTCCCGCGATTGGACAATCGAGACGATCATCAGCCAAATTTTAAAGGGCAACATTGACCTCAACCCATCGTTTCAGCGTCGGAACGCTTGGAATGATGCGAAGCGCAGCAAACTGATCGAGTCACTTATCGTCGGCGTCCCCGTGCCGGAAATCGTTCTGGCGGAAGATAAGAACAAGCCAAAATCGTTCATTGTGATAGATGGCAAGCAACGATTGTTGGCCATTGCGGGATTCGCGGAGCCAGAAAAGTATCCTATCTGGACTAAAGCCTCTCTTCGCGGCCTGACGACGCGAGAAGACTTGAACGCAAGATCATACTCCGATCTGACAATAGGAGAAGTTGAGAGTCCCGAGCTTCGACAATTCCTTAATTCGGATATGCGCTGCACCGTAATTTCAAACTACAAGACTGATCAGGTCTTGTACGACATATTTTACAGATTAAATACGGGGTCGGTGCCGCTCAGTTCTCAAGAATTGCGGCAAGTATTGAACAAAGGTCCATTTGCTGACTATCTCATACAAACAACAAATGTGATTTTGCCCGTTCACAAGGTTCTTAATCTCAAAGGCCCGGATACCCGAATTAGGGACGCGGAGATTTTACTTCGGTATATAGCATTTTCTCTGTTTGGATCGGAATATACAGGCAATCTCACGCCTTTCCTCGACGCCAAGATGGGCCAGATCAATTCCGAATGGGCGGTTAGGCAGGGTGAGGTTGAGCGACTGACAGCAGAATTCAATAGCGCAACCTCGCTGCTGCTCGAGGTGATGCCGGATCGTAAGGTGGGAAGAAAGTTCTTGCCAACTGGCTGGGAAAGTCAGTTCAATCGAGCTTTATTCGAGGTCGAGGCGTATTATTTTTCGCGTATACCTCCGGAACTGGCTGTTAAAAATAAAGAAGAGTTGGTCTCTGCTTTCCAAATGTTTTGTCTGGAGAGGCCAGAATTTATTGACAGCATAGAAACATCGACAAAAAACATTCAAAAATACTATACTCGTTATTCTCTTTTCCAGAAGATGCTCAACGAGACTCTGGGAACGTCGATCAACAGCGTCCCTGTCCCGGCGAGAGATTAATAAATGCCTCTCAACGCTCTATACGGGGAGCTTGAGGCAGAGCTTTCTCGGCTCGAAAGCAAATTCATCGCGCCGTACATACCCGCCGATCCCAGCCATGAGCCGGAGCGGTTCGAACACGACGTTAAGGCCTATTCACTCCTAGCGCATGCTGCGTTCGAGGAGTTTGCAGAGGCCGTCTCTGAGATGGTGGTTGCAGCCTTGGTCGATGGAATTCTGGTGAAAAAGGTCACCCTCGCTACGGTAAGCTTGCTGGCTTGTTACGGAGCAGAAATAGAGATCGAGGGCGACGAGACCAAAGATCAGGAAACTGTGTTCAATTCTATCCGCGTTGCTTTAGGTGCCGCTAAAGTATCTCACTCCAAGGTAATCAAAGACAATCACGGATTTTCCTTGAAATATTTGAGGCGTATACTCACTCCCGCGGGCATAAACGTCTACGACGGACCGGAAGTGGACGCGATCAGACGGCTAGCTGACGCACGGGGTTCTTTCGCCCATACCGTGGCACGCCAAGCGAAATACGGCGAGTATCGTCAAGTGCAGGCACATAAAGTGTTTGCACCAGAAGATGCAAAAGACACCGTCGATGATTGCCTGAAGCTCTGTGTGAAGGTTCGCGATCAGGCGATCACCATACTTTCATAGCCGCGCTAAACCTTCACCTTCACCTTCACCTTCACCTTCACCGGCCTCGGCTTGAGCGGCATCCAGCAGCGATCCATCCGCATCGTTCTGCGCCATCGCGTCCCAGCGGATGTCTTGGCTGATCTTCATCGAGCAGGATTTCGGGCCGCGCTGGCTGCGGAAGCGGGCAGTCTTGAGGGCCTCCGTGGGCAGGGCGGTGTCGGGGTGTTCGCGGGCCGTCCCACGGTCGAGGCCGAGGTTGAGCGGGTCCTCCCCGCGGAACTCAAACCAGGCCCGCCCTACGGCCAGGGATCCCCCGCCACCCGAGCGATGAAGTCGTAGTGGAAGGAGTCCTCCGCCGCGTCGGCGAAGGAGACGCCGGCGGCGCCGAGGTCCAGCCGGTCCGCCGCGACGGCCCAGTCCAGATGGGCGAGGACGGCGTGGACGGCGGCCTGGCGTTCCGCCTCCAGCATGCGGGCGATGATCTCGCGGCTGTCCCGGTCCAGCGAGAGGAGCAGGGCCTTGCGGGCCTGTTCCTCGGCGGACAGGGGCAGGTCGCGGGTGTTGGTGCGCTCGGCGTGGCCGTTGGCGCGGATCTGGTCCGCCTCGACGTTGAGACGCGAGACCTCGACCAGGCCGTCGATGAAGGCGCGATAGGGGGTGCGGTCGGTCATGGGAGGATCGTGCACCGGGATGGCGACGGCGTCAGCCCCCTTCGCTACGACGCTGCGCCGGTTCCCCCTCCACCATCCTTCGGATGGTCCCCCTCCCCCAGAAGGGGGAGGAGATGGACAGTGGCGCGTCGCCCCCTCCACCACCCGGGCTTCGCCCGGGCGGTCCCCCTCCCCCATGAGGGGGAGGAGATGCGAATCTAGACCTTCACTTCGATGGCGCCGCCGCCGGCGCGGAACTTGGCGCTCATCTCCGCCATCCCGGCCTCGGCGTCCACCAGCGAAGCCCCCGCATCGTTCTGCGCCATCGCATCCCGGCGGATGTCCTGGCTGATCTTCATCGAGCAGAATTTCGGGCCGCACATGCTGCAGAAGTGGGCGGTCTTGTGCGCCTCCTTGGGCAGGGTGGCGTCGTGGTATTTGCGGGCCGTCTCGGGGTCGAGGCCGAGGTTGAACTGGTCCTCCCAGCGGAACTCGAACCGGGCGCGGGACAGGGCGTCGTCGTGCAGGCGGGCGGCCGGGTGGCCCTTGGCCAGGTCGGCGGCGTGGGCGGCGATCTTGTAGGTGATGACGCCGTCCTTGACGTCCTGACGGTCGGGCAGGCCCAGGTGCTCCTTGGGCGTGACGTAGCAGAGCATGGCCGTGCCGAACCAGCCGATCATGGCCGCGCCGATGGCGCTGGTGATGTGGTCGTAGCCGGGGGCGATGTCGGTGGTCAGGGGCCCGAGGGTGTAGAAGGGCGCCTCGTGGCAGTGCTTGAGCTGCTCATCCATGTTGGCCTTGATCTTGTGCATCGGCACGTGGCCGGGGCCCTCGATCATGACCTGGCAGCCCTTGGCCCAGGCGATCCTGGTCAGTTCGCCGAGGGTGCGCAGCTCGGCGAACTGGGCCTCGTCATTGGCGTCGGCGATGGAGCCGGGACGCAGGCCGTCGCCGAGGCTGAACGACACGTCGTAGGCCCGCATGATGTCGCAGATGTCCTCGAAGTGTTCGTAGAGGAAGCTCTCCTTGTGGTGGGCCAGGCACCACTTGGCCATGATCGAGCCGCCGCGCGAGACGATGCCGGTGACGCGCTTGGCGGTCATCGGCACGAACGGCAGGCGCACGCCGGCGTGGATGGTGAAGTAGTCGACGCCCTGTTCGGCCTGTTCGATCAGGGTGTCGCGGAACACCTCCCAGGTCAGGTCCTCGGCGACGCCGTTCACCTTCTCCAGCGCCTGGTAGATGGGGACGGTGCCGATGGGGACGGACGAGTTGCGGATGATCCAGTCGCGGATGTTGTGGATGTTGCGGCCCGTCGACAGGTCCATGACGTTGTCGGCGCCCCAGCGGGTGGCCCAGACCAGTTTGTCGACCTCGTCATCGACGCTGGAGAGGACGGCCGAGTTGCCGATGTTGGCGTTGATCTTCACCAGGAAGTTGCGGCCGATGATCATCGGCTCGACCTCGGGGTGGTTGATGTTGTGCGGGATGATGGCGCGGCCGCGGGCGATCTCCTGACGCACGAACTCGGGCGTGACGAAGTCGGGGATGCTGGCGCCGAAGTCCTCGCCGTCGCGGATGCAGGGGGCGTTCTGCTCGCGGCGCAGGTTCTCGCGGATGGCGACGTATTCCATCTCGGGCGTGATGATGCCGGCCTGGGCGTATTCGTACTGGGTGACGGGGCGGCCCTCGACGCCCTTGAAGACCTGGTGGTTGGAGACGTCGAAGCGGGGGGCCAGGTGCTTGCCGCTGGCGTGGCCGTTGTCCTCGGGCTTGACCTCGCGCGGGTGTTCGACGCGGGCGATGTCGCCGCGATCCAGCTGCCAGCTGGACTTCACCAGGGGCAGGCCCTTCTTGATGTCGATCGTGACCGTCGGGTCGGTGTAGGGGCCCGAGGAGTCGTAGATGGTCACCGGCGGCTCATTGGCCGACGGGTGGACGGCGACCTCGCGGAAGGGGACGCGGATCTCCGGGTAGAGTTCGCCGGCCACATAGACCTTGCGCGAGCCTTCGCGCTCGCCGGTGGGGATGGATCCCGTCTCCTTCATCACCGCCTCGCGGGCGTCCTTCAGAGCCAGTTCGATGTTGGGCTCTTCCGGGAGGGCGGGGGGCGTGACGGAGATGTTCATGGCGGCCTCAAACGGTGTGAGGTCCGCCGACGTCGGGCGAGAGGGTCCTGTGGCGTGAAGCCCTTGGGACCTGAGCGTTTCCCATCCCTTCGCCGGCATGACCCGGATCAGGTTCGACGGGTCAGGGGATCACCCCTATCTCAGCGCCTTGGGCGGCGCCCCCCGGAGAACGGCCGGAAACTGCGCCTGGCGGCCGGGAGGGTCAAGGGGCGCGGCCGCATCACGAATGCGTTCCGCAACCCAAAAGGGAATGGAAAACCTCTCTGGATTGTGCGTCTGCTGGCGCGTCGGGCGCCCTGGCGCCCCTTGTCAGCGGAGGAAGAGATGCGTGGAATTCGACTGAGACTGATCGCCGGCCTGGCCGCCGGAGCGGCCGTGCTGGCCACGGCGGGCGGAGCGACGAGCACCGTGCGGGACCCGTCCGACGCGATCTGCATCATGGACCAGGCCAGCTACTGCAGCTTCTACGAGGGGCATACGGTGGGCTCGCCGGGCTATCGCAGCTGTGCGCGGCGGTGGGAGCAGGCGCAGAACGGAGAGCAGTGCAACCCGATCCTGCCCTGACGGTCGCGGCCGTCCCGAAACGGCCCGAACGGAGGCCGCCGGCTCTCGCGAGGCCGGCGGCCTTCTCGCAGCGCTATTCGGGGAAGGCGATCAGCAGACGGTCGAGGGCGGCCTCGATGCGGGCCCAGCCGGCGTCGTCCAGGGCCACGCCGCCGACGCCGGGACGGGCGTCCGCCGACAGGGCCAGATGCTGGACGGCGGCCAGCAGCACGGCGTTGAGGGCGACGGGATCGCCCTCGGGCGGGACGCGCAGGCGCGGCCGGCGCTCGCGCATCCAGGCCTGCAGCACGATGGAGCGGTCGGCCTCGATGCGGTCCAGCAAGGGCGAGGCCTCGACCAGGGCCCAGGCCATGAGGCGCAGGGTCAGGGGACTGGCGCGCAGGGCCGCGACCCAGGCCGACAGGCTGAGCCGGGCGAAGGCGCGCAGGGATTCGGATTCGGCGGCGGGCGTTGCGTCCAGGCTGTGGACGAGGGCGCCGTGGGCGCGGGCGGCGATGCGCGTGACCACGCCGTCGACGCCGTCGAAATAGCGGTAGACCAGCTTGCGGTCGCAGCGCGCCTCGGCGGCCAGGGTCTGGACGTTCAGGCCGGGGAAGCCGTCGCGCAGCAGGATGCGCTCGCCCGCCTCGACGATGGCGGCTTCGGTGGCGCTTCGGTCGCGCAGTCTGATCGGCGATTCGCCCATGGGGGCAGTCTCGGGCCGGTCGGCTGAGTCGGACAAGGGCTGGATGTGGGGGAGGGGCAGATAAGGTGCGGCCCCGGCCTGCGTCGGGGGGCGTGGCAGAGACCGGGGCCGCTAAAGGACTCTGTCGAGCGCGCATCGCCGCAAGGTCCGACCAGTAAACTGCGTTCGGCTAGTTCGGTTCCGTACATTTCGTGCAAGAGTCGCCGGTGATCGGCGAACGCGGATTGGACGTTGGGTTCGTCGCGCATCTTCGATAAGGCGAGGGCCATGGCCGACCTTCCCAAGCCCGATCAGGACCCGCCGATGATCCCCGACGAGCATGAGCATTCGCATGCCCACAAGACCGGCATTCCCTGGCTGGACCTGATCATCGCGGGCTCGGCGATCCTGATCTCGGTGGTGTCGCTGATGGTCTCGATCCACCACGGCAAGGTGATGGAGAGCCTGGTCGACGCCAACACCAAGATGGTCGAGGCCTCGACGCTGCCAATCCTGGATTTCGGCGTGTCGAACGCGGACGAGGCGGGGAACCGGGTGATCACCTTCACCCTGGTCAACCAGGGGGTCGGGCCGGCGATCGTGGAGTGGACCGAGCTGCGCTGGCGCGGCAAGCCGATCACCGACCTGCCCGCCTTCATGACCGAGTGCTGCGGCCCGCCGAACGGCTGGTTCACGCAAAACGCCAGCGGGACGACCCTGCCGGCGGGGCGTGAGATCAAGATGCTGACCGTGCCGCTGACCGACCTGAACCAGACGATGTGGGCCAAGCTGGACGAGGAAGGTCGCTACATCGAGGCGCGGGCCTGCTACTGCTCGGTGCTGGACGAGTGCTGGGTCACGGACTTCAAGACCACCCGCCCGACGCGGGTCACGACCTGCGCCGCCGCCAAGGCCGGCGATCTCAGCCTGCCCGAAAAGAAAGGCCACTGACCATGCATCTCGCCCGGTTTCCCCGCGTCCGCCTCGCTCACCTGCCGACCCCGCTGGAGCCGCTGCCTCGGCTGTCGGAGGAGTTGGGCGTCGAGCTGTGGATCAAGCGCGACGACTGCACCGGCCTGGCCGGCGGCGGCAACAAGACCCGCAAGCTGGAGTTCCTGCTGGGCGAGGCCTTTGAACAGGAGGCCGACACCCTGGTGACCCAGGGGGCGGTGCAGTCCAACCACGTGCGCCAGACGGCGGCGGCGGCGGCGGCGCACGGGCTGAAGTGTGAAGTCATCCTGGAGGAGCGCACCGGGTCCAAGGCGACCGACTATGTCGACAACGGCAACGTCCTGCTGGACCGGCTGTTCGGGGCGGTGATCCGTCGCGTGCCGGGCGGGACGGACATGGCGGCCGAGCTGGAGACGACGGCGGCCGAGGTGAAGGCGCGGGGCGGGCGGCCCTATGTCATTCCGGGCGGCGGCTCCAATCCCGTGGGCGCGCTGGGCTATGTCGACTGCGCCCGCGAGATCGTGGTCGGGGCCGACGACCTGGACCTGAGGATCGACCGGATCATCACCGCGACGGGCAGCGCCGGCACCCATGCGGGCCTGGTGGCCGGGCTGGCGGTGATGGGGGCTGACATTCCGGTGCTGGGCATCGGGGTGCGGGCGCCCAAGGCCAAGCAGGAAGAGAATGTGCTGAAGCTGGCGCGCGAGACGGCGGCGCTGCTGGGACGGCCGGACGCGGTGACGGCGGAGATGGTCGTGGCCGACTGCGACTATGTCGGCGAGGGCTACGGCCTCGTCGACGGGGCCGTGATCGAGGCGCTGAAACTGGCGGCGCGGACCGACGGCATCGTGCTGGACCCGGTCTACAGCGGCAAGGCGATGAAGGGGCTGATCGCCCTGGCCAAGGCGGGCCGGTTCGAGGGCGAGACGGTGGTCTTCCTGCACACCGGCGGGGCGCAAGGCCTGTTCGGCTACAAGAGCGAGATCGGGGCCTCGTTGTGAAGACCCTCGGGGTCCTCGGCGGCATGGGGCCCGCCGCGACCGTGGCCTTCCTTGCGCGGGTGCAGGCGCTGACGCCCGCCGAGGGCGATCAGGACCACATCCGCATCATCGCCGACATCAATCCGCAGGTGCCGGACCGCAACCGCGCGCCCGACGCCGCGGCGGCGGTGCTGGCGGGGATGGCGCTGCGGCTGCGCGACGCCGGGGCGCGGGTGCTGGCCATGCCGTGCAACACCGCCCATGCCCAGGCGGCGGGGATCCGCAAGGCGGGCCTGCCCTTCATCGACATGATCGTCGAGACGACGGCGGCGGCGACGGCGGGCGGGGCCAAGAAGATCGGCGTGCTGGCCACCCCGGGCGGCGAGGCGCTGTACACCCGGTCGCTGCAGGCGACGGGGGTCAAGATCGTGCGGCTGGGCGGCGCCGACCGCGAGGCCTTCATGGGCTGCGTCTATGCGGTGAAGCGCGGCGACACGGGCGAGGGGCCGCGCGCGGAGATGAGGCGGCTGGCCGCGGCGCTGGTCGCGGCGGGCGCCGAGGTGGTCATCGCCGGCTGCACCGAGGTGCCGCTGCTGCTGGGGGCCGACGAGGTCGCGGTCCCGCTGATCGATTCCGCCGAGGTGCTGGCGGCGGCCTGCGTGAAGGCCTGCTTGTGAGCGAAGGCGAGACGCGCGCGGCCCGCAAGCGGGCGGCGGCGGTGCAGGCCCTGCTGAAGCCGGGGGAGACGGTAGTCTGGACCGGCCTTCCGCAGGGACGGCTGTTCCTGTCGCGACGGCAGGGGGCGGCGGTCGCCTTCAACCTTGTCTGGTGGATGATCCTCCTGTCGGCGGCCTGGTCGATGCGGGCGTTCGCCGACAGCCCGCTGCTGATCGTCATCGGCCTGTTCGTGGCGATCGGGGCGCTGCAGGACAGCTGGCGGACCGGACGGTGGCTGTTCAGCCGGATCGGCGAGCACTATGCGCTGACCGACCGGCGCGTGCTGGTGCTGGACCGCAAGGGCGGGCTGAAGGCCGATGTCGGCCTGCTGTCGGCGCATCCGTTCCGCGCCGCGCCCGCCACCGGCGCGCAGGGGACGATCCTGCTGGGCGAGGACGCGCCGCTGGTCGACCTGACCCGCGGGCGGGTGTTGCGGATCAATCCGGAGGAGGACGCGCCCCGGCTGTCGGACCTGGTGGGGCATCTGGCGGTGCTGGAGCTGATCCGGACGACAGCGGCGGCGTGGGAGGTCCGATGGGCGGGGACCGGCGACGAGGCGACGACCGAGACGCCGTGACCGGCTTGAGGCCGGGCGGTTTCGGCGGCATCGTCCGGGTTTCACGGGAGCCGTCCATGCGCATCGTCTTCGCTATCCTGGCCCTTGGCCTGTGCGTCCCGGCGGCGTCGGCGCAGGACTATCCGCGCCGCATTCCCAGTTCAGGCGGCGAGGTGATCATTCCGTCGGCGCCGCATCAGCGCGGCTATGACGAGATCGGCTACGCCCCGGCGCGGCGGGCGGGCGACGTGCTGTACGTCTCGGGCGCCATCGTCGGGCGGGCGCCGGACGAGGGGACGGACGTGGCCGCGTTCGAGATTCAGGTGCGGCGCACCCTGCGCCAGCTGGACGCGACGGTGCGGGCGGCGGGGGGCACGCTGGATGATGTGGCGATGATCCGCAGCTTCCACGTCTGGGACGGGCCGAACTTCACCGGCACGCGGATGCAGCAGATCGAGGTGATCGCGAAGGTCTGGCGCGAGTTCGCGACCGGGCCGCACCCGGCCTGGACGGCGGTGGGAACGACGGGGCTGCTGGCCCCGAACGGGATCGTGGAGATCGAGCTGACGGTGCACTCGCCGGCGCAGCCGTGAAGGCCGTTCAGGCGTCCGCCGACGGGCGCCACCAGGTCTCGATCAGGCCGTCGAAGCGTTGCCCTTCCGAGGAGATCATGTCGCGGTGCATGACCACCGGGAGTTCGCCGGTCGTAGGGATGAACCGCACCTCGCGGAACTGATGACGCAGATGGATCGCGGCGACCTGGGTCCAGGGCAGGCTGCGGGTCCGGGCGCCGCGACTGTAGGTCAGACCCGTCGGGTCGACCCTGAGGCGAGGCGCCCCCGGAAGGCGGAGCCGGAAAGCGATCCAGGTCGCGCCCGCGGCCAGAAGAAGGGCGGCGCCCGCCAGGACGGCGCCCCGGAGCGAGGGATGAAGGCCGAACTGGACGGCGACGGCGACGAACAGCAGGCCGAAGAGCGCCAAGCGAAGGATTTCGCGCGGCGGCGGCGGGGCCGGCCTGAACTCCATTGTCTTACCCACGGTCGCGCCCCCCCCGGGCTGATACGGGCGAAGAATGCGGGGGGTGCGATCGGCGCGCAAGGCGGAGGTCCGTGACGCCGCCCTTGCCCCGGACCGCGACCCGCTGCACACCCGTCCTGTGAACAGACAATCGCTGATTATCGACTGCGACCCCGGCGTGGATGACGCCGTGGCGCTGATGCTGGCCTTCGGGGCCGACGAATTCGAGCTGCTGGCCGTGACCACGGTGGGCGGCAATGTGCCGGTCGAGAAGACGGCGCGGAACGCGCGGATGCTGCGCCAGATCGCCAACCTTCAGAATTCTGGCCGGGAAGACGTGCCGGTGTTCATGGGCGCGGAGAAGCCGCTGCGCCGGACCCTGGGCACGGCGGCGGAATTCCATGGGCCGGAAGGGACCGGCGACCTTGAGCCGTTCGAGCCGGACGCGCCGGTCGCGGATGGCCATGCGGCCGACGCCATCCTCGACCTGGTGAACGCCCGGCCGGCGCAATCCGTGGCGCTGGCGGTGCTGGGGCCGCTGACCAATCTGGCGCTGGCGCTGCGCAAGGATCCGGCGCTGGCCGGGCGGCTGGGGCCGGTCGCGGTGATGGGCGGGGCGCGCTCCGAGGGCGGCAACATCACCGCCTCGGCCGAGTTCAACATCTGGGCCGACCCGGAAGCGGCGGCCGAGGTGCTGGAGAGTGGCTGCGACGTCGTGATGTTCGGACTGGACGCGACCCATCAGGTGCGGGCGACGGACGAGCGGATCGCGATGATCGAGGCGTTGGGCACGCCGATGGGCGACACGGCGGCGGCGATGATGCGCTTCTCGCAGGCGGTGGAGCGCCGGATCGTCGGCTGGGACGCCCCGCCGGTGCACGACCCCTGCCCGGTGGCCTGGCTGCTGAAGCCGGAGCTGTTCGCGCTGAAGCCGTGCCTCATTCGGGTGGAGACGGAGAGCGACCTCACCCGTGGCCACACGGCGGTGGAGTTCCGCGAGGGCGTGGCGGGCGAACCGCTGCGGCACCGCTGGGCGGTGAGCGCGGACGCGGACGGGGTGTTCGGGCTGATCGCGGAGAAATGCGCATGAGGATCACCGTCGTCGGATCGATCAATCTGGATTTCGTCGCCTCGGCGCCGAAGCTGCCGCGCGCGGGCGAGACCGTGACGGGCGCCGAGCTGGCGCGGCATCCGGGGGGCAAGGGCGCCAATCAGGCGCTGGCGGCGCAGCGGCTGGGGGCGGAGGTGTTCCTGGTCGGCCGGGTCGGGCGCGACGGCATGGCCGAGGAGGCGCTGGCCCTGCTGCTGGCCGATGACGTCGACGCCGGCGGGGTGGTCGCGGACGCCGAGGCGCCGACCGGCGTGGCCCTGATCGCCGTGGCGCCGGACGGCGAGAACCAGATCGTGGTGGCCGCGGGCGCCAACCACAGGGCCTTCCCCGAACAGCTGCCGCAGCGGATCGAGACCCCGCTGATCCTTCAACTCGAATTGCCGATCGAGACGGTCGAGGCGGCCGTGGGGCGGGCGACCGACTTCGTCTGCGTGAACCTGGCCCCGGCCCAGCCGGTGTCGGACCAGCTGCTGCGCCGGGCCGACCTGATCGTGGTCAACGAGACCGAGGCGGCCTTCTACGGCGACCTGCTGCACCACGGCGGCGGGCGGGTGGTGGTGACGCTGGGGGCCGCCGGCGCGGTGATGTACCAGCGCGGGGCCGAGATCGCGCGGGCCGCCCCGCCGCGGGTGCGGGCCGTCGACGCCACCGGCGCGGGCGACTGTTTCGTCGGCGCGATCTGCGTGGCCCTGCTGGAGGGGATGGAGCCCGAGGCGGCGCTGCGCTTCGCCTGCGCGGCGGGCGCCATCGCCGCGACCCGGCCCGGCGCCCAGCCCTCGCTGCCGACGCGGGACGAGGTCGAGGACCGGCTCTAGCCCCCCATCGGGGGATGGAGCGACGGATTTGCGCCCGCCTGTGCGTGAAAGGGTCGCCGGTCAGGATCCGGCGGCCGACCTTCATTACGAACTTGAAATCCGACCCGGGCGTCGTCGCTGTTAGGGTCGCGACGTTCAGATCACTGTCCTTGGGGGGACCTCATGATGACCCGCACCGCCGCCCTGCTGGGCGCCTCGCTGCTCGCGCTGACCGCCCCGGCCTTCCCGGCCCTCGCGCAGGACGCGGCGACCATCACCGTGCCGCCGCTGCAGTACACGCATCGCCAGCTGGCCAACGGGCTGAACGTCTATTCCATGCCCGACGCGACCGCCGGAACGGTGACCGTGCAGGTCTGGTACAACGTGGGCGGCAAGGACGATCCGGAGGGCCGCTCGGGCTTCGCCCACCTGTTCGAACACATCCTGAGCCGCAAGACGGTCAACCTGCCCTACGGCCAGATCTCGACCCTGGTCGAGAACGCGGGAGGCAGCCGCAACGCCTCCACCGGCCAGGACATGACCAACTACTACGAGACGGTGCCGCCGCAGTACCTGGAGACCATGCTGTGGACCCATGCCGAGCGGATGGCCCGGCCGGTGGTCGATCAGGCCGTGTTCGACGCCGAGCGCTCGATCGTGAAGGAAGAGCTGCGCCAGCGGGTCTATGCGCCGCCGTACGGCCGGCTGGACCGCTTCGTCATCGGCGACAACCAGTTCGACCAATCCATCTATCGCCGCAGCGTGATCGGCTCGATCGAGCAGCTGGACAGCGCCACCATCGAGGACGCGCGCGCCTTCCACGAGGCCTATTACCGCCCGGCCACGGCGACCCTGATCGTGTCGGGCAATTTCGACCAGGCGCAGCTGGACCGCTGGGTCGACCAGTATTTCGCCGATATCGAGAACCCCGCCCGCCCGGTGCCGGTGTTCGAACGCCCCGTGTCGTCGCCGCGCACCCAGCCGCGCCTGGTCGAGTCCTATGCGCCGAACGTGCCCCTGCCGGCCATCGCCGCCATCTTCCCCGGCGTGAAGGCGTCCGATCCGGATTCGGCGGCGCTGGACGTGCTGTCCGGCATCATGTCGCGCGGCGACAGCTCGCGCCTGCACCAGGCGCTGGTCTACGGCAGCCAGCTGGCCACCAACGCCAGCTTCGGCGCCAACCAGATGGAGGAGGCGGGCACGATCACCGTCCAGGCGACCGTGGCCCAGGGCAAGGCGATCACCGACGTCGAGGCGGCGCTGAACGCCCAGTTGGCGCGCGTGCGCGACGAGCCGGTGACCGCCGCCGAACTGGCCGAGGCCAAGATGGAGATCGTGGCGTCGGCCCTGCGCCAGCGCGAGACCTCCTCGGGCCGGGCCTTCATCCTGGGCCGGGCCCTGGTCGACGAGGGCGATCCCACGGCGCCCGACGCCAACCTGGCCGCCGTGCAGGCGGTGACCGCCGCTGACGTGCAGCGCGTGGCGCGCAAATACCTGGACGAACAGGCGCGGGTCTCGATCCGGTATCAGGACGAGAGCCAGCGTCCGGCCGGCGTCAGCGAGGACAGCTATCGCAACCCGGTCCCGGTTCCGGTCTTCCTGACCGTGCCGCCGGCCATCCTGCCGCCGAACGAACTGCTGCCCGAGGGCCAGCGGATGGCGCCGCCGGCCGCCGGCGCGCCGCGTCCGATGGCGACGCCGCATGTGGTCGAGCGGACCCTGTCCAACGGCCTGCGCGTGATCGTGGCCAAGTCCACGGACCTGCCCATCGTCAACGCCCAGCTGGTCATCGGCGGCGGCGCGGCGGCGGATCCGGCGGACCGCCCGGGTCTGGCGTCGATGACCGCCGGCCTGGCCACCGAGGGCGCGGGCGGACGCTCGGCCCCCGAGATCGCGCGCACCCTGGAGGCGCTGGGCGCCAATATCGGCGGCGGCGCGGGACAGGACGCGACGGCGGTCTTCATGTCGGCGCCCGTGGCCGCGGCCGATCGGGTCGGTGCGGTGCTGGCGGACGTGATCCAGCGCCCGGACTATGCCCCCGAAGAGGTGGCGAGGAACCGCACCCGGGCGGTCAACGCCCTGCGGGTCAACCTGCGTCAACCGGGGCCGCTGGCCAATCTGGTGCTGAACCGCCTGGCCTTCGGCGCCTCGCCCTACGGCGCCCCGACCTCGGGCACGCCCGACTCGATCGGCGCCGTGACCCGTGAGGAGATCGTCGCCTTCCACGACCGCTGGTGGCGGCCGGACAACGCCGCCCTGATCATCACCGGCGGCATGGAGCCGGAAGCGGCCTTCGCCTTCGCCGAGCGGACCCTGGGCGGCTGGAGCCGGCCCACCGGCGCCGTGCCGGCGACGGGCCCGCGCGCGGGCGCCGTTCCGGGACCGCGCGTGGTCGTGATCGACCTGCCGGGCGCCGGCCAGGCGGCGGTGACGGCGGCGGTGCGCAGCCCGCGCCGGGCCGACGGCAGCTTCTATCCCCTGTCGGTGGTCAACAGCATCATGGGCGGCGGTCAGAACGGCCACCTGTTCCAGGAAGTGCGGGCCAAGCGCGGCCTGAGCTACGGCGCCTATTCCGCGCTGGGCGCGCGGCTGGACGGCGGCATGCTGAGCGCCTCGACCCAGACCAAGAACGAGAGCGCCGCCGAGGTGGTCGGCCTGGTGCTGGCCGAGTTCGACCGGCTCAAGACCGAGGCCGTGACCGCACAGGCGGTGACCGACCGCGAGGCCTTCCTGACCGGCGGCTTCTCGCGCAACATCGAGACGACCGGCGGTCTGGGCGGGGTGCTGGCCGAGGCCGTCACCTACGGCCTGCCGCTGACCGAGATCGGGACCTATGCGGGCAAGATCAACGCCACGACGCCGGAGACGGTGCGCGCGGCGGCGCAGACCATCGGCTCGGACCAGGCCTATGTGGTGGTGGTCGGCCAGGCCTCGATGTTCATCGACGCCCTGCGCGCGGCGCACCCCGACGTGGTGGTGATCCCGGCGGCGCAGCTGGAGCTGGACAGCCCGACGCTGGGGCTGTGAGCAGGGGGTAGGGGTTAGGCCCTAGGGGTTAGGAGGACGGTTGGGGTTGATCGACCCTAGCCCCTAGCCCCTAGCCCCCTAGCCCCTAGCCCCTAGCCCCTACTTGCCCCGGAACGCGGCAATGGCGTCCACCGTCTTGCGCACCTGCGCCTCGATGCCGGCCCAGTCGCCCGACTTGACGGCGGCGTCGGTGATGAGCTTGGAGCCCATGCCGGCGGCGACGATGCCGCTGCCGAACCATTTGGCGATCGAGGCCTCGTCGGGGTCGACGCCGCCAGTGGGCATGATCTTGGTCCAGGGCATGGGGCCGAGCACCGCCTTGACGAAGTCGACGCCGCCGACGGACGCGCCAGGGAACAGCTTAACGATCTCGCAGCCCAGCTCGTGCGCCTGGCCGATCTCGGTGACCGAGCCGCAGCCGGGGAAGTAGGCGGTCATGCGGCGGTTGCAGACCTTGGCCACATCGGGGACCAGGCAGGGGCTGACGATGAAGCGCGCGCCCCGGTTCAGATAGAGGCTGGCCGTGCCCGCATCGACGACCGAGCCGATGCCCAGGATGATGTCCGGATCGGTCTTCTGCAGCTCGCGCGCGATGTCGCCGAACAGGTCGACGGCGAAGTCGCCCCGATTGGTGAACTCGATGGCCTTGGCTCCGCCGCGCGAACAGGCGCGGATGACGTTCAGGCAGACCTCGGGGTCCGGATTGTAGAAGACGGGGGCCACGCCCTGCGCTTCAAGGGCGGTGAGGACGGCGAGGCGGTCGTGGCGCATGGGTTACCCTCTTAATCCGCTCATCGGATGACCGGCGTCACCGGTGTCGTTGTTCTGCTTATCCCAGCCTGACAGCGAAACAAAAGAACCGGGTCTCGGCTTTCGCCGGGATGAGCGGAACTTATTGTTTCGGGGTCAGGGCGTCGGCGCTGGATAGCCCGGCGGGGCGTACATCCCCCGCGCGAGATCGCGAGCGGTCGGCATGCCCGGCGGCGGATCCTGGAAGTCCTCGTGCCGGATCAGCTGGTCGACGCGCCACCCGGTCTCGCCCCTGTTCGCATAGACGATGTAGAGGCGCCCCAGCTCGGGCTGGACGCCGCAACTGAGAGGCAGGACGGGCGAGCGCATGACGACGGCGCCCGTCGGCGGCGCGGTGTCGTACAGGGCGAAGAGCGGGGTGAGGGTGAAGTCGGCCTCCAGGGAACCGGTCATCCGCGCTTCACTGACCTGAGCCAGAAACACAGCGTCGGCCTCTGTGCGAAGCCGTTCCTGAAGGAGACGTTTTCCGCGCACGGCCAACTGGGCGTCAGTCTCGCCCGGCAAGGTGGGGTGCGGCACGACGGAAGGGCAGGCGGTGGCCGCCGTCCCCAAACTCAAGGCGCCGAGGGCGACAACGAGACCCGAGATGGTCCGCGTCATGCCGTCCCCTTCGCCAACGCCACGATCCGTTGCACCAGCGTGCTTTCCGCGTCGAACAGCGGGTCCAGCACGGTGAAGTGGTTCAGGCCGGGCAGGGCCTCGTAGCGGGTCTGGACGCCGTTGTTTCCCCAGTGGTCGGCCATCATGCGGGACTGGCGCAGGAACTCCGGGCTTTCGTCGGCGCCGACGAGGCAGTCGAGGACGGTGCCGCCCGGCGTCGAGCCGTCGGGGATGGGCCAGAAGATCGGCGACAGGGCGGCGGCCTGGTTGGCGTCGAGGTCCAGCGCCGTGTTGAGCGAGGTCGCGAGCAGGGGGCGCAGGTCGAACAGGCCGCTGATGGCGACGGCGGCGGAGGCGCGGGCCTCACTGAGCATGGAGGCGGCCATGTGCCCCCCGGCGGAATGGCCGATGACGACCGGGCGTTCGCCGCCGTTGCGGGTCCGGATCAGGTCCACGGCGGTGCGCACCTGTCCGAGGATCGCGCCGAGCCGGACGGCGGGGGCGAGGCCGTAGGAGGGGATGGCGAGGCTGACGCCGTGCTGAAGGAAGGTCGGCGCGATCCCGCTGACCTTGTCCTTGTCCAGCGCCTGCCAGTAGCCGCCGTGCAGGAAGACCGCGACGGGGGCGTCGGGCCCGGCGGAGAAGAGGTCCATGACCTCGCGGTCACCCGGGCCATAGGTGATCGTCTCCGGCGGATGGGCGGCGCGAGCGGCCTCGGCGGCGGCCGTCCAGCGGGCGAGGACGGCCGGGTGGCCGGGCACGCGGGCGCGGTTGTTGTACTCGGCCTCGTAGTCGATCTCGCCAACCGCCTTATCAGCCACGTCGCCATCCGCTATGCACCTCCCAAGCTCGGAAGGACCGCCGCCATGATGACCGCCATCTTCGTCTTCATCAAATGCGAGCTGGGCCACGCCAACGATGTGGCCGCCGACATCGTCGACAATGTCGAATACGTCTCGGAGGTCTATTCGACCTCGGGCCAGTACGACCTGCTGGCCAAGTTCCAGCTGCCGAAGGATCTGGACATCGGCACCTTCGTGACGAAGTCGGTGCAGACGCGGCCGAACATCCGCGACAGCTTCACGGTGATCACCTTCTCGCCTTTCCTGCCTTCGCGGGGGTAGGCGCGCGGGTCCCCTCGCGGACCTCCTCGGCGTCATCGTCGTCGCCGACCTTTTCCTCGACCGTGGCCGAGAGGCGCTGGAACACGCCGAGCCCGACCAGAACCAGAACGGCCGCGACGATCAGGGCGGTCGGGTAGAGCATCTGGGTGATGTCCTCCCGCGCGGTCTTGAAGACCATGACCAGCCCTTCGAGGAACAGGGCGATGATGATGGTCGAGAGGAATTTGGTCAGGCTGCGCCGGGCCTCGGACGCGCTGCGCCGTTCAGAGCCGCGCCGGACCTCATCCTCGAACAGGTATTTGGCCACGTCGAAGACGGCGATGGCGACGATGACATAGCCCAGGGTGTCGAGGATGGCGTCGGCCGAGCTGTCGCCGGACGAGGTGAAGGCCCCCGCCGCTTCCCTGAGGCCGAGCACGACGAGGCCGATGGCGAGCAGCATCAGCAGCAGGCTGGCCGCCGCGAAGACGGCGCGGGTGATGTAGGTCATGCAGGCTCCTTCTTCGGCGTAACGCGATCACAGCTTCGAGCGTTGCCGCGACGTCACCCGTGGTCAAACGCAACGGAGTGCTGCTAGCGTTGTCGAAAGAGGAAACGCGGCCCCCGCCTGCGGGGGATGACGGGGATTCAAATGACCGATCTCGAGACCTTCCGCGCGGAGACCCGCGCGTGGCTGGAAGAGAACTGCCCGCCCGAAGTGCGCGGGCCGCTGGACAATGAGGAAGACCGGGTCTGGGGCGGGCGCAACCCGACCTTCAAGACGCCGGCCCACAAGCTCTGGATGGAGCGGATGGGCGCGCGCGGCTGGACCGCGCCGGAATGGCCCAAGGAATACGGCGGCGGGGGGCTGAGCCGCGAGGAGGCCAAGGTGCTGGGCTCCGAGCTGCGCCGCATCGGCGCGCAGATGGCGCTGTCCAGCTTCGGCATCTGGATGCTCGGGCCGGCGCTGCTGCAGTTCGGCACCGAGGAGCAGAAGAAGCGCTTCCTGCCCGAGATCGTGCGCGGCGAGATCCGCTGGTGCCAGGGCTATTCCGAGCCGGGCGCCGGGTCGGACCTGGCCAATGTGCAGACGAAAGCAGAGGACAAGGGCGACCACTGGATCGTCAACGGCCAGAAGATCTGGACGTCGTATGCGGACAAGGCCGACTGGATCTTCTGCCTGGTGCGGACCGATCCGACGGCTCCCAAGCATCTGGGAATCTCGTTCGTGCTGTTCGACATGGCGACCAAGGGCGTGACCACCAAGCCGATCACCCTGATCAGCGGCAAGAGCCCGTTCTGCGAGACCTTCTTCGACGACGTACGGGTCGAGAAGGAGAACCTGGTCGGGACGCTGAACCGCGGCTGGGACGTGGCCAAGGCGCTGCTGGCCCATGAGCGGACGATGATCGGCGCCATCGGCGAGGCGGGCGGCGGACGGCCGCTGGGCCAGGTGGCGACGGACTCCATCGGCAGCGATGACGAGGGCCGGCTGGACGACCTGATGCTGCGCGCGCGGGTGGCCGAGCTGGAGATCGACGCCGCCGCCTTCCGCCTGGCGATGGAGCGGGCAGGCGACCAGATGAAGGCGCGTCAGGCCCATCCGGCTATCGCCTCGATGCTGAAATACTATGGCTCGGAGCTGAACAAGCGCCGCCACGAACTGCTGATGGCGGCGGGCGGCGCCGAGGCGCTGGAGTGGGAAGGCGAGCGGTCGCGCAACGGCACGGTCGCCCGCGACTGGCTGCGCACCAAGGCCAATTCGATCGAAGGCGGCACCAGCGAGGTGCAGCTGAACATCATCGCCAAACACCTGCTGCAACTGCCGGGAGCCTGAGCCCATGCCGCTGATCCTGACGGAAGAGCAGACCATGCTGAAGGAGGCCGCCGACGGCTTCCTGAACGAGAACGCGCCCATCGCCCACCTGCGGAAATTGCGGGACAGCCGCGACGCCGACGGGGTGTCGCGCGACCTGTGGAAGGCGTTCGGCGAGATGGGCTTCGCGGGCGTCATCATCCCTGAAGAGCACGGCGGATCGGGCCTGGGCGCGGTCGAGGCCGGGGTCGTGGCCGAGGCGCTGGGGCGGACCCTGACGCCGTCGCCCTTCATGGGTTCGGGCGTGTTGTCGGCCAAGGTGCTGACCGACGGCGGCTCGGCGGGGCAGCAAGGTGAATGGCTGCCGAAGATCGCGGCGGGCGAGGCGATCGTGTCGCTGGCCGTCGACGAGGGCGCCAAGCATGCGCCGTCCAGGATCGCCACGGTGGCCGAGCGGGCGGGCAACGGCTTCAAGCTGAACGGGGCCAAGGGCTTCGTGCTGGACGGCCACGTCGCCGACGCCCTGATCGTGGCGGCGCTGACGGAGAACGGGCTGACGCTCTTCCTGGTCGATCCGAAGACCAAAGGCGTCGAGATTGAGCGCACGGTGATGGTCGACGCGCACAATGCGGCGCGGGTGACCCTGACCGACGTCGAGGTCGACGCGGACGCGGTGATCGGCGCGGTGGACGGGGGCGAGGACCTGCTGGAAAGCGCGCTGAACCTGGGCCGGGCCTGCGCGGCGGCGTCGCTGAACGGGGCGGGCGATCAGGCCTTCCAGGTCACGCTGGAGTATCTGCGCACCCGCCAGCAGTTCGGCAAGCTGATCGGCGAATTCCAGGCGCTGCAGCACCGGGCGGCCCATCTGTACAGCGAGATCGAGATCGCCCGCGCGGCGACGATCGGCGCCCTGCAGGCGCTGGACGCCGGCAAGCCGAACGCGGCCCTGTCCGTGTCCGTGGCCAAGGCCAAGGCGGGCCGGGTCGCCGAACTGGCGGTGCAGGAGGCGGTTCAGATGCACGGCGGCGTCGGCATGACCGACGAGTTCGACGTCGGCCTGTTCATGAAGCGGGTGCGGGTGCTGAACGAGCTGCTGGGCGACGCCGGCTTCCATCAGGAGAAGATGGCGCAGGCGCAGGGGTTCTAAAGACCGTCAAAGCGTAGCAATAAACGGCGGTGTTTCGTTGGAGAGGTTCATGCGCCGTTTGTTGCTGTCCATCGTCCCGGCGCTGCTCGCGGGACCCGCGTTCGCCCAGGCCGATCCAGGTCCGACCGAAACCTTCGCCGAGGCCAGGGCGATCTGCGAGACCGACGGCGGGGCCTTGTGGG
The DNA here is from genome assembly GCF_058807475.1 of Brevundimonas sp. GW821-FHT12C05. Classification (NCBI taxonomy): domain Bacteria; kingdom Pseudomonadati; phylum Pseudomonadota; class Alphaproteobacteria; order Caulobacterales; family Caulobacteraceae; genus Brevundimonas; species Brevundimonas sp. GW821-FHT12C05. The sequence goes on from NZ_JBXAQS010000004.1 coordinate 200,869, forward strand.
GCGTCCCCCTGTGCACGCCGGTCCTGCTGGTCGATCCGGCGACCCGCGCCCTCCATGCGGCGCGACGCGGCGACAGCGACGCCCTGAAGCCGGAGGGAGACCTGTTCGTCGGAACCCTGCCGGACACCGTCAACATCGCCAATACGGCGCTGGACTGGGACGGCGTGCGCTGGGCCATGCTCATCTGGCCCCTGCCTGAGGATCCGACCGAGCGCCGGGCGCTGCTGGCGCATGAAATCTGGCACGGGGTGCAGAGGGACCTGGGTCTGCCGGCGGGATCGCCCACGCCGGAACACCTGTCGACGACCGAGGGCCGGGTGCTGATGCGGCTGGAGTGGCGGGCGCTGGCGGCGGCCTTGCGCGCCGCGGACCCGGCCGCCCGGGATCGGGCCGTCGCGGACGCCCTGGCCTTCCGCGCGGCGCGGCGGGCCCTGACGGCGCAGGCCGGGGATCAGGAGCGGCAGCTGGAGATGAACGAGGGGCTAGCGCAATACACCGGCGTGCGGCTGTCGGGCGGCGATGTCACGGCGGAGGCGCTGAAGGGGCTGGCCCTCGCGGAGCAACAGAACAGCTTCGTGCGCAACTTCGCCTATTTCTCGGGGCCGCCCTACGGCCTGCTGCTGGACGCGGTCGCTCCCGACTGGCGGCGGGGGCTGACCGCCGATGACGATCTGGGCGCCCTGCTGGCGGCGCGGATAGACGCATCGACCGTCGAGGCCTCGGCGGCGGAGGCCCGGTATGACGGCGCCGGGGTCCGGGCCGACGAGGCGCAGCGCGCCGAACGGGCCCGCGCGGCGGCGGCGGCCTGGACGGCGAAGCTGGTGGACGGGCCCCGCCTGACGCTGGCGTTCGAGGACATGAACATCAGCTTCAACCCAAGCACCATCGTGGTGCTGGGCTCGCACGGCGCCGTCTATCCGACGCTGCGGGTGGTCGACAGCTGGGGCGTGCTGGAGGTGACGGACGGGGCGCTGATCGACCCGACCTGGAAACGCGTGAGGGTCGCCGCGCCGACCTCGGCCGATGGGCGGGAGGGGCCGGGCTGGACCCTGCGGCTCAATCCGGACCGGGCGTTGGAGCCGGGAGAGCGTCCCGGGGACTTCCGGCTGCGCGCGCGGTGATGGGTGGTGGGACGCAGGGGTTCTGAAGAGGTGGACATGGGCAAGATGATCGGAGCGTTCGCGATCGTGACGTTGACCGGTTGCGCCAGCGCGCCGCCGGAAGCGGTTCAGGACTCGCGTCCGAGGGCCATCGTCGAATGCGTCACGCGGCCCAATCCGCAGCGCGATCGGCCCTTTGAACGGTGCAAGTTGATATCGGTCAGCCCGGACACCCCGGACGCCCGCCGCCTGGCGGAAGACATGCTGGAGACGCGTCCCGCGGACGCGCGTCGTTCGTCCTCGGAGGCGCTGATCGGCGGGCAGACCCTGCGGTTCAGTGTGCGCTTGGGTCCGGGAGAGGCGGTCGAAGAGACGACGACGGGTGACGGACCCGACGCGCCCCGCTAAACCTCCCGCAAGGGAGAGCCACACCATGACGCGAGCCAACGCGCCCCAAAGAAACGCTCCAGAGTACCTGACCGGCTTCGGCAATCATTTCGCGACCGAGGCCGTGCCCGGGGCGCTGCCGGAGGGACGGAACTCGCCGCAGAAGACGCCGATGGGGCTGTACGCCGAGCAGCTGTCGGGGACGGCCTTCACCGCGCCGCGCAGCGAGAATCGCCGCAGCTGGCTGTACCGCCTGCGGCCGTCGGCCCAGCATCCCGCGTACAAGCCGTTCAGCCAGGGCAGGGTGCGGTCGGGGCCGTTCCATGAGGCGCCGCCGTCGCCCAACCGGATGCGCTGGGACCCGCTGCCGATCCCGGGCGAGCCGACCGACTGGGTCGAGGGGCTGGTGACCTACGGCGGGACCGGGGACGCGGAGGCGCAGACCGGCGTGGGCATCCACCTGTACGCCGCCAACCGCTCGATGACGGACCGGGTCTTCTACTGCGCCGACGGCGAACTGCTGATCGTGCCCCAGCAGGGCGAGCAGGTCTTCGTCACCGAGATGGGCCGCATCGACGCCCGGCCCGGCGAGATCGTGGTCATCCCGCGCGGCGTGCGGTTCCGGGTCGAAGTCTCCGGGCCGGTGCGCGGCTATGTGTGCGAGAACTACGGCGCGGCCTTCCGTCTGCCGGACTTGGGGCCGATCGGCTCGAACGGCCTGGCCAATCCGCGCGATTTCGAGACGCCGGCGGCGTGGTTCGAGGACGTGGATCGTCCGACCGAATGCGTGCAGAAATTCGCCGGACGACTGTACGTCACCCTGTTCGATCACAGCCCGCTGGATGTGGTCGCCTGGCACGGTAACAACGCGCCCTACAAGTACGACACGGCGAAGTTCAACACGATCGGGACGGTCAGCTTCGACCACCCGGATCCTTCGATCTTCACGGTGCTGACCAGTCCGTCGGACACGCCGGGGACGGCCAACGCCGACTTCGTGATCTTCCCGCCGCGCTGGATGGTGGCCGAGGCGACCTTCCGTCCGCCGTGGTTCCACCGGAACGTCATGAGCGAGTTCATGGGGCTGGTCACCGGCGAGTATGACGCCAAGGAGGGCGGCTTCGCCCCCGGCGGAGCGAGCCTGCACAACTGCATGAGCGGCCACGGGCCGGATCAGGCCAGCTATGACAAGGCGGTCGCGGCGGACCTGAAGCCGGTGAAGATCGAGAACACCCTGGCCTTCATGTTCGAGACGCGCATGCCCATCCGCACCACGGAATGGGCGCAAACCAGTCCGACGATGCAGCTCGACTACGACGACGTCTGGACCGGATTCACCAAGGGAGCCGTGGAATGAAACGACTGATGATCGCCGTGGCGGCCCTGCTCGCCGCCGCCTGCCAGCCGATGCCGGCCTCGGAGGGCTCCGCGACGGCGGCGCCGCAACAGTCCCAGGTCAGCGCCGCGGGCAGCACCGACGCGGCCCTGTGCGCCTCGCAAGGGGGCAAGATGCTGCCGCAGGGCCGGATGCAGAGCGTGCGCTGCGTGCTGAGCTATTCCGACGCCGGCAAGCGTTGCACCGACGGCGCCGACTGCCAGGGCGATTGCCGGATCGGCGACGTGTCCACCCCGCCGGACGCGGGCGTCAATGCGGTGGGCCAGTGCACCGCCGACAGCAACCGTTTCGGCTGCTACACCACGGTCACCGGCGGCAAGGCCGAAGCCACCATCTGCGTCGACTGAGGCGCTGAACATCGCGCAAGCAAAAGGCCCCGTCGCGAGAGCGGCGGGGCCTTCTTCGTTCGTCCGGAGACGAAGCGCTTAGTGCGCCGGAGCGGGGGCCGGCGGGGCGGTCATTTCGCCCGAGGGGGTGGTGCTGGGGGTGTTCGAGGTGGTCATGCCGCCGTCGGCGTTGCCCGCCTGTTGCTCGATACGGTCGGCTTCGGTGTTGAGGGCCTTTTCCTGGGCCTCGTTCGGGGTCGCGGCGGCCTGGGCCTCCAGCGCGTCGGCCTGGGTTTCGGCGGCCTTGTCGGCGGCGCTTTCCCCGCAGGCGGCGAGACCCACGACGGCGAAGGCGGCGACGGCGGCGATGGTGAACTTACGCATTGAACTAACTCCCTGTGTTCGGGGAGGTAAACGTCGTCGGGTCCGGAAGGTTCACGCGGCCGTGATCCTTCCGTGACGGATCAGGCGGCGAAGGCGACCCGCGCGGCGCCCAGAAGGGCGGCGTGCTTGTGCAGGATCACATGGGTCGGGATGGCCGCCATATAGTCCTGGAACCGGCCCTTGCGCTCGAACCGCTCACGGAACGGACTGGCCTTCAGGAAGGGCAGGATGCGCGGGGCGATGCCGCCGGCGATATAGATTCCGCCGCGGGCGCCGGTGGTCAGGGCGATGTCGCCGGCCACGGCGCCCAGGATGGCGCAGAAGCGGGCCAGGGTGGCGCCGCACTGGCTGCGCGGATCCTCCAACGCCTCGGCGGTGATCTGGGCCGGATCGTCGATATGGGTCTCGCGTCCGTCGATCTCGGCCAGGGCGCGGTGCATGTTCAGCAGGCCGGGGCCGCAGATCAGGCGTTCGATGGAGACCCGGTCATAGCGGCGGCGCAGGATGCGCAGGATCTCGTCCTCGACCGGATCACCGGGGGCGAAACAGGCGTGGCCGCCCTCGGACGGCATGGCGATCTCATTGCCATGCTGATCCCGGACCAGGGCCGAGACGCCGAAGCCGGTGCCCGGCCCGAGCACGGCGATGGCGGAGTGGGGCGCGCCCTCTTCCGGACCGCCCAGCGAGGCCAGCTCGGCCTGCGGCACGACGGGCGCACCCCAGGCCAGGGCCTCGAAATCGTTGATCAGGCGCACCGGCTCCAGACCCAGAGAACCCAGTTCCGTCTCAGAAACCCGCCACGGCGAATTGGTCAGGTCGATCTCGCCGTCGGTGACCGCGCCGGCCACGGCGATGACGCCGCCGGTCGGCTTGACCTCGCAACCGTCGATGAAGGCCTTCACGCCTTCCAGGAAGGTCGGATAGGTCTCGGCCGGGAAGCTTTCATGATGCTCGAGCACCGGCTTGCCCTCGATCATGTGGGCGATGGCGAAGCGGGCGTTGGTGCCGCCGACGTCTCCGACGAGCAGGGTGCGGTCCCAGTTCACGGTCATGAGCGCTGTCCTTGAATCCCTTGCCGCGCGGCGGCTTGTTCTTGATTGGCGTCAGGCATCGACGGCGCGGTCGACAATGTTCGGATCGGGCGGGGTATCGACGTTGACCGGACTACCGGTCGGCGTCGTGAAGCAGACCGAAGCCCCCTCCTCGGCGGTCGAGACGGTCTGGCGGAAGACGCTGAACAACTCGCGGCCGTAGCCCCAGGCCGAGCCGGTGGCGTGGGCCTGGGTGCGGTGGGCGGCGGGGCGTTCGCGCAGGCCCGCGACGCCGATGGTGGTCAGCACCCCGGCCTCGGCGTCCAGCCGGATGATGTCGCCGTCCTTCACGTGGGCCAGGGGGCCGCCGGCGAGGGCTTCGGGCGAGACGTGGATGGCGGCGGGGGTCTTGCCCGAGGCGCCGGACATGCGGCCGTCGGTGACGAAGGCGACCTTGAAGCCCTTGTCCTGGAGCACGCTGAGGGCGGGAGACAGGCTGTGCAGCTCGGGCATGCCGTTGGCCTTGGGGCCCTGGAAGCGCAGGACCACGACGACGTCGCGGTTCAGCTTGCCGTCCTTGAAGGCCTGCAGCGCCTCTTCCTGCGACTCGAAGACGGCGGCGGGGGCCTCGACGATGCGGTTCTCGGGCTTGACCGCCGAGACCTTGATGACGGCCCGACCCAGGTCGCCCTGGACGAGGCGTAGGCCGCCGTCCTTTTGGAACGGATCGGAGGCGGGACGCAGGATGTCGCGGTCCAGGCTTTCGCTGACGCCGTCGCGCCAGACCAGTTCGCCGTCGACCAGCGAGGGCTCCTGGAAATAGTGCTGGATGCCGTCGCCCATGACGGTGGTGACGTCCGAGTGGATGTTGCCGGCCTGGGCCAGTTCGCGGGTGACGAAGGCGACGCCGCCGGCGGCCTGGAAGGCGTTCACGTCGGCCGAGCCGTTGGGGTAGACGCGGGCCAGCAGGGGGGTGGCGGACGACAGCTGGTCCATGTCGGTCCAGTCGATCAGCACGCCCGCGGCGCGCGCCATGGCGACCAGGTGGATGGCGTGGTTGGTCGAGCCGCCGGTGGCCAGCAGGGCGACGATCATGTTGACGACCGACTTCTCGCTGATGACGTCGGCCATGCGGCCCCGACCGGTGCGGGCCAGCTCGACCGCGCGCTTGGCGGCGGCCGCCGTCAGGGCGTCGCGCAGGCCGGTCTCGGGGTGGACGAAGGCGGTGGAGGGCAGGTGCAGGCCGCCCAGCTCCATCATCATCTGGTTGGAGTTGGCGGTGCCGTAGAAGGTGCAGGTGCCGGGCGAATGGTAGCTGCCGATCTCGCTTTCCAGCAGGGTCTGACGGTCGACCTGGTTCTGGGCGTAGAGGGCGCGGACGCGGGCCTTTTCGGCGTTGGGAATGCCCGAGGGCATGGGCCCGGCGGGGGCGAAGACGACCGGCAGGTGGCCGAAGGCCAGGGCGCCGATGAACAGGCCCGGGACGATCTTGTCGCAGACGCCCAGCATCATGGCGGCGTCGAAGGCGTCGTGGGTCAGGGCGACGCCGGTGGACATGGCGATGACGTCGCGGCTGAACAGCGACAGCTCCATGCCCGGACGGCCCTGGGTGACGCCGTCGCACATGGCGGGCGTGCCCCCGGCGACCTGGGCGGTGGCGTTCACCTCGCGCACGGCGGCGCGGATGATCTCGGGGAAGCGCTCGAACGGCTGATGGGCCGAGAGCATGTCGTTGTAGGCGGTGACCACGCCGACGTTGGGCTGGGCGCCCGACATGGCGTTCAGCTTGTCCTTCACGGGCGCGCCGGCGAAGGCGTGGGCCCAGTTGGCGCAGCTGAGCTTGGCGCGGCCGACGCCGCTGTCGCGGGCGGAGTCCATGCGGCGCAGGTAGTCGGCGCGGGTCGCGCGAGAGCGCTCGGTGATGCGGGCGGTGACCTGGGCCACGACGGGATGAAGTTTGGGCATCAGACCTTCTCCGTCCACAGGACTTCCAGCGGGACGTTCGCGGCGATCAGGGCGGCGATGGGCTGGATCGCCGGGTCGCCCGCGGCCTCGCGCTCGAACACCGCGCGCTTCTGCTTGCCGGTCAGGGCCAGGACCACGCGGCGGGCCTGCATCAGATAAGGCAGGTTGATCGACAGGCGTTCCAGGCTGGGGGCCATGCCGTCGCGGCCGTGAGGCACGCCCAGGACGGTCGGCGCCAGGGTGGGCGTGAGCAGGGTCTTCAGCGTCGGGCTTTGCGGGAACATGGAGCAGATATGGCCATCCTCCCCCATGCCGAGAAGGACGGCGTCGAGGCGGCGGCCATCCAGTTCAGCGGACAGATTGTGAGCGGCGATGGCGGCGGCGCGATCGACGGTGACCTCTGACCGGTAGAGGGGCAGGAACTCGGCGCCCCGGGCGTCGCCGGTGATGAGGGTTCGCTTGATCAGGGCGGCGTTCGAGTCCGGCGAGGTCTCGGGCACGTAACGCTCGTCCACCAGGGTGACGAAGGTGTGCTGCCAGTCCTCAAAGGACCGCATCGCCGCCAGACGGCGGTAGATGGGCTCTGGTGTCGAGCCGCCGGCGCCCGCGAACACCGCCCAGCCATTCTGGGCCGGATCCTTGAGGCCTTCGGTGAGCGCGGCGGAAAGACTTGCGGCGCAGGCGTGGGCCCAGTCGTCGGCGAAGGGGATGATCTGAATCTCAGGCATCCGACGAATTCCATTCCCGGCCGGTGCGGGCCATCAGCATGTCGGCGTCCGCGGGACCCCAGGTTCCGGCGACATATTCCTGGGGCTTGATGCCGCCGTCGGCCCAGGCCTCGGAGACCTCGTCGACCCATTTCCAGGCCTGCTCGGCCTCGTCGCGGCGGACGAACAGGGTCGAGTCGCCGTGGAGCGCATCCAGCAGCAGGCGTTCGTAGGCGATGCGGCGGCGCGGCGGCTTGTCGCCCTTTCCGCCGACGCCCCACGACAGGCTCATCTTGATCGGCTGCAGCTGCATGCGCTGGTCGAGGCCGGGCTTCTTGTTCATCACCGTCAGGGAGATGTCTTCCTCGGGCTGCAGCTCGATGACCATGCGGTTGGCCTGGACCTCGCCGCGGTCGTCGCGGTCGAAGATGGAGTGCGGCAGCGGCTTGAACTGGATGACGATCTCGGTGCGCTTCTCGGGCAGGCGCTTGCCGGTGCGCATGAAGAAGGGGACGCCCGCCCAGCGCCAGTTGTCGATGTCGGCGCGGATGGCGACGAAGGTCTCGGTGTCGGACGGCTGGCCGCGTTCCTCGTCATAGCCCTTGGCCGGCTTGCCCTCGCTGGTCCCCGCCACGTACTGGCCGCGCACGGTGACGCGCTCGGCCTCCTCATGGGTGATGGGGCGCAGGGAGCGGAGGACCTTGACCTTCTCGTTGCGGACCGAGTCCGGATCGAGGTCGGACGGCGGCTCCATGGCCACCAGGCACAGCAGCTGCAGCATGTGGTTCTGCAGCATGTCCCGCAGGGCGCCGTACTCGTCGTAATAGGGCCAGCGGTCGCCGACGCCGACGGTCTCGCCGATGGTGATCTGGACGTGGTCGATCGACAGGTTGTTCCACAGCGGCTCGAACACCGTGTTGCCGAAGCGCAGGGCGATCAGGTTCTGGACCGTCTCCTTGCCCAGGTAGTGATCGATGCGGAACACTTGGTCCTCGCGGAAGGCTTGGCCGACCGCGTCATCGATTTCGCGGAAACTCCTGAGGTCGCGGCCGACCGGCTTTTCCAACACCACGCGGCAGTTCCGTTCGGCCAGCCCCGCCACCTTCATGGCGGTGACGATGCGGGCGTAGAGGGAGGGGGAGACCGCCAGGAAGGACGTGATTTCGCCGTCGCCGGCCTTGTCCTTGAGCGGCTTCAGGCTCTCGGCGCTGGTGGCGTCGACCGGCAGATAGTCGAGGCGGGCCTCCATGCGGGACCAGGCGGCTTCGGACCAGGCGTCGTCGGCCCGGGCCTTGCCCTCGACCGAGGCGCGGACCTTTTCGACATACTCGTCGCGGCTCTCGTCCGAGCGGGCGGCGCCGATGATCTTCAGATCGTCGGGCAGCAGGCCGTCATGCTCGAGGAAATAGAGCGAAGGCAGAAGCATCCGCATGGCGAGGTCGCCGCCGCCGCCGAACAGCACCAGGGCCGCCATTCGTGCTCCTTCACTTGTTGAACCCTTCGGGATGAAGGGTCTTTGGCCGCTTCCGCCCGCCTAGCCAACAGTGGCGCGGCGCGCTGAAACACCATGTGACGGCCAAGGTGGAAAAGCGAAACGGGCGCCGGGTCAATCCCCCGGCGCCCGCAGCGGTTCCGATTGGCGAAGGGGAACGCCCTACGGCACTTCGGTGATCAGCAGGGTGGCGGGCTGGTTGCCGCCGCCGTAGGTGCCGACCCAGATGTCGTAGGTGCCGGAGGCGGGCTTGGCGAAATAGACCTGGGCGTTGGTGCCGCCGCCCGAGTCATCGTCGCAATACCATTGGCCGTCGGGGCCGTTGACCACCAGGGTGGTGTCCGTATTGGCCTCGGTGCGGATGGCCAGCGGCAGCGAGCCGGCGGTGTAGGTGATCTCGTAGTCCGGCGCCGTGGCGATCGAGCCCTGGCAGGACGAGGACACGTCCGAGGCCGAGAGGGCGCCGCCGGCGGTCAGGCTGACGCGGTGCGGATCGGGGGTGAAGCCCGAGTTCAGGCTGACTTCGCCGAAGGTCGCGGTCAGGGTGGTGTCGGGAGAACCGCCGCCGCCCGCGCGGTCGCCGGCCAGCTCGGTGATGTTCAGGGTCGCCGAGGCCGTGCCGCCGCCGAAGGTGCCGACCCAGATGTCATAGGTCCCCGAGCGCGGGCTGTTGAAGGTCACCTGCGGGTTGGTGCCGCCGTTGGAATCGTCGTCGCAGTACCACTGGCCGTCGGGGCCGTTGACCACCAGCGTCGTGTCCGACGACGAGACCGCGTAGATGTACAGCGGCAGCGAGCCGGACGTGTAGGTCAGCTGATAGTCGGGGGCGCGGGCGATCGAGCCGCGGCAGGGCGAGCCGATGGTCGCGGCGTCGATCGAGCCGCCGGCGGTCAGGCTGACCGTGTGCGGATCGGGGGTGAAGCCCGACTCCAGGACGATGTCGCCGAAGGTCGACTTGGCGGACGGATCCTGAGCATGCGCGGCGGGCGCGACCAGCAGCAGCGCAGCCGTGGCGGCGATGAGAGACCGGATCAGCATTCTTTATCCCTCGGGGAATAGTTTGAACGAACGACGTTTGCACGGCAGGACCTGTCCAGCAAGGCGACGGCCTGTGCAGGGAGACTCTTGGCGTAAGGGTTCAGATCGCACTACTTGCGAAACATGACAAAGGTTCTGATCATCGGCGCGGGTCACGCGGGCGGCACGGCGGCGGCGCTGTTGCGCCAGTACGGCCACGAAGGTCCCATCGTGCTGGCGGGCGAAGAGCCTGCGCCGCCCTATCAGCGGCCGCCGTTGTCAAAGGCCTGGCTGAAGGGCGAGGCCGATCTGGAGGCGCTGCTGCTGCGCCCCGAGAGCTTCTACGCCGAGCAGGATATCGAACTGCGCACCGGGGCGACCGCGACGGCGATCGATCCGGCGGGCAAGACCGTGGCCTTCGCGGACGGAACGGTCGAGGCCTATGACGCCCTGATCCTGGCCACCGGGTCGACGGCGCGGCGGCTGGCCCTGCCGGGCGCCGAGCGGCCGGACCTGCTGGAGTTGCGCACCCTGGCCGACGCCGAGCGGCTGAAGGCGGCGCTGGGACCGGGCCGGAAGCTGGCGGTCGTGGGCGGCGGTTATGTGGGGCTGGAAGCGGCGGCCTCGGCCCGGGCGCTGGGCGCCGACGCCGTGGTCATCGAGCGGATGGACTGGGTCCTGGCGCGCGTCGCCTCGCATACGCTGTCCGAATTCTTCACCGGCTATCATCGCAAGCATGGCGTCGAGATCCTGACCTCGGCCGAGGTGACCGGGTTCGAGGAGGCGGGCGTGCGGCTGGCGGACGGGCGGCTGATCGAGGCCGACGCCGTGCTGGTCGGCGTCGGCGCCCTGGCGCGCGAGGGACTGGCGCGGACGGCCGGGCTGCACTGCCTGAACGGGGTGGTGGTGGACGGCGAGGCGCGGACCTCGGACCCGGCGATCTGGGCCGTCGGCGACGTGACCTACCGGCCCGTGCCCGTGCACGGCGGGGCGATGCACCGGCTGGAGAGCGTGCCCAACGCGCTGGAGCAGGCCAAGCAGGCGGCCTCGGCCATCGTCGGCCGCGCCGCGCCGACGCCCGAGGTCCCGTGGTTCTGGTCCGACCAGTATGACCTGAAGCTGCAGATCGCCGGCCTGCCGGACGGGGCGGACCGTCAGGTGGTGCGCGGCGACGTGGAGGCGGGCGCCTTCGCCGTCTTCCATCTGGCCGGAGACCGCATCGTCTGCGTGGAGGCCGTCAACGCGCCGGCCGAGTTCATGGCCGGGCGGATGATGATCGGCAAGGCGACGCCGGTGGACGCGAACCGGCTGGCGGACCTGTCGGTGTCGATGAAGGCGGTGGCGGTGGGCTGACGGCCAAGCTTTCATCCAGGCGGGGACGGGGCGAAACAGGGGCCATAATTCTGCGAGTGTGTCGCAAAAGCGGTTGCGGCGTCCGGTAAAGGTGATATTGCGAGCCGCTCGCAGATACCTTCCTCCCCGGAACCGACTCCCATGACCCAACGCGCCGATGCGCTCCGCTCGCTCCTGTTCGCTTCCAGCGCCGCCGGCATGCTGCTGGCCGCCGCGCCCGCCGTGGCCGGCGATCCGGATACCGCCGCCGATCCGCAGCAACAGGACGCCACCACCCTGGGGACGGTGACCGTCACCGGCCAGCATGTCCGCCGCGAGCCGACGTCGCCGGAGTTCGTCGCTCCCTTGGTCGACACGCCGCGCGCGGTGACCATCATTCCACAGCAGATCATCGAACAGACCGCCGCGACCTCGCTGCAGGACATCCTGCGCACCTCGCCGGGCATCACCTTCGGCGCCGGTGAAGGCGGCCAGCCGCTGGCCGACCGTCCGTTCATCCGCGGCCAGTCCTCGGGCAACAACATCTTCGTCGACGGCATCCGCGACTCGGGCGGCCAGCAGCGCGAGGTCTTCAACCTGGAGCAGGTCGAGGTCGTGAAGGGACCGGATTCGGTCTATTCGGGCCGCGGCTCGGGCGGCGGCAGCATCAACCTCGGCTCCAAGGCCCCACGCCTGCAGGACTTCACGCATTACGGGCTGGGCGTCGGCACCGACGGCTATCTGCGCGGGACGATCGACCAGAACTGGAACCTGGGCGGGACCGCCGCCCTGCGTCTGAACCTGATGGGCGCCGAGGGCGACGTGCCGGGGCGTGACTCGGTCGACTATGACAAGTGGGGTCTGGGCCTGTCGCTGGCGGCCGGCCTGGGCACGCCGACCACGGCGACCATGAGCTACTACCATCTGGAATCGAACCAGATGCCCGACTACGGCATCCCGCTGTTCACCAAGATCAACAACCGCACGACCGACAGCGGCGTGCTGGATGTGCCATACGACAGCTTCTACGGCCTGCAGTCGCGCGACTACCTGACCAATACGGTCGACACCTTCACCTTCGATGTGAAGCACCGCTTCGGCGACCACGCCGAACTGCGCAACGTGACCCGCGTGTCGCGTACGCTGAACGACTATGTCGTCACCAACCCCGGCGACGGCGGCAGCATCACCTCGACGCCTCCGGGCGTGGCCCTGATCGGCGGCGTCTACTGGATGAAGCGGGGGACCAAGTCGCGCTGGAACCCGAACGACACGATCGCCAACGTCACCGACCTGCACGGTCGGATCACCACGGGCGGCGTGCGTCACAGCTACGACATCGGCCTGGAACTGGCGCGCGAGAAGAACCGCAACGCCTCCTACACCGTCACGACGATCAGCGGTTCGGCCTGCCCGGCGCCCCTGACCGGCTTCGACTGCACCCCGCTGTACGATCCCAATCCGAGCGATCCCTGGACCGGCACGATCTCGCGCGGTCTGATCAGCACCAACACCACCGACACCGTGGGCCTGTACGCCCTGGACTCGATCGAGATCGGCGACCGCTTCATCGTCAACCTGGGCGTCCGCTACGACGACTATTCGGTCGAGGGGATCAACGCCACGGGCACCGTGGCCGCGCCGATCTACACGCCGGTCGCCGCGGACTGGGATTTCGTCAACTATCAGGTCGGCCTAGTCTACAAACCCAGCGCCAACTCGAGCGTCTACGTCTCCTACGCCACCTCCTCCACCCCGCCGCTGATCGCCGCGGGCGACCAGAACACGGGTGGCAACGGCACGGGTTCGGGCACGCTGACCAGCGTCCTGGATCCGGAAGAGACCGCCAGCTGGGAGATCGGCGCCAAGGCCAACCTGTTCGGCGACCGCCTGGCCCTGTCGGCCGCGGCCTTCCACCTGACCCGCGAGAACGCCCAGATCCTGGTCGGTCCGGGCCCGAACGACTTCCAGCAAGCCGGCGAGGTCGAGGTGCGGGGGATCGAGCTGGGCGTGTCCGGCAACATCACCCGCGAATGGCAGGTGTTCGGCGGCTATAGCTGGATGGACTCCGAACTGGTGAAGGGCGCGGTGACGATCGTCGGCGGCCTGCCGGTTCCCAACCCCTTCGAGGGCCAGCCGCTGGCCAACACGCCGGAACACTCGTTCAGCCTGTTCAGCACCTATCGGGTGACCCCGAAGCTGAGCCTGGGCGGGGGCGTCTACTATGTGTCCAAGAGCTTCGGCGGCAACCAGGGCGGAGCGGGCGGCGGCGCCAACCGCGTCTATGCGCCGGAGTACACCCGGGTGGACCTGTTCGCCTCGTACGACATCAACGACACCGCCTCGCTGCAGCTGAACGTCCAGAACGCGGGCGACGAGGAATACATCATCCGCACCAACGGCGTGCACCACGCCGATGTGGCGCCGGCCCGTCAGGCGATCCTGACGCTGAACCTGCGCTACTGAGGTCGCTGAATCTGCGCGGCGGGCTATTTCGGCCCGTAGGTCCGTTCGCGTAGAACCCGGGGGTTCAGGTTGGTCTTCCCTGATGGCCTGACCCCCCGGGTCTTTCCGTGTCCGGATCTCCGGCGCGACCAAGGAGGCGGCGCATGCTGCTGCATATTCCAGAGGTGTTCTCCAAGGCGGAGGCGGCCAGCCTGCGCGCGACGCTGGACGCCGGTCCGTGGGCCGACGGCAACGTCACCTCGGGCCATCAGTCGGCCACCGCCAAGGTCAACCGCCAGCTTCCCGAGGACTCGCCCCAGGCGCGCGAGGTCGGGGCGCTGGTGCTGCAGGCGCTGAACGCCAATCCGATGTTCGTGTCGGCCGCCCTGCCGCACACGATCTTTCCGCCGCTGTTCAACCGCTACGAGGGCGGCGAGCATTTCGGCGTGCATGTCGACAACGCCATCCGCCAGCGGGGCGGCGTGCGCATCCGCAGCGACCTGTCCTGCACCCTCTTCCTGTCCGAACCCGACGAATACGACGGCGGCGAGCTGATCATCGAGGAGATGTACGGGCCGCAGTCGGTGAAGCTGTCGGCGGGGGACCTGGTCCTGTACCCGTCCAAGAGCCTGCATCGGGTCACGCCGGTCACGCGCGGGGCCCGGGTGGCCAGCTTCTTCTGGCTGCAAAGCCTGGTTCGCGACGACGCCGACCGCGAGACCCTGTTCCGGATGGACGTGGCGATCCAGCGGGTCAATGCCGAGAAGGGACCCAAGGACCCTGCGGTGCTGGAGCTGACGGCGGTCTATCACAACCTGCTGCGGCGATGGGCCGAGGTCTAGTAGACGTCCCGGCGATAGCGCCCGGTCTCGGTCAGATCGCGCAGGGCGTCGGCGCCGACCACGGCTTCCAGCGCCTCGTGGACGCCCTTGGACATGCCTTCGAGGCTGCCGCAGACCATGATCGTCGCGCCGCGGGACAGCCAGTCCTTCAGCGTCTCCGCCTGCTCGGCGACCACGGCCTGCACATAGCGGCCGTCACCCGCGTCGCGTGAGAAGACGCGGTCCAGCCGGGTCAGCAGGCCCGAGGCCTGCATCGCCTGAAGCTCGTCATCCAGGAAGGCGTCGTGGGCGCGGGTGCGCTCGCCGAACATCAGCCAGGCGCCGCCGTGCGGCTGTCCCTCGCGGGCCTTCAGATGGGCGCGCAGGCCGGCCAGGCCGGTGCCGTTGCCGATCAGGATCAGGGGCGTCGCGGCGTCGGGACCGTGGAAGCTGCGGTTGGTGCGGATGCGCATGCCGACCTCGGCGCCGGGGGCGAGGTCGCGGGTCAGCCAGCCGGAGGCCAGGCCGGGCGTGCCGTCCGGGCGGGCCATGCGGCGGACGATGAACTCGGCGCGGCCGGTCGAGGACAGGGAGGCGACGGAGTATTCGCGGCTGCCCTGGGCGGGGTCGGGCAGGCCGATCTCGGCGATGTCGCCGGCGGCCCATGACGGCGTGTGGTCGATCGGCTCGAAGGTCAGCAGGCAAGCCTCGCCGCCGGGACTGCCGGGATTGAGCAGGCGACGCTCGGCCAGACGCCAGCGGTCATAGGCGGGCGGGGTCCAGTCGGCCTGGACCGCCGAGCCGGTGATCAGGCCCAGCTGGTGCTGCCAGTGGCGGATGGCGCCGGTGTCGCCGTTGTCGACCTCGACATGGTCGAACAGGGGCTCGGCGCCCGAGCGCCGCAGCCAGCCGTCCAGCGCCCGGCCGAAGCCGCAGTAGTCGGCATAGGTGTGGTCGCCCAGCGCCAGCAGGCCGTAGGACAGGCCCTGCAGGTCGGCGGGGGCCTTCATGGTCTGGCGCACGAAGCGGGACAGGCTGTCGGGCGGATCGCCCTCGCCGGTGGTAGAGGCGACGACCAGCAGGCGTCCGGCGGCCTTCAGCTCGGCGGGCTCGAGATCGCCGAGCAGGGCGACCCGCGCCGGGGTGCCGGCGTCGGACAGGCTCTTGGCCGTCATCCACGCCAATTCCTCGGCGAGGCCGGTCTGGCTGGCGAAGGCGACGAGGACGGCGTCGACCCCAGCGGGCGGGGCGAGGGCGGCGGCCTTGCGGGCGGCGGCGCGCCTGGCCAGCGCCCGGCTGACGACGACCCAGAGGACGCTCAGCAGCCACAGGCCGACGGCCACGGCCGCCCATGTCAGACGCCCGGGATCGGTGGTCACGCGCCCTCGTCCAACATGGCGGCGAAGGCGGGGGTGACGATCTCCGTGGAGCCGTCGTAGCCGCGCACGACGAAGGCGGCGGCGATCTTCATCGCGGTGGCGAAGGCGGGCCCTTCGGTCGGGCCCATGACGGTCAGGGCCGTGGCCATGGCGTCGGCGTACATCGCCGTTTCGGCCAGGACGGTGACGGAGGCGACGCCGTTCTCGACCGGCTGGCCGGTGCGGCCGTCGATGGTGTGGCTGTAGACCCGGCCATAGGATTCGAAGCTGCGGATCCAGTCGCCGGAGGTCGCGACGGCGAGATCGAACAGGGCCGCGACGGTGCGCGGGCCGGGGGCGTCCGGTCCCTGCTGCAGCTCGACCCACCACGGATGGCCGTCGGGCTTGACGCCCCGGCCGCGCAGTTCGCCGCCGATCTCGACCAGGTGATGGGCGGCGCCCAGCGCGGCCAGGCGGTCGGAGACGCGGTCGACGGCATGGCCCTTGGCGATGCCGGACAGGTCCAGCTTCAGCCCGCCGATCTGCTGCACGGCGCGCTGGTCGCGGTTGAGCCGCAGGCGGCCCCAGCCGGACAAGGCCAGGGCGGCGGCGATGTCTTCCTCGTACGGGGTGGTCGGACCGGTGCCGAAGGCGTTCAGCGGGCGCGGGCCGGGCGGGCCGAAGCCCCACAGATTGACCAGGGCGCCCAGCGTCGGGTCGACGGCGCCGTCAGTGTCATCGGCGATGTCCATGGCCTGGTTGAGCAGCAGCCAGAAGGGCTCGGACACCGCCCAGAACCCTTCGGGCGCGGCGTTGAACCGGGCCAGCTCGGAACGGGGGTCCCAGTGGCTGAACAGGCTGACGATGCGGGCCAGTTCGTCGTCGATGGCGGACTGGAAGGTCGCCCGCTCGGCGCCCTCGGGCGGGATCAAGCGGACGGACCAGTCGGTTCCCATGCTCGCGCCCGCGAAGTCCCAGATCAGGGTCGAGGGCGGGCGGACCGGCGTCTGGCCGTGGGTCGGGATGAGGACCCGGTTGTCCGGACGCGGCGCAGCGTCGCCGCCCACGATGACCGTGGGCGGCGCGCTTTGGCTGGAGAGAGGGCCTCCGGGCCGGGTCAGGGCAGGACTTCCACGACGCCGTTGTACTGGGCGTTATAGGCCAGCTGCTGGCCTTGGGCGGGCGTGCGGACCGAGGCGTTGACCCAGTACATGCCCGGCTCGGGCCAGGTGACGGTGAAGGCGCCGTCGGCCCCGGTGCGGACCGTGATCTCTTCCGGATTGTCGCGGTAGCGGGTGCCGCCGCGGGCGATGGTGACTTCCAGGTCGGCGGCCGGCTGGCCGTCGCGGACCAGCTTGAAGGTCGCGGCCTCGCCGGCGACCAGGTCGTTCGGGTGGGTCACCGGGACCAGTTCGATGCCCTGGCCGGTCGGGGCCAGCGCCGTGGTCGAGGTCGCGCCGAGGGTGACGAAGGTCTCGATGCGGCTGTTGTTGCGGGTGGCAACGACTTCGGTGGCGTCGGCCGGAATGTTGGCGGCCATCTCGGCCTCGGTCCCGCGCCAGCGCTTCTGCTCGCCGCCCTGCTTGTAGCTGACGATGACGCCGCCCATCACGTTGGCGACGCGGTAGGTGCCCTGCTGGGTCAGGTGCAGGT
The DNA here is from genome assembly GCF_058807475.1 of Brevundimonas sp. GW821-FHT12C05. NCBI lineage: Bacteria > Pseudomonadati > Pseudomonadota > Alphaproteobacteria > Caulobacterales > Caulobacteraceae > Brevundimonas > Brevundimonas sp. GW821-FHT12C05. The sequence continues at coordinate 218,283 of NZ_JBXAQS010000004.1, forward strand.
CGAAGGTCGAACGGTAGCGGGCGCGGCCCATGTTCTCGGGGGCGACGGTCGAGCCGTCCGGCGCGGTGATCACCAGGCCGGCCAGGTTCATGGCGGCGTGGTCGGGGATGAAGACCCCGTTCGACATGCCGGCGTCGAAGCCGACCCAGGCATCGGTTCCCGACAGGCTGGTCGAGGTCGGGGCCAGCCAGGCGCGGTGGGCCTGGGCGGACATCGGCAGGGCGAGGGCGGCGAGGGCCGCAATGATGGCGATGGACTTCTTCATGGCGGACTTCCTCTAGCGGGTGACGGCGACGCTGACGGCGCCCAGTTCGGTGCGCCCGGTTCCCTGGGCGGTATTGGCGCGGCCCCAGACGAAGGGCACGCGGACGACTTCACGGCCGCCCAGCTCGCGGGCCGCCTCGACGACGATCGAATAGTTGCCGGCGGGCAGGTCGCGCAGGCGGGCGGCGGGGATGCTGACGGTGTGACGGCCCGGGGCCTTGGTGGCGCTGGAGACGCCGTCGGCGGGCAGGGTCATGCCGCGGCCCAGACCGCGCCACCAGGTGCGCATGTCCTTGAGCCAGTCCTTGCCCTCGGCGACGTTGGAGACCTCGTACCAGACGGCCAGGGTGCGCACCGGCGTGGCGGCGGCTTCGCCGGCGCCCGCGCGCTCGATCCACAGCGCGACATAGGGGCGGTGATAGGCGGCGCCGGTCTGCTGCGGCACGGTCACCGTGACGTTCAGGTCGGCGGCCATGGCGGGAGCCGCGATGGCCCCGAGGGCGGCGGAGGCGGCGGCGAGGGTCAGGGGACGCATGTCGGACTCGTCAGTGAATGAAGATCAGGGCGATGATGACGGGGATCAGCAGACCCAGACCCAGCAGGGGCCAGGTCGAGGGGCGCTGCTTCGCATGCATCCAGGTCAGGGCGAAGCCGGTGACGGCGAAGACGATGCAGGCGGCGGCGAAGACGTCGATGAACCAGAACCACACCTTGCCGGTGTTGCGGCCCTTGTGCAGGTCGTTGAGGTAGGCGATCGGGCCACGCGTCGTGCGCTCGCGCGCGGCCTCGCCGGTGGCGCGGTCGATGGTCAGCCAGCCGTCGCCGCCGGGCTCGGTCAGGGCGACGTAGACCTCTTCCGGCGTGGTCTCGGTGGGACGGCCCGCGATGGAGACCTTGAAGTGGTCCGAGGCCCAGCGCGCGACATAGTCGGGGGCGGGATCGGTGGTCTCCTGCGGGAAGGCCGACAGCCGCTCCAGCAGGGGCGCGGGCAGGGTTCCGGTCGTCTCCACGGTGGAGACCTGGCCCGGGATCGAGGCCGCGTGATTCAGGGTGATGCCGGTGACGGCGAACAGCATCAGCCCGATCAGGCTGACGGCCGCCGAGATCCAGTGCCACTGATGCAATTGCTTCAGCCAGAACGACCTTGCGGCGTTCAGGGCCTTCTTCGGCTTCGGAGCTGTCGCGGCGGCGTCGGTCACGCCCGGCTTGTGCCGAACTTGAGAACCGTTTGCAAGATGGAGCGCATGCGACCTTTGGGAGCGCTTTCCGTGGGTCGAGGAACGCCGATCTCCATCAGCGGTTGATCTCGCCGCTGCTTTGGATTGAATCAGGGCGACGGGAACGGAACGCGGGAGGCGGCCTTGACCAATTGGACGGATCGTTTCGGCGGGAAGCTGGTGCTGGTCCTGCTCGACAACAAATTCAGTCCGTCGATCAAGAAGGGGCGCAGCCTCTGGGGGCTGCAGCGGGACCTCACCTACAGGACCGGGGACGGAGACGACCTGATCACCGCGCCCGCCGGCTTCGTGACCGACCTCACCTCCATACCGCGCTGGGGCTGGATCCTGCTGCCGCCCGACGGCCCCTGGGTGAAGGCGGCGATCGTCCATGACTTCCTCTACGCCACCTCGGGCACGGGAGAGTGGAAGCGCCGCCGGGACGGGCGGACCCGCGCCGAACCCTACGACCGGGCCGAAGCCGACGGCGTCTTCAGGGAGGCGCTGGAGAACCGCGGCGTCGATCCCGTGCGCCGCTTCATCATCTGGGCCGCCGTCCGGGTGGGTGGAGCCAAGGGGTGGGGAACGGACGATTCGCGCCAGCCGGTCTCGGCGGCCGACGAGGCCTTCGTCCTGGACCGATAGCGGCGGCGACCGCGTCGCGCTGAGGCCATGCGTCGCACGGCCTGCAGAGGCTCTGGTCACTGAATCCTCAAAGCCTAGGGTCCGGCCGTCCGAGTTCAGGAGGCGCGTGTGCAAAGTTCGGGGCGTTTGATCATTCCGGCCCAATCCGGGCGCGGGTTTCGGTTGCGGAAGGGACAGCAGGCCCGCGTGATTGATCCGCAGGGCCAGCAGGTCGCGGACCTGTGGGCCGTGGCCGACCTGGACGGCGAGCCGGACTGGCTCAGCGTTTCCTGCACCCGCGACTTCACGGAACGTCTGTTCCCCCAGATCGGCGAGAGCTTCTTCAGCGGGAAGGGGCAGCCGCTTCTGACGCTGGTGGAGGACAATTCGCCCGGCCCGCACGACATGCTGTTCCCGGCCTGCAACGCGGCGCTCTACGACCAGTTCGGCCGGCCCGGCCATCCGAACTGCCGGGACAATTTTGCAAGCGCTCTTCACGCGGCCGGGGTCGTCGCAGCCTTCACCCCCGAGCCGGTGAACCTGTTCCAGAATTCTCCGCCGCAGCCTGACGGCCGGCTGCAGGTGCTGGCGTCGCGCAATCCGCCCGGCGGCAACGTCGTTCTGCGGGCCGAGACGGACCTGCTGGTGATCCTGACCGCCTGCTCGGTCGACTTCCATCCCACGAACGGGGGGACATGCACCGAGATCGTGGTCGAGATCGAATGATCGACCGGTTCAGCGCGTGAACCGCACGCCCACGGCCAGGGCGCGCGGCGGGCCGTAGCCGGCGATCCCGGTTCCGGTTTCGGACACCTCGATCTCCGCATCGAACAGGTTGGCGGCGCTGATCCATAGGACGGCGGAGTCGTTCAGGCTCCAGTCGGCGCGCAGGTCGGCGGTTCCGCCGGCGTCCAGGACCCGGCTGTTGAGGTCGTCCTCGAACCGGTCGCTCTCCCAGCGCAGGTCGGCGGCGAGGGTCAGACGATCGGTGGCCCGCCAGTCCACCCCGGCGACGGCGCTGAAGCGCGGGGCCTGGGCGGGGCGTAGGCCGGTCAGCTGGGCCGCGGCGGACCCGCCGTCGACCTCGGCGTCGGTTAGCGACAGGGCGGCGCGGAGGCTGAGGGCATCGGTCAGGGTCAGGCGGCTGTCGAGCTCGATCCCCGTCGCGTCGATGGTCCCGGCGTTCTGGCGCTGGCGCAGGACGCCGCCCGCGGGGACGAAGCCCGCGCGCGGGAAGGTGGCCGGGCCGGTCCCGATGGTGACGTTGACGATGGCCTGGTCCAGCCGGGTCCAGAAGGCGGTGGCGGTCAGGGACGCCCGGTCGCCGGTCCAGCTCCAGCCCGCCTCGACGCCGCTGAGGGTCTCGGGCTCGAGCGCGGCGTTGGCTTCGGTCAGGTCATTGCCGACGCGGAACGGGCGGTGCAGTTCGTTCAGGGTGGCGGGACGGAAGCCGTTGTAGGCGGCCAGCCGCAGCGCCTGCCCGGCGCCGATGTCGCGCCGGACGCCGAGGCGGGCGCTGATCACCTCGCCGGAGCGGTCGGGGTCGGTCTCGTCCAGGGTCGGCAGGCCGGTGGCCAGATCCCGCTCGATGCGATGGCCGTCGGCGTTCTCCCAGCGGTCGGCGCGCAGGCCACCGGCGACCAGCCAGGGGCCATGGGTCCACGATCCCTCGGCGTAGAGGCCCATCACTGAGGTCTCGCCGCCGGCGATGCGGTCGCGGGTGAACTGGCCGCCCATGTAGCGGAAGCGCTCGTGCGTCTCGCCCTCGGCGAAGCGGGCGTCGGCGCCCAGCTCCCACTCCAGCCGGGCGACGCCGCTGACCACGACCCGGCGCAGGGCGGCGTTGACGCCCCATCCGGTGGCGGGGGTTTCGTACTGGTCATTGGCGGGGGTGGTGGTGGCGCGGTCGGCGGCGACGGCGACCGAGGTGTTGGCCAGGTCGCTTTCGCGGCGCCAGGCCTGCAGCCGCCAACCGGGGCGGTCGGCGGAGGGCTGGACGGCGGCGGTGGCGGACAGGGCGTTTCCGCTGGCGGTCGACCGGGCGCCCGCGAGGCCGGACCCGCGATCCTCCTCGAAGGCGGAGGCGCGCAGGGAGACGGTGGCCGGACCGACGGGAAGGTCGGCGCGGAGCGACCCGCTGCGGACCTCCAGATCCAGCGGCGTGTCGGCGGCGCCCGCCGCCGCGCCGCGCACCGGGACGTAGCCGTCGCTGGTCTCGTACAGGCCCGAGGCGACGAGGCGGACGGGACCGGCGTTCGTGGCGCCGGAGGCCGACAGGCGCGCGCCGCCGCGCTCGGCCAGCGAGGCGTCGACCGTCCAGCCCGTATCGCGCTCGCGCAGCTGGATGACGCCGGTCAGGGCGCCCGCGCCGTAGGGACCGGCCCCGGCGCCGCGCACGATGTCGAGCCCGGCCAGGCTCTCGGTCGGAACCTGGGACCAGATCACCCAGCCGCCGAAGGGATCGTTCAGCGGCGCGCCGTCCAGGGTCACCAGCGTCCGGCCCGCGCCGGAGGGAGCGATGGCGCGCAGGCTGATGCCCTGCGTGGTCGGATTGGCCGCGAGGCTGGAGGTGCGGCGGAACAGGGAGACGGCGGGAACGCTCGCCAGCGCCTCGTCCAGCCGTTGTTCGGCGCGCAGGTCGCGATCGTCCAGGCGAATGACGGCGAAGGCGGCTTCGCCCGCCGCCGGGGGCAGGCGCGCCCCGGTGACGACGACTTCGGGAAGGTCGGTGGGCGGGGGCGGGGGAATCTGCAGCATGAAGCGCTACAATACGCGGGCGGCGTCCGGGTTGCGCCCCCTCAGGCCGCGACCGCCGCTTCCGCCAAGGGTGTGGCCGACATCACGCGGCGGATGGCGTTGAGCAGGACGTCCGGCTGGATCGGCTTTTGCGCCACGCCGTCCATACCGGCGGCCAGATAGTCGGCCTCGTCGCGCGGGTCGGCGTTGGCGGTCAGGGCCAGGATGGGCAGGCCCGAGACCGGGCCGGGCAGGGCGCGAATGGCGCGGGTGGCCTGGACCCCGTCCATCACCGGCATCTTCACGTCCATCAGGACCAGGTCGAAGCGGGCGACCTGGACCCGCTCCACCGCCTCGCGGCCGTTCTCGGCGGTCTCTGACGTACAGCCGAACAGCTCCAGCACCTTGCCGGCGACGAAGCGGTTGGTGGCGTTGTCGTCCACTACCAGCACATGCAGGGTCTCGTGCGGCGTCGGCGGGAGGGGGCCGTCGTGGGCCGTCGCGACCTCGGCGGAGGCCAGCGGCAGGCGCAGGTCGAAGGTGAAGCGGGCCCCGCCGTGCGGCGAGCGCTCCACGGCGATCCGGCCTTCCATGCGCTCGACGATCTGGCGGCAGATGGCCAGGCCCAGCCCGGCCCCGGCGCCCTCGCGGCCCGCGCGACCGGTGTTGAAGGGATCGAAGATGGAGAGGGCGGCGTCCTCGGCGACCCCCGGGCCGCTATCGTCGACGGTGACGATCATGCGGGCGCCGCCGCCGTCCGGGACCGCGGCGATCTGGACGGCGACCTGGCCCGCGGGCGTGAATTTGATCGCGTTGCCGATCAGGTTGTTCAGCAACTGCTTGAGGCGGACCTCGTCCGCGAGGACGTGGCCGGCGTCCGGGGCCTCGCAGGTCACGGTCAGGGCCAGCGCCTTCTCTTCGGCGCGCGGGCCCCACAGGGCGGTCAGATCGCGGGCCACGGCCTCCAGCGACACCACCCCGGTCTCGAAGGTCATCAGCCCGGCCTCGGCGCGGGACATGTCCAGGGCGTCGGTCAGCAGGCGCAGCAGGCTCTGGCCGGAATCGAGGATGGTGCGGACGTAGGGGCGCATGGTCTCCTGCGTCAGCTCGCGCTCCATCAGGGCGGCGACGCCCAGGACCCCGTTCAGGGGCGTGCGGATCTCATGGCTCATGACCGCGAGGAATTCGGACTTGGCGCGGCTGGAGGTGCGGGCCTCCTGTTCGGCGCGGGCCAGGTCGCGGGCCAGGACGCCCATGGCCTGGGCGCGCTTGCGGTGGATGGCGCTGCCCGCTTGCAGCAAATGCACCCCGGCGCCGACACCGGCGTATCTGCCCTTGGAGACGACCACGAAGCCGTTCAGCAGGGCGCCCAGATTGGCGGCGTCGATCGACTCGAACAGGGTCTCGGCGTCCGCGTCGGCGTCGAGCACGCGCGGGGCCGGGTCCATGAAGCTGGAGGCGGGGCGGCGGGCGTACAGGGCGCGGCCGAACTCGGCGGCCATGCGCAGGGTGAAGGCGTTGCGCTCGACCAGGCCGACCGGGCGTTGTTCCGCATCGACGACGGCGATGGCCAGGGTGTCGGGTTCGCGTTCGAAACGCTCGAAGACATGGGCGCCCGGAGTCTCCGGAGAGATCGGCTCGGCGCCGCTGGCGAAGTCTCCGATTCTGGCCATGCACGCGTACTCCCGATGACGGGGAGTCGGATAAGCGCCGCCACTTAATACGAGCTTTGCCGTACGTGAATGTTTCGAGATATTCTCTTGAAAATCAGTCCGTAAGCGGAGTTTAGAAACGCTTCAGCAGATCGGCGGCGAAGACCGACAGGGTGTCGTCCCGGGCGCCCATGACGATGACCCGGTCGCCCGGTCGGGCCAGGTCGACGATGCGATCGCCGCAGGCCTCGCGGGTGGGCAGGGCCTCGGCCTCGCGGCCGGCGGCGCGGACGCCCGAGGCGATGTCCTCGCTGCCCACCGACTTGTCGGTGGTGCCGCCGTAATAGACGGGCTCGGGCATCAGCAGGACGTCGTCTTCGCGCATCAGGCCGACGAAGGTCTCGATGAACTCAGACTTCATCAGCTTCAGCGGGCCGAAGCCGTGCGGCTGGAACAGGATCAGCAGGCGGCCGTCGAAGGCGTGCAGCGTCTTCAGGGTGGCGGCGATCTTGTCCGGGTTATGGGCGAAGTCGTCGATGACGGTGACGCCGCCGGCGGTTCCGACCACCTCCATGCGGCGACGGATGCCCGAGAAGGTCTCCAGCGCGTGGGCGGCCTCGGCCAGGGGCACGCCCAGCGCGCGGACGGCGCCGAGGGCGGCCAGGGCGTTGGCGACGTTGTGGGCGCCGGGGACGTTCAGGGTGACCGGGTGCTTGGCCCCGCCCTGCTCGGTCAGGGTGAAACGCATGCCGGTCGGCCGGGGCTCCAGGTCATGGGCGTTCAGGGTCGCGCTCTCTTCCCCCAGCGCAAAGGTGACGACCTTCTCCGGCGGCAGGGTCTGGGCCAGGGCGGCGGTCTCGGGATTGTCGAGGTTCAGCACGGCGGTGGCGGCGCGGGCGGTGAAGCCGCCGAACAGCTCGCGCAGCTCCTCCATCGACTTGTGGTCCAGCGAGATGTTGGAGACCACGGCGACGGTCGGATCGTAGCGGGCGATGGAGCCGTCGCTCTCGTCCACCTCGGACACGAACAGGTCGGGCTCGCCGACCAGGGCGCTGGCGAAGGGGTGATCGGCGTCGGCGAAATTCTTCATCACGGCGCCGTTCATGACGGTGGGCTCGCGTCCGGCCTGGTGCAGGATCCAGGCGATCATGCCGGTGATAGTCGACTTGCCGCTGGTGCCCGCCACGCCGATCGAGGTAGGCGCGGCGTTGAACAGTTCGCTGAGCAGCTCGGGCCGGGTCTTGATGGTCGCGCCGACGGCCCTGGCGGCGCCGATGTCCGGGACCGTGTCCTCGATCGCGCCGGTGGCGACGACGATCTGGGCCGCGCGCGCGACGCCCGAGCCGTCCTGGGGATGCAGGGTTACGCCGTGGGCTTCCAGCCAGGCGAACTTGTCCGGGGTGCGGCCCTGGTCGCGCGAGCGGTCCGAGCCCTCGATCCGGTTCCCGCGCGCCTGCACGATCATCGCCAGGGGCAGCATGCCGGAGCCGCCGATGCCGCAGAAGAAATAGTCGTTCGCCATGACGGCTGAGTAGAGGGCGAAACGGGCGAGGGGAAGGGATTGGTTCGCGGGCGCGGCGCGGACTATGAAGGAGGCTACACCGTCCGGGGATCGCGTCTTGAAGATCGGCATCGTCAACGCCAGCTCGCGCTTCTCCAAGGAACGCGGCGAGGCCATTCAGGCGTGGTTCGCGGCCAATGTGCCGGAGGACTCGATCAAGATCGTCTTCCACCCGGCGACCTTCCAGAAGCATGGCCATTTCGGCGGCGACGACGCGACGCGCGCCAATGCCTTCGTCGAGTTCGCCAACGATCCCCGGCTGGACGCCGTCTGGTTCGCGCGCGGCGGCTACGGCTCGTGCCGGATCGCGGAGGCGGTGCTGCCGCGCCTGACGGACGAGGCGCGCAAGAAGCGGTATCTGGGCTATTCCGACGCCGGCAGCCTGCTGGCCATTCTCTACAAGGCGGGCTTCCCGCATCTGGCGCACGGGCCGATGGCCTCGGACGCGGTGCGCCATGACGACACCGCCTGGCGGGCGCTGAACTGGCTCAAGACCGGGGCGTCGTCGTCATGGGAGCCGTCGCTGCATACGGACCCGCGCCCGGCGGTCGCCTTCAACCTGAGCATCCTGGACGCCCTGGTCGGCACGGCGCTGGAGCCGGACCTGACCGGCCATGTGCTGATGCTGGAGGACGTGTCCGAGCCGCTGTACCGGATCGACCGGATGATGTTCCACCTGACCGGCCAGGCCTCGATCCGGCGCGTGGCGGGCATCCGGCTGGGCCGGGTGTCGGAGATCGTGGAGAACGATCCGGACTTCGGCCTGACCGCCGAGGAGATCGCCCGCTACTGGTGCCAGCGCGCGGGCATCCCCTATCTCGGCGCCGCCGACATCGGCCATGACGGGGCGAACAAGGTGGTGCCGTTCGGACACCGTTAGAACACATTTTGCTCGCGTCGGCGGCGAAGTGGATGGACAGCGGTGTCAGTCCTGGGCCATTAACTCGCCGGTAACCCTGTGATCTTGGATCCGGGGTTCGCGGGGGTACGGGGGATGCCGGCCTCGCAGGCGGGCCGGTCGGCGTCGGGGGGCGCCGGCCGGTTCGTCGTTTCAGGACCTCAGCGCGGCGTCACGCCGCTGGCGCAGGTCGCCCGCACGGGCCATCTTGGCTCCGATGAACCGCCGCACCCTTCTGATCCGCGCCGCCGGGCTGCTCGCTGTCGCCGGCGGAGCGTGGTGGGCGCGCGATCACCTGTTGTGGCCCAAGCCGCGCCTGACGTTCGGGCCCGAGGGGGCGACGCCCTGGCTGCCCTATGCGCGGCGCTCAGCCACGCCGACGGTGCGGATCGAGGTCGGCGGCCGCAGCGTGTTGGCCTTGATCGACACGGGCGCCCAGTATTCCGTCATCGACCGCGCCCTGTTCGACGCCCTGCCGAGCGAGGGCCGCTCGCTGTTCGACATGCCGCTGGTGGCCTACGGCGTCGGCGGCGGGGCGCAGGTGGGGCGCGGGACCTCGCTGGACCTGACCCTGCCGGGACTGTCGATCAAGGGACTGCGGGCGGGCATCCTGAACCTGGGGCCGCTGGCCTCGGAGGAAGGGCTGCGGACGCCGCTGATCCTGGGGCAGGACGTGCTCGGCGAGGCGGTGCTGGCGCTGGACCCGGCGCGCCGGTACGCGCGGCTGGTGCGCCGCGAGGCCTTCGTGCGCCCGCCCGACCTGGTCGAGGCGGCGGTGCGGCGCCAGGGCACGGCCCTGCTCGCCGAGCTGACGGTCGAAGGGGCGGCGGTGCACGCCGTCGTGGACACCGGCGCCTCGTCCCTGCTGGGGCTGAGCCGCGAGGCCGCGCACTCGGCGGGCCTGCTGGACGGACGGCCGCAGCGCGAGGGGGTCAGCCTCGTGCTGGGCGGCTCCATGCGCTCGACCATCGTGGAGGCGCGGACGGTGACCTTCGCCGACCAGCTGTACCATCGGGTGGACGTCGGGGTGTTCGACCAGCCGCCGCTGCCCAACTTCCCGGGCGGGCTGGTGGGGATGGAGGCGTTCAGGGACCGGCGCGTGGCGCTGGACCTGGGCAAGGGCACACTGCACCTGTCGCGGTCGCTGGACCTGACGGTAGGCTAGAGCGAAATCGGCTGAGTTGGACGCCGTCCAACTCAGCTCAGATTTCGCTCCAGCATAATTCTGGAGCCTGATTCACGGCATCGCCGGAATCGCGAAGCGATTCCACCTCAGCCGATCAGGCTCTAGGGGCGCGTCTGCCCGGTCCCGCGCACCACATATTTGTAGCTGGTCAGCTGTTCCGCCCCGACCGGGCCGCGGGCGTGCAGACGCGAGGTGGAGATGCCGATCTCGCCGCCGAAGCCGAACTCGCCGCCGTCCGCGAACTGGGTTGAGGCGTTCCACATGACGATGGCGCTGTCGACGGCGTTCAGGAAGGCGGCGGCGGCCTCGGCGTCCTCCGTCACGACGGCCTCGGTGTGGCCCGAGCCGTAGCTGCGGATGTGATCCACCGCCTGATCGAGATCGTCGACCACGCGCACGGCGAGGACGGGGGCCAGGTATTCGGTGGTCCAGTCGTCTTCGTTCGCCGCCGCGATGGAGGGGACCAGCGTCCGGCTGTCGGCGTCGCCGCGCAGGCTGCATCCGGCGGCCTCCAACGCGCCGGCGAGACGGGGCAGCAGGGCCGGCGCGCAGGCGCGGTCGATCAGCAGGGTCTCGGTGGCGCCGCAGACGGAGACGCGGCGCATCTTGGCGTTCAGGACGATCTGCTCGGCCATGTCCGGATCGGCGGCGGCGTGGACATAGGTGTGGCACAGGCCCTCGAGGTGACCGAGCACGGGCACGCGCGCCTCGGCCTGGACCCGGGCGACCAGACTCTTGCCGCCGCGCGGGATCAGCAGGTCCACCGTCCCGTCCAGCCCGGTCAGCAGGGCGCCGACGGCGGCGCGGTCCGGGGTGTCGACCAGCTGGACGGCGTCGGCGGGCAGGCCGGCGGCCTGAAGTCCCTCGACTATGGCCGCATGGATGGCCAGCGAGGATGACAGGCAATCGGAGCCGCAGCGCAACAGGGCGACATTGCCCGAGCGCAGGCACAGGGCGGCGGCGTCCGCCGTCACATTGGGGCGGCTTTCATAGATGATGGCCAGCACGCCGATGGGGGTGGAGACGCGGGCGATGTCCAAGCCATTGGGCCGGGTCCAGCGAGCGGTCTCGCGCCCCAGGGGATCGGGCAGGGCGGCGACTTCGTCCACGGCGTCGGCGATCGCCGAGATGCGGGCGGAGCTGAGCGCCAGCCGGTCGATCAGGGCCTCGGACAGGCCGTTCTCGCGGGCGCGGGCGATGTCCTGGGCGTTGGCGGACAGGATGGCGTCCGAGCGGGCGCGCAGGGCGGCGGCGGCGGCCTGGAGCGCGCGGGTGCGGACCTCGGGCGGGGCCATGCGGATCGCCTCGGCGGCGGCGCGGGCGCGGCGGCCCCGGTCGAGCATCTGATCGGCGATGGTCACGCGTCGCCCTCCAGCACCAGGTCGTCGCGGTGGATGGCGACCTGCGGCCCCTTGTAGCCGACCAGCCCCTCGATCTCGCCGGTCTGACGGCCCTGGATCAGGGTCATCTCCTCGGCGGAGAAGGCGGCCAGGCCGACGGCGGCGGAGCGGCCGTCAGGGGTGACGACGCGGACGCTGTCGCCCCGGTCGAAGCGGCCCTCGACGGCGCGAACGCCCGAGGGCAGCAGGCTCTTGCCGGCGCGCAGGGCGGCCACGGCGCCGTCGTCGACCACCAGCCGACCGGCCGGATCGACGCTGCCCGCGATCCAGGACTTCCACGCCGCCATTGGACCATTCGGGGCGGGGATGAGCGTGGCCCTCGCGCCGCCCAGGACGGCGGCGAGCGGTCGGTCGGCCAGCCCCGAGGCGATGACGGTGGCGCAGCCCGCCGAGCGAGCGATGCGGGCCGCCTCCAGCTTGGTGCGCATGCCCCCCGTGCCGACCGAGGCGGCGGCGTTGGCGGCGCCCGCCATGGCCATGACCTCGGGCGTCAGGGCTTCGACCAACGGCAGGTGGGCGGCGCCGGGATGCGAGCGAGGGTCGGCGTCGTACAGGCCGTCGATGTCGCTGAGCAGGACCAGCAGGTCGGCGCGGGCCAGCTGGGCCGTGCGGGCCGCCAGCCGGTCGTTGTCGCCGTAGCGGATCTCCTCGGTGGCGACGGTGTCGTTCTCGTTGACCACGGGCACGGCCTTGAGGCGCAGCAGGGCGTCCAGGGTCGAGCGGGCGTTAAGCCAGCGACGGCGGCGCTCGGTGTCGTCGCGGGTCAGCAGGACCTGGGCCGGGGTCAGGCCGTGGGGCGACAGGGCCGTCTCCCACGCCTGCATCAGCAGGGACTGGCCCGCGGCGGCGGCCGCCTGTTTCTCATCCAGCCGGGCGGACTTGGACAGGCCGAGGCGGCCGCGTCCGAGCGCGACGGCGCCGGACGAGACCACGACCACCTCCACGCCCCGGGCGCGCAGGTCGGCGATCTCCTGTCCCAGAGACGCGAGACGCGCGCCGTTCGGCCGCCCGTCTTCGATCAACAGGGCGGAGCCGACCTTGAGGACAAGGCGGCGCGAGGCGGCGAGGGCGGAGGCGGCGGAGGAGGACACGGATCGACCTTGCCGCGCCGTGTGCGCCGCAACAAGACGTTCTAGAGATTGCTGAACGTGTCGCAGACCGCCGGATCGCCGCTGTCGTAGCCGCGCCGCAGCCAGACCATGCGGTCGGCGGACGAGCCGTGGGTGAAGCTGTCGGGCGAGACGCGGCCGCCCGAGCGGCGCTGCAGGGTGTCGTCGCCGATGGCCGAGGCGGTCTTCAGTCCCTCTTCCAGATCACCGGCGGTCAGCGCGACCTGGCCGTTCGACACCGCCGAGGCGTTGGCGGCCCAGACGCCGGCGTAGCAGTCGGCCTGGAGCTCGAGCGCGACGGAGTAGCGGTTGGCTTCCGCCTGGCCCGAGGCGCGCTGCTGGGCCCGCCGGACCTGATCCGAGGCGCCGGTCAGGGTCTGGACGTGGTGGCCGTACTCGTGGGCGATGACATAGGCGCGGGCGAAGTCGGCGCCCGAGGCCCCCAGCTGGGTCTCCATCTCCTGCCAGAAGCCCAGGTCCAGATACACCTTGCGGTCGGTGGGGCAGTAGAAGGGACCCATTGCGCTTTGGCCCATGCCGCAGCCGGTCTGGGTGCCTTGTTCGTACAGGACCACGGTCGGCGGCTGATAGCCTTGCAGCTTGGTGCGCCAGACGTCGTCGATATTGGCGCCGATCACGTCGACGAAGCGGCCCGCCTGATCCTCCGGCGTGCCCGCCTTGCCTTCCTGCTGCGCGGCGCCGGCGCCGCCCAGCTGGCTGGTGATCTGCTGGGTCGTCGAGGGATCGATCCCGAAGACGAAATAGCCGATGGCCGCCAGCACCAGGGCGCCGATGCCGCCGCCCGCCAGCCCGGCGGGACCCATGCCGCGCCGGTCCTCGATATTGCCGCCGCGGCGGCCGCCTTCCCAACGCATGACCTGTCCTCCCTCGCCTCAGACCCGAGCGAAGCCGTAACGCGGTCCGGACGCAAGGGATGCGCCCGATTTAGGCATGCTAATTCGGTCTGCGGTCCAGCCAGGCGTCGATCTGGCCGACGCCCGCTTCGGTGGCTTGGCGGCGCTCGGCAGCCGACCGGCGCAGGGCCTGTTCATCCTCCGGCGCGCGCAGGGCGCGGGGCGCGGACGGGACATAGGGGTCGGCGGTGCGGCGGCTCTGGAGATCCATGCGGTTCAGCCGGGTCTCCAGTTCGAGCTCACGCGCCGTGGCCTCGCGCTGATCCGCCTGGAGGCGGAGGCGATCGATCTCGTAGCGGTGCTGCTCGGCCTGCAAACGGTGCTGGTCATAGGCTGAGGCCCCGGGCGGCAGGGACTGGGTCTGGGCTTGCGCCACGCCCGCCAGCAGCAACGGCGCGGCGACGGCGGCGAGGATCAGGGCGCGGGTCATGATCCGAAGATGGTCCCGAGGGGTGGGATCTCCAAGCGTGACCGGAACCGGACCGGGCTGATTCCGGTTGTGGAGATGGAGCGTCGTCCGCCGAAGGAGCCTGCCGTGACCACTTCCCCCGCTGATCCGGGCTTCAGCCGCGATCCGGAACTGGAACAGGCGCGCGGCACCGGGCGACCGGCGAAGTCGGAGATGTCGGGCGAGGATCACACCGACGACCCAGCCCCTGAGCGCCACATCCATTTCTCGCCCGACCCCGAACAGGATCAGGTCATCGCCCAGACCGACGAGCGCTTGACCTCCTGATCCTCCAGCTCGCGCGTGGTCTGCACGCGGTATTCGGCGAGGAAGTCGAGGCCGGTCTTGGGGAAATAGGTCCGGCCCGGGTCGCCGATCAGGACGCGGGTTCCGTTGGCGCGGGCCTGCCCCAGCCAGTCCAGCACCTGTTCGGTCATCGGCGCCTCATAGCAGACGTCGCCGGCGCAGATGACGTCGACCCGGGGCGGCGGGGCGTCGAGCAGGTTCCGGTCCGTGAAGGACAGGGCGACGCCGTTGGCCTCGGCGTTCAGCGCCACCGCGGCCGCGCAGAACGGATCGATGTCCGCGCCGAGGGCGGAGACCGCGCCCGCCTTCAGCGCCGCGATCCCGACCAGGCCCGAGCCGGTGGCGAAGTCCAGCACCCGCTTGCCCGCGACCTCCTGAGGATTGTCGAGCAGCCAGCGCGCCACCGCCTGTCCGCCCGCCCAGGCGAAGGCCCAGAAGGGCGGCGGCAGGCCCAGTTCGCCCAGTTCTTCCTCGGTCAGACGCCAGATCGGCGTGATCTCGTCGGCCAGCCACAACGACAGCTCCGGCGCGTGCGACACGGCCTGCAGTCGGGTGTTGGCGAGGATGAAGGCGGTCGGATCGGTGATGGCCATGGGGCTCCCTAGCATGGCGGGGGGCGCGGGACCCGGCTTGCCGCGACGCCCGTCAGACTATATGTGGCGTATACATATCGTATATTCTGGAGCGCCCGATGGGGATCGTGAACATCGAGGATGAGCTGCACGAGCAGCTGCGCCGGGCCAGCCGGGCGTCGTGCCGGTCGATCAATGCCCAGGCGGCGTTCTGGATCAGGATCGGCATGCTGGGCGAACTGAACCCGGGCCTGACCTTCCAGGAGCTGGCGGCGCGCGAGCTGAAGGCCGCGGGCGTCGGCGCCGCCGATCTGACGGGCGCGGCGGCGTGATCAAGACGCCGGCCGAGGTCGAGCTGATGGCGGAGGCCGGGCGTCTGCTCGCCTCGGTGTTCGCCCATGTGGATGGGCTGCCCCTGGCGGGCATGGACACGCTTGCGGTCAACGATCTGGTCGAGGCCTTCATCGTGGAGCGGCTTCAGGCCCGGCCCGCCAGCAAGGGTCAGTACGGCTACGGCTTCGTGCTGAACAGCTCGCGCAACGCCGTCGTCTGCCACGGCGTGCCGTCGCGCGCCGACGTCCTGCGGGACGGCGACATCGTCAATTTCGACATCACGCTGGAGAAGAACGGCTTCATCGCGGACTCCAGCAAGACCTATCTGATCGGCGAGGGGGCTCCCCCGGCGAAGCGGCTGGTCCAGACCACCTATGAGGCGATGTGGAAGGGCATCCGCGCCGTGCGCCCGGGCGCGACCCTGGGCGATGTCGGGCATGCGATCGAACAGCATGCCAAGCGCGCCGGCTATTCGGTGGTGCGCGACTACTGCGGTCATGGCATCGGGCGCGAGATGCACGAGGCGCCGCAGGTGCTGCATTTCGGAAAACCCGGGACCGGCCTTAAGCTGCGCGAGGGCATGGTCTTCACCATCGAGCCCATGCTGAACCAGGGCCGCCGGACGGTGCGCACCGAGGCGGACGAATGGACCGTGGTGACGGAGGACGGCAAGCTGTCCGCCCAGTTCGAGCATACGGTGGCGGTCACCCGCGACGGCGTCCGCGTGCTGACGCTTCGGGCGGAAGAGGCCAAGCCGGCTCGGGCGCGGCGGGCCGTGAGGGCCTAGGCGGGCCGATAGTGCTGCAGCACGAACCGGTTCCAACCGGTCTTGGTGCGGCTCTCGACGGCGAAGCGGAAGCCGGGCTGTCCGTCCTCGGCGGGCCAATAGGTCATCCGGGCCAGACCGGCGGGCATCTGCGCCTCGAACGCCACCGCGGCCGGGTCGATGTCCGCGCCATCCGCGAGGCGGCCGACCGACCGCTTGCCGTCGTTGGTGAACGAGAAGACGCCCAGTTCGCCGTTCTCGCCGCGGCCGAACAGGGCCGTCTCACGATAGTCGACGCCCGGCAGGGCCCAGGCCGCCTCCAGCCGGATCCAGCCCTTGCCGAACGGCTCGAAGCGGCGCGTGCAGGTGAAGGGCATGCCGTTGTGCTGGCCCTCGGCGACCCACGATCCCAGCAGCGGTTTCAACGGTCCCATCAGACCCCGGCCCCGGCTCCAGCTCACGACGGGATCCGGCCGCTGGCGGCGCGCAGCACCTCGACGTAGCCGCCCGCCACCTCCATCCGCTCGCCCTGCGGCTTGCCCCGTACGGCCCGGTGCAGGGCCGGCAGCCGCCAGCAGGGGACGTGCATGAACAGGTGATGCTCGGCGTGGAAATTGACCCAGTAGGGGGCGATGAAGGCGCGCTCCCACCAGCTTGCACGGGTGGTGCGCGCGGCGCGGAAGGGGTCTTCGGCCGAGCCCTCGACGCAGGCGTGTTCGGCGATGTTGCGCAGGCGGGTGACCATCGGGAACCATGTCGCCATCGGCAGCAGCCACAGGGCGAAATACGCCCACCAGACGCCGACGAGAATGGCGGCGGCGAGCAGGGCCAGATTGACCAACACGAAGGGCAGGATCGAGCGCCCGGTGACGATCGCTTCGTAATCGTGATCGTCGGTCGCCCGCGCAGCCCTGGCGCCGCGCATCGCGGCCAACGGCAGCAGCACCCGCTGCTTGAAGAAGGTCTGTCCGGTCAGGTCGCGGATGATCTTGCGGCGCAGGGACGCGGGCGAGACCGGGAAGGGCGCTGACAGCACCAGGTCGGGGTCTTCCGGCTGTTGGGCGAAGCGATGGTGCGACAGGTGATAGGGGCGGTAGGCGCCGAGCGAGGCGCCGATCGGCACGGCGCACAGCCAGTGGCCGAGAAAGTCGTTCAGCCGCGTGTTCGTCGACAGGCCGCCGTGCGCCGCCTCGTGCATCAGGATGGCCAGACCCAGCTGGCGCGTGCCGATGACAGCGGCACAGAACGGGATCAGCACCGGCCAGAGCACGCCGACGACGACCGCCAGCGCGATGACGCCCCAGCAGTGCGCGACCAGCAGCGGCCCGACCCAGGCGCGGCGCGTCTGGAACGGCGCCCATTCCTCGGGCGTGAACAGATCGGTCGGACGGGCGCGGGGCGCGGCGGGCATGACCGCAGGATACGTCCGTAAGGTCCGTGCGCAAAGAGGACGGTCAATTGTCGGGCGATCCTGACACAAAGTCAGGTTGACATGACATTTTGTCGGTGTAAGGTGAGCCTTACATTCAGTCAGGAGAAGCTGTCATGAGCGTCGTCAACAATGGAACGCCCGCCGGCCGTCGCTACGTCATTCGAACGTTCGCCTTCATGGTCCCCTACGTGCTGATCTGCCTGTCCATGACCATGACGGACGCCTTTGACCAGATCATCGGCAAGCCCGCCGGATGGGGTCTGGCCGCCGTGGTGTCGGCGCCTGTGATCGGCCAGTTGTGGGCCACGCTGAGCCTGATGCGCGAGAGCGACGAGTTCGTCCGCGCCGTCGTCGCCAAACAGTTCATCATCGCCGCCGGCCTGGCCATGGCCCTGGCGACCTTCTGGGGCTTCGCCGAGAATTTCGCGGCGGCGCCGCACCTGCCGGGCTGGCTGATCTATGCCGCCTTCTGGGGCGCTTTCGGCTGCATCTCGCCGTTCATCCGGGCGTCGAACTGATGAAGAACCGTCTCAAGCTTCTGCGGGTCGAGCGGGACTGGACCCAGGAACAGCTCGGTCAGGCGCTGGGCGTGTCCCGGCAGGCCGTGAACGCGCTGGAAACCGAAAAACACGACCCCTCGCTGGACCTGGCCTACCGCATCGCGGTGCTGTTCGACCGGCCGGTCGAGGACATCTTCGAGAACCCTCACGCCTGACCCTCGTCAGGCTCAATCCAAGGACATCGTCATGCTGCACCACCGTCACTTCGCCGGGCGTTCGACCTTCCGCGCCCTGTTCATGGCTTCCGCCGCCGTCGCCGCGATCGGTGGAGGCATCCTGTTCGCCACGGACGTGTGGGCCAAGCCGGCCGCCGCCACGGCCCTCGCCCCCTTCGTCTCTGACCGGCTCTCGGTCGAGGTGGTGGGACAGGGTCCGGACGTGATCCTGATCCCCGGCTTCGGCTGTTCGCGGGAGGTCTGGCGCGCCGAGGCCGAGCGGCTGAAGGCGACGCACCGGGTGCATCTGGTGCAGCTGGCGGGCTTCGCCGGCGAACCGTGGACTCATGGCGACGGCCCGTTCGTCCAGCCGGTCGTCGATGAGCTGGCCCGCTACATCCGCGAGCAGGGCCTGACGGCTCCCGCCGTCGTAGGGCATTCGATGGGCGGCCTGAGCGCCCTGATGCTGGCGCAGCAGAAGCCCGATCTGGTCGGCAAGGTGATGACCGTCGACAGCCTGCCCTTCTTCAGCGCCATGTTTGGTCCGCAGGCCACGGTCGAGGGCGCGCGGCCCTACGCCGAGCAGGCCGCCGCCGGCATGCTGGCCGCCGACGACGCGAGCTTCCGCGCCGGGCAGGTTCGCGGCGCGGCGGGTTATTCGCGCGATCCGCTGACGCGGGAGCGGATGGTGGAATGGAGCGTGGCGAGCGACCGCCACGCCATGGCGGCGGCGATCCGCGACGTCATGCTGACCGATGTGCGCCCCGGGCTGGCGACGATGACCACGCCCGTCTGGGCGCCCTATGCCTCGGACGCCGACGGCGGAGCGCCGGCCGCGATGGCGGACGCGATGTGGCGGCAGGAGTACGCGACCCTGCCCGGCGTGCGCCTGATCCGGGTCGACGGCAGCCGCCACTTCATCATGAGCGACCAGCCGGCGAGGTTCGCCGAGCTGATGGACCAGTTCCTGGCGGACTGAGCCCGACGACGGCGCCCGCTCTCTAGCGGGCGGGCGCCGCCACCGGCGTGACGTCGCCGGTCTTGGCCAATCGGCCGCCGAACTCGTCGGCATAGCCCACGGCCAGCAGCGACCGGAAATTGGCCGCCGGAATGGCGATCTCATAGGCGCCCTCGACGCGTGGGCCGACCTGGTAGGGTCCGATCAGGAAGGTCAGGCCCGCCGCCTTGCCGGGGGCGTCGCCCGGCGTCAGCACGAACTCAGTGACCGAGGCTCGCGGGCAGGAGCCGGGCTTGTCGCCCAGGGGGATGGAGACGCTGTCGGGCACGCGGGCGCGCTTGGCGGCGTTGATCGCGGAGCATAGGGCTTGATCCAGCACCGTCAGGTCCGCGCCGCGCCGGAACAGATCGGCGAAGCCGATCTGCCGCTTCAGCGCCTTGTCCCACAGGATGCCGCCGGTCAGGGTGTTGGGGTGGGCGCCGCCCGAATAGTCGAAATCGACGCGCTTCAGGCTGAACAGCTTGCCGGTCTCGCCCGCGACGGTCAGCTCGATGGTCTTTTCATAGGGCGGGATGTCGGCGTCGTTGCCGGCCTCGGTGCGTTCGCCCTGGGCTCCCTCGATGAACTGGCGCAGCTTGCGGACCTCTTCGGCGTAGAGGCGGGCGTGCAGGTCGGTCTGGCTCTTCAGGCCCTGCGGCAGTTTCAGGCTGACGTTGGCCCAGGGCGTCTTGGACTCGAAGGTCATGGGCGCCGCGGCGTCGGCGGGGGTCTCGATCGCGCCGACGGCGGGTGGAGCAGCAGGGGCCTTGTCCGTCTCGCGGTCGCGGTTGCAGGCGGCCAAGGTGGCGGCGACCGCGGTGGCGATCAGAAGGGCGCGAACGGGGGAGGACATGCGGATCTCCTTCAAAGCGGAAGCTGCACAGAACCGAGGATGATGGCGAGAAGCAGGACCAGCCCCGCCTCCCGGTTCGATTTGAACAGGGCCAGGGCGAACGGGCCGTCGTCCGGACGGATGGACCGGGTCTGCCACGACAGGTGGACGGCGTAGCCGGTCAGACCGACATAGAAGAGCGGGCCGAGCCCGGCCAGAACGCCCGCCAGCGCGGCGAAGGCGACGGCCAGCAGGTAGAAGACGCCGACGCCGAGACGGACATTGGAGCCCAGGCGGCGGGCCGAGGACTTCACCCCGACCATGGCGTCGTCCTCGATGTCCTGCAGGGCGTAGATGGTGTCGTAGCCGAGGGTCCAGAAGACGCCGCCGACGTAGAGGGCGAGGGCGGCGAGGGAGAGATGGCCCGCGCGGATGCTGACAGCCACGGTCGAGTCGGGCGAGACCAGGAAGGCGACCCATGCGGTCGACGCCGCCGCGAAGCCCATCAGGGCGCCCCAGTTGAAGGTCAGGCCGAGCCAGGCCTGGGGCCACCAGGTGATGCGCTTCATGAAGGGGTAGGCGGCGACCAGCAGCAGGGAGGCCACGCCCAATCCGATGGCGGTCCAGTTCAGCGTCAGCAGGATCAGCAGGCTGACCAGCGAGCAGCCGGCGACGAAGCCCAGCGCCTTCTTCACGCTGATCCGCCCCGAGGCGACAGGACGGGCGGCGGTGCGGGCGACCTGCACGTCGATGTCGCGGTCGACGATGTCGTTGAAGGCGCAGCCGGCGGCGCGCATCAGGCAGGCCCCGATGGCGAAGCCGAGGACCAGCCAGAGGTCATAGACGCTGGAGGTCCGCCGCTCGGAGGCCAGCGCCAGGGCGATGCCCTGCCAGCCGGGGATGAGCAGCAGCCAGATGCCGATGGGCCGGTCGAAGCGGCCGAGCTTGAGCCAGGGCTTCAATCCCTCCGGCGCATGGCGGTCCACCCAGTTCGATCCGGCGTCAGGAAGCGGGGCGGAAGTCATGGCGAAGGTTGTAGCGGGTCCTAGCGGGAAGGGGAAAGGGCGCGGATCGTCTCTCCCTCCCCCTTGTGGGGAGGGATGTCGGCGCGAAGCGACGACAGGGTGGGGCATGCCAGAGGATGCTCGACCGTGCGACGGTTCCCCACCCGTCTGTCGCTACGCGACAGCCACCCTCCCCAGAAGGGGAGGGAGAAGGTCAAAGCCCCAACTGCTTCAGCACCGGCCGCAGGTTCGTCTCTGCGGCGCGGAAGTCCTTCCAGGGGTCGGGCTTCTTCAGCAGGGCGGCGGCGTCCGGAAGGGTGAAGGCCTTCGGATCGAGGCCCTTCTTCACCTGGCCCCAGGACAGGGGGAAGGCGATGCCGGCGCCGGGGCGGGCGCGCGGTGACCAGGGAGCCACCGCCGTCGCCATCCGGCCGTTGCGCAGATAGTCGAGGAAGATCTTCCCGCCCCGCGCCTTCTTGGCCAGGGTCGTGGTGAAGCGGTCGGGGTCGGCGGCGCGGACCCGTTCGCTGACCGCCTTGGCGAAGGCCTTGCACGAGTCCCAGTCGATGCGCGCCCTGGCGTCGGCGCGGATGGGGACGACGACGTGCAATCCCTTGCCGCCGGTGGTCTTCACGAAGGGCGTCAGGCCCAGGGACTCCAGCTCGGCCTTCACCACCCTGGCCGCCGAGACCACGTCGTCGAAGTCGAGGCCCTCGTCGGGATCGAGGTCGAAAGTGACCTGTTCCGGCGTCTCCGGATCGCCCGGCTTGCAGCCCCAGGGATGCAGCTCCAGCCCGCCCGCCTGGCCGAGGGCGACCAGGCCGCCGACATCGCTGACGCCGACGTAGGGTTTGGGCTCCTTCACGTCGATCAGCTTCAGCCGCGGGTTGGAGCCGGGCATGGCCTGGCGCTGGAAGAACTTTTCGCCGTCGATCCCTTCCGGCGCGCGGATGATGGACACCGGGCGGTCGGCGACGTGGGGCAGGATGCGCTCGGCGGCCCGTTCGTAGTAGCGGACGAGGTCGGCTTTGGTGATGGCCGCGTGCTCGGCCGTGGCGGGCCACAGCACCTTGTCCGGACTGGAGATGCCGACCCCCGCCACGACCAGCTTTTCTGACCGCGCCTTTTCACCGGGGACGGTAAGCTGGGGCGGGGCGACGACCTTGCTCTTCATCGGTTTCAGCTCGGCGGGGGGCTGCGGTTTGTCGGTGACCTCGGCGGCCGACTTGTCCTGGCGCAGGCCCTTGAAGGCGGCCTGTCGCAGGGTTCCGTTGTCGGTGTAGCCGCCATGTTCGATCTCGGCGACCAGAACGGGCTTCACCCAGTGGACCCTGTGCGGGCCGGAATGGCGCGCGGGCGCCGTCTTGCCGACGAAGGGGCTGGTCTCGGCGGCGGCGGCCTTCAGCGCCGGCAGCAGGGTCTTCATCAGGGGCGCGGAGTAGCCCGTGCCGACGCGGCCCAGATGGCGCAGTCCGCCCTTCTCGCGCACGCCGACGATCAGGGAGCGGAAACGGTCGCCCTCCGAGGTCCAGCCGCCGATGACCACCTCGTCCCGGCCCCGGCATTTCGACTTCAGCCAGGTCGCCGACCGGCCTTCGCGATAGGGCGCGTCCAGCTTCTTGGAGATGACGCCTTCCAGGTCCATGCGGCAGGCGCTTTCCAGCACCGCCGCCCCGGTGGAGGCGAAGTGGTCGACGTAGCGGATGCGCGACCGGGCGGCCTTGGGGATGCGGTCGATATAGGCCTGCAGCCGCGCCTTGCGGTGCGACAGGGGCAGGTCGCGCAGGTCCTCCGGTCCCTCGAACAGCAGGTCGAAGGCGAAATAGATCAGACCGCCGGTGTCCTCGTCCGAGATCGCCGCCTGCAGGGCTGAGAAGTCGGGCATGTGGTCCTCGGCCAGGGCGCACAGCTCGCCGTCGAGGACGGCGTCGGGCCAGCGCGCGGCGTCGGCGGCGTGCTCCGGGAATTTCTTCGACCAGTCCAGGCCCTTGCGGGTGCGCAGGGTGGCGCGGCCGCCGCCGGTGGCGATCTGCAGGCGGTAGCCGTCGAACTTGATCTCATGCGCCCAGCCCGCGCCGCCGGGCGGATAGTCGGTGATCTTGCACAGCTGGATGGGCACGAAGGCGTGGGGCTTCTTCGCGTGAGTGGTGACCGCAGGGCGGGCCGTAGGCTTGGCCGGACCCTTGCGGGTCACCGGCTTGGACGAGGTCCACCGGGCCTTTCCCTCGGCGATCTCGGCGAGGCTGCGCCCGGTTGTGACCGAGGCGTCGATCTCCATGTTCGCGTCGCCTTCGCCGGGGACCGCGAACGCGTCCTTCTCCTTGATCAGCAGCCAGTTGGCGCGCTTGCTCGGCTTGCCCCGGTCGGTGCGCAGGCGGACCAGCACCCATTTGCCGGACAGGCGCTCGCCGTGGAGCACCATCTTGACCTCGCCCTTCCTGAAGGCGGCGTCGAGGTCGTCGGACTGGGGCTCCCATTCGCCCGTGTCCCACATCTGCACCGTGCCCGCGCCGTAGTTGCCGGACGGGATGGATCCCTCGAACGATCCGTAGTCGAGCGGGTGGTCCTCCACCTCGACGGCGAGGCGCTTGACGGCGGGGTCACGCGACGGAGCCTTGGTCACCGCCCAGGACTTGAGGACGCCATCGACCTCGATGCGGAAGTCATAGTGCAGCCGGGTCGCCGCATGCCGCTGGATCAGGTAGCGCAGACCGGTGGCGCGCACCTTGCCCTTCCTGCCCGCGGGCTCGGGCGTGGCGGCGAAATTCCGCTTCTTCTTGTAGGTGTCGAGTTCGCCGGTGGCCGCCATGGCGAGTCGAACGCGGGGCGGCGGGGAGCGTTGCCATTCCTCCCCCGTTGGGGGAGGAATGCCTCACTGGTGGATCGTCTCGCCGTGCTGGGTGTAGTCCAGCCCCTCGATCTCCTCTTCCTTCGGCACGCGCAGGCCGACGGTGTATTTGCAGATCATCAGGATGACGAAGGTGCCGATGCCGCTCCAGGCGATGACGGCGGCCAGGCCGATGATCTGGTTCAGGACGTTGGCGTTCGCCGCCGCCGGATTGATCGCGGCGGTGGCCAGCAGGCCGGTCAGGACGGCGCCGACGATGCCGCCCACGCCGTGCACGCCGAAGGCGTCCAGGCTGTCGTCGTACTTCAGGGCGCGCTTGAGCCAGACGGCGCCGGCGTAGCAGGCCGGGCCCGACAGGATGCCGATGATGAAGGCGCCCTTGGGGTCGACCAGGCCGGCGGCGGGGGTGATGCCGACCAGGCCGGCGACAATGCCGGACAGCAGGCCCAGCAGGGTCGGGCGCTTGTGGTCGATCCATTCGACGGCGGTCCAGCCGATGGCGGCGGCCGCGGCGGCGAGGATGGTGTTGAAGGCGGCCACGGCGGCGATGCCGTCGGCGGCCCAGGCCGAGCCCGCGTTGAAGCCCAGCCAGCCGACGAACAGCAGGCCGGTGCCGATGGCGGTGAAGGCCAGGTTGTGGGGAGCCATGTTGTCCCGGCCGAAGCCCTGACGCGGGCCCAGCACCAGCGCGGCGACCAGGCCGGCGACGCCCGCGTTGACGTGGACCACCGCGCCGCCCGCGAAGTCGAGCACGCCCAGCGAGCCCATCCAGCCGCCGCCCCAGACCTGATGGCAGATCGGCGCGTAGACGATCAGGTGCCACAGGAAGAAGAACAGGATCGAGGCCGAAAACTTGATCCGCTCGGCGAAGGCGCCGGCGATCAGGGCCGGGGTGATGATGGCGAAGGTCAGCTGATAGGCGATCCACAGGAACTCGGGCAGGCCGGGCGCGAGACTGTGCGCCGTGGACGGGGTGACGCCGTTGAGGAAGGCCGCCTGCAGGCCGCCGATGACGCCGTTGGTCGCTTCGGGACCCGTCCCGAAGGACAGGCTGTAGCCGACCGCGAACCACAGCACGGTGACGATGGCCAGGGCGGCGGTCGAATGGGCGATGGTGGCGATGACGTTCTTGCGCCGGACCATGCCGCCGTAGAACAGCGCCAGGCCCGGCAGGGTCATCAGCAGGACAAGCGCCGTCGAGGTCAGGATCCAGGCCGAGGACGCCTCGTTGAGATCCAGCGCCGCCTGGTGGGCCAGAAGCGGGGCGGCAGGGGCGGCAAGCGCTGGGCTTGCGACCAGACAGCAGAGCGTTGCGAGGGCGAGCGATTTACGGATCATGGGCGCGGCGTCCGATGGGCAGATGTCAGAATGCTCGGCCCGAACCGCGTTCGACGCCGCGGATAGGGATAGGACCCTATTGCAGCGCCGCAGGCAATTCATTTCGTGTGCGGTGCAATACTTCGTTTCGCACTGCACGGATCGAGGTTCGAGACCGTCTCCGCGCACGGACCTGTCTTTCGGCCTCGCACCTGCGAAATGAACCTCGGAAGGTTACGAATCTGAAATGTCATTTCGCTTGCGAGTCAATCGCAGGCGGATACCACTGTCATCACCCGGCTTGCCGGGTTGTCTTAATTCAGGGGGTCTCCGTATGCGTTCGTTCCGTCCCGTTCTGCTGGGAGGCGCCGCCGCGGCCGTCCTTCTGGCGTCCGCCTTCCAGGTCCAGGCCCAGGTCGCGACATCCGTGGCCGCTTCGCCCGCCACGCAGGAACGCCTCGCGCCGCTGCCGGACGTCGACATCCCCTTCACCCGGTTCGTGCTGAACAACGGCCTGACCGTGATTGTCCACGAGGACCACAAGGCGCCGATCGTGGCGGTGAACATCTGGTACCACGTGGGCTCCAAGAACGAGCCGGCGCGCCGTTCGGGCTTCGCCCACCTGTTCGAGCACCTGATGTTCAACGGGTCCGAGAACTTCAACAACGACTTCTTCAAGGCGACCGAACTGCTGGGCGCGACCGATCAGAACGGCACGACCAACAACGACCGCACCAACTATTTCCAGAACGTCCCGACCTCGGCGCTGGACAGCCTGCTGTGGCTGGAAAGCGATCGGATGGGCCACCTCGTCGGCGCGATCGACCAAGCGCGCCTCGATGAGCAACGCGGCGTGGTCCAGAACGAGAAGCGCGAGGGCGAGAACCAGCCCTATGGCCGCGTATGGGATCTGATCACGGCGGCGACCTATCCGTCGGATCACCCCTATGGCCACACGGTCATCGGCTCGATGGACGATCTGGAAGCGGCCTCCCTTGACGACGTGAAAGCCTGGTTCCGCGACTATTACGGTGCGGCCAACGCCACCATCGTTCTGGCCGGCGACATCACGCCGGAAGAGGCCCGCGCCAAGGTAGAGCACTATTTCGGCGACATCCCCTCGGGGCCGCCGGTCAGCCAGCCGGAGCGCATGATCGCCCGCATGGAGGGCGCGCAACGCGAGGTCATGTACGACCGTGTCGGCCAACCGCGCCTCTACAAGGTGTGGAACGTGCCGCCGGGCGGCGAGGCGGAGACCCACTACCTGGGAATGCTGGGCCAGGTGCTGTCCTCGGGCCGCACTTCGCGTCTCTACAAGCGCCTTGTGTTCGACGATCAGGTGGCGACCGGCGTGTCCGCGCGGGTTTCGGAAGGCGAGATCGGCAGCCAGTTCACGGTCGTGGTCACCGCCAAGCCGGGCCAGGATCTGGCCAACATCGAACGCATCGTCGATGAGGAGATAAGCCGCCTGCTGCGTGACGGTCCGACCGCCGACGAACTGGAACGCGCCCGTACGGCCGTCGGCGCGTCCTATGTGCGGGGGCTGGAACGGATCGGCGGGTTCGGCGGCAAGTCCGACCGTCTGGCCGCGAGCCAGGTTTTTCAGGGCGATCCGGCCGCGTGGAGAGTGGGCTACGAACGCCTGCTGAACGCCACGCCGGCCAATCTGACCACCGCCGGTCGCGAGTGGCTGACGGATGGCAGCTACGCGCTCGAGGTTCGCCCGTTCCCCGACTTCACGGTCGCGGCGACGGGCGCTGATCGGACCCACATGCCGACGCCGGGCGCGGCCCCCCAGGCGGACTTCCCCAATGTCGAGCACTTCACCCTGTCCAACGGACTGAAGGTGGTGCTGGCGCCGCGCACCGGCGTGCCGACCGTCAGCATGAACCTGATCGTCGAGGCGGGCTCCGCCGCCGACCCTGCCGGAAAGAACGGCGTCGCCGCGCTGACCCCCGCGGTGATGACCAACGGCACCGACAGCCTGACCGCGCTCGAGATCGGCGACCGGGCGCAACTGTTGGGCGCCTCCATCGGGGGGAGCTCATCGGTGGACTACACCAGCGTCTCGTTGAACGCGATCGAGTCGCGGCTCGAGCCGTCCCTGGCGCTCTATGCCGACATCATTCAGCATCCCGCCTTCCGCGCCGATGACTTCCAGCGCTCGCGGGCCCAGCAGATTTCCGGCATCCAGCAGAGCAACCGCAGCCCTGGCGCGATCGCCAGCCGCGTGATGGTGGCGTCCGTGTTCGGCCCTGAGCATCCCTACGGTCGCCCGGCCTCGGGGACGGAAGCGACGGTGAACGCTCTCAGCCCGAGTGACGCCGAAGCCTATCACGCGACCTGGTTCCGTCCGGACAACGCCACCCTGGTGGTGGTCGGCGACACCACCCAGGCCGAGCTGGCGCCGGCGCTCGAACGGGCGTTCCGCACCTGGCGCGCGCCCGCCACGCCCTTGCCGGTCAAACCCGCCGCGCCCGCGATGCCCGCTAGTCACGCCCCGCGGATCTACATCGTGGACCGCGCCGGTCCGCAGTCGTCGATCATCACGGGCCGCCTGGTCGCGCCCTTCGATCCGGCGACGGAAGGCCCCATCAGCGTCGCCGACACGGCGCTGGGCGGCGCCTTCACCAGCCGCATCAACATGAACCTGCGCGAAGACAAGCACTGGTCCTACGGCGCCGGCTCCTTCGTCGGCATCGCGCGCGGCGAGCGGTTGTTCCGCGTCTCCTCCGGGGTGCAAGCCGACAAGACCGCCGAAAGCATCGCGGAGATCCATCGCGAGCTGAGTGAAGTGGTGGGTTCGCGTCCGCTGACCGAGGCGGAGATCGCGGCGGTGCGGTCCAACCTGGTGCTGGGCATGGCCGGGGGCTGGGAGACCAACGCCGCGGTGGCCGACGACCTGACTCGGATGGTCGTCTACGGCGTGCCGGAGAACTACTACGACGGATACGCCGCTTCGGTGAATGGGACGACCCCGCAGTCGGCCTCGATCGCGGCGCGCGCCCTGGTCGGCGATGGTCCGACAACCTGGGTGGTGGTCGGCGACCGTGCGCAGATCGAGTCCAAGATCCGGGCGCTGGGGATCGGCGAGGTCGTGGTGGTCGATGTGAACGGTCAGCCAATCCAGTAGCCGGACGCCAAGCCGACATGAAGAAGGCGGGACCGCGAACGGCCCCGCCTTTTTCTTTGCGGTCCCGGTGACGATGTGGCGTGATCACCGGACAGGGAGGACCTGGCCATGCCGGGACGCGTGCGGATGATGGTGTTGGCGGGGCTGACGACCTGCCTCGCGGCCTGCGACGCGGATCGGCTGTCGACGGCCGATCCGGTCTGGACGCTGTACCGCCGGGATGCGGCGGCGGCCCGCAGGCATGTCGCCACCTTTGACAGCGAGCGCCGTCCGGGCGCCGGCGGAAGCAATGGGCAGGATTGCGAAGCCGTCAGCCGCACTCTGAACGACACGGCGCAAGACGATCGCTTCTGGTGTGAGTTGGGGCGCTATCGCGCCCGGCCCCGCACCGAAAGTCCGTAGGGGGCATTGTCGCCGGCGACGGACATGAAGAAGGCGGGACCGAAACGGCCCCGCCTTCCTTTCGATCGACCTTTGGTCGCCGATCAGTCGCGGCGCTTGCTCAGCAGGCTGCCGAGGTTGAAGGCGCCGGGACCCGAAAAGACCAGGAACAGGAAGACGAAGCAGTAGAGGATGGCCGCGTCCCCCCCGTTGTTGACCGGGAAGGCGCCTTGCGGGGCGTGGGCCAGGAAGTAGGCGACGGCCATGGTTCCCGAGGCGACGAAGGCGGCCGGACGGGTGAACAGGCCCAGCGCGATCAGGACGCCCGTGACCAGTTCGATCACGCCCGCATAGGCGCCGGGGCCGTCGAAGCCCCAGCCTCCGCCCGCGCGCTCGCCGGCCGGGAAGGAGAGGAATTTCTGCGTGCCGTGGGCGAGGAACAGCAGGCCGGACATGATCCGGAGAGCGGCCAGCGCCCGCGGGGTATTGGCGGAGAGGAAGCGAGAAGCCATCGGGAAAACCCTGTCGGTTGAATGGTAACAGCCCTAGTCACCAATCTACCTCAGCTTGGCCGTTGCGCAAGGCCGGCCGGTCGGGTCAGACCGCGTAGAAGTCGCGATACCAGTCCACGAACCGCTTCACCCCGACCTCGATCGGGGTCGAGGGGGCATAGCCCAGGGCGGCGCGGGTCTCGGTCACGTCGGCCTCGGTGCGGGTCACGTCGCCGTCCTGGACCGGCATCAGATTCAGCTCCGCCTTCCGCCCCAGGGCCTCCTCCAGCACCGCGATGTAGCGCATCAGCTGTTCGCGGCGACCGGCGCCGAGGTTGAGGATGCGCCACGGCGCGACGCCGCTGGTGGCCGGGTTCGGCGCCTGCGGGTTCCAGTCGGGATCGACGGCGGCGGGCCTGTCCAGCGCGGCGATCACGCCCTCGACGATGTCGTCGACATAGGTGAAGTCCCGCTCCATCTGGCCGTGGCCGTAGACGTCGATCGGACGGCCTTCGAGGATGGCGCGGGTGAATTTGAACAGCGCCATGTCCGGGCGGCCCCACGGTCCATAGACGGTGAAGAAGCGCAGCCCCGTCGAGGGGAAGCCGAACAGGTGGGAATAGGAGTGCGCCATCGCCTCGTTGGCGATCTTGGTGGCCGCGTAGACGGTCAGCGGATGGGCCACGCCTTGCCTGACCGAGAAGGGCAGGGCGCCGTTGGCCCCGAAGGCCGAGCTGGTCGAGGCGAAGACCAGATTCTCCGCCCTCACCGCTCGCGCGCCCTCCAGCACGGTCAGGAAGCCGACCACATTGGAATCGACGTAGCTCTCGGGGTGCTCAAGGCTGTAGCGCACGCCTGCCTGCGCCCCGAGGTGGACGATGCGGCGCGGCTTCATGCTCGCGAACAGGGCGGCCATGCCGTCCCGGTCGGCCAGATCGAGCGTGTGGTGCAGGTATTTCGGGTGCGCCTGCAGCCGCTCCAGCCGGGCCTGCTTCAGCGCCGGGTCGTAGTAGCTGTTCAGGTTGTCGACGCCGATCACGGTCTCGCCGCGCGCCAGCAGGCGCTCAGCCGTGTGGAAGCCGATGAAGCCGGCCGAGCCGGTGACGAGGACGGGGCCTTGGGCGCTCATGCCGCTTCGTTAGCGCCGACGGGGCGGCCGCGCCACCTCATATCAGGCGCCGCCCGATCAGGCCGGCCAGAGGCGGCAATCCGTCCGTGTCGCCGTCGAGGTTCGTCGACTCGAGCCGGCTGAAACTGCCGTGCGGAAGCCATGTCGAGGTCTTGTGGCCCAGGTTGAAGATGCAGATCAGGACCTCGTCGCCGAGAATGCGTTCGAACACCAGCAGGCCGTCCGGGGCTTCGAGCACTCGCATCGACCCGTGGGTCAGCGCGGGCTGCGTTTTTCGGAAGGCGATCAGGCGGCGGGTCACGGCCAGCTGGGAGGTTGGGTCCGCTTCCTGGCGGTCCGCCGCCAGCGGTAGGTGGCGCGGATCGATGGGCAGCCAGGGTTCGGCGGTGGAGAAGCCCGCATGCGGCGCATCCGCCGTCCATGGCATCGGCGTGCGGGCGCCGTCGCGGCCCAGGGTCTTGGGCCAGTTGGCGATGGCTTCGGGATCGACCAGCCGGTCGAACGGCACCTCGCCCTGCGGCAGGCCCAGCTCTTCGCCCTGATAGAGGAAGACGGCGCCGCGCAGGCAGACCAGCAGCAGCGTCATCATCCGCGCCATGGCCGCCCGGTCGCGACCCTCGGCCCAGCGGGAGACGGCGCGCGGCGCGTCGTGGTTGGAAAAGGGCCAGGAGGGCCAGCCCTGACCCGGTCGACCGTCCCAGACGGCGGCGGTGCGCTTGACCAGATCGGGCGTCAGGGCCGGGGCGTACAGATAGGTGAAGCCGTAGGCGCTGCTCAGCCGATCCCGCCCTTCGGTATAGGCCTGCATCTCCGCATCGGCGCGGTCGCCCGGCACCTCGGCCACGGTGAATCGGCCGCCGTGGCTGTCGGTCAGGGCGCGCAGCCGCTTCAGGAAGTCGACGATGCCCGGCTGGGACTGGTTGTGGATCTTGTCCTGGAAGTCGAAGGGCCGGGTGCGCGGTCCGCCCGGCGGCAGGGGCGGATTGTCGGTCAGCGCCGGATCGTGCATGGCGAAATTGATGGCGTCGAGGCGGAAGCCGTCCACGCCCCGCGCCAGCCAGAACCGGACCACGTCCAGCAGCGCCTCCTGCACCGCGGGGCTGTGCAGGTTCAGCTGCGGCTGCTCGGGCAGGAAGTTGTGCATGTAGTACTGGCCGCGCCGGGCGTCCCAGGTCCAGGCCGGACCGCCGAACACCGACTGCCAGTTGGACGGCGGCGTGCCGTCGATCTTGGCGTCGGCCCAGACGAACCAGTCGGCCTTCGGATTGTCGCGGCTCTGGCGGCTTTCCTCGAACCAGGCGTGCTGGTCCGAGGTGTGGGCGAAGACCAGATCGATCAGGACCTTCAGCCCCAGGGCGTGGGCGCGGGCGATCAGGGCGTCGACGTCGGCCAGGGTCCCGAACACCGGATCGACGTCGCAGTAGTCGGCGACGTCATAGCCGAAGTCCCGCATCGGCGAGGTGTAGAAGGGGCTGAGCCAGACCGCGTCGACCCCCAGCGAGGCGATGTGGTCCAGCCGGGCGGTGATCCCCGGCAGGTCTCCGACGCCGTCGCCGTTCGTGTCGGCGAAGCTGCGCGGATAGACCTGATAGATGACGGCGCCGCGCCATGGATCGGCGATTTCGGCGGGGGAGGCGACGATCCGGTCGGTCACGCAGAGGCCTTGGTCAGCAGCCGGATCAACCGGAAAGCCCATCTTCCTCGCCCTGATCTTGTCCGCAAGGGCCCAAACCCGCCCACTTTTGGTTACGAATTGCCTCAAATCGCTGGACGCGGGCTTTTGCGGATGAAACCAAGACGGTGAAAGGCCGCGCACGTTGAGACGCCGGCCGTGGGGAGTGAGATGACAGACAACCAGCAGACCTCCGCGAAGGGGCTCGGGACCGCCTTCGCCTATGTGACGACCCTGTTCTTCGCATGGGGCTTCGCGACCTCCCTGATCGATCCGCTGATCGCGGCGGTGAAGGGCGTCTTCGAGCTGAACTTCACCGAGGCGCTGCTGACCCAGTTCGCCTGGTTCACCGCCTACGGGATCGTCTCCCTGCCCGCCGCCGCCGTGCTGGCCAAGCTGGGCTACGCCAAGTCGATCGTCGGCGCTCTGGCGGTCATGGTGCTGGGCGCCCTGATCGTGCCGCTGTCGACCGTGTTCGACTTCTATCCGGGCGTGCTGGTGGCCCTGTTCGTGATCGCGGCGGGCGTGACCCTGCTGCAGGTCGCCGCCAACCCCCTGGCCGCGTCGCTGGGGTCGGCGAAGAGCTCGCACTTCCGCCTGGTCCTCTCGCAGGCCTTCAACTCGCTGGGCACGGTGGTCGGTCCCCTTCTGGGCGCGACCGTCATGCTGTCGGGCGGCATCTTCGCCGTCGGCGGCGTCAGCGCCCTGGCTTCGCCCACCGCCCTGATCCTGATCCTGCTCGGCGTCGGTCTCGGTGTCGTCGCCGGCTTCCTGGTCGGCGCCCTGCGCAAGGACATCAAGGGCTGGCTGGCCGTCGGCGCCGCCATCGGCCTAGTGATCGGCTGGGTCGTCTTCCTGCACAACTACATCGGCGGCATGGGCGCCCACGCGGCCTCGATCGCGCCGGAAGCCGCTCCGGCGGCCGGCGCCGCGCCCGCCGTCATGGACCCCGCCGCCCGTGCGGCGACCCTGCGCAACATCGACACCGTCTTCATCGGCCTGGCCATCTTCTTCGGCGTGCTGGGCGCCTTCATCTGGAGCGTGCGCAAGCGCCTGACGGCCGCCAGCGCGGCGGCGGCGTCCGAGGTCGCGGGGTCGCCGCTGCGCGCCCTGTCGTCGGGTTGGGCCCTGTTCGGCACCCTGGCCATCTTCGTCTACGTCGGCTCGGAAGTGACCGTCGGCAGCCTGATGACCAACTTCCTGCACTCGGACGGCGCGCTCGGCCTGCCGATCCACGATGCGGGCCGTCTGGTCGCCCTGTACTGGGCCGGCGCCCTGATGGGCCGGTTCGCGGGCAGCGCCCTGCTGACGCGGGTCCCGGCCGGCTGGCTGCTGGCCGTCTGCACGGCCTGCGCGGCCGTCCTCTGCCTGATCGTGACCCAGACCGGCGGCGTCAACGCCTCGTTCGCGGCGCTGGCCATCGGCCTGTTCAACTCCGTCATGTTCCCGGCGATCTTCACCCTGACGCTGGAACGGTCCTCGGCGCCCGCCTCGGCCACCTCGGGCCTGCTGGTGTTCGGCATCATCGGCGGAGCCGTGCTGCCGCTGCTGGGCGGCTGGATGGCGGACATGACCAGCCTGAACCTGGCCTTCTTCATCCCGCTGGCGGGCTATGTGATCCTGACGATCTTCGCGATCGTCGCGGCGCGCGCCCGGGTGAGCAACGCCGAGGTCGCGGCGACGCCCGGCGGCCACTAGGTCCCAGCGGCAGGCGTAGAATAGGGGCCGTCGGGGGAGACCCCGGCGGCCCTTGTGCGTTCAGGACCATGCGCCCCGTAGTCTGCGGCGCTTGTCCGTGGTTCGCATGTTGTCCCGTATCGTCCGCGTCCTGGTTTCCGGTCTGATCCTCGCCCTGCTGGCGGGGCCGGCGCTGGCGGCGGTGACGGTGACCTTCTACGCCCACCCCGGGGCGCGGGTGCGGGGCGGCTACCTGCTGTTCCCCCACGCCTATGTGCAGGCCCTCGGCACGCTGGACGAAACCGGCGAAGCGGTCGACTGGGCGGCGGGTTTCACCGCCCGCAACCCCGGACCGCAGCTGCTGTTCGTGCGCGACAGGGGCGTGGTCCAGGCGCCGGACGCCCGCTACGTGGGCGAGGGGCGGCCCTATCTGGCGCTGACCGTCAGCGACGCGACCTACCGGGCCATTCGCGACCGGGCTGACTGGTGGAACGGGCCCGAGGGCTGGGTCTATGACCTGAGGCGGCGCAACTGCATCACCTTCATCGCTGATCTGGCGCGCGTGGCGGGGCTGCAGACCGCGCCTGAGCCGTCGATGAAGCCGGGCAGCTTCCTGGAGGCTACGGCGGCGTTGAATCCTCAGGCGGCGTGGCGGGACCCGACCGAAGCCCCGACCCCGCTTCCGGAAGGCCCGGCTTCGCTCTAGTACGGGCAGGCGGCCGCTATCCCAAAGCGGCCACGGAGATCGGGGCTATGGCGATTTTTCCTGTCATCCTGTGCGGCGGCGCCGGCACTCGGCTGTGGCCCGCATCGCGCTCGGACCGGCCCAAGCAGTTCCTCGACCTGACCAGCAATCTCTCATTGTTCCAGGAGACATTGAGCCGGGTCGCGCCGCTGGCGCAGGGCGGCGGGCAGGTGGTGGTGGTGGCCGGTCAGGAGCACCGCAGCATCGTCGTCGAGCAACTGGGCGACATTCCCGCCATCGTTCTGCTGGAGCCGTCGGGTCGGGATTCCGCCGCGGCGATGGCGGCGGCGGCGCACTGGATCGCCCGCCGGGATCCCGAGGGGGTGGCGGCCTTCGTCGCCTCTGACCATCGGATCACGCAAGACGAACTGTTCCGCGCCGCCGTGCGCGAGGCCGCCGAGCTGGCGGGCGCCGACCGGCTGGTGGTGTTCGGGGTCAAGCCGACCGAGCCGTCATCGGCTTACGGCTACATCCAGCCGGAGCAACCCGGCGGCGCCTCGCCGGTCAGGGCCTTCGTCGAAAAGCCGGACCGCGCCACCGCCGTCGACTATCTGGCGCGCGGCTATATGTGGAACAGCGGCAACCTGGTCGCGACCACCCGGACCCTGCTGGACGAACTGAAGGCCTTCGCGCCCGAGATCGAGGCCGCGGTCGCGGCCGCCACGCCGGACGGCGATGGGGCCGTGCTGGAGTTGACCGCGGCGTTCGAGGCTTCGCCGAAAAT
The DNA here is from genome assembly GCF_058807475.1 of Brevundimonas sp. GW821-FHT12C05. Taxonomy (NCBI): domain Bacteria; kingdom Pseudomonadati; phylum Pseudomonadota; class Alphaproteobacteria; order Caulobacterales; family Caulobacteraceae; genus Brevundimonas; species Brevundimonas sp. GW821-FHT12C05. The sequence goes on from NZ_JBXAQS010000004.1 coordinate 253,366, forward strand.
CTCGATGGACTACGCCGTGCTGGAGCGCAGCCGGAAGGTCTGGGTGCTGCCGGTGGTGTTCGACTGGTCGGACCTGGGCGCATGGGACGCGGTCGCGGCCACTCAGGCCGGCGGACGGGGCGTATGGATCGGGGCCGACGAAGACACGTCGAATTTCGTCCGCGCGGCCAAGGGTATGGTGGTTGCAACCGCCGGCGTCACCGACCTTGCGATTATCGCGGAGCCTGACGCCGTTCTGATCTGCCACCTGAGCCGATCACAGGAGGTGAAGGGACTGGTCGAACGGCTGCGCGAGATCTCGCCGGAACATATCTCGCCGGGCGACCGTGGGATCGCCCTGCCGATCGCGGCCGAGCGCTTCTTCGACTGGATGGATCTGGCGGCCCTGCCGCTATGGGCCACCCTGGGCGGAGCGGGGGACGGCGCCTTTGTGGAGGCGCTGGACGCAAAGGGGCGCCCCGTCGGCGACTTCCGGCGGGCTCGGGTGCAGGCGCGGCAGGCCTATGTGTACAGCAGCGCCGGCCGCCAGGGCTGGGGCGGTCCGTGGGCGGGGCTGGTCGGGCGAGGTCTGGACGCCTTCGAACGCACCAACCTGCGGCCGGACGGCCTGTATCGGACACGGGTCAGCGTCGACGGGGCGGTGCTGGACGACACGCCGTGGCTCTATGATCAAGCCTTCGCCCTGTTCGCCTTCGCCGGCGCCGCCGCGGCGGGGATTGAACCCGAGCGGATGGCGGAGCGGGCGCACCGCTTGAGGGGCGCGCTCGAAGGCCTGCGGCATCCCGCGGGAGGCTGGCGCGAGGCGGGAGACCATCCCTTCCAGGCCAACGCTCACATGCATCTTCTGGAAGCCTGCCTGGCTTGGGAGGCGCTGGAGCCGGACGGGCCCTGGACCGGGCTGGCGGACGGAATCGTGGCGCTGGCCCGGCGGGTCTTCATCGACGCGGACGGCGGCTTCGTGCGGGAGTTCTTCAACGCCGACTGGGCCCCTGCGGAGGGTGAGGACGGTCGGCTGGTCGAACCGGGGCACCAGTTCGAATGGGCGTGGCTGCTGACCCGCTGGAGCCGTCTGCGGGGCGACGCCGGGCTGATGTCGGACGTGCGTCGTCTCTACGCCGCGGGCGATCGCGGGGTGGATGCGAAGACGCGGGTCACGGTCGATTCCCTGAATGACGATCTGTCGGCGCGCTCACGGCAGGCCCGGCTATGGCCGCAGACGGAACGGCTGAAGGCGGCGTTGATCCTCGCGGAAGGCGAGCCCGCCGGGCCCGGTCGCGCGGCCCTGCTGCGGGACGTCGGAGAGGCGCTGGCCGCGATGACCCGGTACCTGGAGCCGACCGGCCTGTGGCGGGACAAGCTGGAGGCGAACGGAACCTTCGTCGTCGAACCGTCCCCGGCGAGCTCGCTCTATCACATCATGGTCGCCTGCGAGCAGCTGAGGGCGCTGGCCCCCAGCCTGCCGGAGTGGATTGAACAGGACGGCGGTGTCTGATGATCGGCGACAGCAGGGTCCTGGGGATCATCACCGCGAGGGGCGGGTCAAAGGGACTGCCGGGCAAGAACCTGATCCCGTTCCTGGGGCGGCCCTTGATCGGCTGGACCATCGCGGCGGCGCAGGCCTCGGTCGGGATTGATCGGTTGATCCTGTCATCGGACGACGCGGCCATCATCGCCGAAGCCAGGGCGATGGGCTGTGAGGCGCCGTTCGTGCGCGACGCAGATCTGTCGGGGGACGAGGCGCGGTCGATCGATGTCGTGCTGGACGCCCTCGATCGCGTGCCGGGATTCGACATCGTGGTCCTGCTGCAGCCGACATCGCCGCTGCGGACCGCGGCGGATATCGACGCCGTCCTGGCCGGGGTGAAGGACGCTGAAAGCTGTGTCTCGGTCAGCGAGGCCGCGGCCCACCCTTGGTTGACGTATCGGCCCGACTCGTCCGGACGCATGGTGGCCTATGCCGAGCCGGACGCCGGCGCGAGCCTGCGGCGGCAGGACCTGCCGCCGGCCTGGACGCTCAACGGCGCGGTCTATGCGGCCCGGGTGGGTTGGCTGCGTCGGCATCGAACCTTCGTGAAGGCCGGGGACACCATCGCCTGTCCGATGCCGCTGGAGCGGTCGGTGGATATCGACACCCTCGAGGACCTGGTCGCAGCCGAGCGGATCGCCGCAGGCTGAATCGTCGCACGCCCGTTTGGTCGCCTTGCTTATGGCGGAGTGTTTGGCGACTAGACATCCATGTCGCTTCCCCTGCGTATTCTTGCCGTCCTGACGATCTCCATCCTTCTGGTGCTTCTTCTTGGGCCGTCCCTGGAGGTGGAGCAGCAGGTCTCCGGTCTGGACAAGGTCGCTCACTTCGGCGCGTTCGGGCTCTTGCTATGGGCCTTCGGCGTGCTGTTCCCGAGCCGCTCGCGCGTGCTTCTGGCGATCTGCGCGGTGCTGGCCGGGGGAGGGATCGAAGTGATTCAGGGCATGATCGGCCGGGACGCCAGCTGGTTCGACTTCCTGGCCGACATCCTCGGCGTGGCCGTGGCGTTGCTGGTCTGGGCGACCTGGAGAGGATTCAGGCCCCGCCAGGCGCGCCAGAGGACCGGCGCGGCCGCGAACGCGAACGTCTGATTCAGGTCTGGCCGGCGGGTATGGCGAGGGTCAGCAAGGCCGCGTCGCTCATGAGCTCGAGCTCACGGTTCGCCAGTTCGCGCTGCAGGCCAGCCGCCGCCGCATAGGCGTCACGGCCCCGCTCCATGAAGTCGGCGATGTTCGAGAGCTCGTGGATGGTCAGCCGATCCGGCCGGCGGCTGCGGGTGGCGAGGCCCAGGACCCCGACCCTGTCCGGCGCGCGTTTGAGCAGGACCACGACCTCCGCCTGACCGGTCAGCCTCGCGTGGACGCCGGACAGCTGGTCCGCCAGGGCGGCGAGGTGTTCGAAAAAGCGGCTGCCCGGGCCGTCGAAAGCCTGTTTCGGCTTCAGGCGCATCGATCCGCGCTTGCCTTTGAAACAGCCCACGAACTGGACGACGGCGAACTGCAGCAGGGCGATATCGACGACCGCGTCGGGCTGCTCCTTCCTCCGCCGCTGAATCAGGATTCTCATGGCGTCGATCGCCTGGTCCAGCACCGTCAGAACAGCGGCCAGTTCGGCGAGGCCGGCGGCATGATCGGTTTCGAGCAGGCGGACTTCATCGACGCCGGGGGGAAGCGACCGCCCGGTTCCCTGTTCAGCGGGGCCGGCGGATCGGGATCGCCATGCCCTGAAACGATTCAACACCCGGCGGCCCCAACTCATTCTTGACCGCCCTTGCTCCGATGTCTCGAGGCGGTTGTCCAGTATTCAGACGTGCAAACGGGCTCGCTCCCGAGAGAGCGAGCCCGTCCATGTCATGGGGACCGGACTGGCTGGATCAGTCGCTTTCGCTGTCGTCGTCGGTGGCGACGACGACCACGCCGACGATCACGGCGGCTCCGATCAGAAGGACCGGAAGCGGGATGCCGGCGAACTCGCTGGAGTCATCGGCGGTCGCGCCGACGCGGTCGCCGATACGATTGGAAATCGGGGCGGCGCCCGCCGCGGCGGCTTGACCGGCTACGAGAAGCAGGCCGGCGGTGATGGCGGCGATGGTCTTCTTCATGGGGATGTCCTCCGAACCAGGCACCACAACGCCGGTTGTCGGCGCGGGTTCCCACGAAATTGGTGCACCGCGACAAACTCGCGGATCGAAGTCGATCCTGATGCATCCACAGCACACCGGCGTCGCCGGCGCTTCTCCTCAACGCCGGCTATTGACGCCAGCCTGGAGCGAAGACATCCAGAACGGGTGTTCCAGTGGTTTGCAAAACTGATTCAGAAAGCTCGTTGCCGCCACCGTTGGCGCATCGATCGACGTGACTCCAATCGTGAGTGGTGCGATCTCTGCCGCGCGAAACGTCGCAAGCCGGCCTGATCATCGTCGGGCCTGTTCAGGGCAGCAGCGGACGATCCGCCGCGACCAGGGCCGCGATCTCGGCCTGAACCTCTTCAAGACGTTGGGCGCGCGTGCCGGCCGAGGCATGCGCCAGCTGCGGGTAGCGAACGCGCCAGTTGGACGCCCCGAAGCGCCGCCAGAAGGCCGGGGCGGCCTCCGGTCGATAGCCGGCCCGGGCCATCAGATACAGACCGACGCGGTCCGCCTGCCGTTCCGGATCGCCGCCCCGGCCGCACAGACGGGGGTTGCAATCGCCTTCGACGACCGTACGGCCGGCGCCTCCGGTCTCGGACCAGCTGCGATGCCGCAGGACGTTGTGCGCCAGTTCGTGGCCGAGGATGACCGCGAGTTCGTCGTCGGTGAGGGCGAAGCCGGCGAGCGCCGTGCTGATGAACAGCCGTCGCCCATCCGCCCGGGCGCGCAGGTCATCGGATGGGTTCAGCTGAACCTCATAGCCACAGGCGCGGCGGGGCGCGACGGCGATGTCCTGTCGCTCTCCCCCGCGCTCGATGGTCAGCACCGCGGGGCCGTCTGAAAGGCTTTCGTCGAGGGTGGCGATGTTCGCCGCCAGACCCTCGAACCGGGGCGGCCCGCCGAAACGGCCCGAAGCGAGGGGGACGCCTCCCACGGCTACGATCAGGTCGCCCGTCCGCAGGCCCGCCGCGTTCGCCGGCGAACCCGACGGCGCCGCCAGAACGCCCGGAAGGTCGCCGCGCAGGCCGAACCGGCCCTCGGCCTCGGGACGAAGTTCGAGGCTGTATTGCGCCGCCGCGTGCAGGGCCCATCCGGCGGACTGGCGGACCACGGGGCAGAGATCGGCATTGGCCTCGGACAGCCGCCAGGCGACGCGCGCCACCGCCAGATCGAGATCCGTGAGCGTGCTCAACCGCTGCGCCGGGGTCGAGGCGGCGCCGGCGGGGCTCGGCGGCGAAACCTGCGACCCGCCACATCCGGCGAGACCGATCACCATCGCCGACGCCGCACAGGCCAGGAACCACCGGGAAAGCATGGAGTGAACAAGACAGGACGCCGCCGCGCGGCGCAACATCAGGACGCGCCCAGGAGGCTGATTTTCGGCTTTCCTTAACGCGAACGGTGGGAGGGGCATGATGAACATCCCTGCGGAGATCATCCTGTGAAGCTGGACGGCAAACGGGTGCTGGTGACCGGCGCCGACGGCTTCATCGGCTCGCACCTGACCGAGCGGCTGATCCGCCGGGGCTGCGACGTGCGGGCCTTCGTCCAGTACAACAGTTTCGGCAGCTGGGGCTGGCTGGACGAGAGCCCCGCCGACATCCGCAAGACTCTGGATGTCTTCGCCGGCGACGTCCGCGACCCGCACGGCGTCCGGACGGCGATGAAGGACTGCGACGTGGTCCTGCATCTCGCGGCGCTGATCGCGATTCCGTACAGCTACCATTCCCCGCAAACCTATGTGGAGACCAATGTCCTCGGCACCCTGAACATCGTGCAGGCGGCGCGGGATCTGGGCGTCGAGCGGGTGGTCCACACCTCCACCAGCGAGGTCTATGGCACGGCCCGGTTCGTGCCGATCACCGAGGCGCATCCTCTGCAGGGGCAGTCGCCCTATTCGGCGTCGAAGATCGGCGCCGACCAGATCGCCCTGAGTTTTCACGCGGCCTTCGGCACGCCGGTCAGCGTCCTGCGGCCGTTCAACACCTATGGACCGCGCCAGTCGGCCCGGGCGGTGATCCCGACGATCATCAGCCAGATCGCGGCGGGGGCGAAGGAGATCAAGCTGGGGGCGACGCACCCGACCCGCGACTTCAGCTTCGTCAGCGACACGGCCCGAGCCTTCGAGGCGCTGGCGGAATGCGACGCCGCCCAGGGCCAGACGGTCAATGCGGGCAGCGGGTTCGAGATCTCCATCGGCGACACGGCCCAGGCGATCATCGCGCTTATGGGGTCGGACGCCCGGATCGTCGCCGACGACCAGCGCCTGCGTCCTGAAGCCAGCGAGGTCGAGCGGCTGTGGGCCGACAGCGATCTGATGCGCGCGCTGACAGGCTGGGCGCCGGAGTACGGCGAGGGCGAGGGCTTCCGGCGGGGGCTCCGGGAAACGATCGACTGGTTCAGCGATCCGGCCAATCTGGCCCGCTACAAGACGGACCGGTACGTCCTGTAGGCGCCGCTGCTAGCGCTCGAGCGGACGGGCGGGATTGCCGACGACGACCGCGCCGGGCGGCACATCCTTTGTCACCACCGCGCCCATGCCGATGATGGCGCCCTTGCCGATGCGCAGCGGCTTGTCCGGCGTGCCCTGCTTCAGGACCGCGCCGGTCCCGACATAGACATCGTCCTCGATCACCACGTTTCCGTTGACCGAGGCGCGGGGGGCCAGGGTGACGAAGTCGCCTATGACGCAGTCGTGGGCGACGTAGCTGAACAGGTTGGCGTGGAAATGCCGCCCGATCACGACATTGGCCGTGATCACCACGTGGTCGCACAGGATGGCGCCCTCGCCGATCTGAGACGGACCGCGGAAGGTGCAGGTGGGGGCGACGATGGAGACGAAGCCGCGCCCTTTCGCGCGCAGATCGGCATCGACGCGGCGGCGTACGGCGGCATCGGCGATGGGGATGGCCAGGACTATGTCGTCCGGCAGGTCCGACATGGCGATGACCGGCACGCCATTGAGAGGGGTTTCTGTAGGCTCAGGCGAGACGAAGGTGACGTTGTCAGCGCCGCCCTGGGCGATAGCGAGGGGCGCGACTTCCCGGCCGAAACCGCCCGTTCCGCACAATCCGATTCGCATGCCATTCTCCCGCCGGGCGCATGCTAGCAGGTAGCAGTTAGCCAAGGCGGGCGTCCAGCGCCTCGTCGGATGGAGGAGCGGTTGGGGAAACGGCGGATCTGCGTGGCGACCAGCGGGCGGGCCGATTACGGCCTGCTGTACTGGCCCATGCGCGACATCGCCGCCGCCGCCGATCTGTCGCTGCAACTGCTGGTCACCGGGACCCATCTGGAGCCGCGCTTCGGCGAGACGGTGCGCCAGATCGAGGCGGACGGGTTCGCGATCGACGCCCGCGTGCCGATGGACCTGGCCGGCGACGGTCCGTCGGCATTGGCCCGATCGACCGCTCTGGCTTTGACCGGGGCGACGGAGGCGCTGGAACGGCTGGCCCCTGATCTGCTGATGGTCCTCGGCGACCGGTTCGAGACCCTGGCCCTGGTGCAGGCGGCGATGCTGACGCGCACCCCCGTGGCGCACATCGGCGGCGGCGACGTCACCGAGGGCGCGATCGACGAGGGCATCCGGCACGCCATCACCAAGCTGTCGCACCTGCATCTGGTCACCCACGCCGACGCCCGCGACCGGGTTGTGCGGATGGGCGAGGCGCCGGATCGGGTGCATCTGGTCGGCAACCCCGGTCTCGACCGGCTGACGCGCGAAACGCGGCCGGATCGCGCGGCGCTGGAGACCCTGCTGGGGCGGCCGCTGGGCGCGCGCAACCTGCTGGTCACCTTCCACTCCGTGACGACCCTGCCTGACCGAGGGCTGGCCGAGTTCGAGGCCTTGCTGGCCGCGCTGGCGCCGCTGTCCGATGTCGCGCTGTGGATCACCCGGCCCAACAGCGATCCCGGCGGCGTGGCGATCAATGCGGCGCTGGACGCCTTCGCGGAGGGGCGGGCGAACGTCAGCCTGCACGACGCGCTGGGCTCGGCCTATCTGCCGCTGCTGGCGACGTGCGACGCGGTGGTCGGCAATTCCTCCAGCGGGCTGGCGGAGGCGCCGTCGGTCCGAACGCCCACGGTCGATGTCGGTCTGCGCCAGGCCGGACGGCTGGCGGGCCCGTCGGTGCTGCATAGCCCGGGCGAGACGGCGGCGATCACCGCCGCCCTGGCCCGCGCCATGGCGGGCGACGTTTCCGGCTTCGATAATCCTTACGGCGACGGGCAAAGCTCGGCGCGGATCGTGGACGCCCTGCGCGCTGCGCCGCCGCGCGACGCCCTGCTGCGCAAACGCTTCTTCGACGGCGAGACCTCCCATGTCTGATCCGGTTCTGATCATCGCCGAGGCGGGCGTGAACCACGACGGCTCGCTGGACGACGCCTGTCGCATGATCGACGTCGCCGCCGAGGCCGGGGCCGACGTGGTCAAGTTCCAGACCTTCGAGCCCGAGGCGGTGCTGACCGCGCGCGCGATGAAGGCGGCCTATCAGGCGACCAACACCGGCGAGGGCGGCACCCAGCTGGAGATGGTTCGCAAGCTGGCGCTGAGCCGGGACGATCACCGGGTGCTGGCGGACCGTTGCGCGACGAAAGGCGTGCGGTTCATGTCCACGGCCTTCGACATGGGCAGTCTGGCGTTCCTGGCCGATCTGGAGATGCCCGCGATCAAAATTCCGTCCGGCGATCTGACCTGGGGAGCCATGCTTCTGGCCGCCGCCAGAGTGGGGCCGCCACTGATCGTCTCGACCGGCATGGCGACGCTGGACGAGGTGCGCGAGGCCCTGGCCGTGATCGCCTTCGGCCTGACGCGCGATGGTGATCCGACGGGGCGGGGGGATCTGGAGCAGGCTTTCGCCGATGGGCAGGCCGCGCTGCGCGACAAGGTCACCCTGCTGCACTGCACGACCGAGTATCCGGCGCCGCTGGAGGCCATCAACCTGCGGGCCATGACCACCATGGCGGAGACGTTCGGCCTGAAGGTCGGCTATTCGGACCACAGTCTGGGACAGACCGTCGCGGTCGCCGCTGTCGCGCGGGGCGCCTGCGTGATCGAGAAGCATTTCACCCTGAGCCGGACCCGTCCCGGACCCGACCATCCGGCCTCGCTGGAGCCCGACGAACTGGCCGCCATGGTGCGCGCCATCCGCGAGGTCGAGATCGCGCTGGGCCGTCCGGAGAAGGCGCCGGCGGTCGCCGAACTGGGCAATCTGGCCATCGCCCGCCGCGCCCTGGTGGCGGCGCGGCCGATCCGGCAGGGCGAGATGCTGACTCCCGACGCCCTGACCGCCAAGCGTCCCGCGGACGGGCTTTCGCCCATGATGGAATGGCGGTTGATCGGAACGGCGGCGCAGCGCGACTATGCGCCGGACGATGCGATCGAGGAGCCCGTTTCGGACGGGCGGGGGACGACCTGATGCGGCACTGGGAAAAGGCCCTGATCGGCCCGGAGGCGACTTTCCGGGACGCCCTGCAGTCGATCGACGCGACCGGCGCGGGCATGGCCCTGGTGGTCGACGGCGACCGGCGGCTGATCGGCGCCCTGTCGGATGGCGACCTGCGGCGCGCCCTGATCCGCGGGGCGGGACTCGAGGACGCCGCGGTATCGGCCGTGAACCGGAGCCCGGTGTGCGCCGGAGAGGGCGAGGACCGGGCGACCATGCTGGCGACCCTGCGCGCGCACAGCCTGAGGCAGTTGCCGATCGTCGATGGCGACGGTCGGGTCGTCGGTCTGGCGACGACCGCCGATTTCCTCGACATCCCCGTCCGGTCCAACCCCGTGATCATCATGGCCGGCGGCAAGGGAGAGCGCCTGGCGGAACTGACGCGCGACACGCCCAAGCCGATGCTCAAGGTCGGATCGCGCCCGATCCTCGACACGATCGTCACCAACCTGTCAGGACAGGGTTTCCGGAACTTCTGGCTGGCCGTGAACTACAAGGCCGAACAGATCGAAACCCATTTCGGCGACGGTTCGGCGGCGGGACTGAACATCCGCTACCTGCGGGAAAGCAAGCCTCTGGGAACCTGTGGCGCGCTCAGCCTGCTGCCGACGCCCTCGGAACCGTTCGTGGTGACCAACGGGGACGTGCTCGCCCAGGCTGACTACAGCCACGTGCTGGATTCGCACCTGCAATCCGAGGCCCAGGCGACCGTCGTGGTGCGCGACTATCAGATGCAGGTGCCGTTCGGGGTCGTGAACGCCGAGGGCGCGGCCGTCGTGCGGATCGATGAAAAGCCGACCCAGAGCTACACCATCAGCGCCGGCGCCTATGTGCTGTCGCCGGAGGCGCTCGATCTGGTTCCGGCCGATACCTTCTATGACATGCCAGCCCTGCTCGCCGAAATGATCCGCAAGGGGCTGAAGGTCCGCTTGCAGCGCGCCGAGGGCTACTGGATGGACATCGGCCGCCCGCCCGACTATGCGCAGGCCAACGCCGACTTCGGGTCGGTTTTCGGGGGCTGATCCTCTTCTGATCGGCAAGTCGGCGGATGGCCGAACCCTGACCACAATGATCAGCCAAGACGCCCGGTGACAGCGAGGCTCATGATTTCCCGACTCTTCCAGCGCAAACCCGCCGCGGCCCCGGTCCGCGCGCCTTCGACGCCCATGGCGCCGGAGGGTGTTGTCGTCTGGGCCGTCGGCGACATTCATGGAAGACTGGATCTGCTTCAGCCGTTGGTGGAGGCGATCATGGCCGACGCCGCCGCATCGACGCCTGACCGAACGATGGCGATCTTCCTGGGCGACTACATTGATCGGGGGCCGGCATCGGCGGAGGTTCTTCGTTATCTCGCCGGGCTGCCGACCGACGCCGGCGTCGAGTGGCGGTTCCTGAAGGGCAACCACGAGGAGGCGATGTTGAAGTTCCTCGACGATCCGTCCTTCGGTCTTGAGTGGTGCCAGTACGGTGGCGGCGCGACGCTGCAATCCTATGGCCTGCGTGAGCCGGACATGAAGCACCGGGCGGAAGCCTGGCGCGCCGTCTCCCGCGATCTTGACCACAGGGTCACGGCAGTCGAACGCGCCTTCCTCGACAATCTCGAACTGAGCATCATGGTCGGCGACTACTTCTTCGCCCACGCCGGCGCCCGGCCCGGGAAGACCCTGGCCGAGCAGACCCCGCGCGATCTGATGTGGGTGCGGCGAACCTTCCTCGATGACGATGCGGCGTTCGAGAAAATCGTCGTCCACGGACATACGCCCGCCGACGCCGTGCACGTCGACCATCGGCGAATCGGCCTCGACACCCGCGCCTACGACTCCGGCATTCTCAGCGCGGCGAGACTGTCGGGCGTGGAACGCACGGTCTTCCAGGCGGTCGCATCTGTCGATGATGATGTCGCCATCTGTGTCGTCCGCTCGACCCTATAGGGTCGAGTGCGGATATATCCGCAACTGCCGTTTCAGATCACTCATCGTTGAGTAACGATGGAATGCCGACGCTTGTTGTTTTCTCGTCCGACGCTACGGTGACCCTCTTCATTTCCTAGTTGGGTGGGTCTCAGCATGTTCGATAGCTTCAGCAACCGTCTGGCGGTCAGCCAATCGAGCCGGTTCTCCGAAGCCTTTGATCCTGTAGAGTCTCAAGGGGGAAGCGGTGGCGGCGGGCAGACGTCGAGCTCCTCGTTCGGCGACGTCGGCAGCTATCAGCCGTGCGCATGCTGCATGCGTTTCCACGGCGCCAGTTCAAACGGTGACGGCGGCGGTCTCGCCGCGATCGTGAACGGCGACGACCGTGGCGGCTCCGGCAACAACAAGCCCTCGCTGTCGATCACCGACGCCGGAACCCAGATCACCCGCACCAACAACAGCTGGGCCACGGGCCTGGGCCAGGCGGCTACGGTCACTTTCGCTTTCCGCATGTCCGCGCCGACCATGCCGAGCGACACCTCCGGCTTCAGTCAGTTCAGCGCCGCGCAGATCGCCGCGACCCTCCAGTCGCTGGCGGCCTGGTCCGATGTCGCCAACATCACCTTCACCCAGGTCACCGACCCCGGAAGCAACTATTCGAACAACGCGACCATGCTGTTCGGCAACTACTCTTCGGGGCAGTCCGGTGCGGCGGCCTTCGCCTATCTGCCGGGTTCACGACAGGGAGGTTTCACGGACGCGACCGACGTCCAGGGGGATGTCTGGGTCAATAGCTCGCTGTCCTACAACGCCGCGCCGGTTCTCTATAATTACGGCACCCAGACCCTGCTGCACGAAATCGGCCACGCCATCGGCCTCAGTCACCCGGCGGCCTACAACGCCAGCGCCGGTCAACAGACCCTGTATGGCCCGCACGCGATCTATTTCGAGGATTCGCGCCAGTACACGGTGATGAGCTATTTCTCCGAGCAGGAGACCGGCGGTAATTTCGTGCTGAACTCAACGCAGCATTTCGCCTCGGCGCCGCTGATGGACGATATCGCCGCGGCCCAGCGCCTGTACGGCGCCAACACCACCACCCGGACCGGCGACAACACCTACGGCTTCAACTCCAACGCCGGCATGCCGTGGTTCTCGGCCACGAGCTCGTCCAGCCCGCTGGTCTTCTGCGTCTGGGACGCCGGGGGCACGGACACCTTTGACTTCTCGGGCTACACCGTCGCCCAGGTCATCGACCTGCGTCAGGGCGCCTTCTCGAGCGTCGGCGGCATGATCGGCAACGTCTCGATCGCCCTGGGCGCGGTGATCGAGAACGTCATCGGCGGCACGGGCGCGGACACCATCCGCGGCAACTCGGGCGACAACCTCATTCGCGGCAACGGCGGGGCCGACGTGATCGACGGCGGTCTGGGCAGCGACACGGTCGTCTTCTCGGGCGCTCGGTCCAGCTACACCATCACTTGGAACGGTCGGGTCGGCACGGTGACGGCGGCGGGGCAGGCCGCGGTGACGATCACCAACGTCGAGTTCCTGCAGTTCTCCGACATGAGGATCGCGGCGGCGCCGACCGGCGGCCTGATGGTCGGCGGCGACGCCACCAACGAGACCATCTCGGGCACGACCTTCAGCGACACCCTCGGCGGCCTGGGCGGCAACGACACCGTCAACGGCCTGGACGGCGACGACTATCTCGACGGGGGTTCGGGCGTTGATATCCTGAACGGCGGCGAAGGCGCCGACATCCTGGTCGGCGGCCTGGGCAACGACACTCTGAACGGCGGCAACGGTATCGATACGGCGGACTATTCGGGCGCCGGGACCGGCGTCACGGTCAGTCTGGCTGAGGGACTGACCAGCGGCGGGGCCGGTTCCGACACCCTCTCCAGCATCGAGAACGTCACCGGCTCGACCTTCATCGACACCATCACCGGCGACGCCAACGCCAACGTCCTGCGCGGCGGAGGCGGCGCGGACACCATCAGCGGCGGCGGCGGCGACGACCAGCTGTTCGCCGGCGCGCCTGGCCAGACGGCCGGCGCCCCCGACATCCTCAAGGGGCAGGCCACCACGAACGGGACCCGCGCGACCGCCGTCTCCCTGGCCGGGGCCTTCGACCTCAAGGAACAATCCGACATCGTCAACTCGACGACCATTCCGCATGCGACGGTCGTGGCCACCGCCCATGCCGGGGTCGAGTATTACGTCTTCACGGTCGAGGCCGGCGCTACGGTCTCGTTCGATATCGACGGCGCTACCTTCGATTCGACGCTGCGTCTGTTCGACGAAAACGGCAACGTGCTCAGCAGCAACGATGACGGCGCGGTCCGCGACGGCGAATCAACAGATTCGCAGATGAACTACACCTTCTTCGTCGCCGGCACCTACTACATCCAGGTCGCGCAGTGGGCGACCAGCAGCCCGGACGGCGCCACCTTCACCACCCGCGACCTGCCCGCCGGCGGGCGCTACACCCTGCATGTGTCCGTCCCGGGCCAGGCCGTCGTGCCGATCGTCCTGGCGGGATCGACCCTGAACGGTGATGCGGGCGCGGATCTCCTGACGGGGGGCGCCGGCAAGGACACGCTGAACGGCGGGGCCGACAACGACATCCTGAACGGCGGGGGGGACAACGACACGCTGAACGGCGGCGACGGCACCGACACCGCCGTGTTCTCGGGCGACCGTTCGGCCTACACGATCAGCACCAGCGCCGGCGTGACCACGGTCGCCGGACCGGACGGCACGGACACCCTGACCAACGTCGAACGCCTGCAGTTCGCCAACGGCCTGTTCGACATCGCGGGAAATGCGATCCAGTCCACCTCCATCGACGGTACGGCGAACGCCGACACCCTCGCCGGCACGGCGAATGCGGACGTGATCAACGGTCTGGCCGGCGACGACGTCATCAACGGCGGCGCGGGCAATGACACGATCGACGGCGGCCAGGGCAATGACACCGCGGTGTTCAGCGGCGCGATGGCCCAGTCGACCGTCGTGACCAACGGCGCGACCACCACCGTGACGGGACCGGACGGCGCCGACACCCTGACCAATGTCGAGTACCTGCGCTTCTCGGACGGCACCCTGATCGTGGGCGCCGGCGGCGGCCAGCTGTTCACGGGGACGGCCGGCAATGATGTGCTGACAGGGACGGCGTTCGCGGATGACATCCGTGGCGGCGCAGGCGACGACGTCCTGGTCGGCGGGATTGGGGCCGATGTGCTGAACGGCGGCGAAGGGATCGACACGGTCGACTACTCCTCGGCGCCTGATCGCATCGCTGTCTACCTTGAGCAGGGCCGGGCCTACGGCGGCGCCGATGCGGAGGGCGACACCCTGTCCGGCATCGAGAACCTGATCGGCACCAACAGCATCAACACCGACTACCTCGTCGGAAGCGCTGGCGACAACCGGCTGAGCGGGCTCGCGGGCGATGATGACCTGCGCGGTCTGGGCGGCAACGATACGCTGCTCGGCGGCGCCGGAGCGGACATTCTCGACGGCGGTGAAGGCGACGACACCCTGATCGGCGGGGCTGGAGCCGATACGTTCATCGGCGGCGCCGGGGTCGACACGGTCGACTACTCCTCGGCGGTGAACCGGATCGACGTGTC
>NZ_JBXAQS010000005.1:0-195386 GCF_058807475.1 Brevundimonas sp. GW821-FHT12C05
CCCCCCGCCCCCCCCCACGACATGATCTCCATCCTGTGCCGTAACGAGCGGCGCGACGTGGCTGCGCCGATCCCGACGCCGCTGGCACCATACGGATCCCATTCGTTTCGCGAGTTGAACCTTGACCGAATCCAACAACACCGCCGCCGTCCGAGAACTGATCGCGTTCCGCATCGGCGAGCAGGAGTTCTGCGTCGACATCATGTCCGTGCGCGAGATCCGCGGATGGACGGCCGCGACGCCGGTGCCCCGTTCCCCGAGCTATATGAGAGGGGTCGTCAACCTGCGCGGCGCGGTGCTTCCGATCATTGATCTGGGCGCGCGGCTCGGGTTGCGGAGCTCCGAACCCACGGCCCGTCACGCGATCATGGTCGCCTACGTCGGAGGGCGGGTCATGGGTCTGTTGGTCGATGCCGTCTCCGACATCCTCCAGCTGACGGACAGCGCCATTCAACCGACGCCCGATGTCGGCGGTGGCGACGGCCGGGGTTTCGTGAGCGGCATCTTTGCTTTGGACGGTCGCATGCTCAGCTTGATCGAACTCGACATGGTCCTGCCCAGCGTGGAAGCCGAAGCCGCTTAACGCCGATCCGGATGCTGTCCCACCGATGGCGCACGCTTGGTGGCGAACGACAGATTAAGAGCGATCGTGTCGAGCCTGTCTATGAACCGCAGGACTCTCGAACGATCAGCTCGGTGGGCAGTACGCCTCGGCCTCTGAACAGCTTGGGATCCAGGAGGCTGGCGACCAGCAGTCTGCCGGCCTCGGCCGTATCCTGTCGGATCGTGGTCAGGGTGGGGGTGCTCAACCGCGCCAGCAGCATGTCGTCATAACCGACGACCGACACATCCTCGGGCACGGAAAGCCCGGCCCGCCTGATGGCCTTGATCGCTCCGAGCGCCATCAGATCGCTCGCGGCGAAGACCCCGTCGAACGTCACGCCGCGTTCAATCAGCTGCGCGACGGCCGTCTCGGCCGACTCGAGTTCAAACTCGACCTGCACCATCAGCCGGTCGTCGACGCTAAGGTCGGACGCCGCGAGCGCTTCGAGATATCCGCGACGACGCTGGGCGGCCTCCGGATCGGAACCGCCGAGGAAGAGGATGCGCTTCCGGCCGCCTCGCGCGATGTGCAGGGTCGCGCGCCGTCCGCCCAGGACGTTGTCGGACCCCACCGAGCGGTACCGTTGTCCCGGCAGGTGGGCGCCCCAGACGACAAACCGGGCCTTGGTGTCGACCAGTTCGTTGAACGCGTTGTGCAGGGCCGCCTGGCCCAGGAAGATCACGCCGCTCGCCGTGCCGGTGTTGGTCGCGTGCTTGAGGTCTTCCAGGGTCGCCGCGGCGATGTGGCTGACGGTGAAGTCGCAGTCGCGCGCCCGCGCGGCCTCGCCGATGCTGGCGAGCAGCTCCAGAAAGAAAGGGTGCGAGAGCGGCAGGGGGCGGCCGCGGTTGTAGGGCGTGACGATCGAAATCGAACCCCCGGACCCGATCGGGGACCGCGGCATCGTCGATTTGAAGGGATAGTTGTGTTCGCGAGCCAGCGCCCAGACGCGCTGCTTGGTCTCGATGCTGATGAGCTTGTGGTCGTTCAGCGCCCGGGACACGGTGGAGGCGGAAACCCCTGCAAGGCGTGCGAGATCGTCTAGGGTTGTTTTGCCGTTGCCACCGCTTGCCATCGCACCCAACCTACACGGCCCGGCCGGATGAGGACAGCCCGCCCGGAGAGGGGTCGGGGGATTCGGACGAGGTGGAGGCGCTGGAAAAAGACCGATCCGGACCCGGTTCCCTCGCCCTGGCGCGCATGGTGAACGCCAGCGCGGGGCTGTTCGGGGTGCAAATCGTTTGGGGTCTTCAGAGCGTCGCGACGAGCCGGGTGTTTCAATCCCTGGGCGCCGAGATGGCGGATCTGCCGTTGCTCTGGATCGCGGCGCCGGTGACGGGGCTTTTGGTGCACCCGCTCATCGGCTGGCTGAGCGACAGGACGCGGAGCCCTTTCGGACGTCGCCGCCCCTATATCGCCGCCGGCGCCGTTCTGACGGCGGCGGCGATGGTCCTGATGGGCTGTGCGAACAGCCTGTCCACCGCGGTGGTCGCGCTGTGGCTGCTGACGTTGTCGGTCAATGTCGCGATGCAGCCGATGCGATCCCTCGTCGCCGATATCCTTCCCAAGGAAGAGTTGACCCGGGCCTATGCGGTGCAGGTGGTTTTCATCGGAGCGGGAGCCATCTTCGCCTCCTGCTTGCCTTGGCTGCTCGCCCACCTGCCGGCCGCCGACATCCGCCCGTCCGGCGGGATACAGAGTTGGAGGCTGGCCTTCTTTGTCGGGGCCGCGGCCTTCCTCGTCACTGTTGGCTGGACCCTGATCAGGACGAAGGAGTCCGGGACCACCGATGTCCATTCGGTCGGGGCGGCGCCGATCGCCGCCCATCCGCTGCGGCCCGCGCTGTGGCTGGCGATCGGCGTCGCGGTCGCAATCGGCGCGGCCGCCCTGGATGTTCGACGCGAGGTCTACCTCCTGGCGGCCGTCCTCATCCTGTACGGCGTGCTGGAGATCATCGTCCTGGTCCTGAGGCTCCGCAGTCCTTCGCGTCCGATGAGGGGCGTCCTCGAGATCGTCCTGTGCATCGCCGCCATGCCGCCCGTCATGCGTCGTCTGGCGGTGGTTCAGTTCTTCACCTGGTTCGCCCTTTTCACCCTCTGGGTCTATGCGGTCCCGACCGTCGCCGCGCTCCAGTATGGAAACCCGGCGCCCGGATCGCCGGCCTATGAGGCCGCGGCGAACTGGGTCGGCGTCCTGTTCGGCGTCCAGGATGCGGTCGCGGTGATGGCGGCCCTGTTCCTGCCGCGCATCGCACGGGCGGTCGGCGTCGCGCGAAGCCATGCGGTCTGCCTGGCGATCGGCGCCGCCAGCTTCATCTCTATGGGCCTGGCGCCGGGGTGGGGTTTGTCGGCGCTGCCCTGGGCGGGCGTCGGAATCGCCTGGGCGTCCATTCTTTCGGCTCCCTACACGATCGTCGCGACCGCGGGACCCTGCGACCGGATCGGCATCAACCTGGGCGTTCACAACATCTTTCTCGTCCTGCCGCAGCTCGTCGGCGCCAGCGTCCTGGGTCTGGTCGTTCAACGTTTGTTTCAAGGTCAGCTGACCTTGATCCTGCCGCTCGCGGCCCTGTCGTTCCTCATCGCGGCGGTATTGTCCCTGCGGCTGCAGGGTCCGGAGCGTTCCGAGTCGGATCAATGCAAGATTTTGCATAACGGCTGACCGGCCGGAAGGCCCGTTCTGAGGGGGTTTGCCGGGAAATCGCCGCAAAATGGTCTCGCTCCGCTTGCATTCTGCATCACAGTTACGCAAGACTATGCAAGAACCGCGCAATAAAGCGTGGGCAGGGAGGGTGAACACATGTCTTGCATCGCGATTCGACGCGCCTTGTTCGTGGGGGCTTCGGGAGCCGCCCTGCTTGTGAGTCTTGCCGCTACGCCGGCGGCCGCTCAGTCGGGGCCCGGCTCCGCCTCCGATCCGGCGCTGATCCTGGCGGCTCCGCAGGACGCGACCGCCGCGGGCCAGGAGCCGACCGTCATCGACGACGTCATCGTCACCGGCGTGCGCCAGGCGCTCGCGACGTCGCAGGAGATCAAGAAGAACGCCGACACCTTCGTCGATTCCATCACCGCCACGGATATCGGGGCGTTCCCGGACAAGTCAGCGGCGGAGGCGCTGGCGCGCGTTCCCGGCATCACGGTGAACCGTCTTCAGTCGGCCGACGACTCCACCCACCCGTCCGGGGAGCCCACCGGCGTCCTGATCCGGGGACTGACGCAGGTCAGAACCGAGTTCAACGGCCGCGACACCTTCTCCGCCGATTCCGCGCGCGGACTGCAGTTCAACGACGTTTCGCCCGAGTTGCTGGCCGGCGTCGATTCCTACAAGAACCAGACGGCCGAGATGATCGAAGGCGGCCTGGCGGGAACGGTGAACCTGAGAACGCGGGTTCCGTTCGACCAGCGCGGACTGCTCGTCACGGGCAACTTCAGACAGAACTACGGCGATCGCTCCAGCGAATGGACGCCTGAATACTCCGCCCTGATCAGCAATACCTGGGATACCGAGCACGGACGATTCGGCGCGCTGGCGAGCTTCGCCCGCAGTGACGTGATCACGCGCACCGAGAGCGTGATCATGGACAAGATCGACACCTACTGTTCCGCGGGCTTCGGAACCGCGGATCGCGCCACCCTCGATGCGAACGGCGCGGTGACCTGCTCCGCCAACCCGTTCGGCGGCTCCGGCTTCGTCTATGCGCCGGATGGCGTCCGCTTCTCCCAGGTCGACTACGACCGGCAGCGGCGCGGCGTGGCCGGGGCGCTTCAGTACGAGAACAACGCGGGCAATCTGCGGGCCACGGTTCAGTACATCGAGTCCAGCTACACCAACGCCTGGCTGGAGCGCGCGAGCCACGTGAAGCTGGACGGCAACTACTATGGGACCCGCGCCTTCAATCCGCGGAGCGGATCGTCCTTCGTCCGCAGTTCGGGCCTGACCTTCGGCCCGGACGGAATGCTTCAGTCCGGACTGCTGACGCAAACGCACGGAAGCTTCAGCGGCACCTGGGAGAGCGTCCAGGCCGCGATCAACGCCGGGTCGGCGGTTCCCGGCCTGCCGTTCGTCAACTACTGCGGCGCCGGCGTTTGCGGACCCGATCCGCGCAACGGCATGTATTTCGAGAACGAGGCCCGCAACTTCGATCACTCTGAGAAGACGCGCGACCTGTCCGGAAACGTCGTCTGGGATCCGACCGACAGGCTGCACCTGAGCGCCGACATCCAGTACGTCGATGCGTCAGTGAGCAACAACGACATCCTGGTGGCCGCCGGTTCGATGGCGAACGTCCAGTACAGCGTCAACGGCGACGGCACGCCCCAGGTCCAGCTGCTGCCGGGCACGAACGTCAACTATGCGGCCGGCGGACTCGCCAACGCCCACAACTACTGGATCCCGTTCATCCAGGGGCACATGGAGGATAACGACGGAAACGAGCTGGCCCTGCGCGCCGACGCCACCTACGCGTTCGACGAGGACAGCTGGCTTGATAGATTGTCCGTCGGCGTCAGATACGCCGACCGCGAGCAGACCGTGCGGTACTCGACGTTCAACTGGACGCCGATCGCGCAGCCCTGGTTCTGCAACGGGCCGGGCTTCAACGCCGACAACACCACGCCGGGCGCCTATCCCAGCGGCACCGGAAACTGCGGCGGCAACGCCGGACGCCCGGCGTTCCAGGGCTATGGTGCGGGCATCTGGGAAGCGACGACGCTCGGGGATTTCTACAACGGAAGCGTCTACGACAACGGCCCGCTGGTCTATCTGAGCCGCGACACCCTGCGGGACTTCCCGCGCCTGGTCGACGCGCTCGGGCCGCGCACCAACTCGCCCGTGAGCAGCTACACGCCGATCTGTGACCGCGCCGACGCGACGGTCGACGGCTGCTTCACGCCGGGCGAGTTGCTCCAGGTCAATGAGAAGACCACCGCAGTGTATGGGATGCTCCGCTTCGGCGGGGACGACCATACGATCTTCGGCGGCGTCTCCGTCGTCGGCAACGTGGGCCTCCGCGTCGTGCTGACGGAAGAGAACAGCGACGGCAGCGTGGCCTTCCCGGCCACCAACGTCTTCGACAACCTCGTGCCGTGCGGCACGCCGCTGTCGGGGAACAACATCGTCAATCCGTCCTGCTACCTGACGCCGGCGATCCGCGCCTTCGCGAACGGCGCCGTCGCCACGAACAGCTTCAGCACGGACTCGGTCAACTGGCTGCCGAGCCTGAACGTGCGGTTCGGCCTCGACGACGAGAACTTCATCCGCTTCGCCTATTCGCGCGCCATGTCGCGTCCGGACATCGGCCTGTTGCGCAACACCCTTGCGATCAACGCTCCGGTCTTCGGGACGACCGCGGACTCGCCGTACATCGTCTACAACTCCCCGACCGCCGCCCACACGGCGGCCAATGTGGTCGGCTACAATTTCGTGTTCCTGGCCAACTCCGGGAACGCCGCACTCAAGCCGTTGACCTCGGATCAGTTCGATCTGTCCTACGAACACTATGCTGGCCGCAACACGTCCTTCGGCGTGGGCCTGTTCTACAAGCGGCTGTACGACGCGATCTCCTTCGGCCAGTTCACCCGCGAGATTCCCAACGGGTCGTCGACCCAGACGGTCCAGATCAACGGCCCGAGCAACATCGACGGCGACAGCGGCGAACTGACGGGCGCCGAGCTGTCCTACCAGAGCTTCTTCGACTTCCTGCCGGGCTGGTGGAGCGGTCTCGGGGCCCAGGTGAACTACACCTACGTCCACCAGTCGGGGATCAATAACTCCAACCTGTTCACGGCGTCGTCGAGCGGGGACGTGGGGGCCTTCGGCGCCGGCCAGCAGTCGCTCGGCGGCACGGGCAACGTGATCGATTCTCACCGGCTCGCGGGGGTGTCGACGCATACGTTCAACGTCGTGGGCCTCTATGAAAAGGGACCCCTGGGCTTCCGGCTCGCCTACAACTGGCGCTCGCGGTACCTGACCCAGAACCTGGACTGCTGCATCGGGTTGCCGGTGTTCCAGAAGGCGGCCGGCTTCCTGGACGCCTCCGTGCGGTTCTCGATCAATGACAATATCGAACTGTCATTCGACGCGACGAACCTGCTCGATACGACGACCCGGTACGAGCAGCAGATCTTCGGCGACTCGCCGCAGACGCCGGGCGCCGCCCCGATGTTCCGCGACTCGGCGTGGAGCAGGGTCGATCGACGCTACCAGATCGGCATTCGCGCCAAATTCTAGGATACCGGCCCCATCGTCGCGACACGTCGCGGCGATGGGGCGGCTTAGCGGACTCCCGGGTTCGTTCGTCGCGCCCGACCGAAATCGCTCGCGTTCACAAGTGATTGTAAACAGGACTTCTCAGGCATGTTTGTACGCGCCCTCATCCTCGCCGCCCTCGTCCTGTCGGCCACCGCACAGGGCGCTGCCGCGCAGGAAGCCGCACGGGAGTGCTCGCTGTCGCCCGGCCGGGTGATTGAACTGTGCATCTCGGTCGATGGAGGCCGAGCCACCTATGAGGTTTCGCGCCACGGCAGACCGGTCATCGCGCCTTCGGCGGTGGGCCTGTCCTTCGCCGGAGAGCCCGCCGTGCGTTGGACGACCCTGACCGATGCACGGCGATCGGCAACCGACACGACCTGGGAGCAGCCCTGGGGCGAGCAGCGCGTCATCGCGGACAAACACACCGAAATGACGGTCACGCTCGGCGGAAATACGCCGCTCAACCGCCAGGTCGTCATGACCGCCCGGCTCTTCGACGACGGCGTCGGCTTTCGATACGCCTATGCGGGGATCCCCGCGGGCCAGGTGGTCGAGGTCGTCGCGGACAACACCCAGTTTCGCACCCTCGGCGCCAACCGGGCGTGGTGGTACCCGGCCTGGGGTCAGGAGCGCGACGAGTATCTCTATTCGGAAACGGACGCGCGCCGGATCACGACGGCCGAAACGCCACTCACGCTGAAACGCGACGACGGCCTGTATCTGTCCTTCCATGAGGCCGCGCTCATCGATTTCCCCAGCATGCTTCTGGCGGGAGACGGCGCCGGAACCCTGAGCGCCCGGCTGATGCCCTGGCAGGACGGCGTGTTGGCCAAGAAGACCGGTCCCTTCACCACCCCCTGGCGAACGATCCTGATCGGGGAGACGCCCGGGGCTTTGGCCGACAGCCGGATCGAGTTGAATCTGAACGCGCCGAACCGGCTGGGCGACGTGTCGTGGTTCAAGCCCGGGAAATACGTCGGCGTCTGGTGGGAGATGCACCTGAACCGGACCACCTGGGGGAGCGGCGAGCGTCATGGCGCGACCACCGCCAATGTGCGGCGCTACATCGACTTCGCCGCGGCGAACGGCTTCGACAGCGTGCTGGTGGAGGGGTGGAACCAGGGCTGGGACGGCGACTGGATCGCGCACGGCGAGGACTTCCAGTTCACGACGCCTTATCCCGACTTCGATATCGCGGCGATCACCGAATACGGCCGGCGGCGCGGCGTCAGCCTGATCGGGCACAACGAAACGGCGGGCGCGGTTCCCAACTACGAGGCCCAGCTCGAGGACGCGATGGCCTTCTACGAGCGCCATGGCGTCGGCGTCGTGAAGACGGGCTACGTCCGCCATAGCGGCGACATCCGGGACGAGGACGGCGGACTGCAGTGGTTCGCCGGCCAATACATGGTCCGTCACCATCTCAGGGTCGCCGAGGTCGCCGCCCGCCATCGGATCGCCATCGACGCGCACGAGCCGGTGAAGGACACTGGGCTGCGGCGGACCTGGCCCAACATGGTCAGCCGGGAAGGCGCGCGGGGGCAGGAGTTCAACGCCTGGGGCAATCCCACGAACCCGCCCGAGCACATGACGATCCTGCCGTTCACCCGGATGCTCGCCGGCCCGATGGACTTCACGCCGGGCATCTTCGACATCCCCCGCGGCGGGATCGAGCTGACCCGCAGGGTTCAGTCGACGCTGGCGACCCAGCTGGCCGAATATGTCGTCATCTACAGCCCGGTGCAGATGGCGGCCGACCTACCCGAGAACTATCTGGCGCATCCCGACGCCTTCCAGTTCATCAAGGACGTTCCGACCGACTGGGAAACGACCCGGACGCTGCGATCGGAAATCGGCGACTACGTTGTCGTCGCGCGGCAGGAACGCGGAACGGAGGACTGGTATCTGGGCGCGATCTCGGACGAGGAGGGGCGCACCTTGAGCCAGCCGCTCAGCTTCCTGGCGCCCGGCAAGCGATATGAGGCGCAGATCTACGCGGACGGCCCCGACGCCGACTATCGCACCAACCCGGTGAGTTACGTCATATCCAGCCGGGTTGTGACGAGCGCCGATACGCTTCCAATCGTCATGGCGCCCGGCGGAGGGTTGGCGGTGCGGTTCAGGGCGCTTCCGTGACGGGCAGGACCTGGCGGCGCGCAGGCTTTCTGGGCTCCGTCGCGCCCCGGCCGGCTAGAACCGGGCGGCCAGGGTCACCCGGAAGCTCTGGAACGCGAGCTCGTCCGACATGCGTCTCTGGTCGGTCCCCTGTGGATTGACGATCAGGAACGGATTGGTCGCGGGCGCCGTGCCGGGGCCGGTCCGGACCGTCAGGCCGTCGCCGGCGTCCAGGTTGGTGTAGAGGTACTCGACGCCAAGGGTGAGCCGGTCCGTCAGCCAGGTCTCGACGCCGGCGCCGAGCTGATAACCGGTGGCGTCGTCCTCCGACGTCAGGGGCGTGAAGCTGTTGGCGGTGTTGGTGGTGAAGTAGCTGTCGGTCACCTTGGCCGTCGCGACGCCGCCGGTGGCGTAGATCAGCGCCCGACCCCAGGTGCGACCGCCGCGAAGCCGGGCGGCGTAAAGCGCGTCGCCGAGTTCACGTTTGAACTGATAGGCCGCGGGGGTGATGGAGAAGGCGGTCGCGAAGTCCTCGACGTTCACCGAAGCGGCCTCGACGACGACGCCATAGACCCAGGGGCCGGTCTGGAAGTCCCACCCGGCGCGCAGGGCGAAATCACCGACCACATCATCGTCGTCGAGGCAGCCGCTCGCGAAATTATTGCCGCGCGCCTTGCCGCCGCAGAACCCGCCCGGATTGGCCGTCGTGGGGCCGAAGGCGTCAACCATGGCGGCGTTGCGAACCGTGTCGTTGAAGCCTCCGTCCAGGTTGGTGTCGAAGACGACCCGTTCGTCCTTGTCGTCGTCGGCCACGGCGCCGCCGACCGAGAGGCCGATGTAGGGACCGCGCCAGTCCTGGGCGGCGGCGGGGGTGGCGATGACCAGGATCGTTCCGACCACGGCGGCGATGTCAAAGGTTCGCATGGCTGTCCTCCGTCAGCCCCCGGCGGGCTGCTCCGAAGGGAGGTACGGAGCGAACTCGATCCCGGATGCAGACCCTTGTGCGGCGTCGTTCGTCAGCGTTCGGAAGGCGTGAGCGCGGCGGTCGGCAGACCCAAGGCCTGCATCCTGCCTTTCAACCTTCCAATCTCGCCGGCCGGCATCGTGGGACTTCGGGACAACAGCGCCGGAAACTCCCCGTCCGCCGTGGTGGCGATCATCCAGCTGTAGTCGTCGGCATGGTCGATCACCCAATAGCGCTGGCGGATCAGGCCGCCGAAGAAGCTGGCTTCGAACTTGGTGTTCTGGGGCGCGTTCAGCACCCGGGCCGTGGTGTCGAAGGTCTGGAGCCGCCCGGTGCGGGACCCGCGATGGCAGGTCTGGCGGATGGTGAAGCGGCCGTCGTCGCGACGGGACCAGACCTGGCTGGCCGCCCAGCAGTCGCGTTGATGATTGTTGGGCGTGCGCAGGATTTCGTACCAGCGTCCCATGAAGCGCTCGAGGTCGACCGGACGCACGGGTTCGGGCGCCGCCCATGCCGAGGTCGGGAGCAGGATGAGGGCGGCGGCGATGAAGGCGAGGACTCTAGGCGACACGGGCGGGATCTCCATGAACGGGGCAGCCAGTCGAACGGCGCGCGACGGTGACGGCTTGATCGGGCGGCGGCGGCCGTGACCGAAGGCGCATGCCCTTCAGGAACAGCTTCAGCGCCTCCCAATGGATGCCGGCGACCACCTTCACGGTGAGCAGGGGGTGTGAGGCCCAGGCGGCGAAAAGACGGGCGTCGGTCAGCGGCGCCCAGCGCCCGACGAAGACCGCCGTCAGCATCGATCCTTCGTTGTCGTCGACATCGATCACCAACCGCGTCGTTTCACCCGGAGGCTGGACCCGGAAGCGATAGGTCAGGTCCATGTCCATGAAGGGCGACACGTAGAACCGCTTGTCGATCGTCTGGCGCACGAGGGCGTTGTCCGGATCGTCGACGGGGATCAGATAGCCGTGCCTTTCGCCGAAGGTGTTCGAGACCTCATACAGGGTGGCGGCCAGGCCGCCGTCCGCGCGATGGCAGAAGTAGACACTGATTGGATTGAAGGCGTGGCCCAGCACGCGCGGCATGGTCAGCAGGCGGATCGGCCCGTCGGCGGGCAGGCCGGCGTCTCGCAGACGTTCCCGAACCTGCACCTGCAGGGGACGACCGCTCCCGTCGCCGTGGTCCGCCTCCCGGAAACCCGCCAACCCGAACCGGCCGCCGGATAGCCAGCGCCGCGTGGCCAGGAGCGCCGGCGCCTGGTCCAGGTCGATCAGCAGCATGAAGATGCGGTAGCGCAGGGCATGCCGAACCGGTCGATGGCGGGCATGGGTGACCACGCCGCTGTACAGGCCGAAAGCGGGATATTCGGCCGCGCCTTCCATCAGGCCGCTTCCGCCAGGTTGGGGCGCGGATGCAGGACGATGCGGCCGCTTTCGTCGGCGACCGTCCAGGGCCGCCGCACGCCGCCCAACTGCTCGGCGACGGCCAGACCGGCCTGAAGGCCGTCTTCATGGAAGCCGGAGCCGAACCAGGCGCCGCAGAACCAGACGTTCCCGCCGCCCTGCAGCGACCAGAGCTCCTGTTGCGCCGTCAGGCCCGCGGCGTTGAACACGGGATGCTCATAGTCGAACTCGGCCAGGGTCAGATCCGACCGGGGCTCATGCATCGGGTTCAGCGTCACCATCAACGGCGCGCCCGGCAACGACTGCAACTGGTTCATCCAGTAGGTGACGCCGCCCGCCGAGCGGTCGTCGCCCCGACGGCTGACATGGTTCCAGGCCGCCCAGGCGGCGCGGCGCTTGGGCATCTGACGGACATCCCGGTGCAGGACCGCGCGGTTGCGCTGATAGGGGAGGGCGCCCAGCAGCCGACGTTCGTCGGCCGAGGGCTGGGCGAGGAGGCGCAAGGCCTGATCGGCATGGACCGCCAGGATCACGGCGTCGAAACGGTCGGGGCCGTCCGCGGTGAAGACGGTTGCGCCCGTCGCGTCGCGGAGCACGCCCTGCACGGGACGGTTCGCACGGACCTGTCCGCGGAACGCCTGCCTCAGGCGGGAAACGTAGGCCCGGCTGCCGCCGTCGACGGTGCGCCAGTTGGGCCGCATGTCCACCTCCAGAAGCCTGTGGTTGCGGTAGAACCGGACGAAGGCCGCCGCCGGATAGTCCGCCATCTGCCCGGACGAGGCCGACCAGATCGCCGCCGCCTGGGGCAGGAGGTGGTGGTCCATGAACATCCGGCCGTAGCCGCCCTGGTTCAGGTACTCGCCCAGGGAGATGCCCGACGTCTCCATCACCGGCAGGTCCAGGGGCGCGCGCCGATGGAAGCGCTTCAGATCGGCCAGCATCGACCAGAACCGGGGGCTGGTCAGGTTGCTCTTCTGCGCGAACAGGCCCGCCGCGCCGTGGCTGGAGTATTCGAAGGCGCCGTCGTCGACCGAGACGGCGAACGACATATGCGCCGGCTTGGTGGGCGCCTCGAGGTGCGCGAGCAGGGCGGTCAGGTTGGGATAGTTGGGCTCATTGTAGACGATGAAGCCCGTGTCGACGGCGATCTCGCCGGCCTCACCGGGCACGAGCACGGTGTTGGAATGGCCGCCCAGCCGCCCATCGGCTTCATAGAGCGTGACGTCGTGGGCCTGGGACAACAGCCAGGCGCAGGACAGGCCGGATATCCCCGCGCCGACGACGGCGATCCGGCGCGGCGGCTGTTGTCTGGACGGCATGGAGGCGGCTCCGCTGGAGGTCATCGCCGGGAGTTACGGACCTCCTGAGGATCTGGATGCGCATCCGTGATTGCAGGTCGCGCGTAGCTGCCTGCGAACAGCCGTCGGAGAGCCGAGTTCATGATCTTGCTGGCCATCGCCGCCGCCGCCGGGCTGATGACCCTGGCTTGGGCCGTGGTGCGCGCGACCGGAAACGGCGGATGGACGGATGTCTTCTGGGCGGGGTCGGTCGGGCTGTTGGCGGCCTGGGCGGCGCTGCAGCCGTCGGAGAGCGCCTCGTTGGCGAGACAGGCGCTCGTCGCCGCCCTGGTTGCGATCTGGGCGGTTCGTCTCGGGGGCTACATCCTGGCGCGGACCTGGCGAAGCGGGCACGTCGATCCGCGCTATGAGACGCTGAAGCGCGCGTGGGGCGGCTGGGGGGTGAAGGCCTGGGGCTTCCTGATGATTCAGGCCGCCGTGATCGTCGTTCTCGTGATCGCCGTTCGCGCCGCCGCCGCGCGCCCGGACCCGGCCATCGGTTGGCGCGAGGGGCTGGCGGTCGCCGTCCTTCTGGTCGCGGTGGCCGGGGAGGGGATCGCCGATCGACAGATGGCCGCGTTCCGCCGGAATCCGGCCAATGCGAACAAGGTGGCCGACGTCGGCCTGTGGGCCTGGTCGCGCCATCCGAACTACTTCTTCGAATGGCTGGCCTGGCTGGCCTATCCCGTCATGGCCCTGCAGCCCGGCTACCAGGCCGGTTGGCTGTCGCTGCTGGCTCCTGTGCTGATGTGGTGGCTGCTCAACCACGTCAGCGGCGTGCCGCCGCTGGAAGCGCAAATGCTCAAGACCCGTCCCGACGCCTACCGCGCCTACCAGGCCCGGGTGTCGCGGTTCTTCCCCCGTCCCCCGCGTCCCATCGCCTGAAAGCGAGACCGCCATGTCCCTGTCCGCCCTGATCCGCTCGCTCCAGGACGCTCCGGCGCCGGACTTCGTCACCCGCCCCGCCATAGCGGGCATGGTCGCCGGCGCACGTCGACGCCTGGCGACGGATACGACCTCTGACCAGGGTTTCGCCCGCGAGATGGCGGCGCGGGCGATCGCCGAGCACACGGACGCCGCCAACAGCCAGCACTACGAGCTGCCGCCGGAGTTCTTCCGCATCTGCCTGGGCCCGCGCCTGAAATACTCCTGCTGCCTGTATCCCACGGGCGACGAGACCCTGGCCGAGGCCGAGGACGCCGCCCTGGCCGAAACCTGCGCCCATGCCGACCTCAGTGACGGCCAGTCGATCCTGGAGCTGGGCTGCGGCTGGGGCTCGCTGTCGCTCTGGATGGCCGAGCGCTATCCAGGGTCGTCGATCACCGCCGTTTCGAACTCCAACGGCCAGCGCCTGTTCATCGAAGAGCAGGCCCGGGCGCGCGGCTTGAAGAACCTGGTCGTGCTGACCCAGGACATGAACGCCTTCGAGATCGCCGAACGGTTCGACCGCATCGTTTCGGTCGAGATGTTCGAACACATGGCCAACTGGCGCGCCTTGCTGACTCGGGCTCGAACCTGGCTGAAGCCGGACGGCGAGTTGTTCGTCCATGTCTTCAGCCATCGGGCCACGCCCTATCGGTTCGAGGTGGAAGACGCCTCGGACTTCATCGCCCAGCATTTCTTCACCGGCGGCGTCATGCCCAGCCACGGCCTCATGCGGCAGTTCACCGACCTGTTCGAGATCCGGCAGGAATGGCGCTGGAACGGCCTGCACTATCGCCGGACCGCGCTTGACTGGCTGGCCAACATGGACGCCGAGCCGCAGGCGGTGGATCGCATCATGCGCGCCACCTACGGCCGGGACGCGCGGTTGTGGACCCGGCGCTGGCGTCGCTTCTACCTCGCGACGGCCGGGCTGTTCGGAGACAACGGCGGCGAGGAATGGGGCGTCAGTCACTACCGGTTGAAGCCGGTCCAGGGAGACTGAGATGCGCTATGTGATGGCTTACCTCGGGGCCGGCCTGACGATGGGCGTGCTCGATGGTCTCTGGCTGACGATCATGGGCGGCCGCCTGTATCGTCCGGTGATCGGCTCGATCATGGCGGACAAGCCTGATCCGGTCGCGGCCGGCGCCTTCTATCTGCTCTATGTCTTCGGGGTCGTCTTCCTGGCGGTGCTCCCGGGCCTGCGGGAGAACTCGCTCGGCCGGACCCTGACGGCGGGCGCCGTTCTGGGCCTGGTCGCCTATGCGACCTACGACCTGACCAATCAGGCGACGCTCAGGGTCTGGGCCACCCATCTGACCCTGATCGACCTGGCGTGGGGAACCTTTGTGACGACGGCGGCGGCGTTGGGCGGTCATCTGCTGGCCCGCCGGTTCGGCTGACGTCATCGATCAGCGCGTTGCGCCGGTGGAGGACCTATGCCAGCGTCGCGGCGTGCCCGCATCCGCCCCGCCTTCGATCGCCGACCAGAGGCGCGCAGAACTGGCGTCCGCCCTCAAGCGGACGGCGTCCGGCGACCGCGCGGCGCTGGAGGAGATCTACCGGTCGACCTCCGGGAAACTATTGGGCGTGGTGCTCCGTATCTTGCCCGACCGGCAAGAGGCCGAGGACGTACTGCAGGACGTGTATCTCACCGTGTGGCGCAAGGCCGACATGTTCGACGCCGAGCGAGCCAGCCCGATCACCTGGCTGGCGGCTCTGGCGCGCAACCGCGCCATCGACCGCATCCGGTCGCGCGGCGGGCGCAGCTTCGTGTCGGACGAGGTCGTGGCGAAGCAGCCTGACACCTCGCCTTCGGCCAGCGAACAGCTCGAAGCGGGGGAAGAGGCCGCGCAGCTGAGAGCCTGTCTCGAACAGCTGGAGAAGGATCGGGCCGAGGTCGTCCGCCAGGCGTTCTTCGGCGGGCTGACCTATGAAGCGCTCGCCCAGCGCGCCGGCGTGCCCCTGGGGACGATGAAGAGCTGGATGCGCCGGTCGCTGTTGCGCCTGCGCGCCTGCCTGGGTGACGCCCATGTCTGACCTGCCGCTGGATCTCACGCCGGGCGACGAAGCGGACCTGGTGGCCGCCGAGTTCGTCATCGGCCTGCTGGACGGCGATGCTCATGCGGTCGCCGCGGCCCGCGTCGATGGCGATCCGTCGTTCGCGGCCGCCGTCGTCGCGTGGGAGAACAGGCTGACCCCTCTGATCGATAGCGTCGCGCCCGTCACGCCGTCCCCGGCGGTCTGGACCGGCATAGCGCGACGGTTGCCGCGCAATCGCGCCGAACAGGGGCCGTGGTGGGACAGCCTTGTCCTTTGGCGCGCCGCCACCGCCGTAGCCGCCGCGATGGCGGCCGCCCTCGCCGTGGTGGTGTTGACGCCGGATCGCTCTGTCCCGCCGCCGTCCCAGCAGCCGGACGCGCTCCGGCCCATCCTGGCCAGTACGCGAATGCAGAGCGAGACCGGCCGGGTCCTGTTCGTGATCACCCTGGACCAGGAGCGCAACCGCGTGATCGTCACGCCGGTCGATCCGGACGGCCAGCCCGGCCATTCGCACGAGCTGTGGGTGCTGCCCAAGGAGGGCGCGCCGGTTTCGCTGGGCGTGATGCCTGACGACGCGAGCGCGGCCATGTCGGTCACCCTGCCTCTGAGCGCCGATGCGTCTCTGGCGATTTCGGTGGAGCCGGAGGGCGGGTCGCCGACCGGACTTCCGACGGGTCCGGTCGTTGCGCAAGGACGTCTGACCCCGCTCTGACGGCGCAATGCCCTCTAGCCAGGCCCATGTCCGTCGAGGGCGGCGCGGCCGTGGGCGCTCGTGAAGTCGGGGTCTGCCTAGAGGCAGTCTTCGTTGAACCGGCTGACACCGGCCCACGCGCAGGCGCCGTCGATGCAATCGATGAGATTGCTGGAGAAGGCCTCGGTGTCGTGGTCGTAGACCTGAAACCAGCCGCCGTCGTCCCAGACGGCGGTGGGCATGCCCGCGGCCTTGGCGTGAACCGCGTCGAAGCGGGCGTACCAAAGCCGGATGTTGTTGCAGTTCATGGTCGGGAGCCGGGTTTTCCAGCCGACGCCCCATTCGCCGATGAAGACCGGCATGCCGCCGCCGGTCGTTGAGGCCCAGTCCGCCATCACCCGCATCGGGCCGGCCATGTCCTCCTCGGTCCAGGGGTCGGCGTAGTCGCCCTGATTGTCGCCGGCGAAGGTCCAGGGATTGTAATGGTGGAAGGTCGCCATGACGTAGGGGTCGCGGCCGCCGCCCACGGCGTCCAGGTTCGGCCAGGTCGCGGCCATTTCCCGCGCCCCGAACCACTGGTTGCCGCCGATGACCACGATGCGCCGGGGATCGATCCGACGAATGCGCTCATAGGCCTGTCCGGTCATGGCCCGCAGGGTTTCGGGCGGCATGGGGTCGTGATTGCTCAGGTGGGGCTCGTTGAGGATCTCGAAGATCAGTCGTCCGTCCCGGTCCCGGAAGGTCGTGCCGATGTCGGTCCACAACTGCGCCAGAACATCCGCGCGCCCGTGATCCTTCAGCTCGCTTTCGTGGTGGGCGTTGATCACCACATAGAGGCCCGGCTGGGCGAGGGCGTAGTCGATCACCGCTTCCAGCTGCGCGAGGCGGGGCGACGCGCGGTTCAGTCGGCCAGTCGCGGGATCGGCCAGGGTCGCGCCGTCGATCGCCTCGGTCCAGGTGACCGGGATACGGACCACGCGAAAGCCGCGCGCGTAATAGGCGTCGATCTTGGGGCGCGCGGCCTCCAGCGTGGCCGGATGCTGGCTGTTGTCAAACATCTGGCCCAGGTTGAAACCCTTGCCCATGGCCTCCGCCGCCTGGCGCGCGGTGGGTCGATCGGCGGCGGTCGCCGGGCGCGGCGCGGCGGCGCACAGCAGAAGGACCGCCGACAGGAGCAGCAGGGCGCGCGGCCGGACAGAACGGTGAAACATCGCAGCCCCTTAGAGATGACGGGGGAGGGCAACAGCGCGATCCCGCCGTCGTCAAGGCTGCTCGGCCCGGTCGGCGGACAACTCTCGTATCAGCGCACCCGCCGCACCCCCAACACGGCGGCGCCGCCGAGAAGGGCGATCAGGGCGACGAGGCTCATCAGTTGCGGCCACGACTGACGGTCCGCGCCGAGGGCGACGAGGACCAGCCCGGGCGCCAGAACGGTGGGGAGGGTGTTGGTCAGGTTCATGATGCCGAGGTCGCGGGCCGCGTCCCGGCGGGACGGCAGGACTTGCGCCACCAGGGCGGCGTCGACCGTCGTATAGAGGCCGAACCCGACGCCGTAGAGGCTGTAGCCGATGAGCGGGCCGGGCCATGTGGGCCAGCCGGCGAACACGGCCAGGCCCGCGGCCATCAGACCGGCGGCGAGCAGAATGAAGCCCTTGCGCTGGTTGCACCGGTCTGACGCCAGGCCGCCCAGGAAGCCGGACACCACCACCAGGACCGTCGACAGGGCGATCAGTCTGGCCAGACCGCTCTCGACGGTCGATCCCGGAAACTGTTCGGCGTAGCGGGCGTGGTCGGCGAGATAGAACAGCATGTAGGCGTTCACGACACTGGCGGCGATCTGCAGGCAGAAGCGCGAGGTCCAGGCGAAGCCGAAATCACGCGAAAGCCTGGGGAAAGACCAGGGCCGCCGCTCCGGAACCGCGGCCGCCGGGCCTTCGCGATAGGTCAGCAGGAAGGGCAGGAGGCAGGCCGTCACCAGCAGGCCGAGCAGGGCCACCCGCGCTCCGACGTCGGCCAAGAACGGCGCGGTGATCAGCACGCCGCTGGCTGCCCCCAATGGCGCGCCAAGGCCCAGGAAGGCGGCGACGCGACCCTTCTGCCGGTCCGGCACGCGGTCCGCCAGGACAGCGGTCAACGGCGCGAACAACATGTTGAAGGCCAGTTGGAACAGCATGACGCCGGAGAGCAGCACGAACGGGCTCCGCGCCGCGGCGATGAGCCCATAGGCGAGGAGCACGCCCGCCAGCCCGGCCATGATCCACGGACGGCGTTTTCCGAAACGGTGCCGGGTTCGATCGCTGGCCCAGCCCACGGTCATGTTGGCGACGCTGGCGACGAGCGCGCCCCAAAGGGTGACGAGACTGAGCAGGCCGATCTTGTCGGTCGGAGCCAGGCTCTGGGCCTGCAGCGGCACCAGAAGGGACAGCAGGGGGACAAAGGCGATGAAGGCGCCGACATAGGCCAGCGTCAGGACGGCGATGAAGCCGGCTCCGACGGGGGCTGCGGGACCGCCCTCAAGGTCTTGGACGGCCTTCATGGTGCGCGGACAGTGGCCAATGTCGATTTGTGGAGCGAGCGAAATCTTGCGTGATACGCGGCGAAGATCGCATATCAGTCTCGCTGACGGACCACTGGACCCCGTCACCGGGGAGACTGCCGCCACGATGACCGCGACGATCTACGATGTCGCCGCCCTTGCGGGCGTCTCCATAAAATCGGTGTCTCGCGTCCTGAACCGTGGACCGAACGTCAGCGCCAAGCTGGAGGCCAAGGTGCTCGCCGCCGTCGAGACCCTCGACTACCGGCCCAATCTGTCGGCTCGCGCTTTGGCGGGCGCGTCCTCCTATCTGATCGCCGCCTTCGTGGACGCGGAACTGACCCTGGAGCACTGGCGCAGCGGGCGCGGCAACGACTACCTCAGCCGGCTGGAGTACGGCGCGCTCGTCGAATGCCGCAAGGCCGGCTACCACCTGATGGTCGAGCTGGTGGACTATGGATCGCCGAGCTTGGAGTCCTGGCTTCTGGCCCTGTTGCGCTCGTTGAAGCCGGACGGCGTGCTGCTGACGCCGCCGAACTCGGACGATCCCCGGGTGCTCGAGATTCTCGAACGAAACGGCACGCCCTTCGTGCGGCTGGGCGCCGAGGTCGACCTGGACCGCGGCATGCGGGTGTTCATGGACGACCGGCAGGCGGCTGAGGATATGACCGCCCATCTGATCGCGCTGGGGCACCGCCGGATCGGCTTCATCACCGGACCGGGCAGCTACGCCGCGAGCCGCAAGCGCCGGGAAGGCTTCGAGGCGGCGATGGAACGGCATGGTCTGAAGATCGACCCCGGCCTCATCGTCGAAGGCGACTTCACCTTCGATTCGGGGCGCCGGGCGGGAACCGCCATTCTCAGCCAGACGGAGCGCCCGACCGCCATCTTCGCCAGCAATGACGACATGGCCCTCGGGGTGCTCAACGCCGCGGCCGCGCTCGGCGTCGCGACGCCCGCCGCCCTGGCGGTTTGCGGGTTCGACGACACCCCCAGCGCCATGCTGAGCACGCCGCCCCTGACCACCATCCGTCAGCCCGTGGCCGAGATGGCCGCCGCCGCCACCCGGCTGCTGCTTCCGTCGTCGGCCGGGCGGCCGGGGCATGCGGAACGGGTGGACTATACCCTTGTCGACCGGTTCTCGACGCATCCGGCTGTCTGATGGACGGTTCTGTGACAGCGCTGTCAAATTAGATTGACAGCGCTGTCAAATCTGAACAGTTTGACGTGAGGAAACGGGCGGGCCTGTGAGCGCGTCGGTATGATGGAATCCTGGTGAACAGGGTCCACGGGGAGGGAAGACCATGACTACGTTCAAACGTTCGCTTCTGCTCGGCTGCGCGTCTCTGGCCGTCACCGCCGGCGCGGCCCAGGCGCAGACCGCTCCCGCGCCCGCCGAAAGACAGGACGAGGCCACCGAAATCGGGGAAGTCGTGGTCACCGCTGAACGGCGCGAGCAAACCCTGCAGAACTACGCCGGGGTCGCCCAGGTCATCACCGGCGAGGACCTGCGCGCGGTCGGCATCGACCAGATCGAGGACCTTCAGTCCGCCATTCCCGGCCTGTCCATCTCCAACCAGGAAGGCAACGTCCAGATCTACATCCGGGGCGTGGGGACGGCCAACAACACCGAACTGGGCGATCCCTCGGCGGCGACCCATCTGAACGGCGTCTATCTTCCGCGTCCTCGGGGTCTCGGCGGGCTGTTCTTCGATCTCGCGCGGGTGGAGGTGGCCAAGGGGCCGCAAGGTACGCTGCGCGGTCGCAACGCCGTCGCCGGCACGCTGAACATCATTCCGAACATGCCCCGACTGGGCGTCTTCGAAGGCTTCGCCCAAGGTGAAGTCGGTACGCTGGAAACGACCGGATACGAAGCCGCCGTCAACATGCCGATCGGCGAGGATCAGGCCCTGCGTCTGGCGGTGTACGGCGTGGATCGCGGCACGGCCTATGAAAACGTGGGCAACGACCAGAACCTGGACCCGACCGGTGAACAGCAGCTGTTTTCGGCGCGCGCCACCTACCTCTATCAGCCCACGGACCGCTTCCGCCTGACCTTCATGGGCGACTTCGAATCCGAGCGCGGCACGGGCTATCCCGCGACCAACATCCGCAATGGCCTGGTCAACGGCGGCACGCCCGATCAGCTGGAACTGCGCGAGGTCCTCTATCGCGGCCCGCAAGGCCTGGTCGAGAATGACAACTGGGGCCTGGCGCTGAACGCGTCCTACGACTTCGGTCCCGCGGTGCTGGAATACACCGGCAGCCGCCGCAGCGTGGACTACTACCAGGTCAACGCATCCAACGAGGGCGTGGTGCGTCCGGGCTATGGGGCGGCCAACGTCGACTACGACAATTTCGGCACGCAGTACTGGCTGACCCTGTCGGAATCCGACGTCCACGAACTGCGCCTGTCGTCCGCGCCCGGCGCCGAGACGGTCTGGTCGACCGGGCTGTTTTACTTCAAGGAAAGCCAGCAGGTCGGCTTCCTGTCCCTGGTCGACAAGGGCCAGTTCTATTCGGGCACGGAGTTCACCTTCCCGGACGTTCAGTCCGACTCCTTCGCGGCCTATGTCGACATCACCTATCCGGTCACCGATCAGCTGCGATTGAAGGCCGGCTATCGCTACACCGAGGAGAACAAGTCCCGGCGCGGCGTCGGGGGCAACTGGGTGCTCGGTCTCGGATCGGACGGCTTCGGCTGCTGTTTCACGACGCGTATCGGCACCGAGGGCTTCCGTCCCAACTTCACCGGCCGATCGACCTATGCGCCGCCGACGCCGGGCGACAACCAGGCCGCGGCCCGGTATTTCCTGGAGGCGTTCACCCCCGGCGCGCGCGACACCTTCCTGGACCAGATCGCCGGCGTGGCCGACGGCTCCCGGCCGAATGGAACCTGCGTCAATCGTCCGGACACCCAGCCGTCCTACGGCGGCCAGGTTTGCCCGCCCAATGGCCAGCATAGCTTCTTCCAGATTTCGGCGCCGGGCGAGCAGGTCGGTTCGTACGAGGACTCGTTCAGCGACTATCGCGTCGGCTTCGAATACGACCTGACGAACGACAATCTGTTCTACGGAGCCATTTCGACGGGCCACAAGTCCGGCGGCTTCAACGACACCATCGTCATCAACGGCGTGTCGACGGCGCCGACGTTCGCCCCGGAATCGGTGACGCTCTTCGAACTGGGAACCAAGAACACCTTCCGCCCCGCGAGCGGCCGGATCGACGTCAACGCCAACATCTTCCTCTACGACTACGCCGACCAGGTGTTCCAGACGCTGGTGTCCCTCGGCACCGGCCCCGGCGGCGCCAGCGCCGGCTTCTCGCAGCAGAATATCAACGTCGCCCAATCGACGATCCAGGGCTTCGAGATCGAAACCCGGTTCGACCTGCCGTTCGGCATGCGTCTGGACCTCATCGGCGCCTACATCGACGCCAAGGCGGACGAGGGCGCGCTGACAGACACCCGGGGCACCGACTACGGCGACGGCACGCCGAACTTCAACGTCGATATCGGCGGCAATGAGCTGCCGAACGTGTCCAAGGTGAACCTGAACGCCCACCTGCAGCAGACGGTCGATCTGTTCGGAGGGCGGGCGGACTTCCACCTGCTGGCCAACTATCGCTCGTCCTACTACCTCAACATCTACAACGAGCTGCCGGTGATCCAGTTCACCGCGCGGCCGACGGATGCGGCGGGGCAGGCGGCCTACGACGCCTTCAAGGCATCTGTCGCGGGAACCACCATCAACCCGACCGCGCCCCTGGCGAGCCCGTATCTGCGTAGCACCGACGCCCGCACGGGCGGCTTCTGGGCGCGTCAGGAGGGCTATGTCACAGTCAACATCGGCGCCGGTTGGGAACCTTCCAGCGGCCGCTATCGGATCGAGGGCTATGTGAACAACCTGTTCGATGAGACCGTCGTCGAAAAGCAACTGGTGTCCGATCAGGTCGTCAACGTCCTGTTCCTGAACCAGCCGCGGACCGCCGGCCTGCGCCTGCGCGCCAACTTCTGATCTCCTGAACTGGGGCGGCGCGTCCATCGGGGCGCGTCGTCGCTTTTTTCAGTATCGCGTCGTCTTGAGGTTCCGCATGTCCGTCTCCCGCCGAACGCTTCTGTGCGCCGCCGCCCTGGCGGCCGTTCTTTCGGGTTGTGCGCCTGTGGCGGCCCGAGCCCAGGATGTCCGGAGCGCCGTGGCCGATCCCGCTGTATGGCCCGTGGCGGCCAGCCCGGCGGCGATCACGGACGCGCGCACGGAGGCCATGATCGACGGCCTGCTGGCCCGCATGACGATCGAGGAGAAAGTCGGCCAGCTGATCCAGGCCGACATCGGCTCCATCACGCCGGCCGACCTTGCGACCTATCCAATCGGATCGATCCTGGCGGGCGGAAACTCGGCTCCGGGGGCCAACGAACGGGCGCCCCTGGCGGCCTGGGTGGCCCTGTCCCGAGCCTTCCGCCAAGCCGCGGCGAACCGTTCGGGCGCGGCCATTCCGTTGATGTTCGGGATCGACGCTGTTCACGGCCACAACAACATCGTCGGCGCGACCCTGTTTCCCCACAATATCGGCCTGGGGGCCACGCGCGATCCGGACCTGATCGAACGGATCGGCGCCGCCACCGCCCAGGAGGTCGCCGCCTCGGGCGCGGACTGGACGTTCGGCCCGACACTGGCCGTGCCGCGCAATGATCGCTGGGGCAGGGCGTACGAAGGCTACGGCGAGAACCCGGAGATCGTCTCCAGCTACGCGGGACCCATGACGCGCGGTCTGCAGGGCGAGCTGGCGGCGGGCCGTCCTCTCGCGCCAGATCACATCGCGGGATCGGCCAAGCATTTCCTCGCGGACGGGGGCACGACGGACGGCGTCGACCAGGGCGACGCAGCGATCCCGGAATCCGAACTCGTCGCCATCCACGCCCAAGGCTATGTGCCGGCCATCGACGCCGGCGTCCTGACGGTCATGGCGTCCTTCTCAAGCTGGAACGGCGTGAAGATCACGGGCAATCGCTCGCTGCTGACGGATGTCCTGAAGGGGCGGATGGGTTTCGAGGGCTTCGTCGTCGGGGACTGGAACGCCCACGGCCAGATCCCGGGCTGCAGCAACGAAAGCTGCCCCGAAGCCATCAACGCCGGGCTGGACATGTTCATGGCGCCGGACAGTTGGCGGAACCTCTACGTCAACACCCTGGCGCAGGCGCGGGCGGGGGAGATCCCGACCGCCCGTATCGATGACGCCGTGCGGCGCATCCTGAGGGTCAAGATCAAGCTCGGGGTCTTCGATCGGGATCGGTCGCTCGAGGGACGCGCCGATATCTTCGGTTCGGCCGAGCATCGCGCCCTGGCGCGCGAGGCGGTCCGGAAGTCCCTCGTTCTGCTCAAGAATGAGGGCGTGTTGCCGATCCGGCCGGGCGCGCGGGTCCTCGTCGCGGGCGACGCCGCCGATTCCATCGGCCAGGCGTCCGGCGGCTGGACGGTGACCTGGCAGGGCGCCGACACGACCAACGCCGACTTCCCTGGCGG
The DNA here is from genome assembly GCF_058807475.1 of Brevundimonas sp. GW821-FHT12C05. NCBI lineage: Bacteria > Pseudomonadati > Pseudomonadota > Alphaproteobacteria > Caulobacterales > Caulobacteraceae > Brevundimonas > Brevundimonas sp. GW821-FHT12C05. Next base: position 24,392 of record NZ_JBXAQS010000005.1, read on the forward strand.
CGTCTCGATCTGGGCGGGGCTCGAGGCCGCGGTGAAGGCGAGCGGCGGCGTCGCCGAACTGAGCGCGGACGGATCGTGGGACGCCCGGCCGGATGTCGCCATCGTCGTGTTCGGCGAAACGCCCTACGCCGAATTCCAGGGCGATATCGAAACCCTGGACTTCGAACCCGAGGGGCCGCTGGCCTTGCTGCGCCGCTACAAGGCGGCGGGCATTCCGACGGTCTCGATCTTCCTGAGTGGGCGCCCGCTGTGGACCAACCCGGAGATCAACGCTTCGGACGCCTTCGTCGCGGCCTGGCTGCCCGGCACGGAAGGGGCCGGCGTGGCCGATGTCCTGGTTGCGGGCCCCGACGGTCGCGCGCCGTTCGACTTCAAGGGCCGCCTGTCCTTCTCCTGGCCGCGCGATGCGGGTCAGGACGTCCTGAACGTGGGCGAGCCGGGCTATGCGCCGCAGTTCGTCTATGGCTACGGCCTCGGCTATGCGGCGCCGGTCCACACCGGCGCGCTTTCCGAGGACCCTGGCGTGACCGTCAGCCGGAACAATGTCGATCGCTACTTCACCGACGGCCGCGTCCAGTCGCCCTGGTCGTTGATGCTGCGGGACGAGGGCGGCGACAGCCGGGTGGGCGCCATTCTGGCGGCGACCAGCCCCCGGGGCGCCGTGCAGGTCCGGCCGACGGACGGCGCGGCGCAGGAAAGCGCGATCAGCCTGACGTTCAGCGGACCGGCGGAAGCTCTGATCACGGGCCCGCCCGTCGATCTGTCGCGCCAGCGTAACGGCGACATGGTTCTGGCGTTCTCGATCCGTCTTGATGCGCCGCTCTCCGGACCGTTGGAGCTCGGTTTCGGCGGGCAGCGCGCCAGCATCGCGCCGCTTCTGAACGATGCGCGGCCGGGCGTCTGGCGCTCGATCCGGATTCCGCTGTCCTGTTTCGACGGGGACGGTTCGGGTGTCGCGGCTTTGGAAACCCCGTTCTCGCTTCGATCGGCGGGGCCCCAGCGGGTGTCGGTCGCGGAAGTCGGCTTGATCAGCAACGAGGGCGGCCTGGGTTGCCCGGCGACCGTCAATGTCGGGAGCGCGGGGCCGCGTTAGCGGCCGGCCCAGCCGACCGGGGCGTCGGGTCCGAGTTGAACAGGGTAGGCAGCATGAGAGGCCCGAAGAACTGTGCTCGGGCTTGGTAGGGACCCGCGTGGGGTGGGGGCCAGTTAAACCGGCTTTATGACCTTGGGTGGCTCCGGACCGTGTCGCAGGCCGGTGTCCGTCGTCGAGCGCGATGATGTCTCTGGCGTCCGAGCAAGAAAAAGGGGCGGCGGGAAGAAATACCCGCCGCCCTGTCTCAGTCGCGCTTCTCTAGTTCACCCGGCCATGGCCCCGTATCTCAGCTGCAGGTTGGAGTCCTGCCGGGGTCGCCAGGGTTTCGGCCTGCCATGATCGCAGCGCTCAGGCGGTGTGATCAGGTTGGGCCAGTCTTTCCAGGAGCCGAATGACAGATGACGGTCCATCTATCTGGCCGAGAGGGATGACCGCCCATTTCTTTCCATTTGAAAAGACGGACACTCGTTCGGGGTTCTGTTTCACTTGGTAGTCAAACGGGGTGGCGGCTTCAATTCGCAGAGAATGGGTGTCCCACCCCCTTACCAGGAGCCTTTGGCCGTCAAACTCCACTGCCGGTATTCTCAATACTGCCCGTACTAAAGTGGGGGTTTTCTGAATTAGTGCAACCACGAGGGCTGCCCCAATGATGTAGACCAAAACCAAACCTGGCGGAGTTTTCAGGGCGTTGAAATAGGTCGTTGGCAGTGATTTGTATGAAAATAGAACATACATCATTGCCAATAATATTGCGTAATTTTTCGCAATAACAGTTCGCCTGTAGTAAAAAGATTCAGATTCAATCACTGCATTGTTGTCCTCTGAATGCTTCAAATCTATCGGCTCCCTTTGTGCCTGCATATTCTCCGGCAAATCCTCCTGCGAGCGCTCCGAGAGGAGTGCCAAAGATGGTTTCGGCCGTTGCCGCGCCTCCGATCGCTCCACCCAATGCAGATCCCAGTACTGGGAGTCCGGCGTTCACAAGCGATACATCCATGCTTTGTCCTCGCTCTCGGCTCGTCTGATAGGTTGCGATAGTATTTACGCCAGTAAATAGCAGAGATAGAGGAACAAAGGCGCTGCTAGGATAGTCTGCTGTTTCGATAAATGCGATAGCCGTGCTTTGAGCCCAGCCGCCGACTTGTGTTGCAGTTGCGATTTTTCCAGCGCGATTTCCGGCCGAGCAATCGACGGATGACGCATCTCCGCCCCCAGACGGATCAAGAAACATGTTGGAAAATATGCTGCTCCAGCTACCAAAGTAACCGGAAGAATAACTGCCCATTCTCTCGCAAATCTCCAAGTTTGACGCCTTGTCGAAGTTGCCTAGCAGCCATCCCCCCCTTCTAAAGCATTCACCCTGGGAAATTATTTCGCCGGCCGCCTTGTCTTGTAACCCCATCGGATCGATGCGATTCACCGGATCCCCGCCCACGTAGGCATACAGGTTGGCCCCGGCCTCATACCCGATCGGATCCGTCTGCAGGAACCGCCCGACCTGCGGCAGGTAGGCTCGCGCGCGATAGTGATAAACGCCTGCCTCCGGCAGCCATTGCTGGCCGGTATACTGGAAACGGCCCGTGTTGCCCGAAGCCGGGACTCCGTATTCGTCGTAGGTGTTGATCGCCGACACGGCGCCGGTCGCGCCCGACTGGGCGATCACCGAGCCCCGCTCATCGGCCAGCTGCCAGCTGCGGTTCGACACGCCCGACCCGTCATAGGCCGCCGCCACGTCGTCCAGACCGAGACCCGGAATGTAGCGCCGCGTCAGGGCGCCCGTGCCGACATTGTACTCGGCCGCAAGCTGATCGCCGGCATACTGCCGCCGGGTCGAGGCGCCGCCGACCGTCGAGGTCGCCAGACGGTTCATCGGATCGAAGGTGAAGGTCGCCGCGCCCGCGCCCGCGCTGGCCGAGGTCAGGCGGTTGACGTCGTCATAGCCCCAGGTCTTCCCTAGGGCGCCGGTGACATTGCCCCGGCTGTCGTGGGTGACCGCGGTGCCGTCGATAGTGTCCAGCTGGTTCTGGCCGTCGACGGTGTAGGCGGTCGTGCCGGTCGCCGAGGCACCATAGATGTAGGCGTCGTTCGACACGGTCCGGCCGACGATCTGACCCGCCGGATTATAGCTGAAGCCGAAGGTCACATCGTTGGACGAGCCGGTGGCGTCGTGGGCCAGGCTGGTCATCCGGCCCCAGGCGTCATAGCTGCGGGTCGTGGCCGCGCCCGCGCCGCCCGCCCGGCTGACGCCGGTCGGCTGGCCCAGATCGTTCCAGGTGTAAGCCGCGATCTGGCTGGCGCTGCCGCCCGCCGGTTGCTGCTCGATCGCCGTGGTCGCGCCGTAGACGTCGTGGCTGTAGTTCGCCGCGAAACCGTCAGGCCATTCGATCCGCGTCAGCCGGTCCGCGGCGTCATACTGGTACGCCATGGCGCCGATGACGCTGGAGGCCTCGCTGACGGGGCGGGACAGGGCGTCCCAGGTCGTGTTGACCGTGATCGCGGCGTCGCCCGTGCTGATCACCCGGCCCAGGTTGTCGTAGCCGGAGGTGACGTCCGGCGTGCCGGACGGCAGGTTCAGGGTGACCAACCGGTTCAGGGCGTCATAACCGAAATAGGTCACGTCGCCCGCCCGGTTCCGGGCGCTGTAAGGACGGCCCGTCGCGTCGTAGACCGTCTGCTCATAGTCGGTCGTCGAGGTCCCGCCGCCGACGGCGTTGGGGTAGCGAAGCTTCGCCATGCGGTCGAAGCCGTCGTACTCCATGACCGAGACATTGCCCTGGCCGTCGGTCAGGGAGGCGGTCTGGCCGTTGGCGGTATAGGTGACGCTCTCGGTTGCGGCCTCGCTCGTGCCGTAGGCCGAGGTGGCCGTGATAGGTCGGCCCGCCGCATCGTACGTCGTCCGCACGATGCGATCGGAGCCATACGCGCCGTCCGCCGCGGCGGTGCACGCCGACGAGGGCAGGTCGCCGTAGGTCGCCGGGTTCATCCGGATCGCCACGCACGACGGTCGCCCGGCGGCGTCATAGGTGGTCTGCTGCACGCCGGAGACCACGTTCGCATCCGACATCTGGCGCACCTCCACCGGACGCTCGAAGGCGTCATAGGCGGCGGTGGTCTTCAGGGTCGGATCGAAATTGGCCCAATCCGTATCACTGTAGCCTGCGGTCGTGCCGACCTCGGTCGACAGGATCTGGCCATGCTCGCCGTAGGTGATGCGCTGAGCCCGGTTCAGACCGGCGCCGCCGCCGTCCGGATCGGGGCCGACCATGCCGACCCTCCGCCGCTGGTCGTCATAGCGGTAACGGGTGGTGTCGGCGGTTCCGGACAGGGGACCGTCGACCGTCTGAACGTCGCCGTCAGCCGTGTAGGTCATCGCCGTGACGGCCATCGCCGGATTGGTCCCCGAACCCCGACTGATCGACGAGACCTGCAGGTTGTTGGCCACGCCGGCGGAGCCGTAGGCGAGGGTGGTCAGCACCTCATTGGCCGCGCCATCACAGCTGGTCCCCGTCGCGCAGGCCGAGATCTCGACCGGCAGGGTGACCGAGGTCGGCGCCGCCACGATGACGCCGGCGTTGTTCTTGTACTGGGCCGTCTGCGCCGCATAGGCGATGCGGGTCTGCGGACGGGCCGCGCCGGTCGAGGGCGCGGGCGCCGTCACCGACAGCAGGCCGCCGTGGGTGCCGTCCCAGCTGTAGTCCGTCACCCCGCCGTTGGCGTCGGTGCTCGAGGTCGGTCGGTTGCAAGTCACCGGGTTGGCGCAAGTCGAGGGGTAGGCCGTGCTGGTCACGATGTCGGCCAGGCCCGAGCCGGGCTTGGCGTTGCGGGTCACCTGGGTGACGTTGCCGCGACCGTCGTAGGCGAGGTCGACGGAATCGCCCTCGGGATTGGTCATCGATTGCAGACGCAGGCCGGCGTTGTAGGCATAGGTCCAGGCGCGGTTCGTCGAAGGACCGGTGGCCTGGGTGACCGAAGTCGCCCGGCCGATGGTCAGGTCGGACACGACGGTCGTTTTCTGATCCAGAGGGCCTTCCACGATGGTGGTGCGGATCGCGCCCGCGGTGGAGAAGCCGTAGTCCCAGGTCCCGCTGGCGTCAGTGACGGAGGTCACCAGGCCGTCGAGATTTTCGTTGACCGAAATCAGCGGATCCGGGTCGGAACCGTACAGCAACTCAAACAGGGAGCCGTCTTCCTTGCCGGTCTTGCGGTAGCGCGTCTGCACGCCGTTTTGATCGGTGAAGACCTGGTCTGTGACGCCGGGCGCGGGATTGGCCGTCGAAAAGGCCACGCTGGGCCAGGGTCGGGTCAGTCCGGAACAGGTGTCCGCGGTGGGCGCGCAATAGTCGACGGCCAGATTGATGGCGGTGACCTTCTGGACGGTGCTCCATTCGGGAAGGCTGGCGTCGGCGTTTTCAGCGTAGTCGTAGTGAATCTGATATCCGGTATTGGTCTCGTAAGATTGGAGACGCTGAACATCGAGAGTGAGTGAGCACTGCTCGTATACGTTCCACTCGGCGCAGTAGTACTGGGTCTTGTAGTTATAGGTCGTCACCATCCCGTTCGGAGCGATCCGTCGCTTGACCACGCCTTCGAATTCGGCGTTCGGGATCCGGGTCAGCCCCATCTCATAGACCGTGCCGTCACTGCGCGTGTAGGTGTAGGCGCCGGCCGTGCCATGGTAGACGAGGGTCGAACCGGTGTTCTCCTTCGGCGCGAACTGCATGACGCCGACCGACGTGAAGACTTCGCTGACGCCCTCCACGGTGACGATTGGGTCGACGCCAATCCCGCTGTTGCGGACGCCCCCGTAGCTCCGGTCCCACCAGCCGCCATTCTCCAGCCGCACATGGCCCGAGCTCAGACCCGTATCCGCCGGGCCGATGGACAAGGGGGCGGCGCCGGGATGCCATTCCCCGCTGACCAGATCCACGCCGCGGGGATCGAGGGTATAGTGCTCAGGAGGGAGCGGTCCCGATTGCGCATTCACCGCTCCAGCCGCGGCCAGGGCGAGCGCCGATGTGGCTGCGAACAGCCATGTCTTGTGTCTCATTTTCATGGGTTTGCGCCTTTCAGTGGCAGCAGGTGTTGGATTGCCAGACGACCGACCCGCCGCTGGTCTTGAGGACCAGGTTGCCGTCGTTCTGGAGGGTGAGGGTGGCGTTGGCGCCGGCCGCTGGCGTGGCCCAGAGCCCGGCGTCCGCGAAATCCCGCAGAGTGGCCACGCCGTTGGATTCCAGCCTGAAGTACAGGGACCTGCCGGTCGCCGTTCCGTTGGACCAGAGCAGGGTCGAACCGAACCAGAGGGCGAGGTCGCCGGTCTGCTGGACCTTCAGGGCGAAGCGGCCATCCGCCGAGATCAGTTGCTGACCGGGAAGCAGGAACTCGCCGCTGGATAGACGGTAGGCCGTCACCGGCGCTGTGATGGTGTAGTTGGCGCGCGAGTTCCGGTTGTCTGCGTCATCGAGGGCGTAGTTCGAGAACGACGACGTCGGTCCGGCGTTGATCGCCGCGGTCAGCCGCCCGTTGGCGTCATACCGATAGGTCTGTGTGGTCTGGGCCGCCGCCGCCGATCCCGTGAGCAGGATCGCCGCACAGGCGAGGATGTGAATGGGTGTTCGCAAGTGTCCCTCCGTCGATAGACCTGCCCAGAACGGACAGGAAATAAATCCTATCATGGGGGTGCGTCAGAAACGGACGTATGCAGGAATATATTCTTGTGCAGCGCTCAAACTGATCTATCGGGCGGATGGGTGCGCTCAACCTGTGATTGACAGGGCGTCCGGCCGATGAGGGGCTGCACCGCTTCTGCACGCCGTTTGCGCCGAAGCTCCCCGGGCCGCCCCGCACGGCTGAACCGCGCCGCGCGACAAAGGCCGCCTCATCGAGGGGAGGCCCATGCTCAGCATTCATCCATTCACGCGGTCGTCGTTCTGGCTGAAGGTCGGGGTCGCCGCCGGCCTGGCCGTTCTGGCGGACGCCCTGTTCTTCCAGTCCTTTCCGTGGGGCGCGGTCGTCGGCGGGTTCGCGGCGGCGTGGATCGGCGGCGTTCTGCTGGTCCGGAAGGGGATGATGCGGGACCGCCGGGCTCTGTCCGCCGTGGTCGCGGCGGGAATCATGGCGGCGGTGATGATCGAGCGGCCAGATGCCCTGTCATGGCTGCTGTTCGGCCTGATGCTGACCATCGCGGTCCTGTCGGCGCGGGTGCGTGAGGGCGAAACCGTCTGGCAGTGGGCCCAGCGTCTGTTCATTCACGGCGTCGTGTCGCTGGTCGGGCCGGTCCTTGATCTGGTCCGGCTGGGGCGGTTGCGGCGGCGCAGGCCCGCCCGGGTGTCGCCGGCGGCCGTGCTGAAGGTGCTGGCTCTACCGCTGGCCGGGGGAGTGATCTTTCTGCTGCTGTTCGCGCGCGCCAATCCCCTGATCGCGGACGTTCTGGACACGGTGCGGGTTCCGGCGCCGTCAGGGTCGACGGTGCTGCGCCTGATCGGCTGCGGGATCGTGGCGGTGATGGTCGGCACGACCCTGCGGCCGCGCTGGTATCGCAAGCTGGTCGCCCTGCCGTCCCTGGGCGAGCGCCGGATCCCGGGCGTGAACCTGGCCTCGGTGACTCTGTCCCTGCTGGTCTTCAACGTCCTGTTCGCGCTTCAGAACGGACTGGACATCGCCTTCCTATGGAGCGGCGCGCCGCTGCCGGGGGAGATGACCCTGGCGGACTACGCCCATCGCGGCGCCTATCCGCTGATCGCGACGGCGCTGCTGGCCGGCCTGTTCGTGCTGGTGGCCCTGCGGCCCGGATCGGAGACGGCGCGGCGCCCGCTGGTGCGCGGACTGGTGGTCCTGTGGGTCGCGCAGAACATGGTGCTGGTCGCCTCGTCCCTGCTGCGCACCGCGGACTATATCGAGGGTTACGCCCTGACCCGTTTCCGCCTCGTGGCCATGATCTGGATGGTCATGGTCGGCCTCGGCCTGCTGCTGATCTGCTGGCGGTTGCTGAGGAACAAGGACGGGGACTGGCTCATCGGCGCCAATGTGAAGCTGGCTCTGGTGGTTCTGGCCGTCGTCAGCACGGTCGACCTGGGCGCCGTCGCCGCGGCCTGGAACGTCAGGCATGCCCGCGAGATCGACGGGACCGGCGCCCAGCTGGACCTCGGCTACCTGCGGGAGCTCGGCGCCCCGGCGCTGGTGTCGCTGGTCGAGCTGGAACAGACGACCGACGATCCGGAGCTGCGCGACCGCGCCGCCTCGGTGCGTCGTGACCTGATTGAGCGCCTGCGGGAGGATCAGTCGGGATGGCGCGGCTGGACCTGGCGCAACGCGCGGCGGCTGCAGCGCATCGACGCCCTGACCGCCCATCGGCCTCTGCTGGTTCCCAAGCCTGGCGAACGCGAGTGGGACGGGCGGCTGAGCCCGCCGCCGCCGCCCGCATCCGCGTCCGATGCGGCGCCTCCCCCGACCGTGGCCGTTTCGGCCCCGTTGACCTCAGCCCCTGGAGTCTGAACATGGCGATCATGCAGCGCACCGTCCTGGTGGTCGATGACGACCCCCACATCCGCGATCTCCTGACCTTCGCCCTGCGCAAGGCCGGCCTCGCCACGCGCGAGGCGGCGGACGGGGAGGCGGCCCTGAGCGATCTCGAGGCCCATCCGTCCGATCTGGTGGTGCTGGACATCAACATGCCCCGCATGGACGGGATCGAGACCTGCCGCCGTCTGCGCGCCAAGGGCGATGTGCCGGTGCTGTTCCTGTCCTCGCGCGACGATGAGTTCGACCGCGTGCTGGGGATTGAGCTGGGCGCGGACGACTATGTCACCAAGCCCTTCAGCCCGCGCGAGGTGGTGGCCCGCGTCGCCGCTATCCTGCGGCGCACGGCCCGCACCCCGGCCCCCCTGCCGTCGGGCGCGGTGAGCCACGGCCGGCTCACGCTGGACGCTGAGGGCTGGCGCGCGGCGTGGGGCGCGTCCGAAGTGCCCCTGACGGTGACCGAGTTCGCCATCGTGCGGGTGCTGGCGGCTCAGCCGCGCATGGTCTTCACCCGTGACGCCATCATCGACCGGGTGCACGGCCCCGGCTTCGCGATGACCGACCGGACCATCGACAGCCATGTCCGCAACCTGCGCGGCAAGTTCGCGGCGGTGGGCGGCGGCGACGTGGTCGAGACCCGGCCGGGCCTCGGCTACCAGCTCGGGCCCTGCCTCGGCGCGGCGGCGTGAGTGACAAGCCGCCCGGGCGCTTCCGGCTGTTCGTGCGGCGGCACTGGCCGGCCCTGAGGCTGCGGACCATCCTGCTGTCGGTGCTGCTGTTCGCGGCCCTTCTGCCCGGCTTTACGGCAATCTTCCTGCGGGTCTACGAGAACACCCTGGTGCGCCAGACCGAGGCGGAACTGGTGGCGCAGACCGCCGCCCTGTCGGCCACGGCGGAGGCTCTGTGGCCAGGCTCGCGGCTGACCGCGCCGACCGAGGCGCAGCGGCTGACCCCCGGCTGGTATCAACCCGAGGCGGCGACCATCGACCTGGGCTCGACCCCGATACTGCCTGCCCGTCCGCCCGTTCGCCCTTCCGGCCCGCCGGTCCCGGACGCCGTCGTCGTCGGCCGCCGTCTGGACGCGGTGATGCAGGAAACCAGTCGCACCACCCTGGCCTCGATCATCTTCCTGGACCGCAACGGGGTGGTGGTCCGCGGCTTCGGCGAAGGTGGAAGCTGGAAGGATATCCCGGAGGTCCGCGCGGCCCTGTCCGGGCGCCCCGCGACGGTGCTGCGCCGGAACGCCGCCTATCATCCGCGCTATTCGTGGGAGTGGCTCAGCCGCGCCTCGGCCCTGCGCATCCACCACGCCCGCCCGGTGGTGGTGAACGGCCAGGTCGAAGGCGCCATCCTGGTCTCGCGGTCGCCGCGCGCCTTGTTCCGGGGCATCTATCAGGACCGCATCAAGATCGCGCTCGGCATCGTCGGGGTGCTGGGCTTCATCGCCTTCCTGGCGGTGCTGGTGTCGCGGGGCATCGCCCGGCCGATCGAGGTGCTCAGCCGGGTCACGCGAGAGGTCGCCAGCGGGGGCGGAACGGTGCCGCCGCCGCCCAGCACCGCCGCGATCGAGATCCGCACCCTGTACGAGGATTTCGGCATCATGGCCGAGGCCGTGGAGCGCCGCTCCCGCTATCTGCGCGACTTCGCCGCCGCCGTCAGCCACGAGTTCAAGACGCCCCTGGCCGGCATTCAGGGCGCGGTCGAGCTGTTGCAGGATCACGAGGACATGGAGCCTGCGCGACGGCGCAAATTCCTGGACAACATCGCCGCGGACGGGCGTCGGCTGTCGGGACTGGTGACCCGGCTGATGGATCTGGCCCGCGCCGACATGGCCCGGCCCGAGGCGGGGCTGTCGGTCGACCTGAGGCCGCCCCTGCTGAAGACTATCGACGCCTGCTCGCCGGGGCTGAGCATCACCCTCGATCTGCCGGAGGACCTGCCGCCAGTGGCCGCGCCCGCCGCGACGCTGGAGGTGGTGGTCTCGACCATGCTGGAGAACAGCCGTCAGGCGGGCGCGCTCGCCGTGCGGATCGCGGCGCGGGTCGCGGGCGATGCGGTCATCCTGTCGGTGTCGGACGATGGTCCCGGCGTGGCGCCCGCGGATGAGCGACGCATCTTCGAGCCCTTCTTCACCACCCGGCGCAGCGAGGGCGGGGCCGGGCTGGGCCTGTCGATCGCGCGCGCTCTTCTGGCCGCCAATCAGGCGACGCTGGACCTCGTGCCGTCAGAGGGCGGGGCGGTGTTCGAGATCGGATTGCCGGTGGCGGAGCGTTAGGGCCTCAGCGCCACTTCGACCCGTCGCCGTGCTTGCCGATGCTCTCCCACTCGGGCGGGGCCGCCTTGTGGATGTACTGTTCCGACACCAGCCAGCCCTTGAGCGGACGCAGGACGGCGAGGCAAGCGAGGACCAGCAGCGGCATGGTGACCGCGAAATGCACCCACACCGGCGGGTGGACGGTGAACTCGAACCACATGAACAGCGCCATGCCGATGACGCCGACCAGGCTCATGCCGAAGAAGGCCGGGCCATCGGCGGGATCGGCGAAGCTGTAGTCGAGGCCGCAGTTCGGGCAGTTGTCGCGGATCTTGAGGAAACCGCGCAGCAGGGGGCCCTCGCCGCAGCGCGGGCAGCGGCAACGCAGGCCGGTCTTCAGGGTGCTCAGCGGTGGATAGACAGGGTCGCTCATGGCGTTCCGGTTCCTCGATGGCCTGCATGTCGGCCTGTTGAAGGACGGGTGCAACCGGGGCCGTTTGTCGCGGCGTGGAAACCGGTGGCGCGGCGGGTTCCGGTCACCATCCGTTAACCGCGTTTAAAGAGCCGTCGCGCGAGGGTGCGCGCGCATGTCCGGGGCCCATTCCAGCAAGCGCATCCTGAAGTCGACCGTGGCGGCCGCCGCGGCCGGCGCGGTCGTGCTCGCTCCGCTGGCGCCGCTCTACGCCCAGGAAGCCGGCGCGGCCCTGGATCCGGTCACCATCCGCATCGGCGCCAACGAGGCCTTCACCCGGGTAGAGTTCGCAGGCGTCATCGGCGCCCGATCGCAGATCCGGCGCGAGGGGCGAACGGTCATCGTGCGCATCGGCGCCACCGCCGCTCCTGACGTTTCACGCCTGCGGGTCGATCCGCCGCGCGGGGTGGAGAAGGTCGAGACCCGCGCCGTGCGCGGCGGCACCGAACTGATCCTGACCCTGGCCGAAGGCGCTGATGTGCGCACCGGATCGGCCGATGGCGCGGTCTTCGTCAACCTGTACGCCACGGCTCCCGAAGCGCCGGCCGCGCCGGTGGCGTCCGCCCAGGCCGCCGTCGTGCCGGTGGTCTCGCACGTCAGCCCCGAGAAGGTCAGCCTCGACTTCAAGTGGGAACAGCCGGTCGGCGCCGCGGTCTTCCGCCGGGGCGACGCGGTGTGGGTGGTGTTCGACACCCCCGCCCGTCTCGACATGGGTGGAGCCAAGGCGCTGGGCCCCGCCACCGGCGCCCACTGGACCGCCGGTCCCGACCACGTCGCCGTCCGCATCGCCGCGCCGCGCGCCCTGCGGGTGTCGGCGACCTCGAACGGTTCGACCTGGACGGTCAGCATCGGCGGTCCCGCGGCGTCCGCCGGCGGCGTCACCGTCGATCGCGACGACACGGGCGAGCCCGCGCTCGTCGCGCGCATGGCCGGGGCGACCAAGGCCATCTGGCTGACCGATCCGATGGCCGGCGATCGCTTCGCCGCCGTCACGGCGCTGGCGCCCGGCAAGGGCTTCGCCGACAGCCGGCAAAGCCTCGACATGACTCTGCTGCCGACCGCGCACGGTCTGGCGGTCGAGACCCTGGTGTCCGACCTGGCCATCCGCGCGGACGGCGACCTGGTCACCCTGAGCCGGCCGGGCGGCCTCACCCTGTCGGCGCCCTCGGCCGCGTTGGAGGCCGCCGAGGACGAGCCCGGCGCGCCGCGCAAGGCCAAGTATCCCGGCCTCATCGTCGAGGGCTGGGAGAGCACCGGCCACGCCACCTTCTCCGCTCGCTATCGCGAACTTCAGGACGCGGCGGGCGCCGAGTCCGCCGTCGCCGGAGAGAATCCCCGCGCCCCGATCGAGGCGCGCATGGCCTTCGCCCGCTTTCTGGTCGGTTCTGGCCTCTCCTATGAGGGCATCGGCGTGCTGAACGCCATCGTGGCCCAGGCGCCGAACATGGCCGGCGAGCCCGAGGTGCGCGGTCTGCGCGGCGCGGCCCGCGCCTCCATCGGCCGTCTGGAAGAGGCCCAGGGCGATTTCGCCTCGGCCGCCGTCGCCGGTGACCCGGCCTCGGCCGTCTGGCGTGGCTATATCGCTTCGAAGCAGGGCGACTGGGCGGCCGCGCGTCAGGCCTTCAGCGCCGGCGCTGGAGCCGTCGACGATTTCCCGCCGATCTGGCGCGCCCGCTTCGGTGCAGCCCATGCCGAGGCCGCGCTGGAAAGCGGCGACCCGGAAGCCGCGCGCGCGCTGCTGAACTACGCCTTCAGCCAGAACGCGCCCGCCGCCGATCAGTTGGCCGCCCGCAATGTGCAGGCCCGGCTGTTCGAGCAGGACGGCATGGGCGACCGCGCGCTGGCCGTCTATCGCGCCGTCGGCCGCGCGCCGTTGGATAATGTCGCCGTTCCCGCCAAGCTGGGCCTGATCCGCCTGTCGCTCGAGCGCGGAACGATGAAGCCGGACGAGGCGGCCAAGGAGCTGGAGGCCCTGCGCTGGCGCTGGCGCGGCGACGCCACCGAGCTGGCCGTCATCCGCCAGCTGGGCAAGCTGTACCTGTCGCAGGGGCTGTATCGCGAGGCGCTGACGGCCCTGAAGGGCGCCGGCGGCCGCATGAACCGCCTGCCGGGCGCGGCGGACCTGTCGACCGACCTGAACAACGCCTTCCGCATGCTGTTCCTCGAAGGCGGCGCCGACGGCCTGCAGCCGGTGCAGGCGCTGGGCCTGTTCTACGACTTCCGCGAACTGACCCCCATCGGCGCCGACGGCGACGAGATGGTTCGCCGCCTGGCTCGCCGCCTGATCGACGTGGACCTGCTGGATCAGGCCGCCGAACTGCTGAAGCACCAGGTCGACAGCCGTCTGGAAGGTGTCGCCAAGGCTCAGGTCGCAACCGATCTGGCCACCGTCTATCTGATGGATCGCCAGCCCGAGCAGGCGCTGCAGGCGATCTGGAGCTCGCGCTCGACCCTGCTGCCGACGCCCTTGAACGCTGAGCGCCGGGCGCTGGAGGCGCGGGCCCTGATGAGCCTGGGTCGTTACGATCATGCGCTGGAAGTGCTGGGCGCGGACGCCTCGTCCGACGCCAAGGCCGTGAAGGCCGAGATTTTCTGGAAGCAGGAGAACTGGGGCGGCGCGGCGGCCCTGTACGAGGCGGCGATGGGGGAGCGGTATCGCAACCCGGCGGCCCTGACCCAGGACGAGGAAGCCCGGCTGATCCGGGCCGGGGTCGGTTATTCGCTGGCTCATGACACGGCCGCGTTGGGCCGGCTGTCGCGCAACTATCGCCCGTACGTGGCCGGAGCCCGGTCCAAGGTCGCCCTGTCGATCGCGCTGGACGGCCCGGACGGCATGGCCTCGGTGGGCGACTTCGCCGCGCTCAGCGCCTCGGCCGACACCTTCGCCGGCTGGGTCAATGAGATGAAGGCCGAGCTCAGACAGAAAACGGGCGGGAATCGCCCTGCGACACCCGCCCGTCCCTGAATAGCCCTGGCGACGGAGCCGTCAGGCTCCATCACCGAATGGCTTAGCCGTTGACGGCGTCCTTCAGCGGCTTCGAGACGCGGAAGCGGACGGCCTTCGAGGCGGCGATCTTGATGGTCGCGCCGGTGGCGGGGTTGCGGCCTTCGCGCGCGGCGCGGGCAGCGGTGTCGAACACGCCGAGGTTCGAGATGCGGACGTCGCCGCCCGAGGTCAGCGACTTGTGAATGTTCTTCACGATCGCTTCCAGGACGCGGCCGGCGTCGGCTTGGCTGACGCCCGCGTCTTTGGCGACGGCGGCGATGAGTTCGGCTTGAGTGGTCATTGTGGGTCGTTTCCCGATTGAAGCTCGCCCCCCAATTCAAGGGCGATGACGGACGGATCAACGCCGCTTTTTCTCGGGATGGCAAGCGGGATCGCCGCTGTAACCCCCACGGGCTGGGGATTTACCCTGTGCCGGATCCCCGTTGGAAGCTCTCCACGAGGCTGCCGGCGACCAGTCTCCAGCCGTCCACGAGCACGAAAAAGATCAGCTTGAAGGGCAGCGAAATCACCACCGGCGGGAGCATCATCATACCCATGGACATGAGCACGCTGGCGACTACCAAATCGATCACAAGGAACGGAACGAAAAGGAGAAATCCGATTTCGAAGGCCCGCTTCAACTCGCTGATCATGAAGGCCGGAGTGACCACCCGGAGAGGCAGGTCCACGGCCTGCGCCGGGGCCTCGATGTTGGACAGTCGGGTGAACAGGGCGAGGTCGTCCTGATCGACCTGTCCGAGCATGAAAGTCTTCACAGGTTCTGACGCCGCATCGAAGGCCTGAGGCAGCTCCATCTGCTGATCCAGCAGGGGGCGGATGCCCGAATCATAGGCGTCCTGCCACGTCGGAGCCATGACGATGGCGCTCAGAAACAGGGCCAGAGAGACCAGCACGGCGTTCGGCGGCGACTGCTGCATGCCCAGCGCGGTCCGCAGCAGGGACAGCACCACGACGATTCGCACGAAGCTGGTGGTCATGATCACGATCGACGGCGCCAGCGACAGGACGGTCATCAGACCGACCAGTTGCACGACCCGTTCGGTCAGGCCGGCGCCGGTGCCCAGGTCGACGTTGATCGCCGCGCCGGCGCCGCCGGCGGCCCCGGCGGCGAGGTCCTGCGCCAGGGCCGCGAGCGGCCAGCACAGGCAGAGCAGGGTGGTCAGCAGGGACAGCAGGGCCGCGCGCTTCAGCTCGTCGCGCGTCGGCATGACGAAGACGGACTTCAGGCTCGCCGGCCGTCTCACTGGGCCGACTCCGGACCGCGCGGCTCGATCAGTTCACGGCCTTCGCCGAGCAGCAGCAGCCGTTCCTCGTTGTCGACCTTGACCAGCACCAGGCGGCGAGCAGGGTCCAGCACCAGGGTTTCCATGACCTGCATGCGGCGTTCGCCACGCTCGGCGCTGAGTTTGGCCAGCAGCTGGGGCGCGTACCGCCGGGCCGCCCAGGCCGCCAGGCCGATGATGCCGAGGGTGAAAGCCAGGGCGAACACGGCCCTGAGCAGATCGAGGAAGTTCATGCGACGGGCCCCGCCGGAGACTGATTCCGGCGCGTCAGACTTCTGCGATCATGGTTAACGTCTCGTTGAGATAACGTCTCATTAACCATGGAGGCGGCATTTTCTGCCCATCGAACCGTGGGCGATCCGCGCCCGGAGACTTTGACGCCCGTGGGCTTCACCGACCTTCCGCTGCTGGGCCAGATCAAGGGCCGCCTCTCGTGGCTGGACCAGCGCCAGCGCGTCATCGCCGAAAACGTGGCCAATGCGGACACGCCCGGCTACGTCGGCCGCGATCTCAACGCGCCGAAGGACTTCGCCGCCGCTCTGCGCAACGGCGGCGGTCTGCAGATGACCCGAACCAGCGCCATGCATATCGCCCCGGCGGGACAGCGGGCGCGCTTCGACGCTGTCGCCGCGCCGGACTCCGAGACCACGCTCGACGGCAACGCCGTCGTGGTCGAGGAGCAGATGCTGAAGATGGCCGAGAGCCGCATGTCCTACGACGCCGCCATCGGCTTCTATCAGAAGTCGATGCAGATGCTCCGCATGGCCGCCCGCGCGCCCGGCCGTTGATAGACAGGGAATAGCCGATGCCCGATCCCGTCCCCCCCAGAAACAGCGCCATGGCCGTCGCGGCCAGCGCGCTGAAGGCGCAGCAGTCGCGCATGCGCATCATCGCCGAGAACATCGCCAACGCGCAGTCGACGGCCCAGACCGCCGGCGGCGAGCCCTACCGCCGCCAGATTCCCGTCTTTCAGGCGCGCGAGATCGACGGCGCGACCGGCGTGACCCTGGCCGAGGTCCGGCCCGACCAGGGCGATTTCCGCTCCGAGTACGACCCTTCGCACCCGGCGGCCAACGCCGAGGGCTATGTCCTGCGGCCCAACGTCGACACCTTGGTCGAGGCCATGGACATGCGCGAGGCCCAGCGGGCCTACGAGGCCAACCTGAACGTCATCGAGACGGCGCGGTCGATGGATGCGCGCACCCTCGACATCATCAAGAAGTAGGGCTGACCCATGAATCCCATGATGGCGGCCAAGGCCTATTCCGCGATCCAGGGCGGGGCGATGCCGACCGCGCCGGCCGCCGCGCCGCAGGACTCCGGCTTCGCCGAGATGCTGACCAACGTCATGGGCGACATGACCCAGACCTCGCGCGCCGCCGAGGGCCAGATGGCCTCCGCCGTGCAAGGGCAGGGCAGCCTGATCGACGTGGTCACCGCCGTCAGCTCGGCTGAGGCCTCGCTGGAAACGGTCATGGCCGTCCGCGATCAGGTGATCGCCGCCTATCAGGAAATCATGCGGATGCCGATCTGACGGCGGCGGCCTGTTCGAGCTGATCCGGGAACCGTACCCGCGGCCCGGACGCTGCCTCTCCCATATCGAAAGGGAGATCGTCATGCTGAAGGATCGCAACGCGTCCGCCATCGTCGCCGTCAGCGACCTCGCCCGCGCCCGGGCGTTCTACGAGGACATCCTGGGCCTGACCCGCGACAGCGGGAGCGAGGACCAGGGCGTGCTGGGGTTTCGCACCGGGACGACGCATCTGACCGTCTACAGGTCCGACTTCGCCGGGACGAACAAGGCCAACGCCGTCACCTGGGACATGAAGGGCGACCTCCTCGCGGTGGTGGATGACCTGAAGGCGAAGGGTGTGACCTTTGAGCGCTATCCCGACATGGGCTTGACCCTGAACGGAGACATCCACGAGGCTGGCCCCATGAAGCTGGTCTGGTTCAAGGATCCGGACGGCAACATTCTCCATCTGATCGAGGGCATGGAATGATCCAGACGCGGCGCGGCAGCTGCCATTGCGGAGCGGTGAAGTTCGAATGCGAGATCGACCTGGCTCCCGAGGGTCAGCGTTCGCCGCAGGTTCGGCCTGGTCCCTGGTACGCGACCACGCTGCGCTGCAACTGCTCGATCTGCCGCAAGACACGGATGTGGAAGAACCACGTGCCGTCCGAGGCCTTCCGGCTGCTGCAGGGGGCGGACAACCTGACCCACTACCGGTTCGGCGAGGGCGGGATTGATCACACCTTCTGCAAGACGTGCGGGATCTACGCCTTCGTCTTCGCCAGCGAGCCGGTCATGGGCGGGGACTTCGTCTGCGTGAACGTCGCCGCGCTGGATGACGTCAGCCCGGGGGAACTGACCGAGGCGCCGATCCGCTATGAGGACGGCGCCGACGACGAATGGGGCGGGGCACCGGCGATCACGAGCTACATGTAGCCGGGGCTCAGCCCTCCAGCGACACCACCGGTTGCCCGACGACCGGCGCCGACCGGCGGCGGGACTTCAGCCAACCGCGGATGCGGTCCTGGATTGGAGTGTCGATGATCTGGTGGAACAGGAAGGCGAAGACGAAGGCCGCCGCCACGCCCGCGAACCACAGCGCCCACTGCACCGGCGAGGACAGGGCGAATTTGGCGATCAGGACATTGGCGACCCCGAACCAGGCGATGCGCACCACCTCATTGGTGATGAACATCGAGAACGAGACCTGGGCGGCCTTCTCGACGAACTTTGAGGGGCGCGGCGTCGGCGTGGCGCCGGCGGCTAGGATGATGGTCGAGATGCAGGTCAGCGAGATCAGGGCGTGCTTGTCGAAATACTGGACGAAGGCCAGCAACAGGGCGGCGCCGATCCCGGCCCAACCCGCCAGCTTGGGCGCGATCCAGACCTTCTGGGCGAACCAGGCCAGCGACATGCCCAGCACGAACAGCGGCAGGGCGCGGAAGAAGCCGAAGCCCATGGGCATCTGGTAGACGGGGTAGCCGAGCAGCGTCCAGGTGATCTGGTTGGCCAGCAGATAGAGGCCGACGCCCAGGCCCAGCACGCTCCACGGCCCCAGCTTGATCAGCTGGCGCAGGATCCATGGGAAGGCCAGGTAGCAGCCGACCAGGGCCGAGATCGACCAACTGGGCGCATTCCAGCCGTAGCCGCCGGGAACGCCGTAGGCCTGGGTCAGCGTCAGCTGGGCCCACAGCTGGTCCCAACGGAACCACTCAGGGGCCCGGGGCGCGAAGCCCAGGGCGCCGCCGACCACGACCAGCGCCACCAGAGACAGGCCCATGATCAGGTGGGCGGGCAGGACGCGCAGATAGCGCTTCAGGAAGAAGTCGCCCGCGGACATCGAGCCCTTGGCGACCGAGGCGCCGTAGACCCGCATCAGCACATAGCCGCTGTCGATCAGGAAGAAGTTGGTCAGCAGGAAACCGCCCCGCTCGAACACCGGATGCAGGCCCTCGGCCAGCGGCACGGGGGCCGACATCTGGAAGTGGTGCAGGATGATCAGGCTGGCCACAATGAAACGCAACGCGTCGAGCCAGCCGCCCCGAACGATGGGGGGTGTTTCATTTCGGGTCGAAATCGCGGTCCAGGCCATGGGAAGGGCCTCCTTCGAGGCGAATTCCGCAAGGACCGGGCCGCGTCGGCCTCTTAGAGTTTGCCGAAGGCGACGCCGCGCCAGCCCCAGCCGGCTTCAAGGACGGCGTCCCGCACCGGGTCTTTGATTTCGGTGGTGTCGAACACGTAGTCGTAGACCTCGCCGAACGATCCGTCCTCGCGGAAGGCGTAGACGGTCTCGAAGCTCTTCTCGAATGTCTGGCCGCGCGAGGCGCTGCCTTTGGCGCTCAGCGTCGGCACGCCGGCCCGCCATTCGACTTCCCACAGCTCATCGACGGACCGGACCTCGCCCTTGGCCTCATCGAACCTCATCAGGACCTTGAACACCTTCTTGATGCCGGCCTTGGCGAAGAACTCGTACCATTTGGCGTCGACGATCCGCCACTCGGCGACCATGTCGACGCCTTCCTTCTCGCCGTCACGGATGACGAAGGGCGCCGTCGCGCGGTTGACGGCCATCAGGCGCTTGCGCAGTGCGGCCGTGGATTGACGCTTCGCGCCGGCCGGCGGCGCGCGGGTGCCCGTCAAAAAGTCGAAAAGTCCCATCCTCAGCCCCCTGTGATGTCGCAGGACAGTGGTCGATGAGCGGATCGAAAGCCAGCGCCGTCAGCCGTCCGTCGTCTCCGGAGCCCTAACGCGGTCGATCACAACCGGGGGAGCGAGTTCCCATTCACGTTACCTTGGGTTGAGTGTCCGCGCGCGTGCTCGCACTCTCTTCAACTCAAAGGGAGGAACAACCTATGCTGAGACAAGTCATGATCGCGGGTGCGGCCCTTCTCGGCGCCGCCGTCCTCGGCGCCGCCAGCTCGACGCCGAGCCAGGCGTGCGCCGGCGGAGAATGCAGCCCGACCTACTGCGAGTGCGAGCGGGAATGCAGCCTTCAGTACGACCGGTTCAGCCCGGAATGGCAGGCGTGCGCCTCGAGCTGTCCGGACCAACCGCCTGTGGCCTGCCTCTGCCCCGAGGGCTGAGGGCGGCCTGCGTCACCCGCGGACGAGCCTGAGGAATTCCTCGCGCGTCCGCGGGTCGTCGCGCATCACACCGCTGAGGTGGCTGGTGGTCAGGCTGGCGCCGGGGGCGTTGACGCCGCGCAGGGTCATGCAGCTGTGCTCGGCCTCGATAACCACGCCGACGCCCTGCGGGCGCAGCACCTCCTCGATGGCCAGGGCGATCTCGGAGGTCATCTTCTCCTGGATCTGCAGTCGCCGCGCATAGCCGCGAACGACACGCGCCAGCTTGGAGATGCCGACGACGCGATCGGTCGGCAGGTAGCCGACGTGGGCCACGCCGACGACCGGCAGCATGTGGTGCTCGCAGAAGCTGACGAAGCGAATGTCCTTGAGCACCACCATCTGATTGTAGCCGCCGACCTCCTCGAAGGTCCGCTCCAGATAGGCGCGCGGTTCGATCTCATAACCCTCGAACAGCTCCTTGTAGCTGCGGGCCACCCGCGCCGGGGTGTCCAGCAAGCCCTCGCGGTCGGGATTGTCTCCGGCCCACTCGATCAGGGTGCGGACGGCGGCTTCGGCTTCGGACTGGGTGATGGTCGGCTTGGTCATAGCCTCCCTTAGCCCGCGCATCCGAAAAGGGGGAGAGGACTTGCAGGAGTTGCAATCAATCGTGGCGCTAAGCACAATCCAGAGATGAAGTCAGATTGCGAACTATGGGCCAACAAACAGTGGCATCCGATCACCATTGAGGACGCCATCGGCATGTATGCCGAGCGCGATCTGCGTTGCCCGGAGTGCCTTGGAGCCGTAAGGCCGCATCGCGCCAGTGCTGATGGAAAAAGCCCCGCGCATTTTGAGCACCGCATTCGGCATGACGGCTGCTCGTGGGGCCACAAATTTTCCGGTGTTCAATCACCCCATCCGACGCCGCTGCTCCGCCGTTAGGTTTGTTTCACTAACGCCCTGTTAACCACACTCCCGGCATTTCTTGCCCAGTTCGGCCGCGCGTCTCGCGGCCTGTGGAGCGTGGAATGAACGGCGCGGAAGTTCTGGATGTGGGCCGCGACGCCTTGTGGCTGACGATCCAGCTGTGCGCGCCGATCCTGCTGGTGGGTCTGGTCGTCGGCGTGGTCATCGGCCTGTTCCAGGCCCTGACGCAGATCCAGGAGCAGACCCTGATCTATGCGCCCAAGATCATCGCCATCTTCATCTCCCTGCTGCTGTTTCTGCCGCTGATGGGCGCCCTGCTGGGCGGTTTCATGCGCACGATCGCCGCCCGCATCGCCGGCATGTGATCGACCGGTGGAGCCCTGGGCCACTTCTGATCAGGTCTGGCAAGGCGCGCTGATCTTCGCCCGGATCGGCGCGGTGCTGCTGATGCTGCCCGGCGTCGGCGAAAGCTATGTGCCGCCCCGCATCCGCCTGGCCTTCGCCCTCGTCGTGACCCTGGCGCTGTGGCCGGTGGTGGCGGGCGCGCTTCCAGCCCTGCCGCAGACCCTGGGCGGCATGGCCGGCTGGATCATCCGCGAGGTCATCGTGGGCCTGATGATCGGCGCCCTGCTGCGCAGCTTCCTGACCGCTCTGGCGACGGCGGGCGAGATCGTCTCGCTGCAGACCACCCTCAGCTTCGCCCAGACGGCCAACCCGCTGCAGGCTCAGCCGGGCTCGACCATCTCGGCCTTCCTGATGCTGCTGGGCACGACGCTGATCTTCGCGACCAACACCCATCACCTGTTCATCGCCGGCCTGGTCGGCTCCTACGAGTTGATCGCGCCGGCCAAGCCATTGGTCACCGGTGACTTCGCCACCCTGGCGATCCGCACGCTGGGCGACAGCTTCGCGCTGGGCGTCCAGCTGTCCGCGCCGCTGCTGGTCTTCGCCCTGATCTTCAACCTCGCTTCGGGACTGGTTGGGCGGGTCATGCCCCAGTTCCAGGTCTTCTTCGCCGCGGCTCCGCTCAGCGTCATCCTGGGCCTGTCGATCTTCGCCCTAAGCCTCGGCGTGCTCGGCACGGTCTTCATCGACCGCTACCGGGCGCTGGCCCAGATCTTCGCGGGAGGCGCCGGTGGCTGAAGGCGCCGATCCCGACTCGAAGACAGAAGAGGCGACACCGCGAAAGCTAGCGGACGCGCGAAAGAAGGGTGATGTCGCCAAGTCCATGGACGTGGGCTCGGCCGCGTCCCTGCTCGGCGCCTCGGCGGTCCTGTTGGGGATGGGCGGCTATTTCGCCACCTCGATGGCCGAACAGCTGCTGCCCTTCATCGCCTCGCCCCACACGATGCTGGGTGGGCTGGAGACCGGGGCGGGCCTCGAGATCGGCGGCCAGGCCCTGTGGGCCATCGCGCCCTTCCTCGGCGCGGTCATGCTGGCGACCATCATCGGCGGGGCGGGCGGCAACCTGGCGCAATCGGGCATCATGTTCACCGCCGATAAATTGAAGCCGCAGTGGGAGCGCGTCAGCCCCATGGCGGGCTTCAAGCGCATCTTCGGCCCGGACGGCCTGGTGCAGTTCATCAAGACCTTCCTCAAGCTGCTGGCCGTCAGCGCCATCTGCTGGATGGTGATGAAGCCGCACATCCGCGAGTTCGAGAATCTGGCGGCCATGCCGCCCGCCGCCATCCTGCCGCTGGCTCGCGATCTGGCCATCGCCTTGATGAGCGCGGCCCTGATCTTCCTCAGCTTCACCGCCGGCGCCGACTATTTGTGGCAGCGCTACCGCTTCAACGAGCGGATGAAGATGTCCAAGGAAGAGCTGAAGGAGGACTACAAGCAGTCCGAGGGCGATCCGCACGTCAAGGCCAAGCTGAAACAGATCCGCGCCCAGCGCAGCCGCCAGCGGATGATGCAGAACGTGCCCAAGGCCACGGTCATCGTCACCAACCCGACCCACTATTCGGTCGCCCTGCGCTACGAGCCCAGTGAGGGCGACGCCGCGCCGGTCTGCGTGGCCAAGGGTGTCGACGCCCTGGCCATGCGCATCCGGGAGATGGCGCGCGAGCACAATGTGCCGATCATCGAGAACGTGCCGCTGGCTCGCGCCCTCTATGCGGCGGTCGATGTGGACGAGACCATCCCGCGCGAACATTTCGAAGCCGCCGCAAAGATCATCGGTTTCGTCATGGGGCAGCGCAAGAAACGCTGATTGGTCAACGTCCTTAACGCGGCGTTTACCACGCGCCCGGCATTTTCTGCCCAGCGGGTCGTTCGAGAGTCGCGTGAGTATCGGGGCTAGAGCGCGTGGGCGGCTTCACGGCGGCGTTGCAGAGATTCGGGATCGGTCGATTGACCGTGGTGCTGGGCGTCGCCGCCGGCGTCGCGGCCATGCTGGTCTTCGTCATGCTGCGGATCGGCCAGGCGCCGGATGCGCTGCTGTATTCCAACCTCGATCTGCGCGAAGCCTCGGAAGTCACCACCGCGCTGGACGGCGCCGGCATCAAATACAGCTCCAAGGGCGACGGCTCGACCATCTTCGTCAGCCGTGACCAGGTGGGCGAGGCCCGCATGCTGGTGGCGGGCAAGGGGCTCGTGACCTCCGGCAGCGTCGGCTACGAAATCTTCGACAACCAGTCGGTGCTGGGCCAGACCGAGTTCCAGCAGAACCTCAACGAAAAGCGCGCCCTTGAGGGCGAACTGGCCCGCACGATCCAGACCATGCGCGGCATCCAGTCGGCGCGGGTCATGATCGCCCTGCCGCGCCGTGAACTGTTCCAATCCCAGGCCGCCGAGCCCACCGCCGCGGTGGTCGTCGGCGTGACGGGCGGCCAGCTGACCGGCGCCCAGGTTCAGGCCATTCGCAATGTCGTCGCCTCCTCGGTGCCGAACATGAAGCCCGAGAAGGTCACCCTGACCGACACCTCGAACCGCACCCTCGCGGCCGGGAACGCCGGCGAGGGCTTCAGCTCCGCCTCGGCGGAAGAGGCGCGCGGCCAGACCGAGGCTCAGCTGCAGTCCCGGATCAAGGACATCGTCGAGGGCGTCGTCGGCGTCGGCGGCGCGCGGGTGCAGGTCACCGCCGAGATCGATCACGCCCGCTCGACCACCCAGGAACAGCGCTACGATCCGGACGGCCAGGTCGTCCGCTCGACCTCGACCAACGGCTCGGAGAGCCAGGACACGACCGGCGCGACCGACGGCGGCGCGACGGCGACCAACAACATTCCGGGCGGCCAGGCTCCGGGCCTGACGCCGCAGGGCTCGCGCGACACCCAGAACACCGAGACCACCAACTACGAGATCTCCAACACCACCACGACCACGGTGAAGGAGCCGGGCGAGGTGAAGAAGCTGGCCGTGTCGGTCGCGGTGGACGGCAAGTGGACCCCGGCCGCCGACGGCAAGGGTGAGCCGACCTATGCGCCGCGCACCGCCGAGGAGATCGCCCAGATCAAGTCGCTGGTCGCCGCCGCCGTCGGCATTGACGAGACCCGGGGCGACAAGATCGAGGTGCTGAACGTCCGCTTCAACCGCGATGTCGCGGCTGCGGGCGGCGAGGAGGGCGGTTCGCCCCTGCTCAACTTCACCAAGAACGATCTGATGCGCGGCGTGGAGCTGCTGGTGCTGCTGATCACCGGCCTGCTGCTGATCTTCTTCGTCCTGCGTCCGCTGCTGAAGACCGCCACGGGCGGCGCCGGCGCCGGCGCGGGCGGCCAGCCGCAACTGGCCGGACCGGGCGGCCAGCCGGTCACCTCGCTGCAGACCACGATCGTGGGCGGCGCGGGCTCCGCCCTGCCTCAGCTGGGCGGTCCGTCCGATATGGACCAGCGGCTCGACATCGCGCGTATCGAGGGTCAGGTGAAGGCGTCCTCGGTCAAGAAGGTCGCCGACTTCGTCGATCAGCACCCGGAGGAATCGACCTCGATCCTCCGCAGCTGGGTGCATGAAGGCTGATGTCCGGCGCCCGCATGGTCACCAAGAAGCCTGCTGTCGATGACATCAGGAAGCTGACCGGCCCCGAAAAGGCGGCCGTCATCCTGCTGTCGCTGGGCGAGGACCATACCAAGCTGTGGCAGGGGCTGGACGAGGAGGAGATCAAGGAGATCTCCCAGGCCATGGCCTCGCTGGGCACGGTCAGCGCGAGCGTCGTCGAGGAACTGCTGGTCGAGTTCGTCTCGGGCATGAGCGGCTCGGGCGCGGTCATGGGCAGCTATGAGCAGACCCAGAAACTGCTGGCTTCCTTTATGCCGGGCGACCGCGTCGACGCCCTGATGGAGGAGATCCGCGGGCCCGCCGGCCGGACAATGTGGGACAAGCTCGGCAATGTGAACGAGGCCGTCCTCGCCAACTATCTGAAGAACGAATACCCGCAGACGGTCGCGGTGATCCTGTCCAAGATCAAACCGGACCACGCCGCGCGCGTGCTGACCAGCCTGCCCGAGGACTTCGCCCTGGAATGCGTGCAGCGGATGCTGCGCATGGAGCCGGTGCAGCGCGACATCCTGGACAAGATCGAACAGACCCTGCGCACCGAGTTCATGTCGAACCTGGCCCGCACCTCCAAGCGCGACAGCCACGAACTGATGGCTGACATCTTCAACAGCTTCGACCGTCAGACCGAGGCCCGCTTCATCGGGGCCCTGGAAGAACGCAACCGCGAGGCGGCCGAGCGTATCCGCGCCCTGATGTTCGTGTTCGAGGACCTGGCCAAGCTGGACCCGGGCGGCATCCAGACCTTGCTGCGCGCGGTCGAGAAGGACTCGCTGGGGCTGGCCCTGAAGGGCGCCTCCGAGACCCTGCGCGAACTGTTCTTCTCCAACATGTCCGAGCGCGCGGCCAAGATCATGCGCGAAGACATGGAGTCGATGGGCCCGGTCCGTCTGAAGGACGTCGATCAAGCCCAGATGGCCATGGTTCAGGTCGCCAAGGATCTCGCCGCCAAGGGCGAGATCATGCTGGTCGGCCAGGGCGGCGACGACGAGTTGATTTACTGACATGAGCGCGCAACCCGAAACCAAAGCCTTCTTCTTCGACACCGAGTTCGACGCCGGCGGCGAGGTCGTGCGCGGCTCGAGCTGGCGTCCGGTCAAGCGCGCCTGGACCCAGGGCGAGGTCGAGGCGCTGGTGGCGCAGGCGTCGCTGGAGGCGCGCGAAGCGGCGCTGGCCGAGGTCGCCAGCATCCAGGCCATGGCCCTGTCGAGCATCGGCCAGGCGCTGGAAGCCGCGGCGCCGGCGCTGACCCAGATCGCCCAGGCCCACCGCGAGCAGTCGGCTGAACTGGCCATGGCCGCGGCCCGGGTCGTCGCCGCCGCCGCCCTGGACCGGTTTCCCGAGGCGCCGCTGCAGGCCGCGCTGGAAGCCCTGGGGCAGGAGATCGACGCCTCGCCGCGCCTGGTCATCCGCACCGGCGACCTGAACGACGAGACCCGCGCCCGCCTGCAGCAGTTGGGCGCCGACGCGGGCTTCTCGGGCATCGTCGCCTTCCGTGACGAGCCGGGCCTGCCCCCCGCGGCCTTCCGCCTGGAATGGGCCGACGGGCGCGCCGACTTCGATCCCGCCGACGCCTTCGCCCGTATGGCCGAGGCCCTGAATTCCGCCCTGGCCGCCGAAGCCGGGCACGCTGAAACCCTGAACGGGAGGTCCTGATGGCGACCGACACCATGGCGTTGGAAGAGTTCCCCGACTCGACCAGCCTCGCGCCGCACGAAGAACACACCGACAAGACCGCGCACGATCTCGCGCCGGTCTTCGATGTGCCCGTCAACATCTCCGCCGTGCTGGGCAAGGCCCACATGTCCGTGGCCCAGCTGCTGAAGCTGCAGAGCGGCAGCGTGCTGGAACTGGACCGCAAGGTGGGCGAGGCGATCGACATCTTCGTCAACAACCGCCTCGTCGCCCGGGGCGAGGTGGTGGTCGTGGAGGACCGTCTGGGCGTGACCATGACGGAAATCATCAAGATCGAGGACAGCAACGCCTGACGGCGTTGCACCCGGGCCCGCGGAGCGGACCGGTGCGTAGGATTTGAAGGAGAAGACCCATGCGGCTTCTGGTGGTTGGCAGGCTCAGCGGACAGCTGGCGACGGCGGTGAAGATGGCCATGGCGCACGGCGCCAAGGTCCAGCACGTCGAGCGCGGCGATCAGGCGACGGAGCAACTGCGTCGTGGGCAGGGGGCCGACCTGCTGATGGTCGACTACCGCGTCGACATCGCCGCCCTGATCGCGGCCAACGAGAACGAGCGGATCCATGTGCCGGTGGTGGCCTGCGGCGTCGACGCCGACGCCACGGACGCGGCCAACGCCATCCGCGCCGGAGCCAAGGAGTTCATCCCGCTGCCGCCGGAAGCCGACCTGATCGCGGCGGTGCTGTCGGCGGTGGCCGATGACGACCGCCCGATGATTTCGGCCGATCCGTCGATGAAGCACGTGATCCAGTTGGCCGACCAGGTCGCGCGCTCGGAAGCCTCGATCCTGATCACCGGCGAAAGCGGCGTCGGCAAGGAAGTCATGGCCCGCTACCTCCACTCGGGGTCCAAGCGCGCCGACAGGCCCTTCATCAGCGTCAACTGCGCCGCCATTCCGGACAACCTGCTGGAATCCGAGCTGTTCGGACACGAGAAGGGCGCTTTCACCGGCGCCCTGGCCCGTCGCATCGGCAAGTTCGAGGAGGCCGACGGCGGCACCCTGCTGCTGGACGAAATCTCCGAGATGGACGTGCGCCTGCAGGCCAAGCTGCTGCGCGCCATCCAGGAGCGGATCATCGACCGTGTCGGCGGCACCAAGCCCGTGCCGGTCAACATCCGCATCATCGCCACGTCCAACCGCGATCTGGCCAAGTCGGTGGCCGAGGGCAGCTTCCGCGAGGACCTGCTGTACCGCCTGAACGTCGTGAACCTGCGCCTGCCGGCGCTGCGTGAGCGTCCGGGCGATATCGCGGCCCTGGCCGACCACTTCGTCAAGAAATACGCCGCCGCCAACGGCGTGCCGGTGCGCCCCATCTCGGCTGAAGCGAAGCGCGCCCTGACGACCCACCGCTGGAACGGCAACGTCCGCGAGCTGGAAAACGCCATGCACCGCGCGGTGCTGCTGGCGGTCGGGCCCGAGATCGACGTCGAGGCCATCCGCCTGCCGGACGGCCAGCCGTTGACCGCCGGAGCCTATGGCGCGGCGGCTGCCGACGCCGGCCCCGCCGCCCGCGCGGCCCACGCCGCCGACGTCGTCACCCGCTCGCATGTCGGCCAGACCGTCGCGCAGATGGAAAAGACCCTGATCCTCGACACCCTGTCGCACTGCCTGGGCAACCGCACGCACGCGGCCAACATCCTGGGCATCTCGATCCGGACCCTGCGCAACAAGCTGAACGAGTACGCCGACGAGGGCACGTCGATCCCGGCGCCCCAATCGGGCGTCGCCTCCAGCGGCTACGCGGCCGCCTGATCCATGACCACAGGAACGGACCGCAGAAGCGTCCTGACCGGCCTTGGCGCGCTGGGTGTCATGGGCTGTTCGCAAGCCGCGCCTGAAGCGGCGCAGTCCGGCCAACCGGAGCGGCCCGCGGTCGCCATGCAGGCCATCGATCTTTCGGCGCTGGAGGCCCGTAACGGTGGTCGCCTCGGCCTTGTGGCCCTGGAGACGGGCACGGGACACAGCGTCGGCGCCCGGGCCGGCGAGCGCTTCGTCTACTGCTCGACCTTCAAGATGTACCTGGCGGCGGCGACCCTGCTGCGGGTGCAGGCGGGGCAGGAGCGGCTGGACCGGGCGATCCCGATCACCCGCGCCGACATGCTCAACCATGCTCCGACGACGCAGCCTGCGGTCGGTTCGACCCTAACCGTGCAACAACTCATGCAGGGCACGGTCGAACTCAGCGACAACCCCGCCGCCAATATTCTGATCCGCGAGATGGGCGGGTTGGACGCCTTGCGCGCCTTCTACCGGGGCATCGGCGACGACGACACCCGCGTCGATCGGCTCGAGCCGGAAATGAACCGTCTCGACGGCGACAAGGACACGATCACGCCGGCCCAGTCCGTGCGCAACATCCAGCGCCTGCTGGTTTCGGCCGAGACCCCGTTGAGCCCGGCCTCGAAGGCGCTTCTGACTCGCTGGATGCTCGACACCCCGACCGGTCCAGGCCGGATCAAGGCCGGCGTGCCGACCGGCTGGCGCGTGGCGCACAAGACCGGCACCGGCGGTTACGGCCCGACCAATGACATCGGCGTGCTCACGCCCCCGTCCGGCGCGCCGATCGTGCTGGCGATCTATTATCACGCCGACCGTTCTTCATCGTCGGACCAGAACGAAGCGGTCATCGCAGAGGCGACCCGTATCGCCCTGAAGGCGCTCGGCCATGACTGACGCGCCGATCATGATGAAGGACGGCTACGCCCGTCCGACGGCGATGGACATGCGCAGCTGGTTCATGCGCGGCGAAGTGCTGATGGCGGTCGGCGTGATCGGTGTGATCATGCTGCTGATCCTGCCGGTCCCGAAATTCCTGCTGGACCTTCTGCTGGCCTTCTCGCTGGTGTCATCGGTGCTGATCCTGATGACGGCCGTGATGATGAAGCGGCCGCTCGACTTCGCCATCTTCCCGACGGTGCTGCTGGTCTCGACCCTGTTCCGCCTGGGCCTCAACCTGGCCTCGACCCGCCTGATCCTGACCCACGGTCAGGAAGGTCACGAGTCCGCCGGTCAGGTCATCGCGGCCTTCGGCGAACTGATGATGGGCGGCAATTTCATCATCGGGGTGATCATCTTCGCGATCATCCTGGTCGTGAACTTCGTCGTCATCACCAAGGGTTCGACCCGGATCGCGGAAGTGTCCGCCCGCTTCACCCTGGACTCCATGCCGGGCAAGCAGATGGCCATCGACGCCGATCTGTCGTCCGGCCTGATCACCGAGGACCAGGCCAAGCTGCGCCGCAAGGAACTGGAGCAGGAATCGACCTTCTTCGGTGCGATGGACGGTGCGTCCAAGTTTGTGCGCGGCGACGCCGTGGCCGGCCTGATCATCACCTTCATCAACGCCATCGGCGGCATCCTGATCGGTGTCATCTCGCACGGCATGCCGATCGGCGATGCGGCCAACACCTATGTCCAACTGACCATTGGCGACGGCCTGGTGACCCAGGTCCCGGCCATTATCATCTCGATCGCCGCCGGCTTCCTGGTGTCGAAGGCGGGCGTTGAGGGCACGGCGGACAAAGCCTTCGTCGCCCAGTTGGCCACCAACCCCGTCAGCCTGGGCGTTGTCGCGGCCGCCTCGGCCCTGATCGGCGTTATCCCGGGCATGCCGATCATTCCCTTCATGGCCCTGGCGGCCGGGGCTGGCTTCATGTCCTGGAAGCTGGGTCGCGAGCGGCTCAAGCCTCAGCCGACAGAGGCCGAGATCGCCCAGGCCGCGGCCGGCCCCAAGGAGGATGTCGAGGAGCCGATCGGCACCGCTCTGACCATCGACGAGGTCAAGATCGAGCTGGGTTACTCCCTGCTGTCGCTGATCAACGATCTGGAGGGCCGCCGCCTGACCGATCAGGTTCGCGCCCTGCGTCGTTCGCTGGCCCAGGAGTACGGCTTCGTCATGCCGTCGGTGCGCATCCTCGACAACATGCGGCTGGGCACCCAGGGCTATGCGATCCGCATCAAGGAGATGGAGGCCGGGACCGGAGAGGTGCGCCTCGGCTCCCTGATGGCCATGGATCCCGCCGGCCGCCAGGTCGAACTGCCGGGCGAGCATACGCGCGAGCCCGCCTTCGGCCTGCCCGCGACCTGGATCGACGAAAGCCTGCGCGAGGAAGCGACCTTCCGCGGCTACACCATCGTCGACCCGTCGACGGTGCTGACCACTCACCTGACCGAGATCCTCAAGGAGAACATGGCCGACCTGCTCTCCTATGCCGAGGTGCAGAAGCTGCTGAAGGAACTGGGGACCGAAGAGAAGAAGCTGGTCGACGAACTGATCCCCACCGTCGTCACCGTCACCACGCTGCAGCGCGTCCTCCAGTCCCTGCTGCGTGAGAAGGTCTCGATCCGCGACCTGGCCGCCATTCTGGAAGGCTTGGCCGAGGCCGCGCCGCACACCAGTTCGGTCACCACCCTGGTGGAGCACGTGCGCGCCCGTTTGGCCCGTCAGCTGTGCTGGCAGCACAAGGGCGACGACGGCGCCTTGCCGATCGTCACCCTGTCGCCCGAGTGGGAACAGGCCTTCGCGGAAAGCCTGATCGGCCCCGGCGAGGACAAGCAGCTGGCCATGGCGCCTTCGCGTCTGCAGGACTTCATCCGCGCCGTCCGCGACGTGTTCGAGCGCGCGGCCATGGCGGGCGAGACGGCGGTGCTGCTGACCGGGCCGCAGGTGCGCCCCTATGTCCGCTCCATCATCGAACGCTTCCGCGGCCAGACCGTGGTCATGAGCCAGAACGAGGTGCATCCTAAGGCGCGCCTGCGGACGATCGGCTCGGTCTGAGCGAGATCCCCATGACGCGTGACCTGCTCTTCATCGGTCTGCGATAAGCGAGGGGGCGGATGACGTATCGGATGCGCGGAGCCGAGATCAGCAGGCCGTTCAGGGCGGTTTTCGCCGCCAGCGCCGTCGCCTATTTCAGCTATGGGGCCTGCCTCGGCGTCGTCCTTCAGACGCCCATGAGCCGCGATATCGGCGACATCATCCTGATGCGCGTGAGCGGTTTGGCGAGCGGCCTGGCGATGGCGTTGCTCGGGCTGGTTCTCGTCGTGGGAGTGTTCTTGTGGGCGGTCACGGCGGTCGTCGCCGGGTTGGCGCTGTTCGGGCTCCTCGCGATCGGGGTTCACCAGCGACGCACGTTCGTGCTCGTCGGCGGATGTATCGGCCTGCTCGTCGGCGTTCTGTTCGCCGTCGGATTTGCGGATGAAAGGCAGATCACCAGTGTCGCGGCGCAGGCCTGGATAGCCTCGGCCGGCCTTCCGCCGGGCGTCCTGGCGGGATTGATGCTGCATTGGGCGGGCGGTGTCCGTCCTCGTTCGGAAGAGCCGCTCAGCGAACGCTGACCCAGCCTCCGGCCGAGGCGTTGCGGGCGATGTCGTTGGCGGGCCGGGCGACCAGGCCCGACTGGGTGATCCACACCTCATAGCGCGCGCCGTCGGCCATCGGCATATAGGCCGCTCCGCCGTACAGGGTGTCCACGGCGTCGACGTACTTGCGATACTTCCGCGCCGCGTCCCAGGCGCTGATCCGCCATGGCAGGCCGCTGTCCTCGGCCGGAATGGTCAACGGATGCACGCTGCGCTCGGCGTTGATCTCCTGCTGGATGGACTGATAGCGGCCGGACAACCGGTCAAGGCGGTACTGGGTGTTCAGGCCCAGCACATTGGCCCAGGGCTTCCATTTCAGCACCTGCGCCTCGATCCGCCATTCATCGCCATGCAAGGGATAGAGATTGGTCGCCGTGGGCATGTCGTCGGCGTCGTTATCGGGCGCCTGGATCACCGTGGCCTCGAAATACTGGGGACCCAGCTGGCGGGTGGTGATGGTCGCCACCGGCTGCTCATAGGTCAGACGTGAATAGGTCTGGACGTCCAACGCCAGTAGCGCGGCGACGGCCGCCAGGGCCATGAAGCCGGCCCCGCCGACGCCGCCCACCAGGCCGGAGACGAATTTGCCTCGGAACAGGGCCCCCAGGCCCTTGAACAGAAGCACCAGGCCGACCAGTCCCACGACCGCCGGCACGATCCACCACCACCAGACCATTTACGTCCCTTCCCCCGAACAAGACCGGATGATCTTTACCCTAAATCCTCAGCACCGCGAGGGTTTCTCCCTGAAGGCGACTGGACAGGGCAGGGCGTGGCGCTAATGCTCGTTTCCGATGAGTTCGGCGTTGCGCGACACGCTTGAGGCCTTGGGCCAATTTCTGCGGACGCCGACCCTGGGTCGCCGGGTCGCGGGTCTGCTCGCGCTCGCCATTGTTCTGCTGCTGGCCAGCAACGTCGCCACCTTCGTGATGATCCGGCGCACGGCGGCCTTCAACGACGAGGTCGAGAACGCGCAACTGCTTCGCCGCCAGACCCGGACGGTGCTGATCCGGCTGATCGACGCCGAGACCGGGCAACGCGGCTTCCTGCTGACAGGGAACACCGAATACCTCGAGATCAATGACGAGGCCTCCCGGGACTTGCCCAATATACTGGCCGAGCTGACCGAGCTGTCGCGAGGCGATTTGGACATCGAGCCGCGCGTCGACCATCTGCGCCAACTGGCGGAGACCAAGGACGCCGAGCTGGAGCGGACCATCGTCATGGCGCGCACCGGGCGTCTGGGGCAGGCCCTCGGGGTGGTGCGCAGCAATGAGGGCAAGGCGACGATGGACGCCTTCCGCAGCGAGGCGTCCAGCATCGACGAGATTCTGGAGACCCGGATGCAGTTCCGAACCCGCCAGTCGGAGTGGGCCGGCGGCATCACGGTCCTGGTCAACGCCATCGGCGGCCTGCTGATCATTATCCTCGCCGGCGTCAGCGCCTGGTTGATCCGCCGCTATGTGGCCGAAATCCAGGAGGCCCGGGACGCGGTGCATCGCATGAACACCGGCCTGGAGACCAAGGTCCGCGAACGGACCGCGGACCTGACCCGCGCCAATGAGGAAATCCAGCGCTTCGCCTATATCGTCAGCCATGACCTGCGCGCGCCGCTGGTCAACGTCATGGGCTACACCTCCGAGCTGGAGCAGGCCGGCAAGGTTATCGACAAGGCGATCGTCGAAGCCGAGAGCCGCCGGAAAGTGGACCCCGAGGTCGTCACGGCTGTTCGCGAGGATATGCCCGAGGCCATCGGTTTCATCCGCGCCTCGACTGAGAAGATGGACCGGCTGATCAACGCCATTCTGAAGCTGTCGCGCGAAGGCCGCCGGACTCTGGTGCCCGAACTGCTGGACATGACGAAGATGGTGCAGGGCATCGCCGACAGCGTTCGCCACCAGACCGAGTCCGCGCACGCCGAGGTCGTCGTGGAGCCCTTGCCCCGGCTGGACAGCGACCGCCTGTCGGTTGAGCAGGTGTTCGGCAACCTGATCGACAACGCCGTCAAATACCTCGACCAGGGCCGTCCGGGCCGCATCGTGGTGTCCGGGGAGATGCAGGGCGACCGGATTGTCTACCGTATCGAGGACAACGGCCGGGGCATCGCGCCCAAGGATCATGAGCGCATCTTCGAGCTGTTCCGCCGGTCAGGCCGCCAGGATCGGGCCGGCGAAGGCTTGGGACTGGCGTTCGTGCGCAACAGTGTTCGCCGCCTCGGCGGCGATATCACGGTGGATTCAGAGCTCGGAAAGGGCTCGACATTCATCCTCAAATTCCCCACACGCCTGACCCCTGTCGGCGCCGGAGAGTATTGATGAGCAGTTCCGTCAAGATCGTCATGATCGAGGATGATCTCGGTCACGCCAAACTGATCGAAAAGAACATCCGGCGCGCCAATATCGCCAACGATATCGCGCACTTCGCTGACGGCAGCTCCGCGCTGGACTATCTGTTCAGCGATCCGGTCAAGGCCAATGGGCCGCTGCTGATCCTGCTGGACCTGAATCTGCCGGATATGTCGGGGACGGACATTCTGGAGCGGGTCAAGGGCGACGAGCGCCTGCGCCGCGCGCCGGTGGTCGTCCTGACCACCACGGACGACAAGGTCGAAATCCAGCGCTGTTACGATCTGGGCTGCAACGTCTACATCACCAAGCCGGTCGATTACGAAAGCTTTGCGGGAGCGATCCGCCAACTCGGGCTTTTCCTGTCCGTCATGCAGGCGCCGGAGATCGAGTGAAGACCAACGGGGAGGTCATCCGCCTGCTCTATATCGACGATGACCGCGGCCTGTCGCGGTTGGTCGAGAAGGAGCTCGGGCGTCACGGCTACGCCGTTTCCTGCGCCCCCGACGGGGATGCGGGGCTGAATCTTCTCATCACACGTCCGGGCGATTTCGACGCCGTCGCCCTGGACCACTACATGCCGGGCCGCGACGGGCTGGATGTGCTGCCGGA
Organism: Brevundimonas sp. GW821-FHT12C05; assembly: GCF_058807475.1. Taxonomy (NCBI): domain Bacteria; kingdom Pseudomonadati; phylum Pseudomonadota; class Alphaproteobacteria; order Caulobacterales; family Caulobacteraceae; genus Brevundimonas; species Brevundimonas sp. GW821-FHT12C05. Next base: position 59,525 of record NZ_JBXAQS010000005.1, read on the forward strand.
CATCGTCGCCCTGATCGACCCACCGCCTGTGGTCTATGTGACCGGGGCCCAGGAGGGCCGCATCGCCGTCGCCGCCCTGCGCGCCGGCGCCGCCGACTACGTCATCAAGGACGTTTCCGAGGATTTCACCGCCCTGTTGCGCAACGCCGTCGAAGAGGCGGTGCAGCGCCGTCGTCTGCAGCGCGAGCATGACGAGGCGCAGGAGGAGATCCGCATCGCCCGTGACCGCGCGGAGGCCATGCTGCGCGAGGTCAACCATCGCGTCGGCAATTCATTGCAGCTGGTGTCCAGCTTCATGTCGCTGCAACTGCGCCATCTCGCCGACGAGGGCGCTCGGGCGGCGCTCAAGGAATCCCAGGCCCGCATCGAGGCCGTCGCGCACGTCCACCGCCGTCTCTACACCTCGGGCGACATGACCTCGGTGGACATGGACGAATACCTGAAGGGACTGATCGACGAGCTGGGCAAGTCGGTGGGACCCGGCGCGGGTTCGCCGGCGATCAAGCTGGAGGTCGATGCCCTGCGCGTCTCGACCGATCAGGCAGTCTCGCTGGGCGTGGTGGTCACCGAACTGGTCACCAATGCGGTCAAATACGCCTACGCGCCCGGCCAGGGCGGGGAAATCCGCGTCATCCTGCGCAACGGCGTCGATGGCCGCGCCCTGCTGACCGTCGAGGATGACGGCCCCGGCATGGGCGACGGCGCGCCCAAGGGCACGGGTCTGGGCGGCAAGATCATCTCGGCCATGGCCTCGGGCCTGCGATCGACGGTCGAGTTCGACCGGGCGCACAAGGGCGTCCGCGCCCGCCTGGCCTTCGATCTCTGATATGACGGCCGTCCTGCAATTCGGCGTCGCGGAGCCGCGACTGGACTACGTCCTGCGCCCCACCGCCTTCGGCCTGGTCTTCCATGACGGCAAGCTGGCCTGCGTTCGCGTCGATCGCGGCGAGGGCAGCTATTACGATCTGCCCGGCGGCGCGGTGGATGGGGACGAGACCGAGGAACAGGCGCTGGTCCGTGAGTTCGTGGAGGAGACGGGCATGACCGTCCGCCCCTTCGCCCGCATCGCCGAGGCCTCGCAATTCTTCCGCAAATCGACCGGCGAGCCCTTCAACAACACCGGTGGTTACTGGATCGCCGAACAGATCTCGCTGGATCCTTCGACCAAGGTCGAGGCGGATCACGAGCTGGTCTGGCTGCATCCTCACACCGCTCTGAACGAACTGCGCCATGACGCCCATGCCTGGGCGGTGGCGGCGTGGCTGAGGCGCAAGGGCTGATCCCGGTACGTTAGCGAACACATCGACGGGGCATGGAACATCGCGCCCTCGCCGCCCGTTCTCCCATTGGAAGCGCCGTCCTCCCCGCGGCGCTCTTCGAAGGAGACTCCCATGCCCGATCACGACCGTATTGAAGGCGCCGCCAAGAACATCGGCGGCAAGGCCAAGGAACTCGCCGGCAAGATCACCGGCGATGAAAAGCTGAAAGCCGAAGGCAAGGCCGATCAGGTATCAGGCAAGATCCAGAACGCCGTCGGCGGCCTCAAGGACAGCCTGCGCGATGACAGGCGCAGTTAGGCTCGCCCGACCATAGACTTCGAAGCGCCGCGTTCCCTCTGGGAGCGCGGCGTTCGCGTATCCGCCTCAGTCGCGGCGGCCCAGGTTGATCTTCAGGCCCTCTTCGCGAACCTCCCGGCCGCCGAGCGTGCATTCCTCGCGGAAGGCGACCGCGCCCTGACCCGTGACGCTGGGCCGGGTGGTGCAGTTGCGGTCTTGAAGGTCTGGACCCGCGGGCACGCTGCGGCTCGGCGCGTCGCACTGCATGGCGTAGCGGTCGCCGGTCGCTTCCTGTCGGCAGTTGTCCGGTGATCCGGTCGGACGCAGGCCTGCGGGCAGGGAGTCGCCGAGATTGGCGGCCAGGGCGATGCGCACCCGGCTCTGGCACGCCTCCATCGGCTCGGTGGCCGCGCGGATCAGGGGGCTGCATTCCGAACGCTCATAGCCGAACGGATCGGCGCGGGCCCAATCGGGGATCGGCGGGGCCGCGACGGCCGCAGCGGCGGCGGGGGCGGGCTCCGCGGGCGCGGTCCAGGTGACCGGACCGGGCGCGGCCTGTTGCAGCATGAGGGCGGAAAGCACGGCGGCGGTCAGCATGGGGGGAAGCCTCCGGAATGTACCAACCGACGCTAACCTATTTGGCGAGCGCCCGCATCGCCTTCTCCAGCCCGTCCAGCGTCAGCGGATACATGCGTTCGTCGATGACATCTCGGATCAGGCCCACGGACGCCGAATAGTTCCAGTAGCGCTCGGGCGAGGGATTCAGCCACGCCACCTTGTCCCACTGCTGCGTGGCGCGCTTCAGCCAGACCGCGCCGGCCTCCTCGTTCCAGTGCTCGACCGAACCGCCGGGCATGGTCACCTCATAGGGGCTCATGGTGGCGTCGCCGACGAAGATGGCGCGCCAGTCGCCGGGATATTTGTTCAGCACCTCCCACGTCGGGATCTTCTCGTTGTGCCGACGCCGGTTGTCCTTCCAGACGCCTTCGTAGAGGCAGTTGTGGAAGTAGAAGAATTCCAGGTGCTTGAACTCGGTCTTCGCGGCCGAGAACAGCTCCTCGCACATCTTCACATGGGCATCCATCGAGCCGCCGATGTCGAGGAACAGCAGGACCTTGATGGTGTTGCGCCGCTCGGGTCGCATGTGGATGTCCAGCCAGCCCTGGCGCGCCGTGCCGTCGATGGTGGCGTCCATGTCCAGTTCGTCCGCCGCGCCCTGCCGCGCGAAGCGGCGCAGGCGGCGCAGGGCCACCTTGATGTTGCGGGTGCCCAGTTCGACCTGGTCGTCCAGATTCTTGTACTCGCGCTTCTCCCAGACCTTTACGGCCCGGCCCTGCTTGCCGGGGCCGCCGATGCGTACCCCCTCGGGATTGTAGCCGCCGTGGCCGAACGGGCTGGTCCCGCCGGTGCCCACCCATTTGCTGCCGCCCTCGTGCCGGCCCTTCTGCTCTTCCAGACGCTCTTTCAGCGTTTCCATCAGCTTGTCGAAGCCGCCCATGGCCTCGATCTGGGCCTTCTCCTCGTCGGAGAGGAATTTCTCGTTCAACAGCCGCAGCCAGTCCTCGGGCAGGTCGGTGGTCAGGTCCTCGCCCGCGCCGACGGTCTCGATCCCCGCGAACACCTTGCCGAACACCTGGTCGAAGCGGTCGTAGTGCTTCTCGTCCTTGACCAGCACGGCGCGCGACAGGTGGTAGAAGTCGTCCACCTTTCCGCCGGCCACGCCCTTGTCCATGGCCTCCATCAGATGGAGCCATTCCTTCATCGACACGGGCACTTTCGCGTCGCGCAGGGCGGTGAAGAAGGGCAGGAGCATGGGGAGAGACTAGCAGGCTCGGGGGGTGGACCCAATCACCCCGCCGACTTAAGGGGGACGATCCCCATTTCGCCATGCGTCGGCGGGATGGGCGACGTAAATCCGGAAGCGCCGCCATGTCCGATTCCCCCGTCTCCGCCCTCGATCCAGCCCTCGGTCGGGCCGCCTTCGGGCGGGGTGACTGGCGCGTGGCGCGCGATGTCGTGGAGCCCTCGGCGCAGGCGGGAACGGCCGACGCCGCCTCCCTCGCCATGCTGGCCTGGAGCTGTCACCAGCTCGGCGACGCGACGGCCGCGGAGGCCTACAGCGAGCAGGCCCTCAAGCGCGACGGCGCCGACCTGCGCGCGCTGCTCGTCCGGGCCGACCTCCTGATCGCTCGCGACGCCAAGCGCGAGGCCAACATCTACTACCGCGCCGTTGTCGCGCGGGGCGCTTCGCCCGACCTGCCGCCCGACCTCGCCGAAGGCGTCGCGCGAGCCCAGGCCATCCAGTCCCGTCTGGCCGCAGGCATGCTCGACCACTTGCGCGAAGAACTGCGGCAGGCGGGTTATGTCGAGGGTCGCTCGAGCGCCCGCTTCACTCACGCCCTCGACCTCGCGACCGGACGGCGTCAGCCGTACTTCCAGCAGCCGCAGGCCTTCTTCTTCCCCGAGCTGCCCCATACCCAATTCTATCCGCGAGAGATGTTCCCTTGGCTGGACCGGGTCGAGGCCGCCACCGACGACATGACCGCCGAGCTGGAGGCGGTGCTGCACCAGGACGCGGGCTTCGCGCCCTATCTTCAGACCGTCTCCAATCTGCAGACCCGCACCGACTATCCGCTGGTCGATAGCATGGACTGGAGCGCCTGCTTCCTGTGGAAGGACGGCGAGGCGACGGCGAACGCCGAGCGCTGCCCGCGCACCATGGCGGCCCTGTCTGACGCCCCCATCTGCCGCACCGCGGGCCGGTCGCCGCAGATCATGTTCTCCCAGCTGAAGGCGGGCGCGCACATCCTGCCGCACACCGGCTTCGTGAATACGCGCCTGATCTGCCACGTGCCGCTGATCGTGCCCGAGGGCTGCAAATTCCGTGTCGGCAACGAGGTCCGTCAGTGGGAGCGGGGCAAGGCCTGGGTCTTCGACGACACCATCGAACACGAGGCGATGAACAGCGGCGACCGCACCCGGGTGGTCCTGATCTTCGACATCTGGCGGCCCGAGCTGACCGAGGAGGAGCGTGCCCTGGTCACTACCCTGCTTGAAGCCATGGACGCCTATTCTCCGACGGTCCGGACCTGGGAATAGGGCCCGTCAATCGTCCTTCAGACTATCCGCGCCGCAGGATGAACTCGTCGTCCAGCCATGATCCGACCGGATAGCGGTACTCGCCGGCCTTCTCGAAGCCGTAGGCGGCGTACAGCTTTTGCGCCTTCAGATTGCCGCTCCAGACGCCGATCCACATGGGGCCGTCGGTGTTCGCTTCCATCCACTCCAGCGAGACGGCCAGCAACCTGGTGCCCAGCCCCAGGCCTTGCGCCGCCGTCGACACATAGAGTCGGCGCAACTCGGCGTGGCTGGCCGCGCCGTCGGGGTGGGGCAGGGTATTCGGCCCGGTATTGGCGAAGGCCAGCAGGGCGCCGTCGCGTTCGGCCACCCACCATGCCGCGCCCGGTTCGGCCAGTTTGGCGCGGATGGTCTCGGCGTTGAAACTGGCGTCGAGGAAGGCGGTCAGGTCGGCTTCCGGATAGGGAATGCCGAACCCGGTCACGAAGGTGTCGACGAAGGTCTCCTGGCCGAGATCGGCCAGGGCTTGGGCGTCTTCGGTTCGGGCGGGGCGGATCAGGGCGTCGGTCATACCCCGCCTTAGCGGGGGAAGCCGTTCAGCGCGAGCTTGCCGATGGTCGAACCGCTCTCCAGCCGGCGATGCCCCTCCAGAAGCGTCTCCACCGACAGCGACCCCAGGGTCTCCGTCAGGGTCGTGCGGATCTTTCCGGCGTCGACCAGGGTGGAGACCTCGGCCAGCAGGTCGTGCTGGGCCTGCATGTCCGGCGTCTGGTGCATCGGGCGGGCGAACATGAACTCCCAGACGAAGCCCGCGCTCTTGCCCTTCAGCAGCTCGATCGGCAGGCCTTTCAGATCGTCGATGCAGCCGATCATCCCCTGTGGGGCGATGGCCCGGGCCAGGGCTTCGAAATGGCGCGGCGTCTGGGTCAGGGCGGCGATGTACTTCGGCGCGCGCTCGCCCGCCGCCGTCAGCGCCTCGTCGATGGCGGCGGTGTGGTCGATGACGGCGTCGGCGCCGAGGTCCAGGCACCATTGGCGCGTTTCAGGGCGCGAGGCGGTGGCCACCACCCGCAGCCTGGTGACCGCCTTGGCGATCTGGATCAGGGCCGAGCCGACCCCGCCGGCGCCGCCCACGATCAGCAGGGTCTCGTCCTCGTTCCGCCCGGCCTTCATGCGATCGAACAGCAGCTCCCAGGCGGTGATCATGGTCAGGGGCAGGGCGGCCGCTTCGGCGAAGCCCAGCGACCGGGGCTTCGGCCCCGTGATCCGCTCATCGACCGCCTGCCGTTCGGCGTTCGAGCCGGGACGTTCGATCTGCCCGGCGTAGAAGACCTCGTCGCCGACCTTGAACAGGCTGACGTCCGATCCGATCGCCATCACCACGCCCGCGGCGTCATATCCGAGGATCGAGGGCTGGCCGTCCTGCGGCGTCCGGCTGGCGCGCACCTTGGCGTCCACGGGATTCAGGGCGACGGCGCGGACGTCGACCAGCAGGTCATGGGGGCGAAGGAGGGGCTCAGGCGCCCCGAAAGCGATCAGGGCGGCAGGGTCGTCGGCGGGGCGCGGGCCGGTGGTTCCGATGGCTTTCATGGTCTGGTCTCCGTTGCAGCAGGCCCCCCACCTGATGCACCCTGCCACCATCGACAAGTACGGTCATTTTCTGGATGTAGTACCCGAATGGATACCGCCTCTCACCTCTATCACCGCCCCGTCGAGCGTCGCGTGCGCGATGGGGAATGCGTCGTGGACGCCTCGCTCGACCTGATCGGCGGCAAGTGGAAGGGCATGATCGTCTACCAGTTGCTGGCGCAGGAGAGCTTGCGGTTCAACGCCCTGCGGCGGGTGGTCGGCGACGTCACCCAGCGCATGTTGACCAAGCAGCTTCGCGAGATGGAGGAGGACGGCCTGATCTCCCGCACCGTCTACGCCGAGGTTCCGCCGCGTGTGGAGTATCGGTTGACCGAGGCCGGGCGGGACCTGACGCCGGTGGTCCTCGCACTGAAAACCTGGGGCGAAAGCCACCTGCGCGTCACCGGCCAGGGCTGCGCCGCGTGAGCGCGGTTCTCTTCACCCATCCGGACATGTTGGCCCATCAGCCGGGGCTGGGGCATCCGGAAAGCCCGGAGCGGTTGAAGGCGGTGCTGGACGCGCTGGACGACGCCGGTCAGGGCCGTGACCGCCGCGTCGCCGTCGAGGCCTCGGTCGCCGATCTCGAGCGGCTGCACCCGGCGGCCTATGTCGCCCGCCTGCTGGACGCCTCGCCCGCAGAGGGCCTGAGCCAGCTCGACGCCGACACCGTCCTGTCGCCCGGCAGCGTCCGCGCCGCCCGCCTGGCCGCCGGGGCGGTGGTCGACGCGGTGCGCGCCGTGGCCCGGGGCGAGCTGACCCGCGCCTTCGCCGCCGTCCGCCCGCCCGGTCACCACGCCGAGCCTGATCGCGCCATGGGCTTCTGCCTGTTCTCCAATGTCGCTGTCGCCGCTCGGGTGGCCCAGGCGGAGGGCATGGCCCGGGTCGCCGTGATCGATTTCGACGTCCACCACGGCAACGGCACCCAGGCGGCGTTCGAGGTCGACGACAGCCTGTTCCTCGGCTCCATCCACCAGATGCCGCTGTATCCGGGCACCGGCGCCGCGTCCGAGACCGGGGTCGGCAACATCGTCAATGCGCCCGTCGCGCCCCACGCGGCGCGCGAGGCCTGGCGCGCCACCTTCTCCGGCGGGCTGATGCCCGCCCTGCAGGACTTCCGGCCCGACCTGATTCTGATCTCCTCCGGATTCGACGCCCACCGCCGCGATCCGCTGGCCCACCAGAGCCTGGAAGCCGAGGATTTCGCCTGGGCCACCCGCGCCGTTATCGAGGTCGCGCGTTCGTGCTGTGGCGGGAAGGTTGTCTCATCGCTCGAGGGCGGTTACGACCTAGAAGGGCTGGGCCGTTCGTCGGTCGCCCATGTACAGGCCTTGGGGGAGGAATAAGGACGGTCTGCCAAAGGTTTGGCCCTCCAACGTTATGCCCCTCGCCGCTAGAGACTCATCCTTGGTCGACACCCCCGCGTCCGCGCCGTCAGAGCCTGTTCCGCCCCAAGATCGCGTCAGGGCGGCGCTGGTCGCGGTGCGTCCGGGCGCCATTATCCTGGCCCGTCACGGCGAACCGGCCCTGTCGCGCAAATGCATGCTGACCTCGGACCAGTACCGCGACTGGTGGGCGAAGTATGAGATCGGCGGCCTGCGCGCCGGCCAGACCCCTCCGCCTGAACTGGTCGCCGCCGCCGAGGGCGCGGGCGCCATCTACGCCTCGACCCGCCCCCGCGCGCAGGAGACGGCCGCCGCCGCCGCCGCGGGCAAGGAGGTTATGACCGACGCCCTGTTCATCGAGGCGCCGCTGCCGCCGCCGCACTTCCCCGCCTGGTTCAAGCTGCCGCCGAAATACTGGGGCGCCGTCGCCCGCTTCTGGTGGCACGCCTTCAATCATCACGAGGGTCAGGAGACCCGGCACGAGGCCGAGGCCCGCGCCGGACAGGCCGCCCAGGTCCTCATCGGCCGCGCCGAAAGCGGTCAGGACGTGCTGGTGCTGGCGCACGGCTACTTCAATCACATGGTCGGCCGTCGCCTGAAGGCCGATGGCTGGAAGCTGGTTCACAACCAGGGCTTCCGCTACTGGTCCCAGCGCCGCTACGAGAAGCGCTGAAGCGAAACGGAGGCGTCATGATCCGGCGATCCCTGCTCTCCGGCCTCCTCGGCCTCATTCTCCTGCTCGGCGCTGGTCCGGCCTTGGCCCAAGAGGCTGCAACGCCTCCGCCCGCCGGAGTTCGCGTGGCTCTGGTCACCGATCTGGGAACCATCCTGGTCGAGACCGATCCGCGCGCGCCGCTGACCTCGGCCAACTTCCTCCGCTACGTGGATCAGCGTCGTTTCGACGGCCTGACCTTCTATCGCGGCATGCAACTGGGACCCGACGCGGGCCTGATCCAGGGCGGCGCGAGCGGCGCCCGGGACCGCATCCTGCCCCCCGTCGCCCATGAGCCCACCAGCCAGACGGGGCTCAGCCACACCGACGGCGCATTGTCGATGGCGCAGAACGCGCCGGGCACGGCGACCGCCGATTTTTTCATCATCGTGGGCAGCCTGACCTCGTTGGACGCCGGCAAGACCACGCCGGACGATCCGGGCTACGCGGTCTTCGGCCATGTGGTCGAGGGGATGGACGTGGTCCGCACGATCCTGGCGGCGCCCAAGTCCCCGACGGAAGGCGAAGGCATCATGCGTGGCCAGATGCTGGAGCCGCGCGTTCGCATCATCTCCGCCCGTCGGGTCGAGACACCGACGCCCTGATCTAACGGATCAGGCGTCCTCCGGCGCCTTCTTCGCCTTGTCGACCAGCGCCTTGATGTTGTCCGACAAGTCCGCGAAGGCGGTCAGTCGGGCGACGATCTCGACGTCATTCTCCCGCGCATCGTCCACCGCCCTCTTGGCCGCCGTCGCCGCGTCAAAGGCGTCTTCCACCGCTGCGCCGGTCGCGCCCAGCCAGGCGTTGGCGGCGCGCAGCATCTCGGTATGCAAGGCCCTGAGGTTGGCGTTCACCTTCCTCATGTTGGCGCCGCTGCCCGCGCAGGCGTCCAGGTCCGCATCCCAGCTGTTGAACGCGTTCTCATAGGCCTGCCGCGTGAGCGCGAACCGGTCTTCATGGGTGCTCATCGGGCGGCCTCCTGCGGCGCGGGGATCAGGGCGGTGACCTCGTCGATGGCGCGGGTCAGGTCCGCGATGTCGGGGCTGTCGGCCAGCTCGAAGTCCTTGTGGGCCTGTTCCAGCTTGTTCAGGGCGTTGTTGATCGCGAGATAACGGGCCTCCTGGAGATACTGCCGGTCGTCCGCCTGCCCCCGCATATAGGCCAGGGTGGCGGTGCGAACGCTGACGTCGCCGGCCAGCAGCTGTTCGGCGTCGGGAACCAGGGTGACGCCCAGGTCGGCCGCCATTGGGGCCAGCATCGGAGCCCGCGCGATCAGACCCGCCGTGTACAGGTTCTCGACCGCCTTGTTCTCCTGCAGCGCTAGTGTGCCAGCCAGTCCGATGTAGAGGTCTTTCTCCAGCGCCAAGGCCTCGCGCATCTTCACCACGGCCAACCGGATGTGGGCGCTGCCGGATTGCAGCCGCGCCCGTTGGCGGTCCCGCGCCAGAAGCCCGGCGCCGTGGGTGATGATCGCGCCGACGGGTTCGCTGATCAGTGAACCGGCGCCCAACAGGGTGGCGTAGGCGTTCACGCTGCTCGTCAGCCGTCCGACCACCGTCTCCATCGCGCCCTCGGCGTCGTACTCCGCCTCCACCCCCAGCGCGCGATAGGCGTCGCCCAGCGCCGTCAGGGCCTGGGCGCGAAGATTGATCGCCCGGATCAGCTTGCGCGCCTCTCCGGTGTTGTCGCGATCGACCTGTTCGGCCTTGCAGTCGTCGGGCGCCCGGACGCAGGCCATATAGGTGCCGTTGAAGGCCATCAGCTCGGCCTGTTGATCCACCCGGGTCGACAACTCGCGCACGTCGAGGGCCGCCGCGTCCGACGCCTCGGCCCCGCTTTTGGCCAGCTGCGCCGCCTGCTCCTTCGGCACGGAGGCGCAGGCGGTCAGGCCCACGCACAGTCCGACAATCAGAACCGCCGATCTCATGAGTGTTTCCCCGATTTCCCTCTAACCACAGCGTGTACGCCGTAACGACGGTATGTGGAACGCCCTTTCAACGCATTGCCGCCACGGGGTCCACTGACTAAGGAAGGTGTTCGTCCGTGGAAGCCCGATGACCGACACTCCCATCCCCGCCGAACTGAGTTTTGAAGACGCGCTGCAGCGTCTGGAGCAGATCGTCCAGAAGCTGGAATCCGGCCAGGCGCCGCTCGAGGAATCGATCGCCCTGTACGAGGAGGGCGCGCGTCTGAAGGCGCATTGCGAGGCGCGGCTGAAGGCCGCCCAATTGCGGGTCGAGAAGATCGTCGTCGGTCCTGACGGCCAGCCGCGCGGCGCCGAGCCGGCGGCGTTCGACTGATGTCCGCACCGGCCGAAACCATCGGCTTCGACGACTTCATGAAGGTCGATGTTCGCGTCGGCCGTGTGCTGAAGGCCGAGCCGTTCCCGGAGGCCCGCAAGCCCGCCTACAAGCTGACCATCGACTTCGGCCCGGATATCGGGATCAAGAAGTCCTCGGCCCAGATCACCGTCCACTACACGCTCGAGGAGCTGGAGGGTCGCAAGGTCGCCGCCGTGGTCAACTTCCCGCCGCGCCAGATCGGCCCGGTCCGATCCGAGGTCCTGACCCTGGGTTTCCCCGATGAAAACGGCGCCGTGGTGCTGGTCGGGGTCGATCGCGACGTTCCCGTGGGCGGGAGGCTGTTCTGAACAAGCCTCACGCCGCCAACTCGCCGGAGCAGGGCGTCATCGACCGGGTGGCCGAGGTCGCCGACCTGGTCACCGTGGCGCTGGATGAACTGCTGCCGCGCGCCGAGGGACCGGAATCGCGCCTGACCGAGGCCATGCGCTACGCCGCGCTCGGTCCTGGCAAGCGGCTGCGGCCCTTCTTCGCCCTCGAGGCGGCCCAGCTGTTCGATATCGAGGAACGCCCGGTCTTGCGCGCGGCCTGCGCCCTGGAATGCGTCCACGCCTACAGCCTGGTCCATGACGACCTGCCCTGCATGGACGACGACGACGTCCGGCGCGGCCGTCCGACCGTGCACATCGCGTATGACGAAGCGACCGCGGTCCTCGCCGGCGACGCGCTGCAGACCGCCGCCTTCGACATCATCCTGCACGAGGACACCCACGAGGATCCCGGCATCCGCTGCGAACTGGCGGCCCGGCTGTCGATGGCGTCCGGCGCGCGGGGCATGGCCGGCGGCCAGATGATCGACCTGCTGGGCGTCCGCGACGACCTGGGCGGCGTGGCACGCATGCAGCGGCTCAAGACCGGCGCCCTGTTCACCTTCGCCTTCGAGATCCCGCTGATCATCGCCCAGGCCCGCGAGGTGCACCGCCAGGCGCTGACCAGCTTCGCCCACGACATCGGCCTCGCCTACCAGATCGTCGACGACCTGCTGGACGTCGAGGGCGACGAGGACATTCTCGGCAAGGCGGCCCGCAAGGACCACGCCCAGGGCAAGACCAATTTCGTCACCCTGCTGGGCGTCGATCAGGCGCGGCACAGGGTCGCGCACTTGGCCGACCAGGCCCGCGCCCATCTGGATGTGTTCGGCCCGGACGCGGATATCCTTAAGGCCAGCGTGGACTTTGTGCTTCAGCGCAGGTCCTGATACGGAGCGGATCCCTGCATTGGTCCTGCACGGATTTTTCAGATCGCATCGACCTCGACCGCAGCGAAATGCTCTACTGCGTGTTGGAAGACCAAAGGCCTAGGTACGAACCGCCCGCATGCCCGATACCCCGATCCTCGACCAGGTGAAGTTCCCCGCCGACATGCGGGACTTCGACATCGCCCAGCTGAAGCAGTTGGCTGACGACGTGCGGACCGAGACCATCGACGCCGTATCGGTGACCGGCGGCCACCTCGGCGCGGGTCTGGGCGTGGTCGAACTGACGGTCGCCCTGCACCATGTGTTCGAGACGCCCAAGGACATCCTGATCTGGGACGTCGGTCACCAGTGCTATCCGCACAAGATCCTGACCGGACGCCGCGACCGCATCCGCACCCTGCGTCAGGGCGGCGGCCTGTCGGGTTTCACCAAGCGGTCCGAGAGCGAATACGACCCCTTCGGCGCGGCCCACGCCTCGACCTCGATCAGCGCCGCCCTCGGTTTCGCCGCCGCCCGCGACCAGAAGGGCGAGAGCAACCGCGTCGTGGCGGTCATCGGCGACGGTTCGATCTCCGCCGGCATGGCCTATGAGGCCATGAACAACGCCGCCGAGGCGACCAATGGCCAGCTCATGGTCATCCTCAACGACAACGACATGTCGATCGCCCCGCCGGTCGGCGGCATGAGCGCCTATCTGGCCCGTCAGGTCTCGGGCGGCGCCTATCGCCAGGTCCGCAACATCGGCAAGAAGTTCGTCGAGCACCTGCCGCGCCCGTTCAAGAACGCCGCCCGCAAGGCCGAGGAATACGCCCGCGGCATGATCGTCGGCGGCACCTTCTTCGAGGAGCTGGGCTTCTACTATGTCGGTCCCATCGACGGGCACGACATGGACAACCTGGTCCCCATCCTGAAGAACGCCGCCGCCATCACCGACCGCCCGGTGCTGGTCCATGTCGTGACGCAGAAGGGCAAGGGCTACGCCCCGGCCGAAAGCAGCGCCGACAAGCTGCACGCGGTGGTCAAGTTCGACGTCGTCTCGGGCAAGCAGTCCAAGCCCGTCTCCAACGCCCCCAGCTACACCAAGGTGTTCGGGACCGAGCTGATCAAGCGGGCCCAGATCGACCCCACGGTGGTCGCCATCACCGCCGCCATGCCCTCGGGCACGGGCCTGGACCTGTTCGGCGCCGCCTTCCCGGACCGGACCTATGACGTCGGCATCGCCGAACAGCACGCCGTCACCTTCGCCGCCGGCCTGGCCGCCGACGGGATGAAGCCGGTCTGCGCCATCTATTCGACCTTCCTTCAGCGCGGCTACGACCAGGTCGTCCACGACGTGGCGATCCAGTCCCTGCCGGTGCGCTTCGCCATGGATCGCGCCGGCCTGGTCGGCGCCGACGGCTCGACCCACGCGGGCAGTTTCGACATCGGCTACATGGGCGCCCTTCCGGGCATGGTCCTGATGGCCGCCTCGGATGAGGCAGAGCTGGCGGCCATGATCGCCACCAGCCTGGAGATCGACGACCGTCCTTCGGCCTTCCGCTATCCGCGCGGCGACGGCGTCGGGGTCGAGATCCCGGAACTGGCCGCCCCCCTGCCGATCGGCAAGGGCCGTATCGTCCGCGAGGGCACGACCGTCGCCATCCTGTCGCTGGGCACCCGCCTGCAGGAAGCGCTCAAGGCCGCCGACGCCCTGGCCGCGCGCGGCGTCTCGGCCACCGTCGCAGACGCCCGTTTCGCCAAACCGCTGGATGAGGACCTGATCTTGCGCCTCGCCCGCGAGCATGAATGCCTGATCACGGTGGAGGAGGGCGCCATGGGCGGCTTCGGCGCCTTCGTGCTCCAGATGCTGGCCGAGAAGGGCGCGCTGGACGGCGGTCTGAAGATCCGCACCCTGCATCTGCCCGATATCTTCCAGGACCAGGACAGCCCGGCGATCCAGTACGCCCAGGCCGGCCTGAACGCCGAGCAGATCGCCGCCACCGCGCTTCAGGCCCTGGGCGTCGAGGCGACCCGCGCCGTCCGCGCCTGAGGCAACCTCAAGGCCGACATGTCGTTTCGAACCGGGGCGGTTCGGAGCGTCGTCATGAAGACCATCATCGTGTCCCTCGCCCTGGCGCTCGCCGCCGGGCCCGTGATCGCACAGGAGGCGCCGGCGGAAGCGCCGCCGCCCGAGCAGCTGCAGATCTTCCGCACCGGCGACGCGGCCCTGACCTGCCGGCAGATTTCCGACGAGGCCGCTGACCTCAGCGCGCAGATGGGGGGCGGGCAGGGCGGCGGGGTATTCAGCTCCGTGGTCGGCGTCGGCCGCGCGGGCGCCTCCATGCTGATCCCCGGCGCGGGCCTGGCCCTGGCCGGCGCGGACGCCCTGACCCGACCCGAGCGCGAGCGCCGCGAGGCCCGGGCGCGGTCCATCGAACAGCGCTGGTACTACCTCAACGGCCTCTACACCGGCCTGCGCTGCGGCGAGGAGCCGGCGATCACGGTGCAGACGCCCGGCGGATAGACCCGGTCGCGCCGTTGGCGCCGCAAGTTTTCCGGCCCGGCTCGACGGCCCGTGCGCGAATCCTCGCGTGGTACAGCGACCGTTCGCCACGCCCGCTCAAACGGCGAAATAATCGTGCGCGTTTTCAATGATCTAAAGCAACCTCACGCCGCCTTGACCTGCGGGGGTCTCGCCTATAGGTTCCGCGCCGAATTCAGACCCCCTCGGACCCGCGCCTCCCGGCGTATGCGTCGAGGCGCTGAGGGTGCCATGCCCCCGATCGAGGAAACCCGCGCAGAGACGATCAAACGTCTCAACGCCCAGGCCGACTCGCTCAAGGCGCGGGCGACGCCCGAGCCGCCACCCTATGGCGGTACGGCTGTCGGCTACGGCTACCGCATCATGGCCGAGATGATCGGCGGGGTGTTCGTGGGTCTGGGACTGGGGTGGGGCTTCGATCTTCTGGTCGGGACCATGCCCTGGGGAATCATCGTCGGAACCCTGGTGGGTTTCGCCGTATCGATCTGGTTGGCGGTGCATTCCGCCAAAAAGCTGAGCGCCCGCGCGCTGAAGGAATACGGTCCCGCACAGGACCTTCCGGACGACGCGGACGAGGACGAACAGGACCGTTGATCGGGTCGCCTTACGGCGATCCGGTGTTTTGACTTTGGGAGACCCGGCGGCATGGCCGATCCGATGCATCAGTTCGAGGTCCAGCCGGTGCTGGCGATCCCGCCCATCTCGGTGCCGGGCCTTGGGCTGATCGACCTTTCGATCACCAACTCGACCGTGGCCATGTTCGTGGCCGCGACCCTGGTGGTGTTGTTCTTCGCCGTCGTGACGGCCAAGCCGAAGGTCGTTCCCGGTCGCCTGCAGGTCGTCGGCGAGGGCATGTTCAGCTTCATCGACGATCTGGCGGTGGGCATCATCGGTCCGCAGGGCCGCGCCTTCTTCCCGTTCGTCTTCACCCTCTTCATCTTCATCTTGGCGATGAACATGCTGGGCATGTTCACGGTCTTCACCGCCACGGCCCAACTGGCCGTCGGCCTGACCTTCGCCCTGATGAGCTTCCTGCTCGTGATCGTGGTGGGTCTGGCCAAGAACGGCCTGGGCTTCTTCAAGCTGTTCCTGCCGTCGGGCGTGCCGTGGTATCTCTGGTGGCTGGTCGTGCCGATCGAGGTGATCTCGTTCCTGCTGCGCCCGGTGACCCTGTCGCTTCGTCTCTTCGGCAACATGCTGGGCGGCCACGTCGCCATGAAGGTGTTCGCCGGCTTCATCGTTTCGCTGAGCGCGCTCGCCGCCAGCGGCGGCGTCGCCTACCTGGCCTATGTGGCCGCGGGTCTGGCGTTCGGCGGTGTTCTGGCCCTGACGGCGCTGGAGTTCCTGGTGGCCTTCCTGCAGGCCTTCGTGTTCGCGGTGCTGACTTGCGTGTATCTGAACGACGCGGTTCACGCCGGGGATCACTGATCGTTTTCCACCTCTACCTTCAACCCAAGACTACTCTCTAAGGACGACTAAAATGGACGCTGAAGCAGCAAAATACATCGGTGCTGGCCTCGCCACCCTGGGCATGATCGGCGCCGGCATCGGCGTGGGCACGATCTTCTCGGGCTTCCTGCAAGGCGCGCTGCGCAACCCCTCGGCCGCCGGCGGCCAGTTCACCAACCTGGTTCTGGGCTTCGCCCTGACCGAAGCGCTGGGCATTCTGGCCTTCGTGCTCGGCCTGCTGATCCTCTTCAGCTAAACCTGAACGACCCATGCGGGCGGCGTCGGTCCCTTGCGGGCCGGGCGCCGCCCGTCGCCTTTTCTGACGAACCGGACAGACCATGGCCGCGCACCCCAGCGACGCTCCCCCCATTCAGGACATCTCGAACGCCGCTCACGGCGCAGAGACGGTCGCCGCCGGACATGGCGAGGCCCACACGACCGGAACCGAAGCCGAGCACGGCTCGGGCGGCGGGCTGCCCCAGTTTGAATTCCAGTGGTGGGCCGGCCAGATCTTCTGGCTGCTGATCACCTTCGCCGTTCTCTATCTCCTGCTGTCCAAGGTCTTCCTGCCGCGCCTGCGCGGTGTGAAGGACGAGCGCGCCGCCACCATCGCCTCGGCTGTCGAAGCCGCCCGGCAGGTTCAGGCCGAAGCCGCCACGCAGGCCCAGATCGCCCAGGCCGAAGTGGCCCAGGCCCGCGCCTCCTCGCGCGCCACCGCCGCCGCGGCCAAGGCTCGGGTGACCGAGGAAGCCGGCAAGCGCGCCGCCGCCGAGGAAGCCGTCGTCAACGCCCGGATCGCCGAGGCTGAAGCCGCCATCGGCAAGACCCGCGACGCCGCCATGACCAATGTTTCCGCCATCGCCTCCGACACGGCTCGCGCCATCGTCGAGAAGCTGACCGGCAAGGCGGCGACCGCCGCCGAGGCCGACGCCGCCGTCAAGGGAGCCGCCTGATGCCCGCCTTCTTCCATGGCGAATTCTGGGATCTCGCCAACGCCGAGTTCTGGGTCGGCGCCGGCCTGGTCGTCTTCTTCGCCATCCTGGTCTACGTGAAGGTCCCCAAGGCCATCGCCGCCCAGCTGGACGGGGCCGCCGCCAAGATTCAGGCTGAACTCGACGAGGCCGCCCGTCTGCGCGCCGAAGCCGAGGCCCTGCTGACCCAGATTCGCGCCGAGAAGGCCGAGGCTGAAGCCCAGGCCGCCGAAATGCTGAAGGCCGCCGAAAGCGACGCCCGCCGCATGGAAGACGAAGCGAAGATCAAGCTGGAAGAGACCCTGGCGCGTCGTCAGGCTCTGGCCGAGCGTCGCATCGCCCAGGCCGAGGCTCAGGCCGCCGCTGAAGTGAAAGCCGCCGCCGCCGATCTGGCCGCCAAGGCCGCCGAACAGATCCTGACCGCCCGCGTGGCCGGCCAGAAGAGCGATCCGCTCCTCGACGCCGCTATCGCGCAACTGGGCACGCGGCTGAACTGATCAGGCCGTCAGGTCAGAACAATCAGGCCCCGCCGGTTCGTCGGCGGGGCCTTTTTCTTGCTCAGTGGGCCGGAGCCGCATGGATCGGCGGATGCAGCTTTTCGCGCCGCACCAGCCGTCCGTAGACGTTGCCCAGGACGATCCCGAAGATCGCGTGGCTCACGATCATCCAGGCCAGGGTGCCGAAGCCGCCGCGCATGAAGAACATGCCCATGCCGGCGATCGGCGCCACCGTCAGGCCCATCAGGATGAAAGCCCCCACGGCGAACAGGATGCCCTTGGATTCAGGCGTGTCCGTCGGCAGCCGGGGACAGAGAATGGCGAACAGCGGTCCCAGCACCAGGGTGCCGACCACGATGTGCGCGATCCACCCGACGGCCGGAATATCCGGTGTCCTCAGCATGACGGAGAGCAGTTGCGGGAAGCTGACCGCCCAATGCCCGACCGTCATGTTCACGGCCTCGATGATCGAGACCGCCACGGTGGCCGCAAAACCCGCGACCAGACCCTTTTGTACGCGTGACATCATGACCTGCAGCGCCTCCAACGCCTGTTTCCGGTTCTGATAACGCACGCCAAGCATACGCCTCTGACGGGAGAGGACGTTCACTTTGGCGTGCTTCGCAGGTGCGGGAGGAAGCGGGCGCGCGCGTCAGGGGAAGGCGACGCCGGTCAGTTGCTCCGATGCGGCCCAGAGTTTCGCCGCGACGGCTGCGTCCAGCGCCTGGGATTCGATCTTGCCGCGCCCGGGCGGGCCCTTCATCTCTTGCCAGCCTTGGGGTCCGAAATACTGGCCTCCGGCGACGCCGGGCGCCGTGGCGGCCATCAGGGTCGGCAGGGCGCCCTGCGCCGCCGAATGGCTAAGGAACGGCGTGATCAGGCTCGTAGCCCATGCGAACAGGCCGCTGCCGTCCACCGACGGTCCGTTGGTGATCAGGTCTGTTCGCGCGAAGCCGGGATGGGCGGCGACGCTGGTTAGGCCCCAGCCGTTCGCCCGGTTGCGACGATCCAGCTCGAGGGCGAACATCAGCATGGCCAACTTGGACTGCTGGTAGACCGGCCAGGGTCGATAACCCTGTTCGTAGTTGAGGTCGTCCAGTCGGATCCGGCCTCCGCGGTGCGCCATGCTGGACAATTGCACCACCCGGGCTTTCGCCGCCATCAGCAGGGGCAGCAGGCGCGCCGTCAGGGCGAAATGGGAGAGGTAGTTCGTGCCGAACTGCATCTCGAACCCGTCGGCCGTGCTCTGCCGCTTCGGCAGGGCCATGACACCCGCATTGTTGATCAGAATGTCGATCGGCCGGCCGGCGGCCAGGTAGCGGTCGGCGAAGGCCGTGACCGAGGCCAGATCGCCCAGGTCCAACAGGTCGAAGCGCACATTCGCCGAGGGATGGCGCGCGCGGATCAGCTGTTCGGCCTCGGCGCCCTTCCGGGGGTTTCGGGCCGCCAGCACCACCTCGGCGCCCGCGCCCGCAAGAGCGATAGCCGTTTCCAGCCCCAGCCCGCCGGTCGCGCCGGTCACCACGGCCAGCCTGCCGCTCTGATCGGGAATATCCTTTGTAGTCCACGTCGCCATCGGCTTTATCCTGTCGCTGAAACCAGTCGCCTTGAAGGGCGCCGGCTTGCATATCTGCATCCGGTGCAAATATGCAAGAAGTGCAAGATAACAATTCCTCCAATGAACCCGGCCTGCGCGAGCGCAAGCGCGCGGAGACGCACGCCCGCATTCAGACGGAAGGCGTCCGGCTGTTTCTCGACAAGGGGTTCGAGGCCACGACCCTGGACGAGGTGGCGGCGGCGGCCGACGTCTCGCGGCGGACCCTGCTGAACTATTTCGGCAGCAAGGAGGAGATCATCCTCTCGACCAAGGCGGAATTCCCGCAAGTGATCGCCGACGCGGTGGCTGCGCGGCCGGCGGACGAGCCGTTGCTGGACATGGTGGAGAACGCCTTCGTCGATCTGTCGCAGCGTTATCGGTCCGAGGAAATGCGCGCCGTGGCCGCCCTGATCGGTTGCACGCCGTCCCTGCAGCCCGGGGACCAGGCCAAGTACGAGCGGATCGAGCGGCTGCTGGCGCAGACCCTGGCGGCGCGCAAGGGACTGCCTGAGGACGACATCGACTGCCGAGTCGTCGCGGGCGCCGCCGTCAGCATCCTGAAGCTGTCCTCCGACGCCTGGCTGAAAGACCCGTCAGGGGATCCGGAGGTCTTTGGTCGTGCGGCCTTCGCGGCGCTCAGGCGCATCGGGGCATGACGGCCTCCCCCCGCGCGGCGGGGGAGGCTATCGGGGATCAGGCCGCCTGGTTGGAGCCTTCCGGAGCGGTCCAGCGCAGCACCGGCGAGCGGGCGGCGCGGGTCTCGTCCAGGCGCCGCAGGGGGGCGTGGAACGGCGCGCCCTTGAAGCGATCGACGTCGCCGGCCTTGGCGGCTTCCGCCAGCAGGCGCATGGCGTGGATGAAGCGGTCCAGCTCGGCCTTCGATTCCGTCTCGGTCGGCTCGATCAGCATGGCCCCGTGGACGACCAGCGGGAAATACATGGTCATCGGGTGGAAGCCCTCGTCGATCATCGCCTTGGCGAAGTCGAGCGTGGTGATGTCCGTGCCCTTCAGCCACTCGTCGTCGAACAGGGCCTCGTGCATGCACGGACCCTCCGGGAACGCCGGGCTCATCAGGTCCTGCAGGCGGGCCTTGATGTAGTTGGCGTTCAGGACGGCGTCCTCAGCCACTTGGCGCAGGCCGTCCGAACCGTGGCTCAGCATGTAGCTGAGGGCGCGGACGTACATGCCCATCTGGCCCTGGAAGGCGCACAGGCGGCCGAAGGCCTGGGCGGCCTCGTCTTCCTCGCGCTCGACCAGGCGGTAGCCGTCGGCGTCGTGGACGACCCAGGGGGCCGGGGCGAAGGGGGCCAGGGCCTCGGACAGCACCACCGGACCCGCGCCCGGACCGCCGCCGCCGTGCGGCGTCGAGAAGGTCTTGTGCAGGTTGATGTGCATGGCGTCGACGCCCAGGTCGCCCGGGCGCACCCGACCGACGATGGCGTTGAAGTTGGCCCCGTCGCAGTAGAAGTAGGCGCCCGCTTCGTGGGTCAGGCGGCTGATCTCCAGGATGTCGCGCTCGAACAGGCCGCAGGTGTTGGGGTTGGTCACCATGATGGCGGCGACGTCGTCACCCAGCTTGGCGGCCAGGTCGGCCACATCGACGCGGCCGTCGTCGGTCTGGGCCACTTCGACCACAGAATAGCCGACGAAGGCGGCCGTGGCCGGGTTGGTGCCGTGGGCCGAGGTCGGCACCAGCACCTTGCGGCGCTTCTCATGCTGGCCGGAGGCCTCGTGGGCGGCGCGAATGGCCATCAGGCCGCACAGTTCGCCGTGAGCGCCGGCCTTGGGCGACAGGGCGACGGCGGGCATGCCGGTCAGCGTCTTCAGCCAGTGGGCCAGGGTGTCCATCAGCTCCAGAGCGCCCTGCACCGTCGAGATCGGCTGCAGCGGGTGGATGTCCGAGAAGCCGGGCAGGCGGGCCATCTTCTCGTTGAGGCGCGGGTTGTGCTTCATCGTGCACGAGCCCAGCGGATAGATGGCCAGGTCGATGGCGTGGTTCTTCTGGCTCAGGCGCACATAGTGACGCATGGCCTCGGGCTCGGACAGGCCCGGCAGGCCGATCGGATCCTTGCGGACCAGGTCGCCGAGGTCCGAACCTGTGGTCTTGGGTTCCGGCAGGTCGACGCCGGTCTTGCCCCAGCCTTCGCCCTCGAAGATCAGGGCTTCATTCTGCAGCAGGCCGCGGCCGCCGGTCAGGGTGGCGGGCTTGGACTGGACTTGATTGGGGGCGGTCGGGCGGCCGACGGTGTTCATGGTGCTCATTGTTCCGTCTCCGCTCAGGCCGCCAGAACCGTGGCGAGAGCTTTCGCCAGGAATCTGATGTCGTGATCCAGGGTGGTTTCGGTCGCCGCGACCAGCAGGACGTCGTCCATGCCGGCGTCTGGCGCCAGGCGGCTGTAGGGCACGCCCGCCAGCACATGGTGCCCGGCGAGGGTGTCCACCACCTCGGCGGCGTTCTTGGGCAGGCGAACCGCGAACTCGTTGAAGAAGCGCGGGGTCAGGATCTCGACGCCCGGGATCGCCGCCAGGGCGTCGCGGGTGGCGACGGCCTTCTCGTGGTTCAGCAGGGCCAGTTTGCGCAGCCCCGTCTCGCCCAGCAGGCTCATGTGGATGGTGAAGGCCAGGGTGCACAGGCCCGAGTTGGTGCAGATGTTCGACGTGGCCTTGTCGCGCCGGATGTGCTGCTCGCGCGTCGACAGGGTCAGGACGAAGCCGCGCTCGCCGTCGGCGTCGACGGTCTCGCCGGTCAGGCGACCGGGCATCTGGCGGATCAGCTTCTCGCGCGTGGCGAACAGGCCGACGTAGGGGCCGCCGAAGTTCAGGGCGTTGCCGATCGACTGGCCCTCGGCCGCGACGATGTCGGCGCCCATTTCGCCGGGCGACTTCAGAAGGCCCATCGACACGGCCTCGGTAACCACGACGATCAGCAGGGCGCCGGCGGCGTGGGCGGCTTCGGCGATCTTCGTCACGTCAGTGGCGGTGCCGAAGACGTTCGGGGTCTGGACGACCACGCAGGCGGTGTCGGGGCCGATCTGGGCGATGACGTCGGCCTCGGCGTCCACGGCGGCCGGCAGGGCCAGGGTCTCGACACCGACGGCGTGGACCACGGTCTCGGTGGCCCGGATGTAGTGCGGGTGCACCCCGCCCGAGATGACCGCCTTGTTGCGGCGGGTCACGCGGGTGGCCATCAGCACGCCCTCGGCCATGGCGGTCGAGCCGTCATAGAGGCTGGCGTTGGCCACCGGCATGCCGGTCAGGTTCGCGACCTGGGTCTGGAATTCGTACAGATACTGCAGCGTGCCCTGCGCGATTTCCGGCTGGTAGGGCGTGTAGCTGGTCAGGAATTCGGACCGCTGGATCACGTGATCCACGGTCGCCGGGACGTGGTGTTTGTAGGCGCCCGCGCCGCAGAAGAAGGGCACCGAGCCCGCCGAGGCGTTCTTGTTGGCCATGGCCGAAAGCGTGCGCTCGACCTCCAGCTCGCCGGCCACGCGCGGCAGGTCGACGAAGCCCTCGCGGCGCGCCGCCTGCGGCACGTCCACGAACAGGTCGTCGATGGATTTCGCGCCGATCGCGGCCAACATGGCCTCACGGTCGTCGGGCGTCAGGGGGAGGTAACGCATCTAGACAGCTTTCCCGAAAAGGAAGTCGAGGATTGAGAAGCCTCGGTCGGGCTTCGAAGGGCGTCGCGCTGCGTGAGCAGGCGTCGGACGGGGCGTGGGCTCGGAGTCCGCGTTGTCCTCGTGAATCTGCTTCAACAGGTCCAGAAGGATGTCGGCTGACTCGATCTCGGTGATCTCCGGGGCGAAGAACAGGGGAGCGCGGGGCTCCCCCACGACGCCTGAGACGCGCACGAGGGCGGCTCCCCGGGGATCGCCGAGCAAAAAACTGTTGGTCCGCGAAAGGATCGTCAGCAAGGCCTCGGCGATCGTCGGGGTGAGGACGGGATACTCGGCGAGCATCCCGTCGTCCTCGTCTTCCCCGAACAGGTACAGAAGCGTTCCGTCGCTCAGTCGGACTTCAGCCTCCAGACCGGTCCGCTCCGCGCCGCAATCGACGAGCGCCGCCTCGACCAGCTGGCGCAGGCCTGGCTGGGACGGCGTCGTCGTCGCGTGGCTGAAGTAGACCGTGAACACGGCGTCAGAGAGTGGCCAGGAAGGCGTCGTAGGCGGCGCGGTCCATCAGGGCGTCGACCTGCGAAGCGTCCGAGATGCGGATCTTGGCGAACCAGCCTTCGCCTTCCGGGTCGGCGTTGACGGTTTCCGGGGCCGAGGCGAGGACGGCATTGCCCTCGACGACTTCACCCGACACCGGGGCGTAGACGTCCGAGGCGGCCTTGACGCTTTCGACGACGGCGAAGCTGTCGCCCTTCGAGACGGCCTTGCCGGCGTCAGGGGTCTCGACGAACACCACGTCGCCCAGGGCGTCGGCGGCGTGCTTGCTGATGCCGACGGTGGCGATGTCGCCGTCGACTTTGACCCACTCGTGATCCTGGGTGAAGCGCATGGGAGTGATCCTTAGACCTTGGGTTTGCGGTAGTAGCGTTGGGCGACGAAGGGCATGGCGACGACCTCGGCGGCGGCGGGCTTGCCGCGCACCAGGACCTTCAGGTCCGTGCCCAGTTCGGCGAAGGCGGGGGGCACATAGCCCATGGCGATGTTGCGGCCCAAGGTCGGCGACGGGCCGCCCGAAGTGACCGTGCCGATGATGTTTCCGTCCATGTCGGCGATCTCGGCGCCTTCGCGGGCCGGGGCGCCTTCCTTGACGCTCAGGCCGACGCGGACGCGGCTCGGGCCGTCGGCCAGTTCCTTCAGGATGCGGTCGGCGCCGTTGAAGTTCGCAGCTTCCTTGCGCGACTTGGACAGGGCGAACGTCAGCGCGCCTTCGACCGGGCTGGTCGTGGCGTCGATGTCGTGGCCGTGCAGCGGCAGGCCGGCTTCCAGACGCAGGCTGTCGCGAGCGCCCAGGCCGATCGGCTTGACGCGGGCGTCCTGCAGGATGGTGTTCCAGATGCGCTCGGCGTCGGCGGCCGGGACCGAGATCTCGTAGCCGTCCTCGCCGGTGTAGCCCGAGCGCGAGACGTAGCAGTCCACCCCGAACAGCATCAGGCGGGCGCTGTCCATGAAGCCGAAGTCGCCGAAGACCGGGTCATGGGCGGCCATGACCTCGGCGGCCTCGGGCCCCTGGATGGCGATCAGGGCGCGGTCCAGCACGGTCAGCTTGGCGTCGCCCTGCAGGTTGGCTTCCCAGAAGGCGAAGTCCTCGTCCTTGTTGCCGGCGTTGACGACGACGAACAGGCCGTCGTGGTCGGGCTTGCCGGCCATCAGGTCGTCGATGATGCCGCCGCTCTCGTTGAGCAGCAGCGAATACTTCTGCCGGCCGGACTTCAGAACCTGATAGTCGCCGGGCACGAAGCGTTCGAACTGGGCGACGGCGTCCGCGCCGGTGATCTTGCACTGGCCCATGTGCGAAAC
The DNA here is from genome assembly GCF_058807475.1 of Brevundimonas sp. GW821-FHT12C05. Classification (NCBI taxonomy): domain Bacteria; kingdom Pseudomonadati; phylum Pseudomonadota; class Alphaproteobacteria; order Caulobacterales; family Caulobacteraceae; genus Brevundimonas; species Brevundimonas sp. GW821-FHT12C05. Next base: position 83,949 of record NZ_JBXAQS010000005.1, read on the forward strand.
GTCGAACAGGCCGGCGTGCTCGCGGGTCCAGCGGTGTTCGGCCAGAACACCCTCGTACTGCACCGGCATGTCATAGCCGCCGAAGCCGACCATGCGGGCGCCCAGCGCGCGGTGGGCGGCGTTCAGGGGAGTGGTCTTCAAGGCTTGGTCGGTCATCAGACTCTCACGGTCGCGGGTTTTGGCGGAAGCTCCGCCGTCTACGCGCCCCCGCTGTCCTGAAGCCTGAGAGATTCCGCCCCGGACGTGATCCGGGACTTGCTCCGTCGGCGCGCCATTCGGCGGCTTTCCAGCGTCCGTGCGCTTTCGCGGTCCTTTTGCCTGAGCGTTTCCGGGGCGGTTGCGCCTTCGGCTCCGGGCCTGCCGAAGCAGTCCCGATCTCTCCCGCGAGAGCGAGCGGACCTAGGCCCCGACTCCGGCGTGAAGTCAAGCGGGACGGGCGGATCGGGCCGCCAATGACGTGGCCGTGGCGGCGGGTTTCCATGCCATGCGGGCGCGCCGCCATCCGTGCGGCGGCGCCGTTCATTTCGCGTTCAGCTAAAACGCCATCCTGTAGCTGTGCTGTATCAGGGAGGTTGGGGATGTGGCGGATCGTGTGGATCATCGCGGGTGTCGCGATGCTGGGGACTGCCATGCCGAGTTCGGCCTCCGCCCAGACCATGCCGCTGAACGAATTCATCGCGACGGCTGATCGCATTCCGCGCAATCCGCTCGCTCTTTTGCGATCCGACTATCGTCGCCTCAAGCGCGAGGTCGAAGCCGGCCTGATACTCATCGCCACGGCGCAGTATCGGGCGCGGGAAGCGAACCAGCCGCCTCAGACGTGTCTACCCGACACCTTCACGTTCAATACCGAGGCCACCCTGGGTCAACTCAAGGCGATCCCCGAATCCCGCCGTCGACGCATGACGATCACCGATGGCCTGCGCGAGGTTATCCGGCGGCAGTATCCGTGCCCGTAGACCGACCGGCCTCGGAGATGAGGTTCAGACGCTCGAGTACGTCTTCACTTCCGCGATCCGCGCCGCCTTGTCCGCTTCGCTCAGAAAGCTGCCCTCGAAGCTGTTGATCGCGATCTGCGTCACCTGCTCGCGGGTCAGGCCCACGGCCTGCGCCAGCCGGGCGTAGTTGGCGTTCACATAGCCGCCGAAATAGGCGGGATCGTCCGAGTTCAGGGTGACGTGCAGGCCCCGGCGCAACATCTCCGGGACCGGGTGATCCTTCAGGTCGTTGACCACGCAGAGCTTCAGGTTCGACAGAGGACAGACGGTCAGGGTCATCTGCTCGGCGGCGAGGCGTTCGATCAGGCTTTCGTCCTCCATCGAGCGGTTGCCGTGGTCCATGCGGTCGATGTGCAGCAGGTCCAGCGCCTCGTGCACATAGGCGGGCGGGCCTTCTTCCCCGGCGTGGGCGCACAGCTTCAGGCCCAGTTCGCGGGAGGCGGCGAAGACGCGCACGAACTTCGAAGGCGGGTGCCCGACCTCGGACGAATCCAGGCCCACGCCGATGAAGTGATGCAGGTAGGGCTTGGCCATCTCCAGCGTGGCGAAGGCCTCTTCCTCGGTCAGATGGCGCAGGAAGCTGAGGATCAGACCGCTGGTGACGCCCAACTCGCTCTTCGCCCGATCCATGCCCGCGATCAGGCCCTCGACCACCACGCCGAATTCGACGCCACGGTCCGTGTGGGTCTGGGGATCGAAGAAGATTTCGGCATGCCGGACGTTGTCGGCGGCGGCGCGCTGGAAATAGGCGAAGGCCAGGTCCTCGAAATCCTTGCGCGTCAGCAGGACGTTGGCCCCGGCGTAATAGATGTCCAGGAAGTCCTGCAGGTTCGAGAAGTCATAGGCCGCGCGCACGGCTTCGACGCTGTCGAACGGGATGGCCACGCCGTTGCGCTGCGCCAGCTCGAACATCAGCTCGGGCTCCAGGCTGCCCTCGATGTGCAGATGAAGCTCGGCCTTGGGCAGGCCGGCGATATAGGCGTCGAGCGACATGAGGGGGCTCCTGAAAGGCCCCGTCAGTCTAGCCTACATCCGCTCCGGCGTGTCGATTCCCAGCAGGCTCAGCGTCAGGACCAACTGATCCAACGTGGCCTTCGACAAGGCCAGCCGCGACGCCTTGGTCGCCTCGTCCGGCGCCACCAGCACGGGGCAGGCGGCGTAGAATTTCGAGAACGACTGGGCCAGCCGGTAGGCGTGCTCGGCGATCACGTGCGGCATGCGCTTGTCATAGGCTTCGGCCGCCGCCTGCGAGAACGCGTCCAGCGTCAGGGCCAGGTCGCGCTCCGCCGGTTCCGCGATGACGATGGCTCCGGCCTTGGCGCCCTGTTCCTCGCCCCGGCGCAGCAGGGATTTGATCCGTACCGCCTGGTACAGCAGGTAGGGGCCGGTCTTGCCCTCGAAGCTCATGAAACGGTCGAGGTCGAAGACGTAGCTGGTGGTCCGGGCGTTCGACAGGTCGGCGAACTTGAGCGCGGCGATGGCCACCTTGTGCGCGATGGCCTCGAACTCGTCGGTGGGCAGGTCGTCGCCCAGCTTGGCCTCGTGCAGCCGCTCACGGGCCTTTTCGGTCGCCTGATCGATCAGGTCGCGCAGCTTCAGAACACCGCCCGCGCGGGTCTTGAAGGGCTTGCCGTCCTGGCCGTTCATGGTTCCGAAGCCGAGGTGCTCCAAAGCGCCTTCGGCCGCGTAGCCCGCCAAATAGGCGGCGCGGAACACCTGTTCGAAATGCTCGGCCTGGCGCTCGTCGACGACGTACAGGGCCAGGTCCGGCGCCAGCGCCTTCTTCCGATCCAGGATCGTGGCCAGGTCGGTCGTGCCGTACATGGCAGAGCCTTCCGAGCTGATCACCAGCAGGGGCGGCGGAGACGGGGCCTCGATCACCGAACCGTCGGCCAGCTTCTTCTTGCGGGTCTCGCCGGGCCGGGCGACATGCACCACCTGGGCCCCATCGTCGGGAACCAGCAGGCCGGTCGCCTTCAGATGCTCCAGCATCTCGGGCATCTGCGGATCGGCGTCGCTCTCGCCGTTCCACAGGTCGAAATCGACCGACAGGTCGCCGTACTCGCGCTTCAGCGCCTCGCGGCTGACCGCCACGAAATGCGTCCACAGCGCGCGGTAGCCGGGGCGGCCGCCCTGCAGCTCCGCCGTCGCCTTGCGGGCGCGGTCGCGGAAAGCGGGGTCTTCCTTGGCCTTGCCGGCGGCCAGCGGATACAGCCGGTCAAGATCGGCCAGGGTCACCGGGCTTTCGGTCGGGAAGGGGCCATCGCCCTCGACCATGAAGGCGTCGGCCAGCCCCTCGTCGCCGCAGGCGACGATCAGCAGACCCATCTGGAAGCCCCAGTCGCCGAAGTGGGCGTCACCGGTCACATCGTCGCCGCGGAAGCGGAACAGCCGCTTCAGGCTTTCGCCGATGATGGCGCTGCGCAGGTGGCCGACGTGCATCGGCTTGGCCACGTTCGGGCCGCCATAGTCGATGACCACCTTGCGGGCCTCGGCGACGACCGCGGCTCCGGCGTGTTCGGCGTCCGTGGCCACTTCGGTCGCGCGTTGGGCGAGGGCGGCGTCGGCGATTTTCAGGTTGATGAAGCCCGGGCCCGCGATCTCGACCGAGGCCAGGCGCGGGTCGCCTTCCAGACGCGCCGCGATCTTGCCGGCCAGCTCACGCGGATTGGCTTTCAACGCCTTGGCCGCGGCCAGGGCGCCGTTGGACTGGAAGTCGGCCAGGTCGGGCCGGTCCGAGGGGGTGACGCGCGCCAGCGCGGGATCCACGCCTTCGGCGGCGAAGGCGGCCCCGACCGCTTCGCCCAGTTCCGTTCTGAGATCGGTCATTTACTGGGCCGGGGGCTGGGTCGCGGGAGCGGCGGCGCCCGCGTTGACGCGGAAACGGCTGCCCGATCGGTTGAACTCGGCCATCTGCGGCGTGATGTCGAAACCGACCAGGATCTCGAAGTGATCGCCGGGGGTCGTGGCCGAGGCGCGCGGGATAATGATCGTGTTGTCCTGGGTGACCGTCGTCGTCGTGGCGCCGTTCTCGAACGTCACCGGCAGGTCGAAATACGTCTTCTCCAGCACGGCGCTGTTCCGCTCGGTGACGGCGATCCAGTAGCGGTAGGTGCGGCCGTTGCCCTGCGCCTGCGGTCCGCGGCCCAGGTTGAACAGCACCCGCGTCTCGACCTGGATCGGCTCATCACCCTGATAGGCGCAGTCAGACACCAGGCCTTCCATTTCGCCGGTGTAGCCGACGTTGGCGGCCGCGACCCGGTCGCCGGTCAGCTCGACGTAGCGGGCGGCGTCATAGAGGATCTTCACATAGGGGCAGGGACCGGCGGCGGAACGGCGCTGCAGCGGGGCGATGCGCACCCGACGGGCTTGGCTGCCGGCCTGGTCGCCCGTCGAGGAGCTGTCGGGGCGGCCCGACGGATCCTGTCCGCCCGGGCGGCTCTGCGCGACGGCGACGGGCGCGACGGCCGCGAGGGTGGCGGCGACAAGAGCCGAGGCCAGGGAAACCTTCAGGACGCGACGCATCAATGCTCTTCCAGATCACGAGGAGGCGGCGACAGCCCGACGCCGTCCGCACGCTTGCCGCTGATAGCGGCTAAACCGAGGCGCGGCAAACCCGCCGGACGCGGAAACGGCGGTGGCGGCGAACGGTCCGAACGACTAGGTTCCGGCCCATGACCGTTCATCAGCCGATCCGACCGGCGGACAAGCGTCCCCTGACCGTGCGTCTCGCCACGCCGCGCGGGTTCTGCGCCGGCGTGGACCGGGCCATCCAGATCGTCGAACGGGCCATCGAGAAGTACGGCGCCCCGGTCTATGTGCGGCATGAGATCGTGCACAATCGTCACGTCGTCGAGCGGCTGCGCGCCATGGGGGCCGTCTTCGTCAAGGAACTGGACGACTGCCCCGACGACCGTCCGGTGGTCTTCTCCGCCCACGGCGTGCCCAAGTCCGTGCCCGCCACCGCCCGCTCGCGCGAGATGCTGTTCCTCGACGCCACCTGCCCGCTGGTCTCCAAGGTCCACGTCGAGGCCGAGCGGCACCACGCGGCGGGAAAGCACATCATCCTGATCGGCCATGCCGGACACCCGGAGGTGGTCGGCACCATGGGCCAGCTTCCGGCCGGGGCCATCAGCCTGGTCGAGACGGTCGAAGACGCCGAGGCGTTCCAGCGCCCGGGCGACGCCCCCCTGGCCTATGCGACCCAGACCACCCTGTCGGTGGACGACACCGCCGAGATCCTGGCGGCCCTGAAGCGGCGCTTCCCGGAGCTGCCCGACCCGCACAAGGAAGACATCTGCTACGCCACCACCAACCGTCAGGAGGCCGTGAAGCGGCTGGGCGACGGATGCGATCTGGTGCTGGTGGTGGGGTCCAAGAATTCGTCCAACTCGGTCCGCCTCGTCGAGGTGGCGATCAAGGCCGGCGCCCGCGACGCCCGGTTGGTGGATGACGCCAGCCACGTCGACTGGGCCTGGCTGGACGGGGTGTCGACCCTGGGCATCACCGCCGGGGCCTCGGCGCCCGAGCGGTTGATCGAAGATCTGGTGCAGGCCGTCCGCGACCGCTTTGACGCCGATGTGGTCGAGGACGCCGGCGAGCGCGAGACCGTCACCTTCAAGCTGCCGCGCGTCCTGACGGCCTGACGCGAGCCGTCATCCCGGGTTCGCACGGCTGTGCTTCGGTGCGGAATCAGCCCGGAGCCGACCATGGACGTTGACCGCCGCCGCCTTCTGCTCGCCGCCGGCGGCGGGGCCTTGATGCTTCCTGCCATCGCGAAAGCCATGGGCATCGATGCCGACGTCCGCGCCGGCGACATCACCGACATCGACCATGTCGTCATCCTGATGCAGGAAAATCGCTCGTTCGATCACTACTTCGGCGCCCTGCGCGGCGTCCGCGGCTTCGGGGACCGCTTCCCCATTCCGCTGCCGGACACCGCCGACCGCAAGGGCGGGACCTGCTGGGTTCAGGCCAATCCGGGCAAGCCCGGGCGGCCGTCCCTGGTCTCGCCCTTCGCGCTGAACACCGCCGAGGATTTCCGGCTCATGCGCGTGGAGGGCACGCCCCACAGCTGGCCCGACGCCCAGGCCGCCTGGGATCAGGGCCGGATGGCCGCCTGGCCGGTCGCCAAGACCGAACATTCCATGGGCTATTTCCGCCAGGAGGACATTCCCTACCAGTACGCCCTGGCCGAGGCCTTCACCCTCTGTGACGCCTATCATTGCTCGATACAGACCGGCACCAACTCCAACCGGCTGTTCCTCTGGACCGGGACCAACGATCCGACCGGGATGCGGGGCGGGCCGTCCATCTCCAACTCGCATGACGCCCTGGCGGCGGACGGCGGTCATGCCGACGGCTACCGCTGGACCACCTATCCCGAGCGGTTGCTGGCCGCGGGCGTCAGCTGGCGCATCTATCAGGACATGGCGGACAACTTCACCGACAATCCCACCGCCGGGTTCCAGTCCTTCCGCGACAGCCACGCGGGCGCGCCGGGCGCAGACCCACGCCTCGCCGCGCTGGCCCTCAGCACCCGGCATCTGGACGGCCTGCGTGAAGATGTCCTCGCCGGCGCGCTGCCGCGGGTGTCATGGATCGTCGCCCCGGCCGCGGATTCCGAACACCCCGGCCCCTCCAGTCCGGCCCAGGGCGCCGACTACACCGCGCGGGTCATCGAGGCCCTGACCGCCGATCCGAAGGTCTGGGCCCGCACCGCCCTGTTCGTCACCTTCGACGAGAACGACGGCTTCTTCGACCACGTCCCCCCGCCGGCTCCCCCGGCGCTGGCCGACGGCGCGGCCTCGCCCGCCATGGGCGGCTCCACGGTCGATACGACCGGTGAATACCATCTGGCGACCACGCCGAGCGAAGCCCGCGCCGAACGCCCCGAGTTCGTCGGTCGGCCCTACGGCCTGGGCCCCCGCGTGCCGATGTACGTCATCTCGCCCTGGAGTCGGGGCGGCTGGGTCAATTCCCAGGTCTTCGACCACACCTCGGTGATCCGCTTCCTCGAGACCCGCTTCGGCGTGATGGAGCCCAACATCTCCGCCTGGCGGCGCGCGGTCTGCGGCGACCTGACCGGCGCCTTCGATTTCCGCACGCCCAACGCTGCCCCCTTCACGGCCCTGCCGTCGACCGGCGAAGCGGCGGCCCGCGCGGCGGCCCTGCCCGGGCGGACCACGCCGGAGACTCCGGCGACGGCGGGCGCGCCCGTTCAGGCCCCAGGCTTCCGGCCTTCCCGCGCCCTGCCATACGCCCTCGGTGTCGATGAAGCCCAGGAGAGCAGCGCGGTCGCCCTGACCTTCCGCAATCACGGCGCAGCCGGCGCGGTCTTCCATGTCTACGACCGCCTGCGCCTCGACCGCACGCCCCGCCGCTACACCGTCGGGCCTGGCGGCGTCCTACGAGGAGTCTGGGAGCCGGGCCCCTACGACCTGTGGATTCTCGGGCCCAACGGCTTCCACCGTCATTTGATCGGTGACGCCAGCGGCGACGAGCCCAGCCTCGCTCTGGCCCAGCATCCGGACCGCTGCGAACTGGTCCTGACCGTCGCCAATCCCGGCGCCGCCGTCCGGATGATCGAGATCGCCGACGCCTATTCGCCTGACGGGGCGCCCTGGACCGTCGAGATCGCGCCGGGCTCGACCGTCACCCGCCGCTGGCCGGTCGCCGCGAGCCAGGGCTGGTACGACCTCTCCTTGAGCCGCTCCGGCGCGGGCGGCTATCTCCGACGGTTGGCGGGGCGGCTCGAAACGGGCGCGGATTCGATCAGCGACCCCATCATGGGCGGCCCGGCGGTCATGGATCAGGCCTGATCTCGGGCTTGCGCAAGCGGAGCCTTTGCCGTTCGGTGGCGTTAACGCTGCGACCGGGAAAGGGATCTTCTCCATGCGCCTGACAGCCGCCTGCACCACCGCCGTTTCCATTCTGGCCCTGGCCGTCGCGGCCTGTTCGCCTGAATCCGAGCAGCCGCCGGCTCCTGTCCCGCCGTCGCCCGCGCCGACGACCCCGGCCGCGCCGCCGGTCAGCTACGCCTGCGAAAGCGGCCAGTCGATCACCGTCGCCTATCCGGACGATTCGACCGCCCAGCTGGCCTACAAGGGCCAGACCTATGCTCTGCGCATCTCCCAGTCGGCCTCGGGCGCACGCTACATCGGCGCGGGCGTCGAATGGTGGACCGCCACCCGCGACGGCGCCGAGAGCGCCACCCTCAGCCGTCTGGGGCCCAATGAGGAAGTCGGCACGGCGGTGCTGGAACGCTGCAGCCGCCCGTCCCCCGGCCCCGTCGTCGCGCCCGGTCCCGTCCCGACGCCCCAGCCGGCCCCGGGCGGCGTCCTGCCCGCCGCCGCGCCCTGCCGGGGTCCGCAGCTGAAGCTGTCCAACGAGGGCGGCGACGCCGGGGCGGGCAACCGGGTTTCCAACATCGGCGTCCAGAACATCGGCGCGACGGCCTGCAGCCTGACGGGCTATCCCGGCGTGGTCCTGCAGGATCGCCAGGGCCGCAACCTGACCGCCATCCGCAGCGAGCAAAGCCCCGGAAGCTACTTCACCCAGGGCCAGGCGCCGTCGCCGGTGCTGCTGGCCCCGCAGGCCAAGGCCGCCTTCGAGATCGCCTGGAACGTCGTGCCCAACGAGGCGCAGGGCCAGACCACCTGCCCCAATGTGACGCGCCTGCGCGTGACTGCGCCGGGCGACACCGCGGCGGTTTCGATGGACATGGCGTTCAGCCCCTGCAGCAACCGCGTGCGGGTCAGCCCGATCCGCCCGCTGACGCCCACGGGAACGCCGGCGCCCGAGCCCACGGTTTAGGGGGTTCAAACCGTCACGGATTCGGCGTAGCGGAGCGCGCATGACAGCGACCTTCTACGACCGCGTCTCCGCGGAACTCGCCGACATCGACGCCCAGGGGCTGACCAAGCCCGAACGCGTGATCGCCTCCCGCCAGGGCCCGGTCATCAAGGTGGGCGGGCGCGATGTTCTGAACTTCTGCGCCAACAACTACCTCGGCCTCGCCGGCGACGAGCGGGTGACCCAGGCGGGCATCAAGGCGCAGGAGCGCTGGGGCGCGGGCACCGCCTCGGTCCGCTTCATCTGCGGCACGCTGGAGATCCACAAGGAGCTGGAGCGGGCGATCGCCGACTACCTCGGCTTTGAGGACACCATCCTGTTCGCCGCCGCCTTCGACGCCAATGGAGGCATCTTCGAGCCGCTGTTCGGGGCGGACGACGCCATCATCTCCGACAGCCTGAACCACGCTTCGATCATCGACGGCGTCCGTCTGTGCAAGGCCAAGCGGTATCGCTTCGCCACTTCGGACATGGCCGACCTTGAGGCCCAGCTGAAGCAGGCCCGGGCCGACGGCGCCAAGGAAATCATCATCGCCACCGACGGCGCCTTCTCGATGGACGGCTATATCGCCAAGCTGAAGGACATCCGGGCGCTGGCCGACCGGTACAACGCCCTGATCATGGTCGACGACTGCCACGCCACCGGCTTCCTGGGCCCGCAGGGGCGGGGGTCCTATGCCTGGAACGAGGTTGAGGTCGACTTCGTCACGGGCACCTTCGGCAAGGCGCTGGGCGGGGCGATGGGCGGCTTCATCTGCGCGAAGTCGAACGTCGTCGCCCTGCTGAAGCAGCGCGCCCGGCCGTACCTGTTCTCCAACGCGCTCAGCCCCGCCGTCTGCGGCTCGTCGCTGGAAGCCATCCGCATTGCCGCGGGCGAGGAGGGCGACAGGCTGCGCGAGCAGCTGTTCGCCAACGCCGCCCGCTATCGCAAGGCCATGACCGAGGCGGGCTTCACCCTGCAGCCGGGCGAGCATCCGATCATTCCTGTCATGCTGGGCGACGCCAAGCTGGCGCAGGACATGGCCGCCCGCCTGCTGGAGCTGGGCGTCTACGTCATCGGCTTCAGCTTCCCGGTGGTGCCGCGCGGCCAGGCCCGCATCCGCACCCAGATGTCGGCGGCGCACACCTTCGAACAGATCGACCAGGTGGTCGCGGCGTTCACGACGGCCGGGAGAGAGTTGGGCGTTATCTGATGCAGGGCATAGAGGTCGAGTTCGACGGGCGCAGGCTTCTGTCGAAGGACGATTTCTACGCCGCCATCGAGGCGATCCCGGAAACGCCGGATTGGTTCGGACGCAATCTGGACGCCTTGTTCGATCTGGTGCTGGCGGCGATCGAGGCTCCACTCACCATTCACTGGACCCATGCCGAAGTCTCGGCCAAGAGCATGGGCCCTGACTTTGACATCCTCGTCGGCGTCCTCAGGGATGCCGAGCGCGAACCGAGATCACGTTTCACGCTGCACCTCACGCAAGGCGCGGCGGAAGCCGAACGATAGGGAAAGACGCATGACCGACACCATGAAGGCCCTGGCCAAGACCCGCCCCGAAGTCGGCCTTGAGCTGATCGACGCCCCGATCCCGGTCGCCGGCGACGAGGATGTGCTGATCAAGGTCAAGCGCACCGCCGTCTGCGGCACCGACATCCACATCTGGAACTGGGATGAGTGGTCCCAGAAGAATGTCCCGGTCCCGATGATCACCGGCCACGAGTTCGCTGGCGAGATCGTCGCCATCGGCAAGGACGTGGATCGCCGCCTCAAGATCGGCCAGCGCGTCTCGGCCGAGGGCCACGTCATCGACCTGAACTCCGAAGCCGCCCGCGCCGGCCACTTCCACCTCGACCCGGCGACCAAGGGCATCGGCGTCAACCGTCAGGGCGCCTTCGCCGAATACGTCGTGGCCCCGGCCTTCAACGTCATCGAGCTGCCGGACGACGTGCCGTACGAAATCGGCTCGATCCTGGATCCGTTCGGCAACGCGGTGCACACCGCGCAGCAGTTCGACCTGCTGGGCGAGGACGTGCTGGTCACCGGCGCCGGTCCCATCGGCATGATGGCCGCCGCCGTCGCGCGCCACGCCGGCGCCCGCACCGTGGTCCTGACCGACATCAACGACTTCCGCCTGGACCTGGCCCAGAAGGTCGCCCCGGGCGTCCGCACGGTGAACACCACCAAGGAAGACCTCAAGGACGTCATGCACGAGCTGGGCCTGAAGGTCGGCTTCGACGTGGCGCTGGAGATGTCGGGCTCGCCCATCGCCTTCAAGCAGTGCGTCGACACCCTGATCATGGGCGGCGGCATGGCCCTGCTGGGCATTCCGGCCAAACCGATGGAGACCGACTGGGGCCAGATCATCCTCAAGGCCCTGACCATCAAGGGCGTCTACGGCCGCGAGATGTTCACCACCTGGCGCAAGATGCTGGGCCTGCTCAAGGCCGGGCTCGACCTGCAGCCCCTGATCACCCACCAGATGTCCTACGAAAACTACCGCGAGGGGTTCGAGGCCATGCGCTCCGGCCAGTCCGGCAAGGTGGTTCTGAACTGGGACAAGGTCGCCTGAGGATCCGGTTCTGACCGCATCGACGCCCTCCGTCCTCGCCTTCCTTGAGGGCGAAGGGACCGATGCGCGCGGGCGCACGATTTTTGACGTCCTGGCGTTCGACGACGCGGCGCTAGAGAGCACCCACGACTTCATCCAGTGGCTGTTCCCGCTGACCGAGCCCTCGTCCGCCGTGCCGGAATCGCCCGTGCTGACGGAGGACGAGGCCACGGCCATCTGCGACTCGGTCATGGCCCAGTGCACCTTGGCTGCGGCCACGGACCGTATCGCGGCCTTCTACCGGAACAACGACCACTGGCTGAAGGCGGCGGATCACAACCACCTGCGCATCACCCGCATCATCCGCGCCCTGCGCCGCCTGCGCGGCGACGAAGAGGCGGAGACGTTCCGCGCGGCCATCCTGGCGAAGGTGGAGACGACCGGGGCGCCGATCAGCGTCCGCAGCCGCGGCTACTGGGCCACGGCCTGACCGCTTACTTCAGGGCCCGGATCAGGGCGGCCTCGAACCCCTTGGCGTCCGGGCCGGGCAGGGCGGCCAGATCGCCGGCCTCGAACATCTCGAACAGCTTGGGATGCACATAGGACGAGCGGCAGACGGTGGGCGTGTTGCCCAGCACGCCCGCCACGGCCTTCACGCAGACGGTGATCTTGTGCTTGGCGTCGGTCGCCGAGGTCGGGGCGTCCATGTCCCTGAGCGCCCGCGCCGCCGACACCGTCCCGGCCCAGGTGCGGAAATCCTTGGCCGAGAAGGCCTCGCCCATCGCGTCGCGAAGATAGGCGTTCACGTCGTCCGAGGTGATCGCGCATGGATGGCCGTCGGCGTCGCGGTATTTGAATAGTTGCTGTCCCGGCAGTTCGCGCAGGGACCGCACCACGGCCGCCAGCCGGCGGTCGCGCACCCTCACCTCGTGTTCGACCCCGCTCTTGCCTCTGAAGGCGAAGGTCAGGGCGGCCCCGTCGACCTCGATATGCCGCTTGTGCAGGGTGGTCAGGCCGTAGGAGCGGTTCTGCCTGGCGTACTGGGCGTTGCCCACCCGGATCAGGGTGATCTCCAGCAGCCGCACGGCGGTGGCCAGCACCTTGTCCCGGGTTACGCCGCGCTTCGCCAGATCGGCCTCGACCCGCGCGCGCAGCCTCGGCAGGGCCTTTGCGAAGGCGGGCAGGCGGTCGAACTTGCTCTCCGAGGCGTGGCGGCTCCAGTCGGGGTGGTAGCGGTACTGCTTGCGGCCCTTCACGTCCCGCCCGGTCGCCTGGATGTGGCCGGTGGCCCGCGGGCAGATCCAGACGTCGGTCCAGGCCGGCGGGATGGCCAACGCCCGGATGCGGTCCAGCGTCCGGGCGTCCCGGATCGCCGCGCCGTCCTTGTCCAGATAGCGGAAGCCCGTCCCCGATCTGCGGCGCGACAGGCCGGCGCTCTCGTCGCCGCACCAGGTCAGGCCCTCGGGAATGTCCGCGTCGGTCACACTCCGACCTCGCACAGGGCCGTCCGCAGGTCGTGGATCCAGTCGCGCGCGGCGTCTCCGCCCCACAGCTGCCAGGCGATGTAGCCCGCCGAGGGCTTGTCGGGATTGCTCCAGTCGCGGCCGAACTTGTCGACCGCGTGGCGGGCGAAATAGCTGTACATCGACTTGATGTCCCGGTCGCTCAGGACCTCCCGGCTCATCAGCTGCTCGGCCCGGCGGACCCCGACCTCGGTGCCGCCACGCCCGTGCTCGCGCCGCAGCTCCAAACCGCGCTCCGCCGCATCCGCCACGGCCGTGGGCGGGGTGCGCTGTTCATCGGACAGGACTGGATGGTCGATCATGGCGAACTCCAACGACGGCGCGGACCGCCGGTTCCTCTTGACCGCGAGGGCGCGGAAGCGGAGGGCAGGGGCATGAACTACCGCCACAGCTTCCACGCAGGAAATTTCGCCGATCTGGTCAAGCACGCCCTCGTGCTCTGGCTGCTCGACCGCCGCCGCGCCACCGGTCCGGTGACCGTGATCGACACCCATGCGGGGGCCGGCGTCTATGACCTCAGCGGCGACGGGGCGCGGTCCAAGGAGGCCGAGGCCGGCATCGCGCGCCTGATGGCCGCTGATCATCGCCCGCCCCTGATCGAGGCGCTGGCCAAGGCGGTCGGCGAACTGAACCCGCACGGCGGCGCGCGCCTCTATCCCGGCTCACCCCTGCTGATCGCCCGCCGGCTGGGCCGCGACGACCGCTACCTGGGCTTCGAGCTGAACCCGCCGGTGCTGGAGTTGCTGACCGCGGCGCTGGAGCCCTTCCCCCAGGCGACCGCGCGGGGCGGCGACGGCTATGACCAGGCGCGGGCCGAGGCGGCGCATGCGCCCGGCGCCCTGGTCCTGATCGACCCGCCGTTCGAGCGGCCCGACGACTATCAGCGCGCCGCCGACACCGCCGCCGCCATCGTCCGCGCCGATCCCCGCGCCATGGTCGCGGTCTGGACCCCACTGAAGGATCTTGAGACCTTCGACGGCTTCCTGCGTCGGCTGGACGAGGCGGGCGCCAAACGGGTGCTGATCGCCGAGGCGCGCCTGCGGCCGCTAACCAACCCGATGAAGATGAACGGCTGCGCCATGGTGGTGCTCAACGCTCCCGCCGGGGCGGAGGACGCCGCGCGCCAGATCTGCGACTGGGTCGCCGGCACGCTGGGGGAGGCCGGGGCGAAGGCGGAAGTCTGGACCGCCTAGTCTATCACTTCGCCGGGTTCGTACAGGTGCGGCTCGAAGGTGGCGATGGCCATGATCGGTTCCATCGCCTTGGCCACCCCGGCGGTCCGGGCCATGGCCTTCCAGTCCTCGCGCGAGCGCCAGACCGCATAGACCGCCGCCACCTTGCCGTTCAGGCCCCGGTGCAGAGTCGCCGAGATGAAGCCCGGGGCTCCGCGCTGGGCGGCGACCATCACCGCCAGATGTTCCATCAGCAACGGCTGCTTTTCAGGATCGCAGCGATAGACATTGATGAGGACTACGGGATCAGCATCGGACATGGCGCGTCCTCTAGACCAGTTTTGCTTCAGGTTTGTACGGTGCGAACCTAAATATTCCTCTCCCGTCCAACGGGAGGGACGGCGTCTTGTCTGTCCGGCTCGCGAGGCCATATCGGGTGGCCCGTGGAGAGCCGAATGACCCGTATCGCCATCCTGAAGACCGGCGCGCCGCCGCCGGCCCTGGCCGAAACCCACGGCGACTATCCGGCCATGTTTCAGACCCTGCTGGGCGACGGCTTCCAGACCACCGTGTTCGACGTGCAGCAGGGCGAATGGCCCGATCCCGTCGGCTTCGACGGCGCCGTGATCACCGGCTCGGCGGCCGGAGTCTATGAGAGCGACGCCTGGATCGGCGCCCTGCTGGACTGGATCCGTCTGGCGCGGGGCGAGACAAAGCTGGTCGGCGTCTGCTTCGGCCACCAGGCCATGGCCCAGGCCCTGGGCGGTCGGGTCGAGAAGTCGGACAAGGGCTGGGGCGTCGGCCTGCACCGCTATGACGTGGCCGCGCCGGCGCCGTGGATGGCTCCCGCCGCCGCCACGGTCGCCATCCCCGTCTCGCACCAGGATCAGGTGGTCGCCATTCCGGATGAGGCCCGCGTCACCCTGAGCAGCGCCTTCACCCCCTATGCCGGCCTGGCGTGGGGCGAGGACGCCATCAGCTTCCAGGGCCACCCCGAGTTCACCCCCGCCTATGCCTCGGACCTGACCGCCGGGCGACGCGGCCGGATCGATCCGGCGGTGGTCGACCGGGCGCTGGAGACCCTGGCCCAGCCGAACGACCGAGCCCTGGTCGCGGACTGGATTCGCGGCTTTCTCGCGCCGTAAATCTTACTCAAGGAATGCGTGCGAAGACGGAAGGACATGTGGCTTTCCCGGTTCGCGCTTACGATTGCAGCAGTGTTCGCCGTCTTCGGCGCCGCTCCCGCCTTCGCACAGCCCGACGCCCGGGAGGCGGACGATGGGATGCAGCTGGCGGCCTTCGTGGAAGCGCGGGCGTCCTCGACCACCTTCGCGGCGCTGGAGGCCTTCGGCCATGACGCCATGCGTCGGACCGACCGCGAGGGGTTGAACCGGCTCTACCACGTCACCTGGACCATCCTGAACCAGGGCGAGTTGGAGCGCGCGGCGATATGGAACGGCCGGCTCGAGGCCGCCGCCCGCCGCCGCCGCGACGCCCGTTACATCGATATCGCCCGCCTGAACGCCCTGACCATCCGCTATGACCAGGGCGAGGGCGCCGTGGCCGCGGAGATGGGCCGCATGGCCGCGTCTGGCCGCGATTGGTTCGTGCGCGCCCACGCCGCCCGCCTGACCGCCCTCTGGATGATCGACAACGGTCGCGTCGGGGAGGGGCTGCAACTGCTGAGCCGCGCGGAAGCCGACATTCCCGACCACGACCCCTTCGCCGCCATCGCTCGCGCGGGCATCTGGGAGGTGACGGGCATGGGGTTGAAGGCGCTCAACGACGTCAAGGGCGCCGCCGACGCGTTCCGTAAGTTCGAGATCGACTATTCCACCCCCGCCTATCCGCGCCCGGATTTCGACAGCCTCTATAACCTTGCCATGATGGCGGTGAAGGTGGGCGAGATCGACCGCGCCGCCCGCTTCTACGCCGCCCACAACCGGTTGGCCCTGCGCTCCGACCTGCCCACGCTGAAGATTTACGACGCCAGCCTGTGCGCCACGGTCGCCGACGCCCGCCAGGCGCCGCGCGGGGTGCTGGCCTGTCTGGCGCCCTATGGCGAGGACCTCGGCGAAGCCGCCTTCCTGGCCCGCGACGCTCTGCCGTTGCGCGCCGTCGCCCGCGCCCGCACCGGCCAGACCGCCGCCGCCCGCCGGGATCTGGAGACGCTGCGGCGACTCGAGAGTGGTGTTGGCGACCAGTCCGCTGTCGATCACGTCGAGGCCGAGGTGTTGTTCGCCGAGGGGCGTCCCGAAGAGGCCTTCCGCATCCTGCGCGCCCACATGGCGGCCGATGAGACCGCGGCCGCCCGCAGCTTCAGCGCCGGCATCCATCAGGTCACCGGCAATATGCAGGAGCAGCTGGCCGAGCGCCGCCGCCAGCTGGAGATGGCCCGGGCCAACACCCGGCTGCAGGTGACCGTCACCGTCATCGTCATCCTGTTCCTGCTGTGCGCCGCGGCGGCCATCGCCTGGCTGTGGCGCCAGGCCGGCCGGCTGCGCGACGCCCGCCGCCGGGCCGAGGAGGCCAACCGCGCCAAGAGCGAGTTCCTGGCCAATATGAGCCACGAGATCCGCACGCCGCTGAACGGCGTGGTCTCCATGGCCGACTCGCTGGCGCGTCGCGACCTCGACGCCCAGGAGCGGGAGATGGTCGAGCTGATCCGCTCGTCCGGCGCCACCCTCGAACGCCTGCTGTCCGACATCCTAGACAGCGCCAAGATCGAGTCCGGCCAGGTCACCCTCGAACCGGTCGCCTTCGATCTGGAGCAGACCGTCGGCGACGTGGCGGCCCTGTGGCGGGTCAAGGCCGAGGACAAGGGCGTGGCGCTGAACGTCGACTTCGATCCGGCTCTGTCCGGCTTCGTCGAGGGCGACGCGGTCCGCCTGCGCCAGGTCCTCAACAACCTCGTTTCCAACGCCTTGAAATTCACCGCCGAGGGCGAGGTCCGGATCGCCGTGCAGGCGGTCGAGGGCGGTCGCGCCGTCTTCCGGGTCAGCGACACCGGCGTCGGCTTCGACGCCGAGCAGAAGAGCCGCATCTTCACCCGCTTCCAGCAGGCCGACGGCTCGATCACCCGGCGCTACGGCGGCACCGGCCTGGGCCTGGCCATCTCCACCGCCCTGGTCGATCTGATGGGCGGCGCGCTGGATTGCGAGAGCACGCCGGGCGAGGGCGCGGCCTTCTGGTTCGAGATCGCCCTGCCGCCGGCCGAGCCGGTCGTCGCCGAGGCCGCGGCCCCCGCCGACACGATCGACGTGGCCTCCATGCCCCTGCGCATTCTGCTGGCTGACGACCATCCGGCCAACCGCAAGGTGGTCGAGATCATGCTGGCCGCCACGGCCATGGAGATGGTCGCCGTCGAGGACGGTCGTCAGGCGCTGGACGCCTTCGCGGAAGGCGGCTTCGACCTGGTGCTGATGGACATGCAGATGCCGGTCATGGACGGCCTGAGCGCCACCCGCGCCATCCGCGAAATGGAGGCCGATCGGGGCCTGCCGCGCACGCCGGTGATCATGCTGACCGCCAATGCGATGGCCGAGCATGTCGCGGCGGGCCGCGCCGCCGGCGCCGACGCCCATCTGACCAAGCCGGTCACCCTGGCCGGTCTGTTCGAAGCGATCCGCGGCGCCCTGGACCCCGAGGGGCCGAGCGGTCAGGTCAGGGCCACTTCACCACGGGCGGCATCGAGCTGAGGATCGAATCGACGTTGCCGCCGGTCTTCAGGCCGAAGGTGGTGCCCCGGTCGTACAGCAGGTTGAACTCGACGTAGCGGCCGCGCCGGACCAGCTGTTCCTCGCGCTCCTGTGCCGTCCACGGCTCGCCCATCCGGCCCGCCACGATCCGCGAATAGACGTCCAGGAAGGCCTCGCCGACGTCGCGGGTGAAGGCGAAGTCGCGGTCCCAGTCGCCGCTGTCGTGGTGGTCGTAGAAGATGCCGCCGGTGCCGCGCGGCTCGTTGCGGTGGGGCAGGAAGAAATACTCGTCGCACCACGCCTTGAACTTCGGATGCCAGCTCGGATCGTGGGCGTCGCAGGCGGTCTTCATGGCGGCGTGGAAGGCGACCGTGTCGGACGCGTCCTCGCGTCGGTCCACGTCCAGCACGGGCGTCAGGTCCGCCCCGCCGCCGAACCAGCTCTTCGTCGTGGCGATGAAGCGGGTGTTCATATGCACCGCCGGCACGCGCGGGCTGACCGGGTGGCAGATCAGGCTGACACCGGTGGCGAAGAAGTGCGGATCTTCCGCCGCGCCCGGCACTGTCTTCGCATAGTCCGCCGGGAAGGTTCCGTGCACGGTCGAGACGTGGACGCCGACCTTCTCGAACAGGCGGCCGTGCATCATGCCCATGACGCCGCCGCCGCCTTCCTTGCGGTCCCAGGGCGTGCGCACGAAGCGACCTGGCTCGCCGGGGAACAGGTCGGCGGGCGCCTGGTCCTCCAGGGCCTCGAACCCGGCGTGGATCCGGTCGCGCAGGGTCTCGAACCAGGCCCGGGCTTCGGTCTTCTTCTGGGCGAGGGGATCGGCGGCGTCGGTCATGGCGGCTTCCTAGGCTCCTGTGCCGCCGGACGAAAGTGCGGCCGTTGACCGCCCCCGCAACTCTGCCACTGTCGCCGCTTCCTTCTGGGGGAAACTGTCCATGATCCGCACCGCCCTTCTGGCCGCCGTGGCCCTGTCCGCCGTCGCTCTTCCGGCGCTGGCCCAGTCGGGCGCACAGGCCGATCCAGGCGAGGCCCGCGCTCGGCGCATCCTCGACGGCACGCCGCTGATCGACGGCCACAACGATCTGCCCTGGGCCCTGCGCGAGAACCACGGCAACGATCCCTACGCCGTCGACCTGACCCACGACCTCCACGCGACGACCAAGCTGCACACCGACATTCCCCGGCTGCGCGCCGGCGGCGTGGGCGGCCAGTTCTGGTCGGTCTATGTCCCGGCCACACTCACCCCCGTCGAGGCGGCGCGCGAGACATGGGAGCAGATCGACACCGTCCGCCGCATCGTCGCCGCCCACCCGGACGTGTTCGAGCTGGCGACCACGGCCGACGATATCGTCCGCATCCACGGCCAGGGCCGCATCGCCAGCCTGATCGGCATTGAGGGCGGTTATTCGATCGACGATTCGCTGGGCCTGCTGCGCGAGTTCCAGGAGGCCGGGGTCCGCTACATGACCCTGACTCACTCCAAGACCACCACCTGGGCCGACAGCGCCACGGACGCGCCGAAATGGGGCGGCCTGTCGCCCTTCGGCGAGCAGGTGGTCAAGGAGATGAACCGGATCGGCATGATGGTCGATCTCAGCCACGTCTCCGAGGACACGATGCTGGACGCCATGCGGGTCTCGGAGGCGCCGGTGATCTTCTCCCACTCCTCGGCCCGGGCCGTGACCAACCGGACCCGCAACGTGCCGGACAACGTCCTGCGCCTGATGCCCGAGGACGGCGGGGTGGTGATGGTCACCTTCGTGCCCGGCTTCGTCAGCGCCGCCCAGATGGCGTGGAACCAGGAGTTCGCGGTCGAGGCCGACCGCCTGGGCGTCGATCCGGGCGCCGAGACGCCGGACCCGCGCCTGCTCGCCTGGGCCGAGGCCCATCCCCGGCCCCGCGCCACGATCGCCGACGTGGTCGCTCATATCCAGCACGTCCGCGACGTGGCGGGCGTCGACCATGTCGGCCTGGGCGGCGACTTCGACGGCGTGGACAGCCTGCCGGACGGCATCACGGGGGTGGACGCCTATCCGCGCATCCTCGCCGCCCTGCTGGCCAACGGCTGGACCGAGGCCGACATCCGCAAGCTGGCGGGCGAGAACGTCCTGCGCACCATGCGCGCCGTCGAGGCCGTGGCCGCGAGCAAGCGCGCTGAACGCCCCAGCCTGGCCGCACCACTGTCTGGCGCGGCGCCGGAGTAGGGGCGCCGATCCGTTAGGGCAGGCCGTTGGTCTGGCGCAGGGCTTCGAACAGGGCGATTCCCGCCGACACCGACAGATTCAGGGACCGCGCGCCCGGCTTTAGTGGAATCACGACCCGCTCATCGGCGGCGGCGTGGACGTAGTCCGGCGCCCCCGTCGGTTCGCTGCCGAACAGCAACACATCGTCGGGTCTGAACGCGAAGCCGGGCAGGGGTGTCGCGCCCTTCGTCGTAAACAGCACCAGCCGCCCGACGCCCCGATCCCGCTGGAATTCGTCCCAGCCGGCGTGCCGGGTCATATGCCCAAGGGGGCCGTAATCCAGCGCAGCACGCTTCATCGCCCGGTCGTCCAGACGGAAGCCGGTGGGTTCGATCACGTGCAGTTCGACGCCGAAACAGGCGCTCAGCCTGATGCAGGCGCCCACGTTCTGCGGAATGGCCGGTTGAAAAAGGGCGAGACGCATTCTAAGGCCCTCATACGCGCGGCCCGGGGGCTTGTCGCGGTCTGAATTGCGACCGTTTCGCAAGAAGCGTCAGCTACTTGCGGCGAACCGCCGCAAACTCGGGCCGGGCGAGATTTTCGGGTTTCCGCTAATGCATCCATGCCGTGACCGCCGCGCTCCGTATCGGGCGTGGAATGCGGCGTACGAGGAGTGAGACGTGGCCGAATCGGTCGTTGAAGGCGAAGGCGGCGACGCCACCCGCCGGGACTTCATCCATATCGCCGCCGGCGCGGCCGCGGTCGGCGCGACCGCCATGGTCGTCTGGCCGTTGATCAATTCGATGAACCCCGCGGCCGATACCCTGGCCCTGGCGTCGATCGAGTTCGACATGACCAAGGTCCAGGAAGGCCAGCAGGTCGTGATCAAGTGGCAGGGCAAGCCGGTGTTCGTGCGCTATCGCAGCCCGGCCGAACTGCAGCGCGTGATCGCCGACGACCACGCCAGCGACCTGAAAGAGCCGCAGACGGACGCCGAGCGCACCAAGCCGGGCCACGAGAAGTATCTCGTCGTGCTGGGCAACTGCACCCACCTGGGCTGCGTCCCGACCTTCGGCACCGGCGATTTCGGCGGCTGGTTCTGCCCCTGCCACGGTTCGCACTACGACGCCTCGGGCCGTATTCGTAAGGGCCCGGCGCCGAAGAACCTGATCGTGCCGGACTACGAGTTCCTGTCCGACACGCGCGTGAAGATCGGCTGAGGACGGATCAGAGAACGATGAGCGATCACGAATCCACCTACGTCCCCAAGACCGGCGTCGAGAAGTGGCTCGACAGCCGCCTTCCGATCGTCCGCTTCGGCGCGGACTACATGTCCCTGCCCACCCCGAAGAACCTCAACTACTGGTGGACCTTCGGCGGCATCCTGGCCCTCTGCCTGGTCACGCAAATCGCGACCGGCATCATTCTGGCCATGCACTATGTGCCGAACACCGAACTGGCCTTCGCCTCGGTCGAGCGCATCATGCGTGACGTCAACGGCGGCGACCTGATCCGCTACACCCACGCCAACGGCGCCTCGATGTTCTTCATCGCGGTCTACCTGCACATGCTGCGGGGCCTCTACTACGGCTCCTACAAGGCGCCGCGGGAGATGATCTGGATCGTCGGCTGCGTGATCTTCTTCCTGATGATCGCCACCGCCTTCCTCGGCTACGTCCTGCCGTGGGGCCAGATGTCCTACTGGGGCGCGGAGGTCATCACCAACCTGATCGGGGCCATCCCGGTCGTCGGCGAGCCGATCCTGATCTGGCTGCGCGGCGGCCCGGCCATCGACAACGCCACCCTGAACCGCTTCTTCTCGCTGCACTACCTGCTGCCGTTTGTCATCGCCGGCTGCGTGGTCCTGCACCTGTGGGCCCTGCACCACGCGGGCCAGAACAACCCGGTCGGCATCCTGATCCCGAAGGATCGGGAGAAGAAGGACATGGTCCCGTTCCACCCGTACTTCACGGTCAAGGACGGCTTCGCCATCATCCTGTTTCTGATCCTGTTCGCGATCTTCGTCTTCTTCATGCCGAACGCCCTGGGTCACGCCGACAACTACATCCCGGCCAACCCGCTGCAGACCCCGGCGCACATCGTGCCCGAGTGGTACATGCTGCCCTTCTACGCGATCCTGCGGGCGGTCCCGGACAAGTTCGGCGGCGTGCTGGCCATGTTCGGCGCCATCGGCGTGCTGTTCATCCTGCCGTGGCTCGACACCTCCAAGGTGCGCTCGATGCGCTACCGCCCGACCATGAAGATCTTCTTCGTGATCTTCGTCGTCGTCGGCGTGATCCTGGGCTGGTGCGGCGGTCAGCTGCCGGACGCCGCAGTCGTCCCCGGCATGCCCAGCTTCACCCTGATCGACGGCAAGCTGAACAGCTACCTGTGGCTGACCCGCCTGGCGACGCTCTACTACTTCGCCTTCTTCTTCGTGATCCTCCCCTGGGTGGGTCTGAAGGAGAAGCCGCTCCCGATCCCGGCGACCATTTCGGAACCCGTTCTGTCGGGCAGTGACGAGCACAAGGGCTGATCGCGACCATGATGACCCTCAAGACTCCGATGCGCTCCATGAAGAAGACCCTGGTCCTGATCGCCGCGGCGGCCGGCCTGACCCTCGCCGCCGGCCCCGCGCTGGCGGAAGGCGGCGGCCACCACCTGCGTGACGGCGGCTTCGCCTTCGACGGCCCCTTCGGGACCTTCGACCAGGGCCAGCTGCAGCGCGGCTACAAGGTCTACCGCGAGGTCTGCGCGGCCTGCCACAGCATGAACCTCATGCACTTCCGCACGCTCGCGGAACCGGGCGGTCCCTTCTTCGACGCGCATCAGGCCAACCCGGCCGAGAACCGCTTCGTGAAGGCGCTGGCCAAGGAAGTTCAGATCGCGGACATCGACACGGAAACCGGCGAGCCGGTGATGCGTGACGGCACCGCCGCCGATCGTTTCCCCAGCCCGTATCCGAACGCCACGGCCGCCGCGGCGGCCAACGGCGGCGCGGCTCCGCCCGACCTGTCGGTGATGGCCAAGGCCCGTCACGGCGGCGCCAACTACATCTACTCGCTGCTGACCGGCTACCACGCCGTGCCGGAGGGTCTCACGATCCGTCCGGGCCAGAACTACAACGCCTATATGGCCGGCGACCTGACCCCGTTCTGGACGGGCGATGCGAAGCACGTGCCGGCCGGCGGCTTCATCGCCATGCCCGCGCCGCTGCGCGCCGGCCAGGTGACCTATGACGACGGCACGGCCCAGACGGTCGACAACTACGCCAAGGACGTCGCCGCCTACATCGCCTGGGCCTCGGATCCCAAGCAGGTGGCGCGCAAGCGCGCCGGCGTCGGCACGCTGATCTTCCTGCTGCTGTTCGCGGGCGTGACCTATCTGTCCTACCGCCGCATCTGGAAGGGCGTCGCCCACTAGGGCTTCCGTTTCCAAGGCTGAACGATCGACCCGCCGGAGCCCGCGCTCCGGCGGGTTTTTCGTTTCTGCCTCCGGCATGTTGCCAAGATTGTAAAAGAACTTTAGAACGCAAAGTGAAATTAAGGGAGATCTCCATGATCCGCCGTCTTCGCTCTGTGTCCGCCGTCGCTCTGGGGGTGTTCGCCCTTTCCATGGCAGTCCCCGCCGCCGCCCAGGTCCCGGCCAGCCCGACGGGCAGCGAGGCCCAGCGGACCGCCGTCGGCGCGCTCGACTTCCTGGACGGTGAATGGCGCGGCGAGGCGGTGATCACCATGCCCGGCGGTCGCATGGTCCTGACCCAGACCGAACGTGTCGGCCCCTTGCTCGGCGGTTCGGTCAAGGTGATCGAGGGGCGGGGCTACGCCGCCGACGGCACGACCCATTTCAACGCCTTCGCGATCGTCTCGTGGGACGAGCGGGCCGGACGTTACGGCTTCCGCAGCTACGCCAACGGCTACACCGGCGACTATCCGTTCGAGCGCACCGAGGACGGGTTCCGCTGGGAAACGCCCGCCGGACCGAACGCGAAGATCCAGTACGTCGCCACCATCCGCGACGGCGTCTGGCATGAGGTCGGCGACTATGTCGCGGAGGGCCAGCCGCCCCGCCGCTTCATCGAGATGCGGCTGACCCGCGTCGGCGACTCGACCTGGCCCGCGGGCGGAGCCGTGTCGCCGCAGTGACCGGCGCCTGATCGACAGCCCCCGAAGGGCGCCCTACGGTCCGCCCCCTGTTCAAAAGGCTGAGGGTGTCCCGAGCATGCGTTTGTCCGTCTCCGTCGCCGCGCTGGTCGCCGGCGCGCTCCTGTCCGTCGCGGGCGCCGCGAGCGCCCAGACCCCGACCTTCGACACCGGCCGGCTGTCCGAGCATGTCCGCGTGCTGTCCGACGACAGTTTCGAGGGCCGGGGCATCGCCACGCCCGCCGAACAGAAGGTCATCGACTATCTGAGCGCCCAGTACGCCGCCGCCGGCTTCCAGCCGGGCGGGCCGAACGGCCAGTGGACGCAGGACGTGACGCTGAACCGCTTCACCGCCTCCAACATCCGCGCCGGGTTCAAGGTGGGCGACACCGCCATCCCGCTGACCCAGGGCCAGCAGATCGTCATCTCCACGCGCCTGCCGAGCCAGCACACCATGCTGACGGACAAGCCGCTGGTCTTCGTCGGCTACGGCATCGATGCGCCTGAGCGGCAGTGGAACGACTTCAAGGACGTCGATGTCCGCGGCAAGATCATCGTCGTCCTGGTCAATGACGCCGACTTCGAGCAGCCCGAGCTGAACACCTTCGGCGGCCGCGCCATGACCTACTACGGCCGCTGGACCTACAAATACGAGGAGGCGGCCCGCAAGGGCGCCGCCGGCGTCATCATCGTCCACGAAAGCGCGCCGGCCTCCTACGGCTGGGCCACCGTGACCAATAGCTGGTCGGGGCCGCAGTTCGACATCGTCCGCGCCAACGCCGCCGCCGAGCGCGTGCCCATGGAGGCCTGGCTGCAGCGTGACGTCGCGGTCGAGCTGTTCCGCGCCGCCGGCCAGGATTTCGAGGCCCTGAAGGTCGCCGCCCGCAGCCGCGACTTCCGCCCGGTCGAACTGACCGGCGCCACCTTCAGCGGCATGTTCGACGTCGCCTCGACCCAGGTCACGACCCACAACGTCATCGCCCGCCTGCCGGGCACGACTCATCCGGACGAGACCGTCCTCTTCACCGCCCACTGGGACCATATCGGCGTCGGCGCGCCGGACGCCGAAGGCGACACCATCTTCAACGGCGCGGTCGACAACGCAACCGGCACCGCCGGCCTGCTGGAGCTGGCCCGCGCCTTCGGCGCCGGTCCGCGGCCCCAGCGCTCGATCGTCATGATCAGCTTCACCGCCGAGGAAAGCGGCCTGCTGGGTTCGGAATACTATGCGTCCAACCCGGTCTATCCGCTGGCCACGACGGTCGGCGGCTTCAACGTCGATTCGATGAACGTCTATGGGCGGGTGAACCGCTACGGCATCACCGGCTACGGCCAGTCGGACCTGGATGAGCGCATCGCCGCCGTGGTCGAGAGCCAGGGCCGGACGATCCAGCCGGACGCCAATCCCGCCTCGGGCGGCTACTTCCGCTCGGACCACTTCCCGCTGGCCAAACGCGGCGTGCCGATGACCTACGGCGGCTCGACCGGCGACTTCCGCGACGAACCGATCGCCCAACGCCAGGAGTCTCGCTCGGAGTACGGCCGTAGCCGCTACCACCAGGCCGCCGACGAATGGTCGCCCGACTGGGATCTGCGCGGCCAGGTCGAGGATCTGCAGGTCCTCTATTCGGTCGGCCGCGACCTGGCCAACAGCCGCGTCTGGCCGCAGTGGAAGGACGGCTCCGAGTTCGGACCGGCCCGCGCCGCGACAGCGGCCCAGCGCCGCTAGACGCCGGGACATGACGAAAACTTAATGGGCGGTCCCTCGGGGCCGCCCTAGAGTGCGCGCCATCAAATCGGGGGATGGAGCCTACTCAATGTTTCGCAAACTGACGGGCGGGATCGCCCTGGCCGCCATGCTTCTGGCGGCCGGCGCCGCCGGGGCCCAGAGCTTCTCGGCCGAGCGCATCAGCAACGACATCCGCACCATCAGCGCGGACGAATACCAGGGCCGCTATCCCGGCACCGAAGGCGAGCGCATGGTGCTGGCCTGGCTGCAGGCGCAGTACGAGGCCATGGGCCTTCAGCCCGGCGGCCCGAACGGTCAGTGGCTGCAGCCGGTCGAACTGAAGCGCTACACCCCGGTCGCCGGCGGCACGGCCAGCTGGTCCGGTCCGGACGGCCAGTCGCACCCGCTGACGGTCGGCACCGACATCGTCCTGCGCGCCGTCACCAACGACGGCCGCGCCTCCATCCAGAACGCGGGCGTGGTCTTCGCCGGCTACGGGATCACCGCGCCCGAGCGGAATTGGGACGACTACGGCGACGTGGACGTGCGCGGCAAGATCGTGGTGGTCATCGTCGGCGAGCCGGACGGCGAGCGGTTCAACGGCGAATACGCCACCAACTACCAGTCCGGCGCCTACAAGGCCGACGAGGCCTTCCGCCGCGGCGCGGTGGGCGTCATCACCCTGGTCCCCATGGGGGCGGATTCGCCCCAGTGGCAGGGCGCCATGCGCGGCGCAGGCCGTACCCGGACCCTCGTGCCCGGCGCCGCGGACCTGGAGTTCTCGGGCGCCATGAACCACGACGTCGCCTTCGCCCTGGCCGCGGCGGCCGGGCTGGGCATGGACAGCTTCGCCAACACCGCGAGCGGATCGTTCAAGGCCGTGCCGCTGAACGGCGTCACCCTGTCGCTGGACATCTCCGAGACCATCGACACCCTGGTCACGCACAACCTGCTGGCTCGCATTCCCGGGACCGAGCATCCGGAAGAGACCATCATCTATTCGGCCCACTGGGACCACGTCGGCGGCGCCGCCCAGCATCCCAATGTGACCGGCGACCAGATCTGGAACGGCGCCTGGGACAACGCCTCGGGCACCATCGGCGTGCTGGAGATGGCGCGCCAGCTCAGCGCCGCCCCGCGTCCGAAACGTTCCATCGTCTTCGCCCACATGGCAGCCGAGGAGATGGGTCTGATGGGCGCCTACGGCTACGCCGCCGATCCAGTCTATCCGCTGGAGACGACGGTCGCCGACATCAACATCGACATGCTGCCGCTGTCGGGGTCGACGCGCGACATTCCGATCTTCGGCAAGGGTCAGAACGATCTGGAAGACCGGCTCGAGGCCCTGGCCGCGCCGCTGGGCCGCTATGTCTCGGACGACCACATGCCCGAGGAAGGCTTCTACTACCGGTCGGACCACTTCCCCTTCGCCCGCATGGGCGTGCCGGCGATCATGCCGTGGCACGGCTGGGATTGGGTCGAGGGCGGCCGTGAGGCCGGCGAGGCCGCCTGGCGGGCCAAGTTCGCGGCCGACTATCACAAGCCGTCGGACGAATGGTCGGCGGACTGGAACCTGACCTCGGCGGTCGAGAACCTGACCCTGCTCTACCACCTGGGTCTGGACCTCGCGAACAGCAACGACTGGCCCGGCTGGAAGCCGACCTCGGAGTTCGCCCAGGTGCGCGCCCGATCGGCCGCCGCCCGCCAGTGACTCTCAGCATCCGCCCCCTGACCGGCGACGGCTCGCCGCCGGCGGAGGGCGAATACGCCCAGGCCTGTGAAGTCAGCGGGGCGACCCGCTGGCTCTACCTGTCCGGCCAGATCCCAGTCGCGCCCGACGGGTCGCTGGCGCCCGACTTCACCGGCCAGTGCGAGCAGGTCTGGGACAATCTGGAGACCCAGCTGCGCGCCGCCGGCATGACGCTGGACAACCTGGTGAAGGTCACGACCTTCCTGTCCGACCGCGCCTACTCTCTGGAAAACCGAGAGGTCCGCATCCGCCGTCTCGGCGGCCGCCAGACCGCGCTGACGGTCATCGTCACCGGCATCTTCGACGAGGCCTGGCTGGTCGAGATCGAGGCGGTCGCGGCGGCGTAAGGTCGCCTTGTGAGGCTTGGCCAATCGCCCCACAGTTGGCCCCATGAGCCGCTGGTCGCCGCAGCCCGCACCGCAGGAACCCGACGGCCTGATCCTGTTCGACGGGGTCTGCGTCTTCTGCTCGCGCTGGGTGCGGTTCGTGATCGGCCATGATCCGGAGGGGCGGTTCCGCTTCCTGCCGATCCAGTCCGAAGGCGGGCGGGCGCTGGCGGCGCGATACGGCATCGACCCGGAGGCGCCGCAGACCAACGCCGTGATCCTGGGCGGGCGCATCTTCTTCAAGTCGGACGCGGCGCTGACCGTGCTGGGCGCGTTGCGCCGGACCCGGCCGCTGGCGGCGCTGAGGGCCGCGCCGCGTTGGTTGCGGGACCCGGCCTATGACCTGATCGCGCGGAACCGCTATGCGATCTTCGGACGGACGGAGACCTGCATGGTCCCGTCGGCGGCCGACCGGGCGCGCTTCCTCGCATGACCACGGTGCTGGTGATCGGAGCAGGCGGGGTGTTCGGCTCGCGGCTGGCCGAGGGGCTGCTGCGGCACGGCTTCGGCTTGGTGGTGGCGGGACGGGATCGAGGGCGCGCCGAAGGCGTGGCCGCGCGGCTGCGGACGGCCTTCCCGACCGGGCGGGTCGAGGTCGCCGTCCTGGACACCGCGACCCTGACGCCGGAGACGCTGAAGGCCACGGGCGCATCCATCGTCGCCGACATGGCCGGCCCCTTTCAGGGCGCGGAGCCGACGACGGCGCGGGCCGCCATCGCGGCGGGCCTGTCCTATGTCGACCTCGCCGACGGACGGGACTTCGTGAAGGCCTTCCCGGCGCTGGACGACGCGGCGAAGGCGGCTGGCGTTGCCGCCCTGACCGGCTGCAGCTCGACGCCGGCCCTGTCCAACGCCGTGCTGGATCGCCTGACCGAAGGCTGGCGCGAGGTCGTTTCGGTCGAGGCCGCCATCTCGCCGGGCGCGCGGGCGCCCAAGGGGCTGTCGGTGATGCAGGCCATCCTGTCGTGGCTGGGCCGCCCGGTCATGGTCTTCGACGGCGGCGTCTGGACGATACGCCGGGGCTGGAGCGGGCTCTACAAACGGGATTTCGGACTGGCGGGGCGGCGGCGGGTCTCGCTGTGTGAGACGCCCGATCTGGATCTGTTCGCCGCCCGGTTTGAGCCGAGGGACAGCGCGCTCTTCCTGGCCGGGATGGAGCCCTGGCCCCTGCATCTGGAAGGCTGGCTTCTCGGCTGGTTGGTCAGCCTGTTTCGTTTCGATCCCGTCCCCTTGGCCAGGCCCTTGCTCGTATTGGCCGGGCTGCATTCCGTCACGGGTTCCGACCGCGGCGCGATGCGGGTGCAGGCCTATGGCGTGGACGGCGACGGCCGGGCGGCGCGCGCGGTCTGGCGGCTGGTCGCCGAACCGGGGGAGGGGCCGGTGACGCCCAGCCTGCCGGCGCTGGCCGTGATCCGCGCCATCGCGGCGGGGCAGGTCGCGCCGGGCGCGCGAGCCTGCGTCGGCGTGCTGCCGCTGGAGGCGATCGTGGACGAGATGGCGCCGCACGGACTGGCGACGGAGACGCTGGAGGAGCGGGGCGCGATCTACGCCCGCGCCATCGGCCCGGCGTTCGACAGCCTGCCCGCGCCGATCCGGGCGCTGCACGAAACGCCGGGGCGGTCGCTGTGGCGGGGACGGGCGATGACCGAGGGCGCGTCGAGTCCGCTGGCGGCGCTGGCCGCCCGCATCATCGGCTTCCCCAAGGCGCAGGACGACTGCGCGGCCGAGGTGGCCATCGACGCGGCCGGCGACCGGTCGATATGGCGTCGCCGGATCGGCGGTCACGCCTTCGCCAGCGTCCTGTCGCGGCCTCGTCCGGGCGGTCGGATCAATGAGCGCTTCGGGCCGCTGAGCATGGACCTGAGCCTGACGCCGCAGGACGGGCGGCTGGTCTATCGCGTCGAGGGCTGGCGGGCGGGGCCGATCCCGCTTCCGCGCGTCCTGTGCCCCGCCACCACGGCCTTCGAAGAGGTCGACGCGGAGGGCCGGTTCGTCTTCGACGTGACCATCACCGCACCGCTGATCGGCCGGCTGGTGCGGTATCGGGGATGGCTGGAGCGGGAGACCTGATCCTTCTCCCCCGGAGGGGAGAAGGCGTTAGCCTGCCGGAGCGATCGTCGCCCGGGCGATCAGGTCGCGCGCCTGGGCGATGCCGGCCTCGGTGGTCAGGGTTCCGGCCTGGATCTCTTCGGCCCAGTCCATCAGCGGCTTGCCGGTGACGGCGCCGCGGTTGGCTTCCTCTTCCAGGTAGATGCCGCCGTTGGCGGCGGCGACCGCGTCCCAGGCGGCGCGGACGCCGGCCCAGTAGTCCTTGGTGGCGGCCCAGTAGTCGTCACCCGGCTTGGCGTCATAGTTGTCGACGCGGCGGTAGGTGTTGATCACGTCCTCCTGGACGATGGCGACGGGATCGCCGGCGTCGCCCTCGGCCTGGCCCATCTTCATATTGTCCTGGATGTGGACCCAGCCCTGCGGCGTGAGGGCGTGGCGGTTGGTGCCCAGGTAGCGGTCGTAGATCGGGTTGCGGACCGCGTCGCGGCGGGCCAGCGGACGCCAGGTGGCGTTGCTGGTCCACTCGGCCAGGCCGTGGTCGTAGTCCCAGTGGCCGACGCCGCCGTAACGGGGGCTGTCGTCGGTCTGCCAGACGGTCTGCGACCAGGCGCCCCGGCGCTCGCCGGCCGTGACCGGGGTCACGGTCCAGCGGTTCGGACCGGCGTAGGTCAGGACCGTCTCGGGCTCATAGACCCAGTCCTGGCGCCAGTGCTTGATGACGAAGTGATTGCCCGCGTCGTCGCCCATGACGAGGATGTGCTGCAGGCTGATGCGCGTGCCGTCGTCGTAGACGACGCGCACGATCTCGTCGCCCGCCGACAGCTTCTCTTCCAGCGGCTCGTAGCCCTCGCGGAAGCTGACGTTCTCGCGCATGTCGAAACGGACCCGCCATTGCCCCGCCTGGGCGAGGATCGACTGGCGATCCCGCTCGAACTGGCCGGCCGCCGGCGCGTCGACCGAAGCCGCCGCGGGGGCGGTCTCGGCGAAGGCCGGGGCGGACGCCGCGAGGGCGGCCAGGACGGTGGTCAGCAGCAGGGCGCGGCGCATGGTTGGGTCCTTGGAATGCGAGTCAGTCGCGTTATCGTCTTCTCGCCTCAGTATCGCAAGGCCAGCGAGAGACCGAAGTTGCGCCCCGGCTGGGTGTAGGCGTCCAGGATCGTCGAGGATGCGCTCACGCCGCGCACGTCGCTCCACCAGCTGTACTTCTCGTCCAGGACGTTGAAGAGGCCGGCGCGGGCCGTGACCTGGTCGTTGACGTTCCAGTAGGCGGTCAGGTCCAGCAGGGCGAAGTCCTTGCCCACCGCGCAGCCGAGGGCCGGATTGGCGTTGAAGCAGGTCAGGTTGTTGGTGTCCGCCGCATCCTTGGCGTCCGACCAGGTGACGATGGCCTGCCCGCCGAAGCGGCCGGCCGGATCGTCGTAGCCCAGACCGAACACGACCTTGACCGGGTCGATGGTCTCCAGCGCGCGCGTGCCCAGCGCATCGGTGATCTCGCCGTCGGCATAGGCGGCGGCGAAGCGGGCGCTGACGCCGTTGTCCCAGAAGATGTCGGCCTTGGCCTCAGCGCCGTTGATCTCGACATCCGAGTAGTTGACGAACTGGAAGACGGCCGGGTTGGCGGGGTTGCCGAACTGGCCGCTCAGCTGGACGCGGCTGATGAAGTCCTCGTACTCGGACTTGAAGCCGACCAGCTGGCCGGACAGGCGGCCGCCGAGCAGGTTCACGTCGCGCACCCGCAGGCCCAGTTCGATGCTGCGGCTGGTCTCCGGGGCGAGGTTGGGGTTGGAGAGCGAGCGGTAGCCTTGGTTCACGTTGGTGAAGTAGTTGTTCACCTGGCTCGGGGTCGGGGCCTTGAAGCCTTCACCCCAGTTGGCGAACACGCCGAAGGTGGGCTGGGCCCACCAGACGACGCCCAGCTTGGGCGAGACGTGGTCGCCGTCCTGATCGGCGCGAGTCCCGGGGAATAGCGGGTCGTTGGCCGTCTTCAGCTCATAGGAATCCCAGCGCAGGGCGGGGATGATGCGCAGGGCGCCGTCCAGCAGGCGGATCTCGTCCTGCACGAACAGGCCGGCCAGGGTGTAGTCGGTCTTGGGGAAGGCGCTGACCGGGAAGGTTTCGGGCGGGGTCGGGACGGTGCCGCCGCGGACGCCTTCCTGGGTGGTTTCGGACCAGTCGCCGCCGATGGTGACGGTGTGGGCGCCGAAGGCCCGGCTGGCGTTGGCGAAGACGCCGAAGACCTCGTTGTCGAAGGTGTTGTCGCGGGTGCGGTCGACGCCGACGCGGTCCTCGAAGGTGAACTGCCGGGTGGTGGCGGTCTGCTGGTAGATCGAGACCTGACCGCGATTGAGGCCGAGCGCGTCGGTGAAGCGCCAG
The DNA here is from genome assembly GCF_058807475.1 of Brevundimonas sp. GW821-FHT12C05. Taxonomy (NCBI): domain Bacteria; kingdom Pseudomonadati; phylum Pseudomonadota; class Alphaproteobacteria; order Caulobacterales; family Caulobacteraceae; genus Brevundimonas; species Brevundimonas sp. GW821-FHT12C05. Next base: position 116,351 of record NZ_JBXAQS010000005.1, read on the forward strand.
TCGAGGCCGAAGCGCTCGCGCTCAGTGGTGTCGGCGGAGGTCAGGTTGACCACGCCGGTGGCCGGCAGGGTCGCGGGCGGAGCCGGGACGGTGGTCCGGCCGCTCAGAACCTGGGCGTCGGCGTCCATCCGGTAGTTGTCATAGGTGAAGCGCAGGCTCTGACCGGGCGCGAAATCCCACACCAGCTTGGCCAGCCAGCTGTCCGAGGTGATCTCCTGCGGGTTGGCGATGGTGCGGTTGGAATAGATGATCCGGCCGTCGGGCTGGACGGCTTCGCCGGTGATGTGGCCCTGGGTCTCGGTTTCCGAGCTGTCGCGGCCGGTCCAGGACAGCATCGCCGACCAGGCGCCGGCGCGGCCGGCGATGGTGGCGGACTTGGTCAGGCCTTCGTCGGCGGAGTTGTAACCGACCCGGGCGCGGGCGCCGAAGTCCTCGCCGTTGCGCAACAGGTCGACGGGGTCGCGGGTGACGAAGCTGACCGCGCCGGCGACGCCGTCAGAACCGTACAGGGCCGAGGCGGGGCCGCGCAGGATCTCGACCGACTTCATCAGGTCGAGGTCGGAGTAGTCGCCGCGGCCGACGCTCTGGGCGCCGAAGACATAGCTGTCGGGCACCCGGACGCCGTCCAGGATCATCAGGACGCGGTCGCCGCCGACGCCACGGATGGTGAAGCCCTCGTTGCCGGCCCGGCCCGAGGTGCCCGAGGCGGCGCCGAAGCGGGCGGGGGTGGTGACGACGCTGACGCCCGGCTCGAAGCGGATCAGGTCCTTGATGTCGGTGGCCAGCATGGCCTCGATCTGCCGGTCGGTGATGACCGTGACGGTAGCGGGCACTTCGTCGGTCCGCGTCTCGGTGCGGGTGGCGATCACGGTGGCCGGCGCCAGCTGGGTCGCCTCCTGCGTCGTGGCGCTCTGGGCCATGGCGGCGGGAGCGGCGGCGACGGTCAGGGCGGCGAGCCCGGCGGAGAGGAGGAGAGTGCGCATAATGGTCCCGCTTGATGAGTTGGCGGGCAATTACTGCGAACGACTCTCACAATCAATCGCGAGAGAGACGAAGTCGGGGCGTGATGCGAATAAGTCGCAGTTGGCGGGTTGGGGCGGTCAGCGGCGGCATTGGCCGATGCCTAGGTATCGTCCCGACTACCAACGATAATCCGCGGATAGTCGGCTACCCCGAGAGTGTCATTGGTGCCGTAGACTTCAGATGTGATCCCGGCTTCCGCCAAGATTGTATGCAGTGTTTGGGTCACGGCTTTTGGCTCGGACTCCACAAGAGACAACCCCCATGCGCTAGGGAGAAACGGACCTATAGTATGAATCTGTGTCTCAATGTTCGCGGCGTCAAACGCGCGACCCAAATCTCGAGCGTAGGCCTCGGGTTCGCCGGTGCCGTGCCAAATGATCACCACTTTTCGCCAGCCAGTCGCGCGGAGTTGAGAGACAAGTTGATCGTGCTGATCGGCCGAGATCGTTCTTGGCGCAACCTTTGCCTCAAGCCGTAATCGCTCCGCTCGCTCTCGTTCGAGTTCCAGTTTGAGCTTCGTGTTGCTCTCATTTGCTCTGGCAGCTTCTGCGACAGCCGTTGCGGTGCTTGCTTCGAACTGTTTTGATTTTTGGTCGGCGTAGCGATCACGGACTGAGCCGGTCCAGAACAACCCGAGAGCACCAGCGAAGGCTAACAGTGCGCCAACAATGGTCAGCACATTTGCCACGCCAAAGAGGGTATTTGCCGCGGGCAAAGACAGATCAAGCATCTGTAGAAATCTCTGGGCTGAAGCTTTCACTGGCTCCGCATTTCTGGGGACGATTGAATCTTAACTCCGCTTGCGGACGAAGACCGTGCCCGCCGAATAGCCCGCGCCGAAGCTGCAGATCAGGCCGGTGTCGCCGGGCGTGAAACCATCCTGGTGCAGATGGAAGGCGATGATCGAACCGGCCGAGGAGGTGTTGGCGTATTCGTCCAGGATGATGACGTTCTCGTCCGCCTCGGGCTCGCGGCCCAGGACCTTGCGGCCGATGAACTGGTTCATGTTGATGTTGGCCTGGTGCAGCCACATCCGCTTCAGCCCCGTGGGGTCGACGCCCAGCTCGGCGGCGTGGTCGACGATCATGTCCGAGACCATGGGCACGACGTCCTTGAAGACTTTTCGTCCTTGCTGGACGAACAGCTTGTCCGGCGCGCCGATGCCTTCCGGAGCGGCGTTGTTCAGGAAGCCGAAATTGTTGCGGATGTTGTTCGAGAAGGTCGTCTTCAGGCGCGTGCCGAGGATCTCCCAGCCGCCCGGAGCCGCCTGATCCTCGGCCTCGATGATCACGGCGGTGGCGACGTCGCCGAAGATGAAGTGGCTGTCGCGGTCTTTGAAGTTCAGGTGGGCCGAGCAGACCTCGGGGTTGACCATCAGCACGGCCTTGACCGAGCCGGAGGCGATGAAGTCCGCGGCCGTTTTGATGCCGAAGGTGGCCGAGGAACAGGCGACGTTCATATCGAAGGCGAAGCCGTCGATGCCCAGGGCCTGCTGGACCTCGATGGCCATGGCCGGATAGGCGCGCTGCATGTTGGACGCGGCGCACAGGACGGCGCCGATCTCGGACACCGGCTTGCCCCAGGCGGCGATAGCTTCTTGAGCCGCCTTCACCGCCATCTCGGCCAGCACCGACAACTCCTCGTTGGAGCGTTCGGGGATGTTCGGAGCCATGCGCTCGGGGTCCAGCACCCCGGCCTTGTCCAGGACGAAGCGCGACTTGATGCCCGAGGCCTTTTCGATGAACTCGACCGACGACGGGGTCAGGGCCGCGACATCGCCCTCGGCGATCTCGGCGCTGTGGCGGGCGTTGAAGCGCTCGGCGTAGGCGTTGTAGGCGGCCACCAGTTCTTCGTTGGAGATGGACTGGTCGGGCGTGAACAGCCCGGTGGCGGCGATGACGGCTTGAGTCATGTTTCTCTCTAAAGCGTCCCTAACGCTCGGCGGGCGACGCCTCGCTACGTGAGGGGCGCGCCCGTTCTGTTTCTGGACTGACTAGATAGGCCTGTCAGGTTCGCCGGTCGAGGTGGGCGAGAACACGTTCGGCGACGGAAAGATGCAGCCGTTCGACCATCTGGCCATCGACCCGGATCGCCCCCTTGCCCCGTGAATCCGGCGAGGCGAAGGCGGCGGCGACGGCGCGGGCCCAGGCGATCTCGGTCTCGGATGGCGAGAAGGCGGCGTTGGCGGGGGCGATCTGCGAGGGGTGGATCAGGCTCTTGCCGTCAAAGCCGTACAGGCGGCCCTGCGCGCATTCGGCGGCGAAGCCTTCGGCGTCGGTGAAGGCGTTGTAGACGCCGTCGATGGCCAGCAGGCCATGGGCGCGGGCGGCGGCGACCGTGGCGGCCAGCCAGGGCTTGAGCGGTTCGCGGTCCGGGGACGGGCCGGTGCGCAGGCCCTTGGCCAGGTCATTGACGCCAAGCATCAAGGCCTCCAGCCGCTCGACCCCAGCGATGGCGTCCAGCTGCATCAGGGCGCGCGGGGTCTCGATCATGGCCCAGAGGACTGCGCCGGAAGGGAGGGCGGTGGTCAGGGCGCGGGCGCCGACGGCGTCTTCGACCTTGGGGGCGATGATCAGGCCGACGCCGGTCCCGGCCAGGGCCTTCAGGTCCCCGGCGCCCCATTCGGTGTCCAGGCCGTTGACGCGGACCCCGAGGCGAGGGCCGAAGCCGCCGGAGAGGACGGCCTCGACGGCGGCGGCGCGGGCCTCGACCTTGGCCTCCGGCGCGACGGCGTCCTCGAGGTCGAGGATGGCGACGTCGCAGTCCAGCGTGCGGGCCTTCTCGACCGCACGGGGATTGCTGGCGGGGAGGAAGAGGACGGAGCGGGTCATGGTCGATGACGGCCTAAAATCGTTGCCAAGAGGCACCGAAGTGCGGCTATCGAGCTTGCTCGTTCAGTAGGCGGTCTATCTCGGTAGCGTTCATTTTCAATCGCCTCGCGATCTCTTCAGAAAGAGATCGATGTGGCCGCTTCCAAGCCATATCGAAATCAAAGATGGCTACGCCAAAAACCGTGCCATGCAGATCGAAACGCCACACTAAGCCGTGCTCGTCCTCCTCATAGCGATTGGGCCGCGCTTGACCGATCGTGACATACATCACGTCAGCAATATCGTCGTAACTGGCATCAACGTGGCGCTCAGGCATCGCCGCGTTTCCAAATGACTGTCCCATGAGGCGCAGTGCCGTAATAGGCAGATGTGACCACATTGGTTCCATCAGCCCGTGGCTTCACCGGGACACGGAGTTGATCGCCATGAACGTTGGTCGCTCGAGTGTTGACCATCACAACGGTTCCGGAGGTGGTCTTGCTTGCGCAGATTTCACAAGGATCGGTGATAGTTGTGTGTATCTCGTGAAGGGGCACGTCGCTGTGGCGCGGTGCTATATGTTGAGACCATGTCTGCTCATAGAGCACAATCGCTCCCGGCAGGATGCTACCTGCAGGAGAGATTTCTACAAACCGAATGGGTCGTTTGGGAGCTGTCACGCTTTGCGTTCGTCAAGCCAGGGAGTGCGGAGTTCTCCGTGGGTTTTCTCAAGCAAGGTAACCTGATCGGACAACAGGGCGTTTAGCTCTTTAAGTGAGTGATGGCTTAAGCTGACCGCCGCCACAGGCATTGCTCCCGCGCCGAACTCGCCGTCGTTAACCCCAGGGACCAGCGACAATAGAGTCAGAATTGACTCCGTCCCGCTCGAGCTGACCTGAAATCCACTGCCACGAAAGACCGGCACATTAAGAGCGCCGGACTCCGCAGTCTCTTGAACAACAAAGTTGGTATTGTCAGCCATCTTTTCCCCCTGCCCGGTAGGCGTATTACACGGTAGGCGTGCTTTGATGCAAACGCCTCGTTAAGATTTAAACCCTGCCTGTGACCGGCACCAGCGCCCCCGTCACCGCGCGGCCCTCTGGGGAGGCGAGGAAGAGGATGACGCGGGCGAGGTCCGAGGGCTGGACCCATTTCGACGGATCGGCGTCGGGCATGTCCTTGCGGTTCTGCTCGGTGTCGAGGATCGACGGCAGGACGGCGTTGACCGTCACCGAGGTCGACTTGAGCTCCTCGGCTAGGCTTTCGGTCAGGCGGTGGACCCCGGACTTGGAGGCGGCGTAGGCGCCCATGCCGGCGGCGGCCTTGAGCGCGCCGTTGGCCCCGACGTTGACGATGCGGCCCTCGGGCGAGGCCTTCAGGTGGGGCAGGGCGGCGCGGCTGGCGTTCAGCGCGGTCGACAGGTTCAGGGCGAACATCTTGTCCCAGGCGGGAGCGGCGTCGTCGGTGGTCTGCCAGACGAAGCCGCCGGCGACGTTGAGCAGGGCGTCCAGCCGGCCGAAATGCGCGGCGGCCGCGTCGACGGCCGCCTTGGCGGACGCCGGATCGGTGAGGTCGACCCCGCCCAGCTCCAGCACGCCGTCTGGAACCGCGTGACCCGAGGCGTGGTCAATGACGGCGACCTTCAGGCCGTCGGCCAGGGCGGCCTCGACGACGGCGCGGCCGAGGACCCCGTGGCCTCCGGTGACGGCGATGACGCGATCAGACATGGGGAACTCCGGCGAGAAGAAAAACAGGGTGCGAACAGTGCGAACAGTGCGAAACGGGACTTGGAAAAACACCGTCCGAACCGTCCGATGCGTTCGGATGGAATGCGGAAAAACGCTACGAAAACAACGAAACCCGAAGTAATTATCCGGGTAGAAAGTCCGGACTGTTTGGACGCCCGTCCGACCTAGCCGAACACCTTGGCCATCAGTCCTTCAAGAGCATAGGCGTCCACTGCGTCAAAAGCGGACGTTTCGGTCGCGTCCACGTCGAAGACGGCGATCAGGGCGCCCGAGGCGTCGAAGACCGGGACGACGATCTCGCTGGCCGAACGGGCGTCGCAGGCGATGTGGCCGGGGAAGGCGTGGACATCCTCGACGATCTGGGTGGTCCCGGTCGCGGCGGCCGCGCCGCAGACGCCGCGGCCGAAGGCGATTCGCAGACAGCCGAGCGTGCCCTGGTAGGGGCCGACCACCAGCTCTTCGGTCTTCGCTTCGTCGACGACGTAGAAGCCGGTCCAGAAGAAGACGGGGAAGGCGTCGGCCAGCATGGACGAGACCGTGGCCATGCGCGCGGTCCGGTTCGGCTCTCCGTCCAGGACGGCGAGGATTTCGGCCTCGACCTCGGCATAGCGGGCGGCCTTGTCGGCGGGGCGATCGTCGCGGGCGACGTAGGACATGGGGGCAGGGCTCCGGCGGGCGTCGGTCGCATATAGGTCGACGGCGAACGGGAAGCGAGACCGGGGTTTTTCGCCTGACGGGCGAGTTCGCAAGCCGCTGATTCCCGTGGACAACTCCTGAAAGGACGCAAAATGGCCGTGATGCGGCAACGCTTTGTCGCGAAACGGCGTTAACCTTGACAGGTTGTTAACTGGATCGGACTGTCGAAGTCCCGCAATGGTTAACGACCCGGGGGCGGTGGCGCCGGTCATGGGTGTGCGAGGGGTTATGGCGGACGGCGAACGCGATCACGGAAGACGCTCGCGTTTCGGCGCCTCTCGCGGCCCGATCGCCGTGGTGGCCGTCGCGGGCCTGCTGGGGCTGACGGCCCTGGCCATGGCGTCGTGCGGCGACCGCGGAAACGGCGTCCGTTTCTGGCAGGGCGCCGACAACGCCGCATCCAACAGCTGCCCGCGTCCCGCCTCGATGACCGGGTCCGAATTCAACGCCCAGGAAACCGGCCTGCGCGCCCTGCGCCGCGCCGCCTTCCAGAACGACTTCTTCGCCCAGCTTGAGCTGGGCGCGCGCTATTCGGCCGTGCGCGCGACCGACAAGAACATCGAAGACCCGATCGAGAGCGCGACCTGGCTGGCGATGGCCCTGGCCAACGACGAGGGCTACGCCCCGATCAACCGGGTCAACCGCGGCGGCTGGGGCGGCTGGCGCCCGCTGTCGCGCTATGACGACTGCCGCGCCTTCGAGCGGCATGAGGCCTATCGCAAGCTGGACCGGCAGCTGGGGGCGATGACCCTGGACGAGCAGGGGGCGGTGCGCGATCGCGTCATCTACATCCTGTCGACCCAGGACGCCGAGGGCTTCCGCACCCTGGCCCGTCTGCACGACAGCCTGTACGGCCCGTTCGGCGAACCCGAGGACAACCGCGAGGCGCGCGAGGCCTGGGGTCGGGGGGCGCAGGATCGCGGCCGGGGCCGCGAGCGCGACCGCCGGGGCTATCCGGCGGCGGTCAGCCTGTTCCAGCGCAACGACGTGGACGCCTATCTGTACAATTATCTGGCGGTGCAGACCGGCGACGTGGGCGCCTATGTGCTGATGCGCGACTTCGAGCGCTCGGCGCCGAGCCGCGCCCAGTACCAGCGCTTCGTCGAGGTGAAGGCGCGCCAGTGGACGCCGCCATTCGAATTCTATCCCAACACCGCGCCGCAGTCGGGCGTGCCCTTCTCGGACGAAAGCCGTCCGCGCGGCGACGCCTATGAATATGCGCTGGGCCGGATGGCGGGCGAGCTGCCCTTCATCCACGTGGGCCGCGCCCTGCGCTACCTCGGCGTGACCGACACGGCCGCGCAGCGGCCCGAGGACCTGTCCAAGCGCCAGATCGAGACGCTGGAGGCCATGCTGGGCCACCCGATGGAGGGACGCCTGTCCTATCTGGAGCGCGTGCGCGCGATCCAGATGGCCGCGGTGAACGGCTCGTCCGAGGCGCAGCTGGTGCTGGCGGTGATGTACGCCGAGGGCATCGGCCTGCCGGCCGACTACGCTCGCGCTTTCAAATGGTTCGAGGAGGCGGCGCGCCAGGGCAGCCCCGAGGCCAAGTTCGCCATGTCCAGCTACTTCGCGCTCGGCGTCTCGGGCGTGGCCGACCAGGACAAGGCCCAGGCCGTGGCCTTCCGTATCGACTCGGCCCTGTCGGGCTTCGGCCCGTCGGCGGGCCGCCTGCAGGCCGTGCTGGCGCAGGTTTCCCGTTCGCAGCGCCGCTAAGGAGGGCGTGAACCCATGACGACCCGCACATCCTTGAGCCTTCTGGGCGGAGCGGCGGCGATCGCCGCCGCCGTCGCGGCCTTCGCCCTGGGCGCGCCGCCGACCCACGCCCAGGTGGCGGCCAAGGTCGAGAGCCAGACGCGTCCGAATTTCGGCGTCCTGCTGGACCCGCCGACCCGGTCATACAGCCAGCGGCGCGACCGCAACCGCTACGACTATCGCCGTCACCGGCCCGACTGGCGTCCCGGCCTGCCGCCGCTGCGGCCGGGCGGGGAGGAGATCGTGCTGGTCGACTGCGGCGGCAATCCGGGCACGGGCGCCGTCGAGGACGCGGTGCGCCGGGTTCGCCCCGGCGGGACGCTGGTGATCCGCGCCCGGGCCGGCGCCTGCGTCGGCTGGCTGAACATCGACAAGCCGATGACCATCATCGGCGAGGGCGGCTTCGATCCGCGCGACTGGGCCCGCCAGTCCGAGCCGACGCTGCAGGCGCCGGACGGCCTGCCCTGCATGACCGTCGCCCAGGGCGTGCGCGTCGAGATCCGCGACATGGTGTTCGCCTCGCCCCGCGCCGGCGACGCCGCCTGCATCGTCGGCTACGGCGCGGAGATCGTCATGAACCGCGTCGGCTTCCGCCACGCGGGCGACGAGGCGGCGATCTACGCCGACGGCGGCCTGCTGGACATCCGCAACGCCGTGATCGAGGCTCAGACCATCGCGCCGGCCATCGTCTCGGACGGCGCGGTGCTGAACACCTGGGAGACGGTGGTGTCGGGCGCCCAGTCGGGCATCGAGATCACCCCCGCCGCCGGACCGGCCTCGCGCCTGACCGCCACCACGCTGAAGGGGACCAACGCCCCCAACGCCTTCGGCCCGCGCTCGATCGGCGTGGTCGTGCGCGCCGGCCGCGACTACGGCCGGGTTGAGATCGACAACACCGCCGTCTGCGGCTTCGTCGAGGGCGTGGTGGTCGAGGGCGCCTCGGTCGACATCAAGAACAGCCGCGTCTGCCGCTCGGACAAGGGCGTGGTGCTGTACAGCGGCGAGCTGCGCCTGGCCGACAGCCGGGTGCGCGCCACCACGGTCGGCGTCGCCGCCGCGGCGGGCAATGCGGTGATCGTCAACAACGCCTTCGCCGGCATGCGCGAGGTCATCTATCGCGAGCCCCGCGCCAATGTGCAGGCCAGCGGCAACCGGGTGTGGTCGCAATACGCCTGCCGCCCGCAGTTCCGCGACCGCTATCGCGGCCGGTATGAGCCCTACTGGCGCCCGGGCGACGGTTGGGAGTGCGCGCGCGGCTCCTATCCGCGCGACTGGTGGAGCCAGGAAGACGGCCTGCTGGGCGTCGCCTACGCCGACGACGGCTACCAGCTGGACGGCTACGACGACTATCAGGACGGTGAAGGCTGGTACGACCGCGACGGCCGTTACGTGCAGGACAACCGCTACCGCGGCGAGGACCGCTGGAGCCGGGGCGGCGGCGGGTGGGGGCGCTAGGGAGGCTGGCGCTTCCCGGCCCAGGGGCTACCCTGTTCTGATCGGGTCGTGCTGCAGGGAAATCTGATGGACGCGGAAAAGGTTGAGGCCGATCGTGGTCGCCACGCTCTGCGTTTCGTCGGGAAAGGCGCCGGCGCCATACTGCTGTTGCTGGGGCTTATGGTGGTCGGCGCCCAGGTCGATATCCTGCCGTATGTGGGCTCTGGCCGGCTCGATGTCTTTCCCTTCGAGTTCCTGACGGCGCCGTTACCCGCCTATCTCTATATGTTGACGCCGCCCCTGCTGACCGGACTGGTCCTGTCGGTGTTGTCTGTCGCAGTGATCCGTGGGCGATTTCCGAGCCCTGATCCGGCGACCCTCCTGAAGTCATGGGTCGGGTGGTTTCTCGCGATGTTTTGCCTGACGTGCCTGGCGGAAGCGCCGTGGTGGTGGCCGCTAGACGCCGGTGAAGTCGGGCGGGTCATTCGCTACGCGGCGCGCTGCGCCGCCGTGGCGGCAACCGTGCTGACGCTCACTCAGGTACTGCTCCGGCTATACGCTGGCTGGTGGGCGCGGCCACAAACCAGATGGGGGGAGGCCGTATTGTGGTTCGCAACGGTTTTGGTCCTGACCGTCGGATTCAGTGTCGCCATCAGCCTTCTGGGCGGGCTTTCGGCCGAGCGGCTGTTCTCCCAGATTTTGCAGGGGACCCTGATCTGTGGCGGCCTTCTGGCGGTGGCTATCGCTCTCGCGCCCAGATCGGCGCCGAGCAGGCCCGGCAGGACTCGAACCTGCAACCAGACCGTTATGAGCGGTCGGCTCTAACCATTGAGCTACGGGGGCGCGGCCCGGCCGCGGGCGATCGTCCCCTAGTCCTTCGGCTCTTCCGGCGCCGGGGTGAAGGGCGGGACAGGCGCGTCGGGGCCGCGGGCGCCGATCCCGGGACCTATCGGGAGGGTGAGCGGATCGGTTCCGGGCGGGCCGGTGAAGTGGAACTGGCCCGTCGGACCCGGGCCGGCGGCTGGTCCGCCGGGGCTCGCGCCGAACCCGATCGACCTGATGAAATCGGCGGTGGCGTTGGCCAGCCGGACGTTGGCTTCGCACGCCGCGACCAGGGGGCCGCCGATGAGGTCGCCCATGGGCAGGCCGCTGAATTGAACTCTGTTGTCGGTCATTCGCCGGTCCTCCCCCTTCACTCGGTCAGCCAGACGGGCTTGCGCGGGAAGCCGATGTGATAGGCGACGGACTCATGGGCGACCGGCTGCTCGCCGACGGTCAGGACCTGCACCGACTTCTCGATGGCGATGATGACGCCGCGCGGGGCGTCGTTGAGACAGCGGTTGAGGAGGGCCATCGCCTCGGAGGTCCCGCCGTCGGAGGGCGTTCTGTCCGCGTCGCCCCCTGCGACCGTGATGCGTTTCACGTAGCGGACGTCGCCGAGATCGAGGGCCATGGGCTGATTCTCCGTGGATACAGCCCCCAGTAGGCCCGGCAGGACTCGAACCTGCAACCAGACCGTTATGAGCGGTCGGCTCTAACCATTGAGCTACGGGCCCCCGGAGCGGAGGAGCCACGGCCTAGCAGGTGGGGCGGCGCGTTGCCAAGAGACGGGACAGGGCGCCTCGCCGCCGCCTTCGACCTGACGGCGTTGTCACGCAGATGAACGGTTCCTGCCAGCGGAGCCAAGCGGCCCGTTCAGGCGTATACAGTCATGGTTGGAACACGGACGCCGACGACGGTGTTCGCAACGACAACATCGTCTCTCATGGAGTTTCCCCCGATGATCCGCCCCGCCTCCGCCGTGCTGCCCGCAGTCTCCAACCGCGCCCTGATGATCGGCGGCGCCCTGATGGCCGCGGTCGCCCTGACGGTCGCCGCCCCGTCCGCCCACGCCCAGTCCCAGCCGCAAGGAGGCGCCCCGTTGACCATCCAGGCCGTTACCGAGCGCCCGTCGCTGAATCTGTCGGCCTATGGCGAGGTCAAGGCCACGCCGGACGTGGCGAACATCAATTTCGCCGTGGTGACCGAGGCCGCGACCGCCGCCGAGGCCATGAGCCAGAACGCCACGCGGATGAACCAGGTGATGGCCGCCCTGCGCCGCGCCGGGATCGCCGAGCGTGACATCCAGACCTCGGGCCTGAACTTGTCGGCCCAGTACGACTACGTCCAGAACGAGCCGCCGAAGCTGCGCGGCTACCAGGCGTCGAACCAGGTGACCGTGGTCATCAACGACCTGACCAAGGTCGGCGCGACCGCCGACGCCGTGGTCGCGGCCGGCGTCAACCAGATCAACGGCATCAGCTTCGGCCTGAAGGATCCGTCGGCGGCCGAGAACCAGGCGCGCCAGATCGCGGTTCGCAACCTGCAGGCCAAGGCGGCCCTGTACTCGCAGGCGCTGAACACCCCGCTGGGCGGCATCCGCTCGCTGACCGAAGGCGGCGGCTACGGCGGTCCGCAACCGGCCCCGATGTACGCCCGCGCCATGGCCATGGATTCGGGCGGCTCCACCCCGGTCGCCGCCGGCGAGCTGACGATCCGGATCGACATCACCGGCGTCTACGACCTGAACCGCTGATTTCGGCGGACAGACTGAGATGAACGAGGCTCCGGCGTCCGCGCCGGAGCCTTTTTCAATCGACCGAGCGCACCAGCATCAGGCCGATCGAAACGCTCAGCAGATGGGCGACGAAGATGATCGCCAGCGAGGTGACGGAATCGAAGTTGAACAGGAATAGGGGCAGGGTCCACGGCAGGCCCGTGATCATGCCGGGCAGGAAGGTCACCCGCTCGGGCGGCAGGCCCAGCAGTTCCAGCCCCGGCGTCAGCGCCATCATGAGCGCCACGAGGGCGGCCAGCACCCAGGCGCCGTACAACACCCAGCGAACCCTGATGATCGTGCGCGTCATGACCGTTCCTCCGAAAGGAGAGGGAAGGCCTCGCGGCCGCTCAGGTCAAGCACCGGCTATTCGACCTCGAACTGGACCGACAGCCGGGACTGCACGCGGATCGGTTGCGGCGCGACGGTCAGGCTGACGGACGGGGTCTCCACAAGGTCTTCCCGGGACGCCGCCATCACCGGGGAGGCGGCGACGTAGTTCGCCTCAAGCTCGGACTGGGGCAGGTTGACGCTGGAGACCCGGACGATCCGCTGGCCCGAAGCGTCGGCGATGATCTCGGCCTGCCGACGGGCGTCGGCGAAGGCGGCGCGCGCCGCGTCCCGGCGCAGGCCGCTGTCGTCCGACCGGCTGTAGCCCGTCAGCCGGGTGTCGCGGGCGCCCCGTTCGGCGGCGATCGAGACGGCGTCGCCCGCGCGCTCGGCGGGCGCGCCCTGCAGGGACAGGGACAGGGTCGCGACATAGCCGGTGACCTCGCAGCCGTCCTGACGGCCGTAGCCGCGGCTCTGGCACTCGTCGGAATAGACGGGCTGGACCGCCGGGGAGCCGGTGGAGAACTGGCTCCATGTCAGGCCCCGCAGCCGGGTGACGGCGCCAGTGACCGTGGTCTGGGCCTCTGCCATCCCTCGCAGGGCCTCGACCTGGGTCGCGCCGCGTCCGCTGACCGAGGCGGTCATGGAGAAGCGGTCAGGGGCGGCCTCGGCCAGACCCTCGCCCGTGACGTTGATGGTGGCGGGCTGTTTCGGCCAGTCCTGCGCCATCGCCGGCGCGGCGAGCGCGCCGCAGGCGGCGATCATCAGCGGGAACTTCATGACTCTGTCTCCTCCTCGGATGAGGAGGAGGTCACCGCTCAAATACGGCGAAGCTTGGACCGCCGATTTGGGGTCAGGCCGCCGGCTTGATGTTGTTCTGGTCGTCCAGCAGGACCACGGTCGGGGACCACTGGCGCGCCTCTTCGGAGGGGAGCTGGCCGTAGGTGACGACGATGACCTTGTCGTTCTTCTGCACCAGACGGGCGGCGGCGCCGTTGACGCCGATGACCTTGGACCCGCGCGGGGCCTCGATGGCGTAGGTGGTGAAGCGCGCGCCGTTGGTGATGTTCAGCACATCGACCTGCTCGTGCGGGAAGATGCCCGCGGCGTCCAGCAGGTCCATGTCGATGGCGATGGAGCCTTCGTAGTCGAGGTCGGCCTGGGTCACCGTCGCGCGGTGCAGTTTGGCCTTCATCAAGGTGACCAGCATGGGGAGTGCGGTCCGAACATGACGCGGGGCGATAGGCCCCCGCTCGCAGACCGCCCATATAGGGATTTCGGAGCGGCGCATCAATCTCGCTTTCGGCAGCGCACCATGGCGATGCTGCGCCGCATTCTCCCATTGCGGGACATTCATTTGACCGCAAGCCCTGCCGCCCTATGGTCAAAATGTGGCCATCACCCGGCCCGCGCTCCGGACGACGTGTCGCCCCCATGAAGCAATTTTTCCTCACGATGGCGGGCGTTTTCGCCGGGCTGTTCCTGTTCTTCGTCATCATTCCCTTCATCTTCCTGGCGATCGCGATCAGTTCGCTGAGCGCCAAGGAACCGACGCCCGGCCATACGGTGCTGGAGCTGGACCTGCGCGAGGGGCTGACCGATCAGGCGCCGACCAATCCGTTCGCCGTGTTCGGCGGAGGCGGGCTGTCGACCATGCAGATCGTCGACACCCTGGCCCAGGCCGAGACCGACACGCGGGTGAAGGCCTTGCTGATCCGTCTGCCGGAAGGGGGCGTCACCCCGGCCGCCGCCGACGAGATCCGCCAGGCGATCCGCCGCTTCCGCCGTTCGGGCAAGGTGGTGATCGCCCACAGCCAGGGCTTCCAGCCGATCGGCACGACGGTCTCCAGCTATATGCTGGGCGCCTCGGCGTCCGAGCTGTGGATGCAGAACACGGCCAGCTTCCAGCTGGCGGGCTTCTCGGCCGAGAGCGTCTTCCTGGGCCGCGCCTTCGAGAAATACGGCGTCCAGGCCCAGTTCGAGCAGCGTTACGAGTACAAGAACGCGGTCAACGAATATACGCAGAGCGACTTCACCGCCGCCCACCGCGAGGCGATGACGGCGTGGATGACGTCCATCTATGACAGCGCCCTGAACAATGCGGCGCAGGACCGCCGCACGACCCTGCCGCAGCTGAAGGCGATCATCGAGGCCGGGCCGTATTCGGCCGCCGACGCCCTGCAACGGCGCCTGATCGACAAGATCGGCCAGGTCGAGGAGGCCGAGGCCGAGGTCAAGCGCCGCGCCGGCAAGGGCGCCGAGATCATGCAGTTCCACGACTATGCCGCCTCGATCGGCGAGCGCGCCGGCTCGGGCAGCGACGCCATCGCCATCGTCAGCGGCGAGGGGGCCATCGTGACCGGCCGCAGCGGCGGCGCCAGCCCGTTCGGCGAGGGCTCGTCCATCACCTCGGACGACACGGCCAAGGCCATCTATGACGCCATCGAGGACAAGGACGTGAAGGCCATCGTCTTCCGCGTCTCGTCGCCCGGCGGTTCGCCCGAGGCTTCGGAACAGATCCTGGCCGCCGTCCGCGCCGCCAAGGCGGCGGGCAAGCCGGTGGTCGTCTCCATGGGCGAGTACGCGGCCTCGGGCGGTTACTGGATCAGCAGCGAGGCCAGTTGGATCGTGGCCCAGCCGACGACCCTGACCGGCTCGATCGGGGTGTTCGGCGGCAAGTTCGTGCTGGCCGACGCGCTGGGCCGGTTCGGGGTCGACATGCGCCACCTGACCGTCGGCGGCGAATACGCCGACGCCTTCTCGCCCTCGCAGGAGTTCACTTCGGCCCAGCGCGCCGCCTTCGCGGCCCAGATCGACCGAACCTATGAGGAGTTCATCGCCCGCGTCTCGACCGGTCGCCGACTGCCGCCCGCCCGGGTGCGCGAGATCGCCCGCGGCCGGGTGTGGACCGGCGCCCAGGCGCATGGCCTGGGCCTGGTGGATCAGCTCGGCGGCATCGAGGAAGCCATCGCCAAGGCCAAGGAGTTGGCCCGCATTCCGGCCGGGACCGAAGTCCGCTTCAAGCGCTATCCGGAAGCCACCTCGACCTGGCAGGCCCTGTCCAAGGCCTTCGGCGTCTCGGGCGAGGCGGCGCAGGTGCTGGTCGGCATCGGCGGGGTCATGAACGACCCGCAGGCGGAGGCGACCGTTCGCCGCATCCAGACCGACCGCGCGCGGGCCTCGGGCGCGTCAGTGCTGGCCGAGCAGCCCTACTGAGCCGCCCGGACACTCGCCTGTGAAGCGGCCCATCATTGACCGTACGGCCCTATGGACCGACATTGGGGGTTCGGCGTTGTACGCAGCGCCCCTGAAGGTGAAGTCATGACCGAGTCCGAACGCCTGATCTTCGGCGCCGCCGCCCGGCGGCCCTCCAACGGCCTGCTTGCCCCCGTGGTGTGGCTGTTCGGCCTGATCGCCACCCTGGTCGCCATGGCCATCGGCGCCGTGCTGGCGGTGGTGACCGCCGCCGCCGTGGCCGTGATCGCCGTGATCGCCGCCGTGCTGGTGTTCGTGGCCGGCCTGGCCATGCGCGCCCGCCGCACCATGACCCGGCGCGACCGCCGCGCCGACGACGGCGTCATCGAGGCCCGCAAGGTCGGCGACGCCTGGGTCGCCTATGGCTGGGAGCGGACGGGCCGGTAAGGCTGCGCCGCCATGCTGGTCGTCAAGGACGCGCCATCCCCCAATTTCGACATGCGCCGGGCCCCGCCCGACATGTTGGTGCTGCACTATACCGGCATGCGGACCGGCGAGGCCGCGGTCGAACGGCTGCGTGATCCGGCGGCCCGGGTTTCGGCCCACTATGTCGTCGACGAGGACGGCTCGATCCTGAGGCTGGTCGACGAGGCGCGCCGGGCCTGGCACGCGGGCCGTGGCGGCTGGCAGGGCGAGACCGACTGCAACGCCGCCTCCATCGGGATCGAGATCGTCAATCCGGGCCATGAGTTCGGCTACCGCGACTTCCCCGAGGTCCAGGTCGACGCCGTGATCAGCCTGATCTCGGATATCCGGACGCGCTGGACCATTCCCGACGCCCGCATCATCGGCCATTCCGACATGGCGCCCGAGCGCAAGCAGGACCCGGGCGAGCGCTTTCCGTGGAAGCGTCTGGCCGGGGTCGGTCACGGCCTGTGGTTCGAGCCCGCGCACGAACGGATCGCGGCGCTGGGCGCCCCGCTGGGGCCGGGCGACGAAGGGCTGGGCGTCATCGTCCTGCGCGCGGGCCTGCACCGGCTGGGCTACACCCTGCCGCCGGGCGGCGACTACGACGAGGCGACCCGGCTGACCGTCGAGGCCTTCCAGCGCCACTGGCGGCCTGGCTTGGTGGACGGCGTCGCCGACGGCGAGACGCGCGCGACCCTGATGGGGGTGCTTCAGCTGGCGACGGCGGAGAGCACGACCGGGGTGCTGAACTAGACGCGTCCCGGTGCGTCAGGATTGCCGAAGTTTAACTGGCCGCCCGATGCGACTTCACCTTACCTCCTCGCCGCTTGGCGGTTGGAGGTGTCCCTTGCGTATTCCCGTGCTTCTGGCCGCCGGTCTTCTGGCGGTCCCCGGCCTCTGCGCCGCACAGACCGCGCCGGCGCCCGTCGCGTCCGGCCCCGCCCCGGCGCCGGCCGTCACCACGGTCGTCACCGCCGACATCGACCGGTTCTGGGCCGCCTATGACGCGATCCGTGCGACCGACGACATCGACGAGCAGGTCCGGATTCTGGTGCGCCAGTACATTCTGCCGGGCTCGCCGGGCCTGTACGCCTTCATGGAAGCGCGCGGCTACACCCCGCTGGGCTATGTGAACGCCATCCGACGCTATCCGAAATACTGGGACTCGATTCGTCCGCGCACGCAGGTGATCCAGGGCTTCCTGCCCGGGCTGGAGCCGGCGCTGGCGGGGCTGAGGCGCGTCTATCCGGGCATGCGTCCCTCGGCGGTCTATTTCACCGTGGGGGTCATGCGCTCCGGCGGCACGACCCAAGGCGACAAGGTGCTGATCGGCGCCGAGGTGGCCACCGGCGACCCGAGCGTGGACCTGTCCGAACTGCCCGCCTCCCGGCGTGCGGCGTGGACGCCCTATTTCGCCACCGATCCGGCCAAGGCGTTGGATCTGCTGGTCATCCACGAGGTGGTGCACACCCAGCAGCAAGGCGGGGCCCAGACCCTGCTGGCCCAGGCCGTCTTCGAGGGCGTGGCCGACTTCGTCGCCGAGCGGGCCACGGGACGCGTGCCCGAACTGGAATACATGCGCTACGGGGCGGCCAACGCGGCGGCGGTCCGCGAGGCGTTCAAAAAGGACATGGGCGGTTCGGAGTACGGCTACTGGCTGTACAGTGACGCGACGAACCCGTTCGGGGTCCGGGACCTGGGCTACTACGTCGGCTATGCGATCAGCGCGGCCTACTATGAGAAGGCCGCGGACAAGGCCGAGGCGATCCGCGCGATGATCGAACTGAACACGGGCGACGCGGCGGCGGTGCAGGCCTTCGTCGACGCCTCGGGCTGGCTGGCCGAGACCTGACGTCTCATTGACCCCGGCGCGGCGACGGCGCATCTAGCGCCCGTCAGACGGCCGGGCGGTCGCGGCGGGGGTTATGCTCCTGTCGAGGAAAGTCCGGGCTCCACGGTGAAAAGGCGGCGGGTAACGCCCGCCCGGGGTGACCCGAGGGATAGCGCCACAGAAAGCAAACCTCCGGACCTGCGGGGCCGGTAAGGGTGAAAGGGTGGGGTAAGAGCCCACCGCGGGACTGGCAACAGGACCGGCATGGCAAGCCCCGCCTGGAGCAAGACCGAATAGGGATGTCGCGTGGGTTTCGGCCTGCAGGGCTCACCGCCCGAGAGCATCCGGGTAGGTCGCGAGAACCGGTCAGCAATGGCCGGTCCAGAGGAATGATCGTCGCCGCTTTCGGGCGGAACAGAACCCGGCTTACAGGCCGTCTGACTATATTTCTCGCCCTAACGCTCGCGACGCGGTCGCTCGCTGCTTGAGGGCATTTTCTTGCCCTACCGCTCGCGCCGCGGGCGCTCGTTGCTTGAGGGCGCGCTAGTGTCCGCCCTCGAGCGTCTTCAGCTGTTCGACGGCGTTGGTGTTGGCGGGGTCGAGTTCGAGGGCGCGCCGGTAGTTCTCGATGGCGCGGGCCCGGTCGCCAGAGCGGGCGTAGACCTCGGCCAGGCTGTCGTAGGCGTTGCCGCTGTCCGGACGGAGTTTGACGATCAGCTTCATCAGCGTCAGGGCCTCGGCGACCTGCCCCCGGGACAGCAGGCGATAGCCCCAGTTGTTCAGATCGTATTCGGTCAGGGAGGCGGCGCCGTCGCGCGCGATGAGGTCCGCCGCGACTCGTTCGGCCTGGTCGAAGCCTTCCGCCTCCAGCCGCTCGCGCAGGGCGGTCACGCCGGTCAGGCTCATGCCGGGGATGAAGCGCGCGGCGACGGGGTCGGTCAGTTCCTCGGGGGAGGCGCCGGCGAGATTGGTGAGGATGATCACCGCCACCTTGTCGTCCGGATAGACCGAGAAGGCGGACCGGCCGCCGCCGCTCATGCCGACGGATCGGTGCTCGGGGCGGTCGACGACGACCCAGCCGTTGGCCCATTCGCCGGTCCGGCCGTCGTTGAAGCGGCCTTGGGTCCACAGCGCCTCGAGCGTCGCCGGTTTGAGGATCTGGCCCGCCTGGAGGGCGATCAGCCAACGCGCCAGGTCCTGACCCGAGCTGTTGATCCCCGCCGCGGCGCGGGTGAACGGCGGGAACAGCTCGTGCACGTTCTGGAGACGGGGCGGCTGGCCGTCGGCGGGGCGGTTGAAGCGGTAGCTGTCGGCCTTGCCCGGGACGAGGTCGAGGGAGTCGCCGAAGCCGGACCGGGTCATGCCGAGCGCGGCGAAGGCGTCCTGGTCCACGACGGTCTCGAAGGAGCGGCCGCGCGCCTGCTCGATGATCCATTGCAGCAGCAGATAGTTGGTCTGGTTGTAGGCGAACCGCTCGCCGGGCGCGGCGCGCAGGGGCTGGTCCGCCAGGGCGGCGACGGCCGCGGTCCGGTCCTGGCCGACATAGCCGCCGTCGCGCGTGATGATGTCCGGCAGGCCCGACATGTGGGTCAGCAACTGGCGCACGGTGATCGGCCGCCAGGCCGGGGGCAGGTCCGCCAGATAGGTCGAGACCGGGGCGTCCAGATCCACCTGGCCGCTCTCGACCAGCCGCAGGATCTCGACGCCGGTGAACGTCTTGGTCGCCGAGTTGATCGAGAACACCGTGTCCGGAGTGACCGGGACCGGGGTCTGCATATTGGCCAGGCCATAGGCGCCCGAGAAGACGACCTGCCCGTCCTTCACGACCACGACCTGCATCCCCGGGATCGAGCGCAGGCTCATTTGCCGGCCGACCCAGGCGTCGAGGTCGGCGCGGGTCGAGGTCCGGCTGGAGGGCGGGGGCGATGACTGGGCCGAGGCCGCGACCGGCGCGGCGGCCATGGCGACGGTGATCGCCAGGGCGAAGGTCAGGGGTCGAAACGTCATGGCGGCTCCAGTCGCGGGCCGGCAAGCGACCACTTCGGGTTCCGGTCCGCCAGTGAAGCTTTGGTAATAGGCGCGCCGGCGACGGCGGCCGTCCGCTCGCATTTCATCGCGAAATTTTCGGGCGCGGATGGGATCGGGGCGCCTTTGCCCGGCCGGGGTGTTTCGCCGCGCGTTAACCGCTTGGTTTGGAAGGCGGTGCAGCATCGATCCACCGTCCGTCCACATGTGTATAGTTCTCTGTATGTTCCGGTTTTCGTTCGATTTTGAGCCGGCCTGACGGTTAACGATCGTCAACTAATCCCATTGAGACCCAGTCAATCCCATGCTATCCCAGAACCTCAGTAAGGGTGTGGGTGCGCCGGCTGGCGTCAACGGATTTCAGGGGAGCGGGCTCGCGAGGGCTCGATTAGGCAGGGCGTGTTTCTCTCGACCTATGAGAAACAACTGGACGGCAAGCGCCGCCTGCTGATCCCGCAGGAGTTCCGCACCGCCGACAACGGCGCCGAGCACGGCGTGTTCTGCTTCTTCTCGATCGAGTCCGATTGCCTCGAGGCCGGCGGCGACAAGCTGATGGCCGAGTACGTGTCGATGATCGAGGAACTGCCCTTCGGCGACGACCTGCGCACCGCCCTGGAAGAGACCTTCTACGCCGGGCAGCGGCCGCTGGCCTATGACGGCGGCGGGCGGATCACCCTGCCGGAAAGCCTGTGCCAGGAGGCCGGGCTGGGCGAGGACGTGGTCATCGTCGGCCTGGGCTCGCGCTTCCAGGTTTGGGACCGCGCCCGCTGGACCGCGCGCCGTGACGAGCGCCGGGCGCTGGCGCGGCAGGCCGTGCGCGAGCGGGGCGAGGCGGGCCGCAAGGCTCTGCTGGCCGGGCGCCGTCCGGGCGGAGAGGGCGCATGACCTCTCCCCACGCTCCCGTCCTGATCGATGAAGTGATCCAGGCGCTGGCCCCGCAGAAGGGCGACGTCATCATCGACGCCACGTTCGGCGCCGGCGGCTATACGCGCGCCATCCTGAAGACCGGGGCGACGGTGATCGCCCTGGACCGCGACCCGACCGTGCAGCTCCACGCCGACGCGGTGGCCAACGACTATCCCGCGACCTTCCGCCTGATCCGCACGCCCTTCTCCGGGCTGGCCGAGGCCTTCGCCCAGACGGGCGAGGCGCGGCTGGACGGGGTGGTGTTCGACATCGGCGTGTCGTCGATGCAGCTGGACCAGGCCGAGCGCGGCTTCTCCTTCATGCGCGACGGGCCGCTGGACATGCGGATGAGTGACGAGGGCGAGACCGCCGCCGACATCGTCAACACCTGGGACCACGGTCCCATGGCCCATATCTTCAAACTGTATGGCGACGAGCGTCAGTCGGGGCGCGTCGCCACGGCCATCCTGCGCCGCCGGGTCGAGAAGCCGTTCGAGCGCACGCTGGACCTGGCCGAGGTGGTGGAAAAGGCGCTGGGCGGCCGCCGCGGCGCGCCGATCCATCCGGCCACCCGGGTGTTCCAGGCCCTGCGTATCGCGGTCAACGACGAGTTGGGCGAGCTGCGCGCCGGCCTGGAGGCCGCCGAGGCGACGCTGGCGCCGGGCGGGCGGCTGGTCGTGGTGACCTTCCACTCGCTGGAAGACCGCATCGTGAAGGCCTTCCTGACCGAGCGGACCGGCAATGCGCCCGGCGGCTCGCGTCACGCGCCGGTCGCCGTCGAGACGCGCAAGCCCAGCTTCACCCTGAGCTTCAAGGGCGCGGTCGAGGCCGGCGAGGCCGAGCTGGCCGTCAATCCGCGTTCCCGGTCGGCCAAGCTGCGCGCCGCCGTCCGCACCGACGCCGCCCCGTGGGGGAGGATCGCCGCATGAACGCCGCGGTCGTCACCCGGAGCGTCAACCGCCTGTTCGCCTGGAAGGTGCGCGGGATCCGCTGGATCGAGATCATCGGCGTGCTGATGGTCGCGGCCATGATCTTCTCGGTCTATCTGGCCAAGGCCGCCGCCGCGCGCGAGAGCGCCCAGATCGCCGACCTGGAACGCCAGATCGGCGTCAGCGGCCAACGCGTGCGCCTGCTGAAGGCCGAGGTGGCGCGGCTGGAGCAGCCGGGCCGGCTGGAGGCCCTGTCGCGCGGCGCGGGCCTGGGCCCGGTCGACATGAAGCGGCAGGCCAGCGAGGACAATCTGGCCCAACTTCAGCCCGTGCCCGAGCCGAAGCCGGTGGTCATCGTCGCCCCGACTCCGGCCCTGGTTCCAGCCGCCCAGTCCGTCGCCACGCCCGCCGCCCCGGCGGGGGAGGGCGCGCGATGAGCGTCCACGATCCCCACGCCTGGGACCGGGCCGCCCCGCGCGGGCCGCGCCCCGTCGTCTACGGCATCCGCCGCCTGCTGCCGTCGTGGCGTTGGCTGGCCGAGGCCATGTGGTGGGTCGAGCACTCGTTCGGCCGCGCCCGCGCCGACGCCCGGCCCGAGGAAGACACCCGCGTCCGCATCTTCGTGATCGCCTCGGCCTTCACGGTGGTGTTCTGCTGTCTCGCGCTCGGCGCGGCCCATGCGGCCCTGATGACGCCCAAGGGCGTGATCGGCTCGGCCGCCAATCCGAACGCCGTGGCCCGCGCCGACATCGTCGACCGCAATGGCGCGCTGATGGCGACCAACATCACCCACTACGGTCTCTACATCGACCCCCGCGAGGTCTGGGACCCGACCCTGGCGGCGCAACAGATCAAGCGCGCCCTGCCGCGCATCTCGACGACCAAGCTGCGGCGCATCCTGGCGGGCGACCGCCGCCTGATCGCCCTGCCGGGCCTGACCCCGCAGGAGAAGTCCGCCGTCCATGCGCTGGCGCTGGGCGGGGTGACGTTCGAGCCCGAGGATCGCCGGGTCTATCCGCTGGACAGCTCGGCGCGGCACGTGCTGGGCGTGGCCGACAGCGGCGGGCAGGGCCTGACCGGGGCGGAGCTGGCCTTCAACGCCGACATTCGCGCCGCCGGGGCCCGGGGCGAGAGCTTCCCGCTGTCGATCGATCTTCGAGTGCAGGGCATTCTGGAGAACGAACTGGGCGCCGCCGCCTCGGCGGTCGGAGCCAAGGGCGCCGTGGGCGTGGTCGTCGATGCGACCACCGGCGAGGTGCTGGGCATGTCCAGCTGGCCGACCACCGACGCCCTGAACCGCGTGACCTCGGCCCACTACGAGATGGGTTCGGTGTTCAAGACCTTCACCATCGCGGCGAGCATCGACACCGGCAAGGCGGACCTGAACACCATGTTCGACGCCTCGCAGCCCTATATGATCGGCAACCGCCGCATCACCGACTTCCACGCGACCAACAAGATCCTGAGCCTGGAAGAGGTCTACCTGCACTCGTCCAACATCGGCACCTCGCGGATGGCGGTGGAGCTGGGGCCGGACGTGATGCGCGACTATTTCGGCCGCTTCGGCCTGCTGGACGCCGCGCCGATCGAACTGCACGAGTCGGCCCGTCCGCGCCGGCCCCAGAACTGGGAAGACTCGACGCGGGCGTCGATGTCGTTCGGCTACGGCATCATGATCACCCCGCTGCAGATGGCGGCGGCGACGGTCTCGCTGGTCAACGGCGGCGTCTACCGTCCGCTGTCCCTGCGCCGCGGCGGCTCGGGCGCCGAGGGCCGCCAGGTCGTCAGCCCGGAGACCTCGCGCAGCATCCGCGAGCTCATGCGCGCCAACGTTCTGCGCGGCTCGGGCAAGTCGGCGAATGCGCAGGGGCTGCGCGTCGGCGGCAAGACCGGCTCGGCGAACAAGCTGGTCAACGGCCGCTATGACCCGCGTCACGGCGTGGGCTCCTTCGCCTCGGTCTTCCCGGCGGACGGTCCGGACACGACCCGCCGCTATGTGGTCTTCGTGCTGATCGACGAACCGGCGCAGGGCTCGCAGCTGGGCGGCGCGGTCGCGGCGCCGACCGTCGGACGCGTCATCGACCGGATCGCCGGCTTCCTGGGCGTCGACCGCGTGGCCGATCCCGTCATCGCTCCGGCGGTCGCCCCATGAGCGCCGTCCGCCTGTCCGATCTGCTGCGCCGCGACGTGTCGTCCGACCCGATGATCACCGGCGTCACCGCCGACAGCCGCAAGGTTGCGCCCGGCGCGCTGTTCGTGGCCCTGCCCGGGACCGCCGCAGACGGACGCGCCTTCATTCCACAAGCCCTGTCGCAGGGCGCGGCCGCCGTGCTGGCGCCGTCCGACACCGACGCGGGCCTAGCCCCGGTGCTGGTCACCTCGGGCGACGTGCGCCGGGCCTACGCCATCGCCGCGCGCGGCTTCTACGGCGCCCAGCCCGCGAACTGCGTCGCCGTCACCGGGACGAACGGCAAGACCTCTGTCGCCGCCTTCTGCCGCCAGATCTGGGCGGCGCTGGGCCTGACGTCCGCGAGCATGGGCACGCTTGGGGTTTTGAAACAGTCGGGTAACGTTAATCAGGCGTTGACCGGCCCCGGCCTGACCAGCCCCGACGCCGCCGATGCGGCGCGCCTGCTGGCCGAACTGGCGACCCAGGGCGTGACCCATCTGGCGCTGGAAGCCTCGTCGCACGGCATCGACCAGCGCCGTCTGGACGGGGTGACGCTGAAGGCGGCGGCCTTCACCAACCTGACCCAGGATCACCTGGACTACCACGGCGACATGGAGGCCTATCGCGCCGCCAAGCTGCGCCTGTTCGAGACCCTGCTGCCGCGCGGCCGCACCGCGGTGCTGAACGCCGACAGCGACGCCTATTCCAGCTTCGCCTCGGCCAGCATCATGTCCGGGCTGGGCGTGATGGGGGTGGGCCAGCGCGGGCGCGACCT
The DNA here is from genome assembly GCF_058807475.1 of Brevundimonas sp. GW821-FHT12C05. Taxonomy (NCBI): domain Bacteria; kingdom Pseudomonadati; phylum Pseudomonadota; class Alphaproteobacteria; order Caulobacterales; family Caulobacteraceae; genus Brevundimonas; species Brevundimonas sp. GW821-FHT12C05. The sequence goes on from NZ_JBXAQS010000005.1 coordinate 141,042, forward strand.
GGCCCTGGTGGGTCGCCAGGCCGTGCCGGAGGGCCAGCGGCTGACCATCGACGTGCAGGGCGAACTGCACGAGATCCTGCTGCCGCTGGCCGGGGCCTTCCAGGCGTCGAACGCCCTGGTCGCCGCGGGCCTGTGCATCGCCGCCGGCGAGAGCGCCGGGCGCGTGCTGGCGGCGATGGAGAAGATCGAGGGCGCGCAGGGCCGGCTGGAACGCATTCCCGGCGGCGCGGGGCAGGGGGAGGTCTACGTCGACTACGCCCATACGCCCGACGGGCTGGAGACGGTGCTGAAGGCGCTGCGTCCGCACGCGACGGGCCGGTTGATCGTGGTCTTCGGCGCCGGCGGCGACCGCGACCGGGCCAAGCGGCCCCTGATGGGCGAGATCGCGGGCCGTCTGGCGGACATCGCCATCGTCACCGACGACAACCCCCGCTCGGAAGATCCGGCCTCGATCCGCAAGGCCGTGCGCGAGGGCTGTCCCGACGCGCAGGAGATCGGCGACCGCCGCAAGGCCATCCACCACGCGATCGCCCTGATGCGCGAAGGAGATGTGGTCGTGATCGCCGGAAAAGGGCATGAACAGGGCCAGATCGTCGGCGGGGTGACCCATCCCTTCGACGACGCCACCGAAGCCGCCGAAGCCCTGCGTATCCATGCCTGATTCCGAACCCCTCTGGACGTCCGCCGAGATCGAGGCCGCGACCGGAGGACGCCTGTCCGGCGCCCCCTTCGCGGCGACCGGGATCACCTACAACAGCCGCGAGATCGTCCCGGGCGACCTGTTCGTGGCGCTGAAGGGCGCGCGCGACGGGCACGACTTCGCCGACATGGCCTTCGCCAACGGCGCGGCGGGGGCGATCGTCGAGCGGGCGGTCAATGGTCCGGCCGTGATTACGGGCGACACCCTGCATGCGCTGGAGGCGCTGGGCGTCTTCTCGCGTGAGCGGGCGCCGCAGGTGAAGCGGGGCGCGGTCACCGGCTCGGTCGGCAAGACCAGCGTGACCCAGGCGATCAAGGCGGGCCTCGACCTAGCGGGTCCGGCCCACGCCTCGATCAAGAGCTACAACAACCATATCGGCGTGCCGCTGACCCTGGCCCGGATGCCGCGCACGGTGGAACGGGCGGTGTTCGAGATCGGCATGAACGCGCCGGGCGAGATCGCGCCCCTGTCGAAATTCGTCCGGCCGCACGCCGCCTGCGTGACCACGGTGGGGCCGGTGCATATCGAGGCCTTCGCCGACGGCGAGGCCGGGGTGGCGGCCGAGAAGGCCTCGATCTTCGAGGGGCTGGTTCCCGGCGGAACGGCGGTGGCCAACGGCGACGTGGCTCTGTCCGGCGTCGTGTGCGACCGCGCCCGGGCGCTGGGCGCGCGGCTGGTCACCTTCGGGACCGACATGGGCCATGACGCCCGCCTGCTGGACTTCCAGCCGTTCGAGGGCGGGGCGCGGGTCCGGGCCGAGCTGTACGGCAAGCCGCTGGACTTCGAACTGGCCCAGTCCGGCTTCCACTGGGGGCTGAACAGCCTGTGCGTCCTGCTGATGCTGGATGCGCTGGACGTGCCGCTGGAGACGGGGTTGCAGGCGCTGGCCGGGTTCCGGCCGCTGGCGGGGCGCGGCGAGACGATCACCGTGCGCGCGCCCGGCGGGGCTTTCACCCTGATCGACGAGAGCTACAACGCCAATCCGCTGTCGATGGCCGCGGGCTTCCGCAGCCTGGGGGCCAAGCCCGTGGCGCAAGGCGGCCGCCGCATCGTGGTGCTGACCGACATGCTGGAACTGGGCGAGCAGTCGCACGCCCTGCACGAGGGGCTGGCCGAACCGATCGCCGCCGCCGGGCTGGATCTGGTCCACGCCGCGGGGCCGGAGATGAAGCGGCTGTATGACGTCCTGCCCGCCGCCCGACGGGGCGAGTGGCGCGAGACCGCCGCCGAGCTGGCCGCCGATGCGGCCACGCTTGCAGGTCCGGGCGACATCGTCATGGTCAAGGGATCGAACGGATCGAAGGCTTCGCTGATCGCGAAGGCTCTCGCCGCGCTGGGGGAATAAGAGCGTGTTCTATCTGCTGTATCTCTACTTCCAGGACGTGGCGAAGGACTATCCGCTGCTGCACCTGATCCAGTACCAGACGGTGCGGGTGGCGTTGGCCATGGCCACGGCCATGATCGTCGCGGTGGCCATGGGCAGCCGCTTCATCGCCTGGATGCGGGTCAAGCAGGGCAAGGGCCAGCCGATCCGATCGGACGGCCCCGTGACCCACCTGTCTAAGGTCGGCACCCCGACCATGGGCGGGCTGATGATCCTGGCGGGCATCGCCGTAGCGGTGCTGCTGTGGGGCGACCTGACCAACCCCTACATCTGGATCGTCTCGTTCGTGACCGCCGCCTTCGGCGTGCTGGGCTTCATCGACGACTACGCCAAGGTGACCAAGCAGACCTCGGCGGGGCTGACCTCGAAACAGAAGCTGGTGGCGCAGGTGATCGTTTCGGTGATCGCCGGCGTGATGACCGTGTTGTGGATGACGGTGTCGCCGACCTCGCCGGGCTTGGAGACCTCCATCGCCTTCCCGTTCTTCAAGGCGGTGCTGCTGAACATCGGCTGGTTCTATGTGGCGTTCGCGGCCTTCACGATCGTGGGCTTCTCCAACGCGGTGAACCTGACCGACGGCCTGGACGGCCTGGCCATCGTGCCCGTGATGATGGCGGCCGCCGCGTTCGGCATCATCTCCTACCTGGTCGGCAACTTCATCTTCTCCCAGTATCTGGGCGTGCACCACGTGCCGGGCTCGGGCGAGTTGGCCATCTTCTGCGCGGCCATGATCGGCGGGGGCGTCGGCTTCCTCTGGTACAACGCCCCGCCGGCCAAGATCTTCATGGGCGACACCGGTTCGCTGGCCCTGGGCGGCGCCCTGGGCGCGATCGCCGTGGCCACCAAGCATGAGCTGGTGCTGGGCATCGTCGGCGGCCTGTTCGTCGTCGAGGCCGCCTCGGTCATGATCCAGGTCGCCTACTTCAAGGCCACCGGGAAGCGCATCTTCCTGATGGCGCCGATCCACCACCATTTCGAGAAGATGGGCTGGCCGGAATCGACCGTGGTGATCCGCTTCTGGATCGTCGCGGGCATGCTGGCCCTGGCCGGCCTCGCCACGCTGAAACTGCGCTGACGCCATGATCCCGGTTCCCGGCTTCGAAGGGCGGAGGATCGCGGTCTTCGGCCTCGGACGGTCGGGGCTGACGGCCGCGCGCGCCCTGAAGGCGGGCGGCGCCCTGCCGGTGCTGTGGGACGACAGCGTTTCCAGCCGGATGCAGGCGGAGGCCGAAGGGTTCGCCGTCGAGGACCTTACGGTCGCCGACTGGACGGGCTTCGCGGCGCTGGTGCTGTCGCCGGGCGCGCCGCTGACCCATCCCAAGCCGCACTGGACCGTCGAGAAGGCCAAGGCCGCGGGCGTCGAGGTGATCGGCGACATCGAGCTGTTCGCCCGCGCGCTGGCGGCGCTGCCGGAGGGCGATCGGCCCCGCGTCGTGGCCATCACCGGCACCAACGGCAAGTCGACGACGACGGCCTTGATCGGCTGGGTGCTGAAGCAGGCCGGACTGACGGTGCACGTCGGCGGCAACATCGGCATCGGCGTGCTGGCGCTTCCGGTCCCGACGAAGGACGCCGTGTATGTGATCGAGGTGTCGAGCTATCAGCTGGACCTGACGACCTCCTTCGCGCCGGACGTGGCGATCCTGACCAACATCAGCCCGGACCATCTGGATCGGCATGGCGGGATGGAGGGGTATGTGAAGGCGAAGCGGCGGATCTTCGCCCATGCCGCACTGTCGCTGGTCGGGGTGGACGAATCTGCCGGAGCGACCATCGAGCAGGAACTGGCCTCGGCTGGACGGAAAGTTCTGATGGTCAGCTCGACGGCGTTCAGCGTCCCGCTGGATCATGTGTTGTTTGGCGACGGCTTTGTTCAGACGCCGTTGGTGTCGATCGATCTGTCCGCCGCACGCTCCCTACCCGGACGCCATAATGCGCAGAACGCAGCCTTCGCATATCTGACCGCCAACGCGTTCGGCGCCGGAGGTAAGGCCGTCACCGGCCTGCTGTCCTTCCCCGGCCTCGCGCACCGGATGGAGACCGTGGGCCAGCTGGGCAAGGTGCGGTTCGTCAACGATTCCAAGGCCACCAACGCCGACGCGGCGCGGCAGGCGCTGGCCAGCTATGAGCGCAGCTTCTGGATCGCGGGCGGGCGGGCCAAGGCCGGTGGGATCGACGATCTGGAGGACCTGTTCCCGCGCGTGGTCGAGGCCTTCCTGATCGGCGAGGCGGCCGGGCCGTTCGCGGCGCGGCTGGGCGAGACCCCGCACCGGATCAGCGGCGATATGGCCAGCGCGGTGAACGCCGCCTACGAAGCCGCCGCCGCGACAGGCCGGGACGAGGTGGTGCTGCTGAGCCCCGCCGCCGCCAGCTTCGACCAGTATCCCGACTTCGAGGCGAGGGGAGAGGCGTTCCGCGCCGCCGTCCTCGCCCTCGGCGCCCAGCCTGCGAGCGCCTCATGAGTCACCAGGGCTACAATCCCGCCTTCTCGCGCAACGACCAAAGCCTGCTGGCGCAGTGGTTCTGGACGGTGGACCGGGGTCTGCTGGCCGCCGCCCTGACGCTGATGGGGCTGGGAGTGGCGCTGAGCTTCGCCTCGTCGCCCGCGGCCATCCTGGCCGACCAGTCGATCTCGGACCCGTTCCATTACTCGTGGCGGATGATCGTGTTCGCGAGCGCCGGACTGGCGGCGATGTTGATCATGTCCCTGCTGTCGCCGCGCGGCGTGCGGCGGATCGCGGTGCTGGTCCTGCTGGGGGCCATCGGCATCATGGCCCTGCTGCCCTTCATCGGCGACACGGTGAAAGGCGCGGCGCGCTGGATCAACCTGGGGCCGTTCAGCCTGCAGCCGTCCGAGTTCGCCAAGCCCAGCCTGATCGTCTTCGCCGCCTGGATGTTCGCCGAGGCGCAGAAGGGGCAGGGCGTGCCCGGCGTCAGCATCGCCTTCGGGGCCTGGGTGACGACGGTCTTCCTGCTGCTGATCCAGCCGGACATCGGCCAGACCCTGCTGATCACCACCACCTTCATGGCCGTCTTCTTCATGGCCGGGGTGCCGCTGAAGTGGGTGATGGCGCTGGCCGCCGCCGGGGGCGCGGGCGTCGTGGGCCTGTTCTTCACCTTCAGCCACATGCGCGACCGCCTGAGCCGCTTCGGCTCGGACGACGCCGCGGCCACCTACCAGATCGACCGCGCGTCAGAGGCCATCCGGGCGGGCGGGCTGGTCGGCCGGGGCGTAGGCGAGGGCGTGATGAAGCGCTCGGTGCCCGACCTGCACACCGACTTCATCTATTCCGTCGGCGCCGAGGAGTTCGGCCTGGTGCTGAGCCTGGCCATGATCGGCCTGTACGCCTTCATCGTGATCCGCGGGATGCGACTGGCGATGAAGCTGAACGATCCCTTCGAGCAGGTGGCGGCCGCCGGCCTGTTCATGCTGATCGGGCTGCAGGCCTGCATCAACATCGCGGTGAACCTGAACCTGATCCCGACCAAGGGCATGACCCTGCCCTTCATCAGCTACGGCGGCTCGTCCATGCTGGCCATGGGCCTGACCATGGGCTTCGCCCTCAGCCTGACCCGACGCCGCCCCGGCGCCTATGAGCCCGGAACCACCCTCGGCGCCCGCCGCCGCATCCTGCCGTAAGAGCGCCATGTCCTCCAAAGTCTGCGTCGTCGCCGCCGGGGGCACCGGCGGGCACATGTTCCCCGCCGAGGCCCTGTCGCGTGAGCTGGCCGGGCGCGGCTGGCGCATCGTGCTGGCCACCGACCATCGCGGCGAACAGTACGCCCACGGCTTTCCCGCCGAGGAGCGGCTGGCGCTGGACGCCGCCACCGGGCGCGGGCCCATCGGCATGGCCAAGGCGGGTGTGGCGATCCTGAAGGGCGTGATGCAGGCGCGCGCGGCCCTGACCCGGCTGGACGCCGCGGTCGTGGTCGGCTTCGGCGGCTATCCGTCGGCGCCCGCACTGCTGGCGGCGCTGAGCCAGAAGCGCCCGACCCTGCTGCACGAACAGAACGCGGTGCTGGGCCGCACCAACCGCTGGCTGTCGCCCTACGTCGGGGCCATCGCCTCGTCCTTCCCCAATCTGCAGAAGGTGCCGCAGGCGGTGGGCGCGCGGGTGACCCTGATCGGCAATCCGGTGCGGCCGGACATCCGCGCCCTGTTCGACCGGCCCTTCCTGGCTCCGGCCGGCGACGGTCCGATCCATGTGCTGGTCACCGGCGGCAGCCAGGGCGCGCGCATCCTGTCCGAGACCGCCCCACGCGCGCTGGCGGCCCTGCCCGAGGCCCTGCGCCGCCGTTCGAAGGTGCAGCAGCAGTCGCGGCCCGAGACGCTGGAGGCCGCGCGCCAGATCTATCTGGAGGCCGGGATCGAGGCTGAGGTCGCCCCCTTCTTCCGCGACATGGCCGCTCGCCTGTCAGCGGCGCATCTGGTCGTCGGCCGGGCCGGGGCCTCGACCTGCTCCGAGCTGGCGGTGGCGGCGGTTCCCTCACTGCTGATCCCGCTGAAGATCGCCATGGACGACCACCAGCGCTTCAACGCCGCCAGCCTGGCCGACGCCGGCGGCGCCGAGGTGATGCTGGAGGATGCGGTGACGGTCGAGGCGATGACCGCCGCGCTGGACGCCATCCTGTCCGATCCCGCCCGCCTGACCGCCATGAGCGCCGGGGCCCGCTCCGCCGCCCTGCCGGATGCGACGGCGGATCTGGCGGACATGGTGGAAGCGGCCGCGACAGCCTGACCCGGCCCTGATCGGCGGTCTCGCGCGTTAGCGTGACCATGCCGAGCTTTCTGACCGACCTGTCCCGCCAGATCTTCGCCCTGTGGCGTCAGTTCCACTGGCTGCCCGAATGGGCGGTCGTCAGTGTGATCGTCGTCGCCTTCGTCTTCATCGGCTGGGCGGCGAACCAGCTGGTGTTCTGGCTGCTGCAACTGGCGGTGAGGAAGCGCGACCTGTTCTGGCGGGGCGTGGTCGGCCGGGCGCGGCTGAAGGTGCGGATCATGGTGATGATCGTCGCCCTGGCCCTGGCCGTGACCGTCTCGCCGCTGGATCCCGGCCCGTCGATGGCCATCCGGCAGGCGCTGGGCTTCGCCTTCGTCCTGACGCTGGGCTGGATGGCGATCGGGGCCACGGACATGTGGGCCGTGGTCTATATGCGCCGTTTCAACATGGCCGAGGAAGACAACCTCGTGGCCCGCAAGCACGTGACCCAGACCCGCATCCTGCAGCGGGTCGCGGCCTTGCTGATCGCCCTGGTCACCCTGGGGCTGGCGCTGATGACCATCGGCGCGGTGCGACAGTGGGGCATGAGCCTGCTGGCCTCGGCGGGCGTGGTGGGGATCATCGCCGGCCTGGCGCTGCAACCCCTGCTGACCAATCTGATCGCGGGCGTGCAGATCGCCACGGCACAGCCGATCCGCCTGGACGACGCCGTCATCGTCGAGGGCGAATGGGGGCAGGTGGAGGAGATCACCTCGACCTATGTGGTGGTCAAGCTGTGGGACTGGCGGCGGATGATCCTGCCGCTCAGCTACTTCATCTCCACGCCGTTCCAGAACTGGACGCGCGAGACGGCGCGGTTGATCGGCTCGGCCTTCCTGTACGTGGACTATGAGGCGCCGATCGACCGGCTGCGGGCCGAGCTGGAGCGCATCTGCCGCGAGAGCCCGCACTGGGACCGCGACGTGGTCAATCTGCAGGTCACCGACATCACCGACCGGGTGGCGCAGATCCGCTGCCTGGCCAGCGCCCGCAATGCGCCGACGGCCTTCGACCTGCGCTGCGAGATCCGCGAGAAGATGCTGGCCTTCATGCGCGACCAGTGTCCGGAGGCCTTGCCGAGGCAGAGGCAGCTGAATGCGGGGTTGGCCCATGATCCTTCTCCCTCAAGGGGAGAAGGATCAGCTCCCTAGTGCATCCCGGCCGATGCTGACGGCGTCCTCCAGCGTCCTGACGCCGTAGGGGCCGACGGAGTCGGGATCGCAGGCGGCGGCCAAAAGCTCTGCGGCGTCCCCGCCCGGAACGGCGTCATAGGGCGGGGCGGGGTCGGGCGTCGCGGGGCCTTCCGCGCCGCCGGCCTTCACCGCGGCGAAGTCCAGCCGGTCCGCCGTGCGGGCGGCGCAGTCGAACCGCCACCACGACCAGCCGCCCCAATAGGCCTGATCGCCGACATGGAAATCCTCTTCCGTCACCTGGAAGGCGCGCAGACGCACCGCTTCGCCATCACGCGCCAGACTGACCATGTCCGCCAGCACCGCGAACCGGCCCACGCTGATCAGGACGAAGCGGTGCTCGCCGTCATAGTCATCCTGCGCCTGACCGGGCAGGGCCGATGTCGCGAGGAGGGCGGCGGTCAGGGCGGCCTTCAGCAGAGGCTGTTTCATTCCGCCATCGTAACCGGACGTTGACCGCGCCGCGAGTACAAGGCGGGCATGACGCGCTTCATGACGCTGGATTTCGCCGACGGGGACCGGGCCGAACTGCTGGGGCAGGTCGCCGCGATGGCGCGCGGCGCTTACGGCTACGTCGTCACCCCCAATGTCGACCATGTGATCAAGCTGATGGACGGACGGGTGGACGCCGACGTCTATCGCGGCGCGGCGCTGATGACCTGCGACAGCCGCATCCTGGCCCATCTGGCGCGACTGCGGGGCAAGCGACTGTCGGTCTATCCGGGTTCGGACATTACCGCGGACCTGCTGGCCTCGGACCACGACCTGACCTTCGGCGTGTTCGGTCCGGACCGCGCGGCGTTCAACGACCTGGCGGCCCTGTATCCGCGCCGCCGCTTCACCTTCATCGCGGCGCCGATGCTGACGCCGGGCACGCCCGAATGGGATGCGGCGGTTCAGACCGCCTGCGCCGCCGAGTGGGACGTGTTGCTGGCCTGCGTCTCCTTCCCCAAGCAGGAGCGGTTCGCCCATGCCCTGCGCGCCGCCGGACGCCCGTTCGGCGTGACCCTGTGCGTGGGGGCGTCGGTCGACTTCCTGACCGGCCGCCAGCAGCGGGCGCCGAAGGTGTTCCAGCAGCTGTCGCTGGAGTGGCTGCACCGCCTGCTGAGCCAGCCGCGCCGGATGTTCAGACGCTATGTGATCGAGGGGCCGGCGATCTTCGGATGGTTCGTGCGGACGGAGTTGCTGGGCAGCAGTTCCTCCCCCCGAGCGTAGCGACAGGGGGAGGGGGACCGCGAAGCGGTGGAGGGGGCTCAGCGGCCTGCAGACCGCCTGATGAAATCGAGCGCGCCTTCCATGTCGTCCAGCACCCGTCTCGCCGCGAGCCGGATCACCCGAATGCCTTGCGTGGAAAGCCAGGCCGTTCGGCGCTGGTCATGGGCGATGCGGTCCGGCGGAGCGTGGCTCTGTCCATCGACTTCGACGGCCAGTCGTAGTTCGTCGCAGTAGAAATCCAGGATGTACGGACCGATCGGGTGCTGGCGGTGGAAGCGAAGCCCTGCAAGCCGGCGACCGCGCAGTCGGGCCCACAACAGGCCTTCCGGCAAGGAAAGCTTGCGACGCAGTTCGCGGGCGCGCTCGATGGTTTGCCGAGGGGCTTCCATCCATACAACTTAACATGGAAGCTGGTAGGCTGCAGGCCCCCCTCCACCGCTTCGCGGTCCCCCTCCCCCAAAGGGGGAGGAACTACGCCGCCACGATCTCTTCCGCCTGGGTCAGGTCGACGCTGACCAGCTGGGACACCCCGCGCTCGGGCATGGTTACGCCGTAGAGGCGGTCCATGCGGCTCATGGTCACCGGGTTGTGGGTGATGACGATGAAGCGGGTGTCGGTGCGGTTGCGCATCTCGTTGAGCATGCGGCAGAAGCGGTCGACGTTGGCGTCGTCCAGCGGGGCGTCGACCTCGTCCAGCACGCAGACGGGGGCCGGGTTGGCCAGGAAGACGGCGAAGATCAGGGCCGCGGCGGTCAGCGCCTGCTCGCCGCCGGACATCAGGCTCATGACCGCCAGACGCTTGCCGGGCGGGCAGGCGAAGATCTCCAGGCCGGCCTCCAGCGGATCGTCGCTCTCGACCAGCTTCAGTTCGGCCTGACCGCCGCCGAACAGGGCCTCGAACAGGGCCTTGAAGTTGTCGTTGATGACGTCGAAGGCGGCGACCAGACGCTCACGGCCCTCGGCGTTCAGCTCGTCGATGCCGTCGCGCAGCTTGGCGATGGCGCTGGTCAGGTCCGAGCGCTCGACCTTCATGGTCTGCAGGCGGTCGCCGTATTCGTTGGCCTCTTCCTCGGCCAGCAGATTGACCGCGCCCAGCTGCTCGCGCTCGCGCTCCAGCCCGAACAGCAGGCTTTCGGCGCCGGCGGCGTCGGGCGGGCGGGCGATGGCGTCGTCGGTCAGCTTCTGGCCGAGCTCTTCCGGCGACATCTGCGCGGTTTCGCGGACGTTGGCGGTGGCGTCGGCCAGCTTTTCGGCGGCGGCCTCTGCGCGGGCGGCCAGGCCGGCGCGGGCCTCGCGGGCCTGGGACGCCAGGCTGTCGGCGGCGCGGGAGGCGCGGTCGGCCTCGCCCGCCTGCCCCTCGGCCACGGCCAGGGCGTCGGCGGCGGCCTTGCGGCGGGTCTCGGCCACAGTCAGGGCGTCCAGCAGGGTCGAGCGCTGGGCGGCCAACTGCTCGGGCGCGTCGGAGGCTTGCTTGAGCTTGGCGGCGGTGGTGGCGGCGTCCTTGTCCAGCGCGACGATGCGGGCCTTGGCGTCCTTCGCCCGACCGGCCCAGCCGTCGCGTTCGCGCTTCAGGCCTTCGATACGTGATTGGCGGCCCGCGACCTCGCGCGCCTCGGCGTCGCGCTCGACGCGGGCGGTGGCTGAGGCCGTGCGGGCGGTGTCGGCGGCGGCGCGGGCGGCGGTCAGGTCGTCGCGCAGGGCGGCCAGGGTCTCGGACGGAGCCTCGGTCCCTTGCGCCTCGGCCAGGGCGGTCGCGGCGGCCTCGACTTCCGCGGTCAGGCGCACCAGGGTTTCGTCCAGAGCCTGGGCCCGGGCTTCCTTGCGCGCCTGTTCGCGGCCCAGCGCCTCGACGCGGTCGCGGGCGGCGGTCACGGCCTTGTCGAGCGGGAAGGGCGCGGCGCGGGCGGTCTTCACCGTATCCTCGGCGGCGCGGAAGGCGTCGCCGGCGGACTTCAGGGCGGTCTGGGCGGCTTCCAACGCGGGCTTGCCCTGGTCGATCTCGGCTTCCAGCTCCGACAGGCGGGTGCGCTGGGCCAGGCGGACGGCGGCGGGGCGCGGGGCCTCGGCGCGCTGGACGAAGCCGTCCCAGCGCCACAGGTCGCCGTCGGTGGTGACCAGGCGCGCGCCGACAGGCAGCGCCTTGGCCAGAGCCGCGACCTCGCCCTTGGCCGCGACGCCGCAGAGGGCGAGGCGCGCCTTCAACTGATCGGGCGCCGAGACATGATCAGCCAGCGGCGTCACGCCCTTGGGCCACGAGGGGGCCGGGACCTCGGCGCCGGCCCAGTGGGCGGCGGCGCGGGCGTCCAGCGCCGCGTCCAGATCGTCGCCGAGCGCGGCGGCGAGGGCGGCCTCATATCCTTTGTCGGCCTGAACCTTGTCCAGTGCGGGCGGATGCTCGCGCTTGCCCTGGACCAGCAGCTGGGCGAGGCCGCGAGCTTCGGTCTGCAGGCGCCCCAGACGGTCCTCGGCGGCGCGGGAGGCCTGACGCGCCTCTTGCTCGACGCGGGCCTTGTCGCCCCGGTCGGCCTCGGCGGTTTCGACGGCGGCGCGGGCGGCGGCCAGGGCGGCCTGGGCTTGCTCCAGCGCGGCCTTGGCGGCCTCGATCTCGGGCGTCTCCAGCGGGCCGAGCGCCTCGCGCTCGCGCTGGGCCGAGGCCAGCTGGGCCTTGGCGCGCTCGACCCGGGCTTCGGCGTCGCGTTTGCGGGCGGTCTCGGCGGAGACGCGGGCCTCGACGGCGGCGACGGCGCCGGCGACGCGCTCGACCTCGGCGTCGGCGGCCTTGCGGGCGTCCTCGGCGGCGGCCAGGGCGGCCTCGAGCTGGGGGCCGCGCGCCGGGGCGGCGGCGATCTCGGCGGTCAGAGTCTCGAAGGCCTCGGTCAGGCGGGCCAGTTCGCTTTCGGCGTCGCCCGCCATGCCGGTCTCGCGCTCGACGTCGGCGGCGATGCGGACGCCTTCGGCCTTGAGGCGGTCGACCTCGGCGCGGGCGGCCTGTTCGGCCATGTCCAGCCGGTCGCGTTCAAGGCTGGCGCGGTGCAGCAGGGCGCCGGCGACGGCGTCCTCCTCGCGGGCCGGTTTGAGCGCTTCCTGGGCGTTGAGCGAAGCGGTCTGGGCTCGACCCGAGGCGGTCGTCGCCTCCAGCACGGCGCGGTCGGCCTCGGCCAGCTCCTGGGCGGCGCTCTCGGCGGCGACGCGGGCGTCGTTCCAGCGGACGAACAGCAGCGAGGCCTGCAGGGCGCGGATCTCGGCGGAGATCTTCTTGTACTTCTCGGCCTGCCGCGCCTCGCGCTTCAGCCGGGTCAGGGTGGTCTCCAGCTCGCGGCCGATGTCGTCCAGCCGTTCGAGATTGGTCTCGGCGGCCCGCAGGCGCAGTTCGGCCTCATGGCGGCGGGTGTGCAGGCCGGCGACGCCGCCCGCCTCTTCCAGGATGCGGCGGCGGTTCTGCGGCTTGGCGGCGATCAGCTCGCTGATCTGGCCCTGACGGACCAGGGCCGGGGAGTTGGCGCCGGTCGAGGCGTCGGCGAACAGCAGCTGGACGTCGCGGGCGCGGACCTCCTTGCCGTTGATGCGATAGGTTGAGCCCTGGCCGCGGTCGATGCGGCGCGAGACCTCGAGGATCGGGCTGTCGGTGAAGGGCTGGGGCGCCCGGCGCTGGGCATTGTCGATGGTCAGCTGGACTTCGGCATGGCTGCGCGGCGGGCGGTTGGCGGCGCCGGCGAAGATGACGTCGTCCATGCCCTGGCCGCGCATGGCCTTGGCCGAGTTGGCGCCCATGACCCAGCGCAGGCTTTCCAGCACATTGGACTTGCCGCAGCCGTTCGGCCCGACGATGCCGGTCAGGCCGGGCTCGATATGGAACTCCGACGCGTCGACGAAGGATTTGAAGCCGACGAGCCTGAGGCGCTGGAATTGCACCGGCGGCGGGGCCTCAGCGGGCCGCGGCGGCCGCGCTGACAGCGACCTCCAGGCCGCCCAGGGAGCGGTCGGTCACACGGCGGCCGTTGACGAAGAAGGCCGGGGTCGAGTTGGCGTCGGCGGCGATGGCGCTGTCGATGTCGCGCTGGATCGCCGTTCGGGTGGCGGGCAGGTTCATGCAGGCGTCGATCTGGGCCCGGGTGCGGCCGCTGGCGGCGATGGCCGGGTTGTACCAGTCTTCCTGGTTTCCGCCCCGCAGGACGGCCGCCTGGCCGCGCATCAGGACGGCCGCGACATCGAAGAACTTATCCGGCGCCGCGCACCGGGCCAGGGCGGCGGCGGGCATGGAGAGCTGTCCCGGATCGGTGGGCAAGTTGCGGAAGACGAAGCGCACCTGGCCGGTGTCGATCAGCCGTTGCTTGAACAGCGGAAAGACGAACTGGTGCCAGTCGGCGCAGTGGTGGCAGGAGAACGAGGCGTACTCGATCACCGTCACCGGCGCGTCGGCCCGGCCCAGCACGCGGTCGTCCGCCGTGACGGGCGCCACCGTTTCGGTCGCCACCGCCCGCGACGGCGCGGAGGCCGTCGCGATGGGCGCCAGCAGAGCCAGCGCCGCAAGCAGCAGAGATCGTCGGAGCGCCGTCACGGACTGTCCTTACTTGGCCAGGGCGGCGTCGATCGCCGTCGAGAGGTCCGCCAGCGAAGCGCCGCTGTTCGAGCCCGGGGTGACGACGGTCACGCCGTTGACGATGAAGGTCGGGGTGCCGGTCACGCCGTTGCGCTGGGCGGCGCGGTCGCGATCGTCGCCGGCCTTCAGGTTGGCCGGATCCTTGATGCAGGCTTCGATCTGCTGGTTCGACAGGCCGGCGCCGTTGCCGATCCGGTACAGGGCGCCGCGGGGGTCGGGCCCCTGCAGGTCAGCAAGGTTGGCCATCAGCTCGTGGACCACGTCGAAATACTTGTCCTCGCCGGCGCAGCGCGCGACCGAGAAGCCGGCGCCGGCGACGTTGGCCGGCGGGGTGCGCAGTTCGCGGAAGACGTAGCGGACCTTGTTGGTGTCGACGTATTTGGCCTTGAAGCCGGGCCAGGTCTCCGCCTGCCAGGCGGCGCAGTGCGGGCAGGTGACCGAGGCGTATTCGATGACGGTGACCTTGGCGCCTTCGGCGGCACCCAGGGCCATGTCGCCCTCAGCCGGGGCGCCGGCGTTGCCGCCGCAGCCAGCCAGGGTCGCCATGGCGGCGAGGGCCGCGGCGGTCATCGCCGCGCGGCGGCTCATGTCGGCGTAACGGAGCTTCATGGGATCTTCCTCACCTCGACGGGATTTCGGAGCATCGCGCGATTCCCCGCAAAGTCGCGCTGCCGTGGTTTTCGAGAACAGGTGCGGCGAAGTTTTGTCAACGCCGCCCTTCGCCGCGATCCCCAAGAATGACGCGGCCCAGCTTTTCCAGCGCGCCCTTCAGGGCGTCGGGGGCGTCGGCGACGGAGGCCTTGAGCTCGGCCTCCTGGTGGGCGGGCAGGGGGGCGGCGGCGGCCGCCTTGCGGGCGGGGAGGACCGGGCTGTCAGGCAGGGGCTTCACCGGCCCCTGGGCGATGCGCAGCTTCTCGACCGTGCCCGGACCGAGGAACAGGTTGACCCGCTGCAGGATCTCCTCGGACTGGTGCTGGACCAGCAGGGCCGCCGGGCCGGCGACGCGGAGTTCCAGGGTTCCGCCGTTCTCGCCGCGGCCCTTGGTCAGCTTCTGCGGGCGGGTGACGCGGGCCAATCGCTCGCCGACGATCTCGCGCCAGCGGGGCTCCAGCGCGCCGGCGCCGCGCCCCAGCTTGCCGTCCAGCTCCTTGATCAGCCCCTGCAGCGCGCGGCCCGCCTTGGGCGCCGGGCGCGGGGCCGGGCGGGTGCGGCGCCGGGACAGGATTTCCCGGGCTTCGGCTTCGGTGGGCAGCGGACGGCGCATTTCCGGGTTATAGCGCGGGAGATGCCTTCCGTCCCCGCAGACGTTCCCGCGATCCGCAGCGCCCTGCTGGATTGGTACGATGTCCACGCGCGCGCGCTCGTCTGGCGGTCGCCGCCGGGGGTGAAGGCGCGGCCAGATCCCTATCGAGTGTGGCTGTCCGAGGTGATGCTGCAGCAGACCACGACGCCGCACGCCACGCCCTATTTCCTGAGTTTCACGGCGCGCTGGCCGACCGTCTCCGATCTGGCCGCGGCGGAGGACGGCGAGGTCATGGCCGCCTGGGCGGGGCTGGGCTACTACGCCCGCGCCCGCAATCTGCTGGCCTGCGCCCGGGCCGTGGCGCGAGAGCATGGCGGGCGGTTCCCGGATACGGAGGCGGGGCTGCTGGCCCTGTCGGGGGTGGGCGCCTATACCGCCGCCGCCGTGGCCGCCATCGCCTTCGGGGAGGCCGCCAATGTCGTGGACGGCAATGTCGAGCGGGTGATGTCGCGCCTGTTCGCGGTCGAGACCCCGCTGCCCGCCGCCCGCTCCGAACTGCGGAGACTGGCCGGGTCGCTGGTGCGCGATGAGCGACCCGGCGACTGGGCGCAGGCCCTGATGGATTTGGGCGCGACCGTCTGCCGTCCGAAATCGCCCCTGTGCGGGGACTGTCCGGTGACGGCGTGGTGCGCCGGCTATGCGTCGGGTGAGCCCGAGCGCCATCCGTTGAAGCTGAAGAAGGCCGAGCGGCCGCACCGGTCGGGCGTCGCCTGGGTGCTGCGCGACGGGCAGGGGCGTGTCGGACTGGTGCGTCGGCCGGACAAGGGGCTGCTGGGCGGAATGCTGGGCCTGCCCACCTCGGACTGGAGCGCGGCGCCGGACCTTGCGCCGCCGGTGTCGGCGGATTGGCGCGAGGCGGGGTTCGTCGAGCACGTCTTCACCCATTTCAGCCTGACGCTGGAGGTGCGGGTGGCGGAAGGGCGCGGCGACTTCGTCTGGACGCCGGTGGAGGATGCGCTGGGCGCCTTGCCGACGGTGTTCAGGAAGGCGTTGGAGCGAGGATTGAGCACAGCATGACCGACACCGTTCATGCCCTGATCGTCATCGACGTCCAGCGGGCCTTCGTGGCCGGACTCGACGCCGTTCCGGAGCACCAGACGCTCATGGAGGCCGTCGGCCTGCTGCTGGACCGGGCCCGCGCGGCGGGCGCGGCGGTGATCTTCCTGCAGAACGACGGCCCCGAGGGGGCGCCGGACCAGCCCGGGACCGACGGCTGGGCGCTGGCCCTCGATGTCCGGCCCGGCGAGCTCGTGCTGCGCAAGACCGAGGACGACGGCTTCGAGGGGACCGCGCTGGAGGTCTTATTGCGGGCGGGGGAAGTTCGGACCGTGGCGCTGTGCGGCGTGCTGTCCGAGATGTGCGTGGCCGCCACCGCGCGGGCCGCGATGCGGCGCGGCTTCCGGGTGCTGCTGCCCCATGACGCCCACGCCACCTACGACGTGCCGCCCGGTCCCGGCGGGTCGCCCGGCGTGCCCGCGGCCCTAGCCGCCCGCGCGGCCGAATGGTCGCTGGGTGATGAGGTCGTGATCCCGGATACGGCGGATCAGGTGGTCTTCGGCGCGCCCGGCTAGCCCAGCGTCCGGACCTTCACCGCGCCCTCGCGGCGCCGGGGCATGGCCACGGTGCGGTTGCCCAACTGCTGGAACATCAGGTCCACGAGACCGTCGCCGACCTGCAGGCCCGTGACGTTCAGCCGGTCGATGCCGGCGGGCAGGACCGGATCGTCGATCTCGACCACGCCCGCGACGGCGTCGATGTTCACCCCCAGCGCCGCCTGCAGCATCAGGAAGACCGAGCCGGCCGCCCAGGCCTGGGGCAGGCAGGCGACCGGATAGGCGATGGGGGGCTCTCCCGTCGCGCGCTCGAAACCGCAGAACAGCTCGGGCAGGCGCATGTGAAAGTGTGACGCGGTCGCGTAGATCTCACCGAGCAGAAGCGCCACGGCGCGGCGCTCGCCGTAACGGGCCATGCCCGCCGCCGCCATGGCGGTGTCGTGGGGCCAGATCGAGCCGTTGTGGTAGCTCATCGGGTTGAAGCGGGCCTGACCCGTAGCCAGGGTCCGCACGCCCCAGCCCGAGCGGAACTCGGCGGACAGCAGTCGGCGGGTCACCTTCAGCGCCCTTTCCCGGGATGGGAGGCCGGTGAACAGCAGGTGCCCCGCGTTCGAGCCGATGGCTCGGCACTGGGCGCCGTCGCCGTCCAGGGCGATGGCGTAGAAGCCCTCGTCCTCCATCCAGAAGCGGTCCTCGACCAGCGCGCGCACAGCCTCAGCGCGGGCGGCCCATTCGGCCTGCCGGTCATCGCCCAGCGTTCCGGCCAAGTCGGCCATGGCCTGCCAGGCGGCGTAGGCGTAGCCCTGAACCTCCAGCAGGGCGATCGGCCCCTTGGGGAAGCGGCCGTCGGCGTGGAAGATGGAGTCCTCGCTGTCCTTCCAGCCCTGGTTGGACAGGCCGGTTTCGGCGCCGCGCTGATAGCTGACCAGGCCGTTCTGCTGGATGTCGCCATACTCTTTCATCCAGCCGATGGCGGCGATCAGATTGGGCCATAGCTCGCGGATCAGTTCGAAATCGCCGGTGCGCCGGGCGTAGGCGCCGGCCAGGGCGACGAACAGGCAGGTGGTGTCGACCCCGCCGTAGTAGAGGCCGAACGGCACCTCGCCGAGGCCGCTCATCTCACCGCCGCGCGTCTCGTGCATGATCTTGCCGGGGGCCGAGTCCTGGAAGGCCGAGACCTCGGTCGCCTGGCGTTTGGCCAGATAGGTCAGCACGCCCTTGGCCAGCGACGGGTCCAGCCACAGCATCTGCCAGGCGGTGATGATCCCGTCGCGACCGAACGGGGTCGAGAACCACGGCACCCCCGCATAGGGATAGGGGCCGGTCGGCAGGTCGGTGGTCAGCAGGGCCACGTCGGCGCGGCTCTGGTCCAGCCAGTCGTTGAAGCGCGGGCTGCGCGGGCCCCGCAGCGAGGCGCCCCGGCGGCGGCGGCGGCGCATCGACAGCCGCGCCTCGATGGCGTTGAGGCGGAATCGCGTTTCGTCCGGCTGGTCGCAGCTGTCGAGGCCGCACTCGATGTAGAGGTCGACCCGCTTGCCCATGGGCAGGCTGAACATGAAGTCCGCACGGGCGCCGGTCAGCCGGGCGGGCGGCTCGGAGAAGGCCAGGCAACTGAGGCGCGCGACCCCGTCCAGACCGGTGTAGGCGAAGCTGACCCGGCGGCCGTCGTTGGTCGGAGGGGCGGTGGTCCCACGCTTCAGCCGGGGCGTGCCCCGCACCTGAAAGATGTCGGCGAAGTCGGCGCCGAACTCGAAGCCCAGCGGCAGCAGCACATCCTCGACGCCGTGGTTGACCATCCGCACCCGCTCGAACAGCCGACGGTCCCAGATGAAACGCCGCCGCTCGATGTGCAGCACCCCCGCCGGCGCCGAACGTCCGCCCATGGGGGGCAGGGGGCGGTTGGTCGTGTGGCAGATGAAGAAGACGTTGTCCTGGCTGACGCCCGAGCTGAGCCGCGAGGGCCGGACCCCGCCCACGGTCATGACGAAGCGCGACAGCAGCCGGGTGTCATGATCGAACAGACCGTCGGCGCCGCCCTTCAGGTCGCCCCAATGGTCGGCGACGCAGAAGGTGTCGGCGTCCTTGAGCGCCATCAGCTGCTCGAGGCCGTCGGCTTCCCCGCTGTCGGCGGCGGTCGTCTGGACCGAATAGGCGTCGTCCATGGAACTCCTCGACGGCGGTTCAGGTCAGTCCCGAGCCTCCCATCCGAATGCGGACGCTTGATGGCCGCTTGACTGGAGTAATGGACGAACCCGTGTCGGGGTTCAGGCGGAGGCCGCGAAAGTGCGGTCCTCGGTCGGGCGCAACGGCCGGACCACGCCATCCAGCGGCGGCTCCGCGAAGGGGCGGCGGGCCAGCAGGTCGCCGTAGACGTCCAGATAGCGACGGGCCATGGCGGTCGAGGAAAAGCGCAGCTCGAACCGCGCCCGGATCGCCTCCCGGTCCAGCAGGTGCGCCCGGCCGGCGGCGGCCACCGCCTGCTCCAGCGTGTCGACCAGGAAGCCGGTCTCGCCGTCCTCGATGATCTCGGGCGTGGAGCCGCAGCGGAAGGCGACCACCGGGGCGCCGCAGGCCATGGCCTCGATCATCACCAGGCCGAAGGGCTCGGGCCAGTCGATCGGGAACAGCAGGGCCTCGGCTCCACCCAGGAAGGCCGACTTCTGGTGGTCGCCGATCTCGCCGACGAACTCGACCAGCGGGTTGGCTTCGACCATCGGCCTGATGACCGTCTCCCAATAAGCCTTGTCCGCCGCATCGATCTTGGCCGCCATCTTCAGCGGCTTGCCCAGCCGCGTGGCGATCTCGATGGCCCGGTCCGGGCGCTTTTCAGGCGAGATGCGGCCCAGGAAGGCGAGGTAGCCCTCGGGTCTGTCGTTGAAAACGTAGAGGTCCGCCGGCATGCCGTGGTGCACCGTGGCCTTCCAGCCGGCGAAGGGCAGGGGGCGGCGCTGGTCGTCGGAGATCGACACTAGGCCGAACTGCGGCCAGCGCTGGTAGACGCCGGCCAGGTCCTTCAGGTCCAGCCGTCCGTGCAGGGTGGTGATGGTCTTGTCCGCCAGCCGTTCGAAGAACGGGAAGTGGATCATGTCGGTGTGGAAGTGGATGATGTCGAAGTCGTCGGCGCGCTTCAGCACCTCGGACAGCATGGTCATGTGGGCGGCGAGGTCGGATTTCAGCGGCGCCGGGTCCAGCCGGATCGCCTGATCGCGCACCGGGATCAGGCGGGCCCGGGTCTCGGCCTCGGCGGAAGCGAACAGGGTGACGTCGTGCCCCAGATCGACCAGGGCGTCGGTCAGGTGGGCGACGACCCGCTCGGTGCCCCCATACAGCTTCGGCGGCACGGCTTCGTACAGCGGCGTGACTTGCGCGATCTTCATGGCTCAGGTTCCCGACACCCGATGGGGCGCCGGACTGTCCAACTGTCTCGCAAGTGCGAAGTTCCCCGAACGCGGATTTTTCCTGTGCAAACTGTGCAGGTTACGGCGCGCTCAATGTCGGATACCGCACATTTCCCCGATGGTTAGATCGCCAGTCCGGGGTCGCCTTCCAGGACTTCCTGCCTCAGCTCGGGGCGTTGCCCCGGCTCCCACAGCGAGACCCGGTGCGCCACGCGGTAGAGCAGCGGTCCGCCGTCGTCCGTCTCGGCGCGCTCCAGCGGTACGGGAATGCAGACGAATTCGGTTTCGAGTTCATCCGGCGACGCCCGCACCGTGACGTAGCCGTGGCCAGCGTAGTCGAGGAATTTGAGGTGCGGCGCCAGCTCGGGATTGCTGGCCGCGCGCGCCTGAGCGGGATCTCCCGTTTCCTTCAGCACCAGCGACGACCGCACCCCGTGCATCAGGGTCATGTTCCAGCTGCACTCCATCGCGCCGTCGGGCCTGTCATGGATATTGAGCGCCCGCAGGGGGCGGTCCTTCGGCATGGTGAGCCGCTGCACCTCGCCCAGGGTCTGGGCCGAGATCGAGCCGGTGACGAACTCCACGCCGACCGGATCGAAGGCGCGGGGCGGCAGGGTCCTGGAGGGATAGCCGGCCCAGAACGCGTGCCGGTCGCCCGCGACGATCGTGAAACCGGTGATCCCTTCCGCGCGGACCATGTCGAAGATCTCGCCGTGCTCGAGACCGTAGGCGCCGGTCGTCACGCCATACCCCGCGCCCTTCGGCCACTGGTCCGCGAAGGCTTCGGGCAGGTTCTGCGGATCGGTGCGGCCCGTCAGGGTGCCGAAGGAATGACCCCAGATCTTCCATGGGGCCTTGGCTGAGCGAAGCCGGTCCTTGAACCAGGCCATCTGTTCGAGGCCGAGATAGGCCTCGGGCGGCGCGTCCACGTGCGGATTGGGGAATTCGATGTCATCGCCGACGCGAATGACGGCCGGCGGATGGCCGCCCGCGTAGTCCCGGGCCTGATCCAGGGGTTCGAGCATCTGCTCGGGCATCGCCGGGAATTTGATCTCCGGCAGACCCTCATAGCTGCCGCCCGGCGATATGAAGGACCGGTTGTCCGTCAGGATCATGTCGACGTTCTTGCCGTACCGGAACGCCCGCTGGATCTGCAGCGCCTTGATCGCCGCCAGATTGTTGGGCTCCAGCCCGGTCCCTCGCGCATCGAACTCGGTGATCGGCTGGTTCTCGACCACCGGCGCCTCGAACGGGTCTCCGGCGCCGGGCTTGCGGATCCGGGCGGGCTGGTACTCGTACCAGGCCTGGCTGGCAGCGACCTTCAGCGTTTGGGCCGGCCGGATCTCGCCGTTGATGATCTGCTGGCTCTGGTACGAACGCCAGTTGAACTCGTGATTGTCCCAGACGGGAACGAACGGCCAGCGGGCCCGCGCATCCTGCAGATCGGGATCGAGCAGGTAGCCGCGATAGGCGGTGCGGTAGTCGTCCAGGTCCGCCGGGATGTGGAAGGTGCTGACCTTCTCACCGTGCGGATAGCGCACGATGTCACGCAGCCGCCGGCCCCGCTCGACCCCATTCGGTCGTTCCTCGGGATACCAGACCAGTTCATAGATGAAGTCGCCCAGATGCAGGACGAAGCCCAGCTGCTCGTCGCGCGGCCGGCGCGTATCCTCATGGATCATGCGGCGATAGGCGTTCAGGGCGCCCTGGGTCACGTCCTGGCAACTGACGAAGGCGAACGTCACCGCGCGGTCGTCATCGTCGGCCGGCGCCGTCAGGGTGCGGCCGAGGCGGCTGGCGTTTCCCGCCTCGTCGATGAAGCGGTACCAGTACTCCCGCGCCGGCCTTAAGCCCGCGGCCAGGAAGCGGCAGGTCCAGTCGGTCGCCGGGGTGACGGCGACATCGCCGCGCGCGACCACCTGTGTGAATGCGGGATCGTCGGCGACCTCGACCGTCAGTCGGTGGGACGTGGCGCCGTCGTCCGGCGCGCGTCGGGTCCACAGGATCACGCTGTCCGCACGGGGATCGCCCGACGCGACGCCCTGTGGAAACAAATCCCGGCGCTCGCCTCCGGCGACCGTCCTGGCCCGCGCGGAGGTCGGTCGGAACGCGAGCGCCGCGCCCAGCGCCGCGGCCTGGGCGGCGAACGCGCGCCGTGACAGTGCGAAATCGTCCATGTCAGTCCTCCCGCGGGGAGGAGGCGCTGGCCGAGACGGCCGGTCAACTTACGGTCTCGTAACGCGGGTCGCCCGCCTATTGCATCCCAGCGCGGATCTCGGCGCGCAGGGCGTCGATCGAGCGCAGGCCCTGGTCCGACTTGAAGCGCCAGTAGGTCCAGCCGTTGCAGGCCGGGGCGTTCTCGAACAGGGCGCCCATCTTGTGGATCGAGCCGCTCAGTTCACCGGAGACCAGCGAGCCGTCGGCGCGGACGCGAGCCTCGCGCTCGCCCTTGGGGCAATACAGGCGGTCGCCCGGGCGCAGCAGGCCGGCCTCGACCAGGGCGCCGAACGGCACCTTGGGCTCGTTGCGCTTGGAGCCCATGACGGCCAAGTCTTCCGGCGCGGCCGGGATGACGGCCTTGATGCGCTTCTCGGCGACATCGGCATAGGCGTTGTCGCGCTCGATCCCGACGAAGTGGCGGCCCAGACGCTTGGCGGCGGCGCCGGTGGTGCCGGTGCCGAAGAAGGGATCCAGCACCACGTCGCCGGGCTTGGTCGCCGCCAGTAGGACGCGGTGCAGCAGGGCCTCGGGCTTCTGGGTCGGATGGGCCTTCTTGCCGTCGGCGTCCTTGATCCGCTCTTCACCGGTGCACAGCGCCAGGGTCCAGTCGGACCGCATCTGGGTGTCTTCGTTGAAGGCCTTCAGGGCGTCGTAGTTGAAGGTGTAGCGCTTCTGTTCGCGGCTGCGGGCGGCCCAGATCAGGGTCTCGTGGGCGTTGGTGAACCGGGTGCCCTTGAAGTTCGGCATCGGGTTCGACTTGCGCCAGATGATGTCGTTCAGCACCCAGAAGCCCAGGTCCTGGATCGCCGAGCCGAGGCGGAAGACGTTGTGATAGCTGCCGATCACCCAGATCGAGCCTTCGGGCTTCAGCACCCGGCGGCATTCCGTCAGCCAGGCGCGGGTGAAGGCGTCGTATTCGGCGAAGCTGGCGAACTTGTCCCAGTCGTCGTCCACCGCATCGACCTTGGAGTTGTCGGGCCGCAGCAGGTCGCCGCCCAGCTGGAGGTTATAGGGCGGGTCGGCGAAGACCATGTCGACGGACGCGTCCGGCAGCGAACGCAGCACCTCGATGCAGTCGCCCCGGTGGATGACATCCGTAGCGAGGATGGGGGTCTTGAGTTCGGACATGGAAACGCGGCCCCGGCACAATGAGAACCGACAGGGTGAATCCTTACGGTTAAGGCGGCGTAACCGGCGGGCGTCTCATCAGTCGATCAGGCGCGCGACCTCGTCATAGGACCAGGCGATGGCGTGGGCTCCGGCGGCGGACAGCTGCTCGGCATGGCCGTCGCGAACGTGACCGCCGGCGCACAGGCCGACGACCCGCATCCCCGCCGCGACCCCGGCCAGAACCCCGGTCGGGCTATCCTCGATCACCACGGTCCGGTCGGGCGCGACCTGCATGGCGGCGGCGGCGTGCAGGAACAGGTCGGGGTGCGGCTTGCCGCGCGTCACATGCACGGCGGCGCTGAAGACCGGGCCCATCCGACCAGTCAGACCAAAGCGGGCCAGGCCCAGTTCGATCCAGTCCGGCGGGCTGGAGGAGGCGATGCAGCGCGCCTGCTCACGCCCCTCGACGAAGGCCAGCAGCCCGTCGACCGGGGCCAGGACAGTCGCGGCGCGTTCGTGGCACAGACGGGTCCACTCAACGATCACCTCGTCCGGGCAGGCGCGGCCCAGCCGGGCCTCGATGATCGGGCGGCAGTCCAGCCAGCGCTTGCCCATGTAGGTCGCGATCGCGTCGTCCGTCGTCGTCGGCAGGCCGATCGCGGTCAGGACCTCGGCCATGGCCGCGTTGTTCAGCAACTCGCTGTCGGCGACCACGCCGTCGTAGTCGAAGATGACGAGATCGGGCCTGCGCACGGTTCAGCGGGCCTTGATCGGCAACCATATCTCCGTGTCCGCGCCCGTGGCCGCATCGAACGCGGGGCCGTAGCGTTCGAAATTCGGCGTCTGCCCGTCCTCCCATTCGCCATTGGCGGCCAGCCAGCCATGGGCCGCCTGGATGGTATTGCGGATCCCCGTCAACGGTCCTTCATGGGCAAAGACGGCGTAGGTCGCCTCGGGCACACGCATCCTGCCCAGGGTTTCGTCCAGCCCCTCGAAGGTCTCGACCTCGACCGACGGCATGTATTCAAACGTTCCGGCCGCCATGTCCGCTCCGCACATCGCGCCGTAGGTGACGTATCCGACCTGGCCGAGCAGCGGCAG
Organism: Brevundimonas sp. GW821-FHT12C05; assembly: GCF_058807475.1. Taxonomy (NCBI): domain Bacteria; kingdom Pseudomonadati; phylum Pseudomonadota; class Alphaproteobacteria; order Caulobacterales; family Caulobacteraceae; genus Brevundimonas; species Brevundimonas sp. GW821-FHT12C05. The sequence goes on from NZ_JBXAQS010000005.1 coordinate 165,576, forward strand.
CAGGGCGTTGAATGTCGGCCAGAGCTTGGGGATTTCCACCGGCCCCTCCGCGAAGCCATAGGTCCGGCGAAGGCCTGCCAGCAGCATGGAGCCATGAGTCTGGAAACGATCAGGTGCGCGCATGTTCCTTCATACGGAATTCCGGCGCCGACGTCTGCACACGACCGGATGTGACGCACGGACAGCGAGGGAATGCGCACCATGCGCACTCTGCTTTTCTGAATGACGAATCCCATACCGTCCCGATCACGGATCATTACAGGTTCGGCCTCGCCTTCGCGGGCGCGGCGCGGTAAGCGGAGCCAAAGGCCCTGGCGGTTGCGAATCCCCCGCCGGGAAGACAGCTCAGAGGCTCGGCATGACACAGTGGGTGTATGGTTTCGGCGGCGGGTCTGCTGACGGCGATGCGTCGATGAAGAACCTGCTGGGGGGCAAGGGCGCCAACCTGGCCGAGATGTCGGCCCTGGGCCTGCCCGTGCCGCCGGGCTTCACCATCACCACAGAAGCCTGTGTCCACTACTACTCCAATGGCCAGGCCTATCCGGACGCTCTGGCGGCCCAGGTGGCGGCGGGGCTGAAGCAGGTCGAGACGGTGGTCGGCAAGACCTTCGGCGACGCGAAGAACCCGTTGCTGGTCTCGGTCCGCTCGGGCGCCCGCGCCTCGATGCCGGGGATGATGGACACGGTCCTGAACCTGGGCCTCAACGACGAGACGGTCGAGGGTCTGGCCGCGCTCAGCGGCGACCGCCGCTTCGCCTTCGACAGCTACCGCCGCTTCATCACCATGTACTCCAACGTGGTGCTGGGCCTCGGCCATGACGACTTCGAAGGCGTGCTGGACGACCACAAGGACCGTCTGGGCGTCACCGTCGACACCGACCTGACCGCCAAGGACTGGGAGAAGGTCGTCGCCGACTACAAGGCGGTGGTCGAGCGCGAGCTGGGGCAACCCTTCCCGCAGAACCCGCACGACCAGCTGTGGGGCGCCGTCGGCGCCGTCTTCGCCAGCTGGATGAACGACCGGGCCAAATTCTATCGCCGCATGCACGACATCCCCGAAAGCTGGGGCACGGCCGTGAACATCCAGTCGATGGTGTTCGGCAACATGGGCGAAACCAGCGCCACCGGCGTGGCCTTCACCCGCAACCCGTCGACCGGCGAGGCGCGCCTGTACGGCGAGTTCCTGATCAACGCCCAGGGCGAGGACGTCGTCGCGGGCATCCGCACGCCGCAGTCGCTGACCAAGGCGGGGCGCGAGGAGATGGGCGAGACGGCGCTGTCGATGGAAGAGGCCATGCCCACCGTCTTTGGCCAGTTCGTCGAGGTGGTGAACCGCCTCGAAAGCCACTACCGCGACATGCAGGACATCGAGTTCACGGTCGAGCAGGGCCGGCTGTGGATGCTGCAGACCCGCAACGGCAAGCGCACCGCCAAGTCGGCGCTGAAGATCGCCGTCGACCTGGCCAGCGAGGGCGTGATCTCGCAGGAAGAGGCCGTCAGCCGTGTCGAGCCCGCCGCGCTGGACCAACTGCTGCATCCGACCCTGGACCCGAACGCCGAGCGCAAGGTGGTCGCCGCCGGGCTGCCCGCCTCGCCGGGCGCGGCCACGGGCAAGATCGTCTTCGACGCCGACGAGGCCGAACGCCTGGCCCAGCTGGGCGACGCGGTCATCCTGGTGCGCGAGGAAACCAGCCCTGAGGACATCCACGGCATGCACGCCGCCCGGGGCATCGTCACGGCGCGCGGCGGCATGACCAGCCACGCGGCGGTGGTCGCGCGCGGCATGGGCCGTCCCTGCGTCTGCGGCATCAATGAGCTGTCGATCAACGACAAGGCCGGGACCTTCACGGCCCGGGGCCGCACCTTCAAGGCCGGCGACATCATCACCATCGACGGCTCCAAGGGCGAGGTGCTCGAGGGCGCTGTGGCCATGATCGAGCCGGAGCTGACCGGCGACTTCCAGACCCTGATGGCCTGGGCCGACAAGGTTCGCCGCCTGCGGGTCCGCGCCAACGCCGAGACCCCGCTGGACGCGCGCACCGCGCGCGGCTTCGGCGCCGAGGGCATCGGCCTGTGCCGGACCGAGCACATGTTCTTCGACGACACCCGGATCGCCGCCGTGCGCGAGATGATCCTGGCGGACGACGAGGCCGGACGCCGTCTGGCGCTGGCCAAGATCGCGCCGTTCCAGAAGGCCGACTTCGTCGAACTGTTCGAGATCATGTCGGGTCTCCCCGTCACCGTGCGCCTTCTGGATCCGCCGCTGCACGAGTTCATCCCGCACACCGACGAGGACATCGACGCCCTCGCCGCCGCTTCGGGCCTGGACGCCGCCAAGCTGAAACGCCGGGCCAAGGAACTGCACGAGACCAATCCGATGCTGGGCCACCGCGGCTGCCGCCTGGGCGTCGCCTATCCCGAGATCTACGAAATGCAGGTCCGGGCGGTCATCGAGGCCGCGCTGGAGGTCAAGCAGGCCTCGGGCCTGGCCCCGATCCCGGAGATCATGCACCCGCTGGTCGCTCTCGGGCTGGAGATGAAATACCTGCGCGAGCTGACCGACCGGACGGCGCAGGCCGTCTTCGCCGAGGCCGGCGACACGGTCGAATACCTGGTCGGCACCATGATCGAGCTGCCGCGCGCCGCACTGCGCGCCGGCGACCTGGCCGAGCACGCCCAGTTCTTCAGCTTCGGCACCAATGATCTGACCCAGACGACGTTCGGCATCAGCCGCGACGACTCCGGCCGCTTCCTGCAGGCCTATATGGACAAGGGCATCTTCGAGACCGATCCCTTCGTCCGTCTGGACCGCGAGGGCGTCGGCGACCTGATCCGCATCGCCGCCGAGCGGGGCGGAGCGGTCCGGCCTGACATCAAGATGGGCATCTGCGGGGAACACGGCGGCGACCCGTCCTCGATCGCCTTCTGCGAAGAGGTCGGCCTGAACTACGTCAGCTGTTCGCCCTATCGCGTGCCGATCGCCCGGCTGGCCGCGGCGCAGGCCGCCCTGCACGCCCGGGCGGGAACCGAGCGCGAAAAAGACCGGTAGTTCGGGTTCGATCGACCGCTTCCGGTCGTCGCTGCGTCTTCGGCCATCCTCGGGCTCGTCCCGGGACCCTTTCGGTCGCCGCACGGCGGCCGGACGCCCCTGGCCGCCCGGGGATCAGGGTCGCCCAACCATGAGCCTTGAAGCGAACCGCGAAAGACGGGGCGAACGCGCGGCTTTCGTTCCGTCAAAATAAGAACACGATAGGGTCAAGGTTAGCGTATCGCTGTCTGTGTCGCCCATCCCACAGTCGCGGTGAAGTCGCTACGCGTCTCTGGAACGCCAAGTTTGAATGACCATTTGTACCTCGCTGGATGGGGCCGGTGACCACAGAAGTCACCGCATCTAGAGGATACAAAAACTATGCGTAACGTTCTTCTCGCTACCGCTGCTCTTACTCTGATTTCGGCGCCTGCCATGGCGCAAAGCATCTCGAATCCTCAATATCAAGGTTCGATCGGTTACACGGGCATCGACGCCGACGGCGCGACCCTGGGTGCGATCACCGCGCGCGGCGGCGCCAAGCTGAGCCGCTATTTCGGAGCCGAGGCCGAGCTGTCGGTCGGCGTCAAGGATGACGACGTCAACTTCGGCGCCATTCCGGGCAAGGTTGAGCACCGCTACGACGCCGCCGCCTATGGCGTGGCGACCCTGCCGGTGACCGAGAATTTCGAGCTCTTCGGCCGTCTCGGCTACGGCACCACCGAACTGAAGGCGTCGGTCCCCGGCTCCTCGGCGTCGAACAGCACCGAGAGCGTCAACTACGGCGCCGGCGCCAACTACTTCTTCGACGGCCAGAACGGCGTCCGCGCCGACTGGACCCGTCGGGACTTCCGCGGCCGTGACGGCATTGAAGCCGACACCTGGGGCCTCGGCTACGTTCGCCGCTTCTAAGGCGATCAGGTCCTGAAAAGACGAAAGGCCCGCCGGGAGACCGGCGGGCCTTTTTCGTGGTCCCGGGTCAGGCGACGCCGGGCTGCAGGGCCCAGCGCATCGAGCCTTCGCCGAAGGGGCGGAAGAACAGGTCGCGGTAGCGTTCGAACGCCTCGACGATCTTGGAGGCCAGGTCCTGGGCGACGGTCTCGCCGCGCTGTCGCTTCATGGCGGCCACGCACTGGACCACGTCCTGCTGGTGAGCCGAGCCGCCCATGCGTTTGAGCACCGCGGCGATATCCAGGGCCAACGGATCGACGGCCTTGCCCCAGGGATTGGTGTTCTGAGCCATGCGGGACACCCCTTGTTCTCAACACTGGCGAACCGGTCGCAAAAACCTGCGGGGGATGCAAGCGTGACCGCGAATTCGTGATCAAGGCGAGTGAGGAGCCCCTGCGGTCGCACGGCGTTCTCCCATCATGACCCGAGCTCTGATCCCGGCTTTCGCCGCTGTCCTGCTGATCGCCGCCTGCGATCGCCAGACCGTCAATCCGCCCACCGAACCGGCCGCGCCGATCGCCACGGCCGAGATCGCGCCGCCCGCTCCGACGCCGCCCGGGATCGGCACGGTCATGCCCGGCGCCGGGCCGGCCAGCTTCGTCGGCCGCTGGGCCGCGAACGCCGCCTGGTGCGCCAACGTCAGCGGCGCCCAGCAGGCCGTCACCCTCACGCCGCTGCGGTTCGAAGGCTATGAAAACAGCTGCGCCATCACCTCGCTGGAGCAGGTGGTCGACGGCTATGAGGTGACCCTGGCCTGCCAGGGCGAGATCCCGCGCGAGCGCGTCCGCCTGTCGGCGCAGGACGACGTGCTGCGCCTGACCTGGCTGAACCGCAACGAGGCGGTGCTGTTGCTCAGGCGCTGCCCGGCGGCCCCCGGCGCCGGCGAAAGCCGGCCGGCCGGCTGATCAGTTGAACAGGAAGTTCATCACGTCGCCGTCCTTGACGACATAGGCCTTGCCCTCGGCGCGCAGTTTGCCGGCCTCGCGGGCCTTGGCTTCGCCCCTCAGCGCCACGAAGTCCTCGTAGGCGATGGTTTCGGCGCGGATGAAGCCCTTCTCGAAGTCGGTGTGGATCACGCCCGCCGCCTGGGGGGCGGTGTCGCCGACGTGGATCGTCCAGGCGCGCGCTTCCTTGGGGCCGACCGTGAAATAGGACTGCAGGCCCAGCAGGCTGTAGGCCTCGCGGATCAGGCGGTTCAGGCCCGGCTCGGCCAGACCCAGGCTTTCCAGGAACTCGGCCTGTTCCTCGGGGTCGAGGACGGCCAGTTCGGAATCGATCTTGGCCGAGATGACGACGGCGTTGGCGTTGTCCTCGGCGGCGCGCTTGGCGACCAGGTCGGACAGCTCATTGCCCTTGTCGGCCGAGCCCTCATCGACGTTGGAGACGTAGAGCGCAGGCAGGGAGGTCAGCAGCTGCAGCATGTGCCACGCCTTTTCGTCCTCCTTGTCGACCTTGACCACGCGGGCGGGCTTGCCGGCGCGCAGAGGCTCCAGCGCCATGTTGATCAGGCGCAGGGTCTGCTGGGCGTCCTTGTCGCCGCCCTTGGCCTTCTTCTCGACGTTGACGACGCGCTTCTCGAGGCTTTCGAGGTCGGCCAGCATCAGTTCGGTCTCGATGATGTCCAGATCCGAGATCGGGTCGATGCGGTTTTCGACATGGGTGATGTCGTCGTCGATGAAGCAGCGGGCCACGAAGGCCACGGCGTCACAGTCGCGGATGTTGGCCAGGAACTGATTGCCCAGGCCCTCGCCCTTGGACGCGCCGCGCACCAGGCCGGCGATGTCCACGAAGGTGATCCGCGAGGGGATGATCTCCTTGGAGCCCGCGATCTCGGCCAGCACGTCCAGGCGCGGCTCGGGCACGGCCACGTCGCCGGTGTTCGGCTCGATGGTGCAGAACGGATAGTTGGCCGCCTGGGCCGCCGCCGTCTTGGTCAGGGCGTTGAACAGGGTGGACTTGCCGACGTTGGGCAGGCCGACGATCGCGACTTTAAGGGCCATGGGTCTCAGGAGCTTTCAATGAGCGCGAGCCTTTAGCGGGTCCGGACCCGTTTGTCAGGCTCGCGCGCGCCGAACCGCTCTAGTGGGCGGCGTAGACGTCGTCTTCGGTGGTCTTGGGCTGGCCCACGGCGGCCTGCACCACGACCGGCGGGGCCGAGGCGAAGGTCAGGGTCAGGGGCACGGTCTGGCCCGCGACAATGGGGTTCTCGACGGCCAGCAGCATGATGTGGTTCCCGCCGGGCTTCAGCTCGACCACCTGGCGGGCCGGAAGGGGCAGGCCCTCCTTCAGCTCGCGCATCATCATCATATTGCTCTCGATCTTGCTCTCGTGGATCTCCACGCGCCCGGCGACGGGGGTGGTGATGCTGAGCAGACGGTCGTCAGCCCCGGCCGTGAGGGTCAGATAGCAGCCGGTCATCTTGCGGCCGGGGGGCGTCGGGCGGCAGACGGCGTCGGTGACGGCGACGGCGCTCTGTTCGCCCGCCGGGACGGGCTTGGGCTCGTTCGAACAGGCGGCCAGCAGGGCGAAGGCGGCGAGGGGGATCAGGGTGCGGGTCATGAGTCGGATGTCTTTCAGGCAGCGGAAGGTCTGGAACGGAAAAAGGTGCGGATCAACCGGTCGGCCGCCAACGCGGCGATCAGGCTGGCTCCGGTGAGGGGATAGAGAAGGCAAAGCGGAAGAACGATGGCGAGAACCGCGACGCGCAGGCGGGGGCCGTCGGGCACCGGGGGCGCGCCGATCCGGCCGTGCGACAGGCGTGGCGGCCGGCGCTTCCACCACATCAGCAGGCCGCTGACGGCCAGCAGCCAGACGCCGATGCAGCCCGCCAGCATGATCCAGCGGTTGATCTGGCCGAACTGGGTGCCCTGGTGGGTGTAGATGCCCCATTCGATCGCCTTCGCGCCGGGACCGAACTGCTGGAAGCCGATGTCGCCCAGCACCCTGCCGTCGGCGGGATCGATGTAGAGCGCCCGGCTGTCCTGCACGCGGCGCGCCTGGGCGGTGGCGGTCCAGGCGGTGTCGGCGGCGCGCGGGATGGAGACGGCATAGGGCCGCGCCAGACCCTCGGCCTCGGCCCGGGCGATGACGCCGGACAGGGGACCGGCCGGGTGGTGCGAGGGCCTGCGAAGCACGACGCCATCCATGGTCCAGCCGGCGCCGGCGGGATGGTCATGGTGCTCGGCCTTCTGCCAGGCGCTCGCGACCGGCGCGGGCGGCCGCCCCCAACCGCTCGCCTTGACCGCGCCCATGACCTGATCGCCCCAGACCGCCGACCACGGCATGCCGGTCACGGCGAGGAACAGCACCACGCCGCCGACGTAGATCCCGGTCAGGGCGTGCAGGTCCCGCCAGAAGGGTCGGCGACGCACATCCGTGGCGGTCAGGGTCAGGACGCCCGCAACGCGTTTGCGCGGCCACCACAGATAGAGGCCGGTGGCGAACAGGACGATCGTCCAGCCCGCCACGACCTCCACGAGGAGGTTCATCGCCGGTCCGAAGAAGGTCAGCGAATGCAGGGCCTTGATGGTCTCCATGACGCCGCCGTAGCCCGTCACGCCGGTGACCCGGGCGGTGTGGGGATCGACGAAGACGGTCCGTTGCGAGCCGTCCACCCGATCCACCCTGACGCGGACGGCCTGATCGGTCCTCTCCGGCATCAGAACGCTGGCGGGGCGACCGTCGCCGGCCCGCGCCGCCGCCGCGACCCAGGCGTCGGGCGAGGCCTGCTGCGCGACGGGCGGAACCTCGGCCATCCGCCGATAGACGGCCTGGTCGATCTCGTCCTTGAACAGGTAGAGACCGCCGGTCAGCGCCAGCAGCATGAGGAAGGGCATGACCAGCACGCCCGCGTAGAAATGCCAGCGCCAGACGGCGCGGTAGGCGCCGGACAGGGGCGTGGCGGCCGAAGTCTGAATCTCGGTCATCGGACTCACAGGGCCACACGCAGGCCGACGAAGAGAGCGCGCCCCTCGCCCGGATTGAAGACGACGGTCGAGACCGGCGTCTGAGGGGGCGGAGGATTGGGACGGGCGTCGGTGATGGCCGAGAACTCGTTCACGTGCCGCTCGTCCGTCAGGTTGCGGGCGTCCGCGAACAGGGTCAGCCCGTCCTTGACTTCCCAGCTCGCATTCAGCCCCAGCAACGTGTAGCCGGGCGCCTTCATCGTATTCTGGTAGTCGACCCAGGCGTCGCTGATCCGCCATTCGACCGACGGCGTCAGCGACAGACCCGACGGATGCCGCCAGGCCAGTTCGGCGCGATAGGCGTGCTCCGGCGCGACCGGCAGGCGGTTGTCGCCCCAGCGCGGATCATTGACGAAGCGGAAGTCGTTCCAGGCATAGGTCTGGCGCAGCAGCAGCGAGCCTTGCGCCAGCTCAGCCGGCAGGCGCCAGTCCAGCCCGGCCTCGATCCCCTGGTGTACGGTCTCGCCGGCGTTGAAGGTCGCGGCCGGGATGTCCGGGCCGGTGATGAAGTTCAGCAGTTCGCCGTCGATCTCGCTGCGGTAGGCGGTCACATCCCAGGCCAGGTCGCCCCGGCGGCCGCGGGCGCCGATCTCGGCGGTCCAGGCGTCCTGCACCTTCACCGGGGTGAAGCCGACCAGCGGAGCCTGAACCAGGGCGCCATAGGTCGGAGGCTCGACCGACCGGGTCACATTGGCGAACACCTGGGCGCCGTCCTCGGCCTCCCACAGCAGGCCCAGCCGGGGCGAGAACCATTCGTAGTCGATGTCGTCATTGTTGGCGGCGTTGACGTGGTCGGCATAGTCGCGCGTGGCCCGGCCGAACGAACCGCCCGCCACCACGGCCAGCCGGTCGGTCACGAACAGCCGGCCTTCGGCGAAGACGTCCAGCCCGGTCGCCTTCTGAACATTGTCGGCGGTCAGGGCGCCCGCCTGGCCGCCGATATTGACGTAGCGCCGACCGTCGACCTGACCGTCGCGATAGCTCAGGCCATAGAACAGGTCGGCCCGCAGGCCGCCCACCTGACCGGTCCAGTCGAAGCGGCCGAACAGGCCGGTCGTCTCGCTGTTGGTGTGGAGCACCTGGAAGATCGGGTGCCACAGCTCCTTTTCCCAGCCCCAGACGGCGCCTTCGAACACGGTCGAATCGTTCAGTCGCCAGCGGGTCTGCAGCGTCAGCCGCTTCAGCGTCAGGTCGCGGGCCTGGTCGCCGCTGATCGCGCCGGGATTGGCCATCTCGGGTCGGGTCAGGGCGTCGGTGAGCGACAGCGACCCCGGGATATCCTGCTTGATGTCGGCCGCCTGGTAGATCAGCCGCACCTCCCGGTCCTCGCCGAACCTCCGGCCCACGTTCAGGGTCAGGCGCGCCTGGCTCTGTTCGCTGTGGTCGCGGTATCCGTCCGATTCCATCGCCGAAACGGCCGCGAATACGTCCCAGTCGCCGGACGCGCGCGCCAGCTGCACGCTGCCCCTCAGGCTGCCGAACGACCCGCCTTCCAGCTGCAGCACCGTATCATCGACAGCGGTGCGGCCCGTAGGCGTGATCTGGTTGATGGCGCCGCCCAGCTGGGCTCCGCCGAAGCGCAGGGTGTTGGCCCCCTTGTAGATCTCGATGTATCGGGCGCTCAGCGGATCCACGCCCTGGAAGTCGGAGAAGCCGTCGGCGTCCGCGAAGGGCACGCCGTCTTGGGCGAACAGCACCCCGCGCTGGTGGAAGCCCTGGGCGAGGCCCGAGCCCCGGATCGACAGTCGGGCTTCCTCGCCATAGCGCTTCTGCGCCAGCACGCCGGGCACGTTGCGCAGGGTGTCTGCGAAGGTCTGGGCGAAGCGGTTGGCGTAGCTTTCCGCCGAGACCACGGCCACGGCGCCCGGCGTGCGCGACAGGCGGTCGCGAGCCTCGGCGACCACGGCCGGGTCTTCCGGATTGCGCCGGGCGGTGACGATGACGGTGTCGAGAGTGGTGGGGTCTTCCGGCCCGGCGGCGGGCTCGGAGGCATGGGCGAAGGCGGGCGCGGCGAGGGCCGCGAGCAGCAGGGCGCAGGGCGCCGCGGTGGTCCGAAGGGACATGGAATCGATCCTGAAACAGAGAAAGGCCCGCGCCGCCGGACGGCGTGCGGGGTCAGGCGCGGGTCAGCGCCGGGTCTGCTTCAGGCGTGGGGAGGGGCGGTCGAGGGCGGTCGCGGCGGCGCGCGCGCGGGCGGCGGCGGGCTGGCGATCAGGGCGGTGAAGGTCGACGCCGGGGTGACGGCGGGCGTGGCGCAGGGCTGGGGCGCCGGCGGGGTCGGCAGGACAGCGGCGACAGCCATGACGCAGGCGGCGCATTTCGGCGGCGGGACCGAACGGTCCGGCTTGCCGTCGGCGTCGACGCGGATGGTCTGCGGCCCGTCGCTGGAGCAGAGCACCAGGGTCTCGCCCGGGCGGGCGGCGGCCATGGCGGCGTAAGGCAGCAGGGAGCCGAGCACGATCGCGAACGTCGCGGCCATCAGGGCCAGCGAACGCCAGATCGACCAGGATTCGGTCTGCGGACGGGTCACGGGCGGTCCATAGCCGTGATCGGGGCGGACAGGAAGCGCGGCTATTCGCCCTTCTGCGCCGTCTGGCGCGGGCTGAATTTGGGCGCGGGGGCCAGGCGCATGACCTCGCCCTGATAACGCTCGTCCTCGCCGGCCAGAGCGAAGGGCAGGGCGTCGGCGCAGGCGTTCAGCATCGCCTCCAGCCACGGCTGGTCGGCCTTGGCGAAGTCGCCCAGCACGTGCGGCATGACCAGATGGCTCTCGCCCGGGTGGCCCACGCCCATGCGGCCGCGGCGGAATTCGGCGCCCAGATGGCTGATCAGGCTGCGCACGCCGTTCTGGCCCGCCGCCCCGCCGCCGGTCTTCATGCGGAAGCGGCCGGGGGCCAGGTCGATCTCGTCATGGAAGACGATCACCTCGGACGGCTTGATCTTGTAGAAGCGCGCCGCCTCGCCGACGGCCCGGCCGCTCTCGTTCATATAGGTCTGGGGCTTCATCAGAAGCACCTTCACCGGTCCGGCGGCGGTGGGGACCTCGCCCTCGCGGATCACCGACTGGAATTTGGCCCGCTCGGGGCCGAACGACCAGCGGCGCGCAATCTCGTCGGCGACCATGAAGCCGATGTTGTGGCGGTTCTTCTCGTATTTCGGGCCCGGGTTGCCCAGGCCGGCGACGATGATCATGGCTGAGGTCCAGACAAGGAAACGGCCCCATCCGTAACCGGAAGGGGCCGCTCCAGAAACAGGTGATCGAAGGGGGCTTAGCCTTCGGTCGTTTCGCCTTCGGCGGCGTCTTGCTCGGTCGCCGGAACCTCGGCGGCGGCTTCGGCCTCGGCGGCGACTTCGGCGTCGTGCGCCTCGTCGGCGGCTTCGGACAGGGCGGCCGAAGAGGTCTTGATCGAAGCGATCACGAAGTCACGGTCGGCGATGGTCGGCTCGACGTCCGAGGGGACCTTCAGGTCCGACCAGCGGATGGTGTCGCCCAGCTTGTGGCCGGCCAGATCGACGATCAGGTCTTCTGGGATGTGGTTCGCCGGAACCTTCACCTCGACCGAGTGACGGACGATTTCCAGCGAGCCGCCCTGACGGAAGGCCTTGCACTGGTCTTCGTTGATGAAGCGGACCTGGATCTCGATCTTGATGGTCTGGTTTTCATCGACGCGCATCAGGTCGAAGTGCAGCGGGCGGTCCGACACCGGGTCGAACTGCACGTCACGGGCGATGACCGGCTGGGTTTCCTTGCCGTACTTCAGGGTCACCAGGTGGCCCAGCAGCTTGCCGGTGTAGAGGGACTTGCGGAAGTCCTTCTCGTTCACCGAGATGGCGACGGGGGCCTTGTCGCCACCGTACAGGATACCGGGCACCATGCCGGCGCGACGGGCGGCGCGGGCGCCGCCGGTGCCGACGCCGTCGCGGACGTCCACGTTCAGAATGATCTCGGCCATCTGGCTCGCCTCAACAGAAACAGAAACGCCGCGCCAACCGGGGCCCGCGCGGCGGGGGTCATGAACCCTCGAATTCAAGAGCGCGGGCTATTACACGCTAGCGCCGGAGGACGCAACCGCTGTCGCGCCCTGTTTGACTCAACGACCGCTGTTCAGCGCCGCCGTGGCCGAGGTGGAGGCCGCCGCGGCCTCCGCGGCGATCGGCGACTGGACCGGTCCTTCGGCCCCGGCAACGGCGGTCGGGGTCAGCTCAGCCGGGACCGGCGTGATGTTCTGGGCGGTGCAGGTCGACAGGTCGCGGGCGATGTGGCGGCCGACGCAGAACATGTCCTCATAGCTCGGGCGCGAGGCCGCAAGGCACTGGAACAGCATCAGTTTGGACATGTTGAGGCAGAACTCGCTGTTCTGGTCGACGGTCATGGCCTCGGTGTTGGCGCGCGACTCCTCGCCGCCGGCGCCCAAGGCGGCCAGGGCGGCCAGGGCCAGTGAACGGACCACCGCCGGGGTGTAGGGCGGGCCCGAGCGGTTGGTGGTCACGCCCAGGCCGCTGCCCGAGTTGGCGGCGGCGAACAGGCGGGCCGATTCTTCGGACGACGGCAGCATCTGGGCCGCCGACAGGGTCTTGGCGCTCTGCAGGCGGACTTCGCGGTTCGGAATATGGGTGGTGGCCCAGCGGCGGCGCGGATCGCGGCGCTCCTGAATGGTGTAGGCGTCGCCCTCGACGCCGTCGGCGATGACCAGCATGGCGGCGACGTCGCGGCTCAGGGTGCTGACGATCAGGCCGGCGGCGGCGTCGGCGCCCGGCAGGGTCGCGGCGGTGGCCGGATCGGCGATGATGCGGGCGATCATCTCCTGGCGGATGGCGGGATCGACGGCGTAGGTGCGCACGCCCTGCACGAACTCGGGCGACTGCAGCGCCAGGATCGAGCCGTAGGCGATCATGCCGCGCGACAGCTGGGCGGGCTCATAGGCGGCGCCTTTGCGGATGGCGGCCTGGATGGCTTCCGCGTCCGTGAAGCCGCCGGGCGGGATGGTGCCGACATCGCGCATGAAGGCGACGTAGATCGAGGCGGCCTGGGCCACGCCCTCGTTCATCGACAGGGCCGGCGGCGGGGGCGGCGGAGGGGGCGGAGGCGGCGGAGCGACCGGTTCGTCGGTGGCGCAAGCCGCGAGCACGGCGGCGGCGGCGATTGCGGCGAGCGCGAGCCCGCGGCGCATTTGACCCTTGAACATGAAAAACCCCGACCCACGGCGCCCATCCGGCAGGGCGCAGACGACTGACTGGCACATATATCGCGGCGAAAAGGGTTCGCCGAGCGTTAATCCCAGCGTTGCAGGAAGTCCGCCATCACAAGGAGATGATTCTCCTCGCTCGGGAGTTTATCCCGGCCCGGTATTGAGACGCTCGGTGGCCGTTTGCGCCGGAGCCGGCGAAGCGGGGGTGCGGACCGGGGGCGCGGGCGGAGAATCGGCCAGCGGCGACACGGCGATGCGCGGCGGTTCGGGATCTGCGACGGTCAGGGGCGATACGATGACACTGCCGGCGGGCATGGCCGCGCCACGCGTGCAGGAGGCGATGTCCCGCACGATGTGCCGCCCCAGGCAGAAGACGTCCTCATAGCTGGGGCGAGAGGCCGCCAGGCACTGGAACAGGTTCAGCTTGGACTCCGTCAGACAGGTCTGGCTGACCGGATCGTTCTGCAGCGGTTCCGTCCGCGCGGCGTCCGACGCCTCGCCCAGGGCCGCGAGCGCGGCGATGGCCAGGGCCCGCTCCACGACCGGCGGATAGGGCGGCTCGCGCCGCCGGTCGCCGGAGAGGCCCAGTCCCGACCCGCTGTGCGCGGCGGCCAGCAGGCGGGCCGCCTCGGGCGCCGAGGGCAGTCTCGCCTGGGTCGAGCGCGTCTTGGCGTCCGCCAGCCGGCTTTCACGGCCCACGACCTGGGCGACGGCCCATGAGCGGCGGCCGTCCGCCTGGATGGCGTAGGCGTCGTTCTCGATCGAATCCGCGGCCCGGTTCAGGCTGGTGATGTCGGTGCGCAGCGTGGTCACGATCAGGCCCGCGGCGGCGTCCGCGCCCGGCAGGCTCGAGGCCCAGCGCGGGTCGGCGACGATGTTGGCGGCCAGTTGCTCACGGGTGGCGCGGTCGACGGCGTACTGGCGCACGCCCTGCACGAACTCGGGCGACTGCAGCGCGATGATCGAGGCATAGGCCACCAGCCCGCGCGACAGCTGGGCGGGATCATAGGCCGATCCGCGGCGGATCGCGGCCTGGATCGCCTCGGGGTCCTGGAAGCCGCCCTCGATGGCGGCCATCTCGCGGCTGAAGGCGACATAGACGGACGCGGCCTCGGCGACGCTCTGGTTCAGGCTGATCGGCGGCGGCGTACGCGCGGCCAGTTCGGCCGCCTGCCGCGCGGCTTCGATCTCGGCGGCCTTCTCGGCGGCGTTCTGGGATGCGCAGCCGGCCAGCAGGGCGGCGACGGCGAGTACGGCCACGGCGAGGCCGCGGCGCTGGACGAGCGAACCCATCAAGTCTCCTTCGAAAACGACGCCCCGCGTCGAAGTCTCAGGCGCTAATGGGGCGAGACCGTGGACGTTCCCTCGATCAGTCGAAGAGTTTCGACACCGATTCCTCGTTGGCGATGCGCCGGATGGCCTCGCCGATCAGCGGAGCGACCGACACGCGGCGGATCTTGGAGCAGTTCAGGACCTCGTCCGGCTGCTCGATCGAATCGGTGATCACCAGTTCCTTCAGCGGGCCGTCGGCCACGCGCTGGACCGCCGGACCCGACAGCACGCCATGGCTGATGTAGGCCGAGACCTCGGTGGCGCCCTTCTCGATCAGCGCCTTGGCCGCGTTGACCAGGGTGCCGCCCGAATCGACGATGTCGTCGAACAGGATGCATTCGCGCCCCATGACGTCGCCGATGATGTTCATGACTTCGCTCTCGCCCGCCTTGGGACGGCGCTTGTCGACGATGGCCAGGTCGACGTTCAGGCGCTCGGCCAGCGAACGGGCGCGCACCACGCCGCCGACGTCGGGCGAGACGATCATCAGATTGCCGCGCGTGTAGCGATCCTTGATGTCCTGGGCGAGGACGGGGGTGGCGACCAGATTGTCGGTCGGGATGTCGAAGAAGCCCTGAATCTGGCCGGCATGCAGGTCCATGGTCAGGACCCGGTCGGCGCCCGCGCGGGTGATCATATTGGCCACCAGCTTGGCCGAGATCGGCGTGCGGCCGCCGGTCTTCCGGTCCTGCCGGGCGTAGCCGAAGTAGGGGACGACCGCCGTGATCCGCTTGGCCGAGGCCCGCACCAGGGCGTCGGTGAGGATCAGCAGCTCCATCAGGTTGTCGTTGGCGGGATAGCTGGTCGACTGGATGATGAAGACGTCCTCGCCGCGGACGTTCTCTTCAATTACGGCGAAAACCTCGTTGTCGGCGAACCGCTTCACCTGGGCCTTGGTCAAAGGCATGTCGAGGTGGGTCGCTATCGCCTGGGACAGGGTCCGGTTGGAGTTGCCAGAGAGCAGCTTCATGTCCGGTCATCCTTTCGCCGTCATCGCCCGGCTGACAATGCCGCCGTTGCGCTGGCGCGCTACATATCAGGGGACGGCTCAGCCACAAGGCGCGCGGACGAATTTCTCGCCCGTTAGCGTCGCATTGGCGCGCATCGATCCGCTGGTGTAGAGATCGCGTCTGAATTCCGGGGGCGCCGACGGGTGAGCGCCCGCCGGCCTGTCATGTTGAGGTCGTCCTTGCCTGCTTCGAAGATTCGCACCGGCCTTGTCCTGTCGGCCGTTGCCTTGTCGGTCCTGGCCGTTTCGGCGTGTAACCGCGGCGGAAGCCGCCCGCGCCTGGCCTATGAGGAGCGCCCGGTCGAGGCGCTCTACAACACCGGCTATACGCGCCTGCAGTCCAAGCGTTGGGCCGATGCGATCGACTACTTCCAGGAAGTGGAGCGTCAGCACCCGTATTCGGAATGGTCGCGTCGCGCGATCCTGATGCAGATCTACGCGTATTATCAGGACGATCACTATCAGGAGGCGATTGCCGCCGCCGACCGCTTCATCGCCCTGTTCCCGGGCAATCCGAGCGCGCCCTACGCCTTCTACATGAAGGCCATCTGCAACTTCGAGCAGATCACCGACGTGGGCCGCGACCAGGGCTACGCCCAGGCGGCGCTGGACGGCCTGCGCGATGTCGCCCGCCGCTATCCCGGCACGTCCTACGCCATCGACGCCACGGTCAAGATGGACATGGTCAACGACCAGCTGGCCGGCAAGGAAATGGCCATCGGCCGCTACTACCAGCGCGCCAACCAGCCGCTGGCGGCCATCAACCGCTACAAGACGGTCATCGACAACCAGTCCTTCCAGCGCACCTCGCATACGCCGGAAGCCCTCTATCGCCTGGTCGAGGTCAATCTGCAGCTCGGCCTGAAGGATGAGGCCATGCGCAACGGCTCGGTGCTGGGCTTCAACTATCCGGGCAGCCCCTGGTACGCCGAAGCCTATGCCCTGCTGTCCGAGGAAGGCGTCCGTCCGGACACCGCCCCGACCGGTAAGCGCGAAAGCTGGCTGCGTCGCCTGATCCCGGGCTGACGTTTTCGCTTTGTTCCGCTATTCCCGGGGTTGTCCCGGGAGGCGGTTGCTCCGCATTCTCCGGCGTCGCCTGAGAAAACGATTCGCCTTGCTCCAGCTTCCTGACCGCGTTTCCGGCCGTTCGCTTCTTTCGGGGAGCCTGCCGTGCTGACCGCGCTTTCGATCCGCGACATCGTGCTGGTGGACGTGCTGGACCTGGATGTTCGGGACGGGCTGACCGTGCTGACCGGCGAGACCGGGGCGGGCAAGTCGATCATCCTGGACGCCTTGGGGCTGGCGCTGGGCGCGCGCGGCGACGCCGGCCTGGTGCGTAACGGCGCCAAACAGGCCAGCGCCACCGCCGTCTTCACCGCCCCCGACGACCCCGTCCTGCTCGCCCTGATCGCCGACAGGGGCTTCGACGTGACGCCGGGCGAGGAGCTGATCCTGCGCCGCATCGTCGCCGCCGACGGCCGCAGCCGCGCCTTCGTCAACGATCAGCCCGCGGGCGTCGCCGCCCTGCGCGAGATCGGCCAGGCCCTGGTCGAGGTGCACGGCCAGCACGAGACCGTCGGCCTTCTGGACTGGAAGACCCACCGCGCCCTGCTGGACAACTACGGCGGCCTGTCGCCACAGCTGGAGGCCGTGGCCGCCGCCGCCGAGGCCCTGAAGACCGCCGAGCGCAAGGTCGCGGACCTGAAGGCCGCCGCCGCCGACGCCGCCGCCCATGCGGAAGAGCTGACCCTCAACCTCGCCGACCTTGACGCCCTGGATCCCCGCGCGGATGAGGAGACCGAACTGGCCGGAGAGCGCGCCCTGCTGGGCGCCGCCGAAAAGGCCATGGCCGACCTGACCGACGCCCGAGCCTCGCTGGGCGGGGACAAGCTGTCGCGCAACCTGTCGGCGGCCCTGCGCGCGGTCGAACACGCTCGCACCCGCGCGACCCAGTCGGGCGCGGAGGGCGACCACCCGTTGCTGGTCAAGCTGACCGCCGCCGCCGAAGCCATCGACCGGACCCTGGTGGAGGCGGAGGAGGCGCTGGCCTGCGTCGACGCCGCCGCCAACGCCTTCGATGTCGAGCCCGGGCGGCTGGACAAGACGGAAGAGCGGCTGTTCGCCCTGCGCGCCGCCGCCCGCAAGCTGAACACCTCGGTCGAAATGCTGCCGGTGCTGCGCGAGCGCTTCCGCGAGCAACTGCGCCTCATCGAGGACGGCGCGGACGCCATCACCGCCGCCGAACGCGAGGCCTCGGCGGCGCGCGAGGCCTATGATCTGGCCGCGACCTTCCTGACCTCGGCCCGGGAAGCCGCCGCTGAGCGTCTCACCGCCGCCGTCATGGGGGAGCTGGGGCCGCTGAAGCTGGAGCGCGCCCGCTTCCGTGTCGCCTTCGAGCCGGTGGCGGACGGCCGTCGCGGCCCGCTGGGCGTCGAGACCGTCCGCTTCGAGATCGCCACCAACGCCGGGACCGCTTTCGGTCCGCTGGACGCCATCGCGTCGGGCGGCGAGTTGGCCCGCTTCGCCCTGGCCATGAAGGCGGCGCTGGCCGGGCGCGAGGACCAGCGCCAGCCGGTGATGATCTTCGACGAGGTCGACCAGGGCGTCGGCGGCGCCGTGGCCTCGGCCGTGGGCGCGCGCCTGCAGCGGCTGGCGCAGGGCGCGCAGGTGCTGGTCGTGACCCACAGCCCGCAGGTCGCCGCGCGCGGCCACGCCCACTGGAAGGTGCGCAAGTCGGACCACGGCGGGATGACGGCCACCACGGTCGATACGCTGGACGAGGATCAGCGGCTGGAGGAGATCGCGCGGATGCTGTCCGGGGCGACCATCACCGACGAAGCGCGCGGCGCCGCGCGGGCGCTGATCGGCTAGTTCGCCGGCGTCGAACAGACCACCTGGCCGCTGGGCACGGTTGCGGTCCACATCAGACGCAGACGTCGGATCGAGTGCAGCCAGCGGCGCTCGAGTTCGGCTTGAAACGGCTCGATCTCCACGCCCGGAAGGCAGGATCGCAGCATCGGCTCCTCGACCAGGATAAGCCCACCCTTGCCCGGCCATCCGCTCAGGCCCCTGACCTCGTCCGATCCCGGGGTGCGATAAAGCAGCCACCCGGGCGCGATGCCGTTGCGTTCCGCGAAAACGGCCTGCCGTTCGACCAAGGCTGCCAACTTGATCCGAGCCTGCTCAATCCGGGCCACGATGTCGGCTTGGGCGACGCCTTGCGTCCGCATCTCCGCTTCATCGCTCGTCAGAAACCGGTCGACGGTCCAGGGATCGGCGCTGCCATGTATCTCTATCAGTGCGCCGGGTTCGACCACGATCCGGCCGGCGAGAGGCAGGAAGTAGTTGGCGCAAGCGGATGAGCATCGCCCCCGCACATGCATGGTCATCCGCCGCCCTTCGAACCGCTGCGCGATGTCCAGAGCCGAGAAGACATCGCCGCCGGGCGATTGCAGGATCAGTTCGCGAGTGGTCGGCTGGAACGTGGCCGCGACACAGGCCGCCATCTCGGCGGTGACGGGGCCGGTCAGTAAAAACCGTTCAGCGGTTTCCTGACGGCAGGCGGGAGCGGTGGTGGTGAGAGCCCGAGGGTCTTCAACAGAGGTGTGAGCGCAGCCGCTGACGATCAAGGCGGCGACGACCGCCGCCCATGGCCGGATTCTCGAGACAACCGACGCCATCAAACTTCTCCCCCGCCTTCGAGGAGCTTCGCCAAGATGTCCCGTTGCGGCAAGTCCGCCGGTTAGATCAACTGCCCTGCAGGACCTTGCGCAGCCCGCCGTGGATGTCGGTGTTGCCGGCCAGGACCTGCTTGCCGTTCTTGGGATCGCCATCGATGTCGATCGAGGTGACGATGCCGCCGGCCTCGGTGACGAACAGGATGCCCGCCGCCACGTCCCACGGGTTCAGGTTGCGCTCGTAATAGGCGTCGTACCGGCCGGCGGCGACCCAGGCGAAGTCCAGGGCGGCCGAGCCGAGGCGGCGGATGCCCGCGACGCGCTGGCCGACGGCGTGGATGTCCTTGATGGCCTGGGCGTGGCCGGTCTTGCCGATGAAGGGCAGGCCGGTGGCGATCAGGCTCTCCGACAGGTCGCGGCGGCCCGCGACGCGGATGCGCCCGTCGTTCAGGTAGCAGCCCTTGCCCTTTTCGGCCCAGAACATCTCGTTCATGACCGGATTGTAGGTCACGCCCGCCACGATCTCGGACGAGCCGTCGGGAGCGTAGCGCTCCAGCCCGACCGTGATGGCGAAGTGGGGCATGGCGTGCAGGAAGTTGGTGGTGCCGTCGATCGGATCGACGATCCAGCGGTGCGACTTGTCCGAGCCCTCGATCAT
Source organism: Brevundimonas sp. GW821-FHT12C05 (assembly GCF_058807475.1). Classification (NCBI taxonomy): domain Bacteria; kingdom Pseudomonadati; phylum Pseudomonadota; class Alphaproteobacteria; order Caulobacterales; family Caulobacteraceae; genus Brevundimonas; species Brevundimonas sp. GW821-FHT12C05. The sequence continues at coordinate 185,385 of NZ_JBXAQS010000005.1, forward strand.
GCCGCGTTCCTCGCCGAGGAAGCCGTAGCCCGGTCGGGCCTTGGTCAGCAGTTCGAAGAGGGTCTCTTCCGCCTTGATGTCGGCGGCGCTGACGAAGTCGCCCGGGCCCTTGCGGGACACCTGCAGCTGGCTGACTTCACCGAAGTCGCGCAGCATCGGGCGGGCGGTCTTACGGACCGCGTCCATCATGACGGTGAGCAGGGCGGAGGCGAGGGCCATCGGGAATCTCCTGGTCCGCATGTCCTGAAAAGGCGCTCTGGCCCGGACATGCGGAGAAGTTCAAACGCTGATCGGCCCCGGATGGAGCCGATGAAAACTCAGTCCGCGCGACGGACGTATTCGCCGGTCGTGGTGTCGACGACGATCTTCTCGCCGACGCCCATATAGGGCGGGATCATGATGCGCACGCCGTTGTTGGCGATGGCGGGCTTGTAGGAGGACGAGGCGGTCTGGCCTTTCACGGTGGGCTCGGTCTCGACGACTTCCAGATTGACCTGGTCGGGCAGCGACAGGCCGATCGGACGCTCTTCGTGCAGTTCGATGACGACCTTCATGCCTTCCTGCAGGTAGGGGATCCGCTCGTCGCCGACCCAGTCCTTCTGCAGTTCGATCTGCTCGTAGTTCTCGTCGTTCATGAACACGAGGGAGTCGCCGTTGTCGAACAGGTACGAGAAGTCGCGCTGTTCCAGCGTGACGCGCTCGACCTTGTCTTCCGAGCGGAAGCGTTCGTTGAGCTTGTTGCCGGTTTCGAGGTTCTTGGCCTCGACGTTGGCGAAGGCGCCGCCCTTGCCCGGCTTGACGTGGCTGGCCTTGGTGACGACCCACAGGCCGCCGTTCACTTGCAGGACCATGCCGGGCTTGATGGTGTTGCCGTTAATCTTGGCCATGGATGTCTCGGAAGGTTGAGGCGCAGCCCTTGCGGCGCGCGCGAGCGGGCGCAGTCCGTAAAGGAAGCCGCGTCATCCGGCAAGCTGGGGGCGTCAGTGCAGCGTCGCCCCGCCCTCGGCCTTCTTCTGCACCATGTTGGCCAGCGCCACCTGTCCGCCGACCGGGGCGGCCAGCTTGCCGGCGCGGGCGTCCAGCTTGCGCGCTTCGTGGGCGAAGGCGGCGGCCATGCCGGCGGACGACATCGCGGCGGCGATCTGCAGGCCCCGGCTGGCGGGCCGCATGGCGATCCAGACGGCGTTCAGCGCCTGGGCCGCCGCCCACAGGCCCATGGCCAGGTTGCGCTCGGGCGCCCGAGGAGCGTTCCACACCCGCACCGCCGACAGAGTGGTGGCCGAGAAGACGGCGGGCAGGATCAGGCTCAGGGATCCGCGCGGACGCTCGGTGATCGGCGCGTCGGACTCGGTCAGGTGTTCGGGCCGCGGCCGGATGGTCCGTTTGGCGAAGGCGGTCGCGGCCAGGGCGAAGCCGACGGTGAGCGCGACGCCCAGCACGACGTGAGCGACGTTGCGGCCCTCGGCGTTCAGGAAATCGGTCGCGGCGTCCTGAACGTCGTCGAATACGTCATCGATATCGGTCATCCGGGCCTCCAGCTTGAGAGGGGAATGAGCCGGATGGGGGAGGGGTTCCGCCGGGCCGTCTCCCTCCCCCGAAGCGGGGCGGGAGACGCTTCGACTCAGTTCCCCGTCGCGCTCTTGTCCGGGGCGATCTCGGTCATGGCCGACTGCAGGTAGTTCTGCTCGCCCAGCTGTTCGATCAGCTTGTGCTGGGCCTCGAGGAAGTCGATGTGCTCCTCGGTGTCGGCCAGGATGCGCATGACCAGGTCACGGCTGACGTAGTCCTTGGCGGCCTCGAACTGCGTCACCGCGGCGACCACGACGTCGCGCGAGCCCAGCTCCAGCTGCAGGTCGGCGCCCAGGCATTCGATCGCGCTCTCGCCGATCTTCAGCTTGTGCAGGTCCTGCAGGTTGGGCAGGCCGTCCAGGAACAGCACCCGCTTGATCAGCATGTCGGCGTGTTTCATCTCGCCGATGCTCTCGTCGTAGATGATCTGGCCCAGGTGCTTCAGACCCCAGCTCTCGAACATGCGGGCGTGCAGGAAATACTGGTTCACCGCCGTCAGTTCGTTGGTCAGGATCGCATTCAGCGTCCGGATGATCGCGGGGTCGCCCTTCATGGCCGTCGTCCTTGCGGTAGCGGCGGCTCCAAATCCGGAGTCGCCTGATTTCCCGCCGTTCATAACACGAACAAACGCCCTGTGTTCACTTGCGAACACTTATCACGACATTGAAATTGCGAGTAAAAATCGCCTGCAGCTGGGCTGAGAATGCTACTCAGCAGCGAGGGCGAAGGCCTGCTGCGTTTCCTGAATCATCTGGCGCATTTCGCAGACGCATTTGGCGCACTGGGCCTGGCACTGATGCTTGATGAAGACGTCGCGCGGACGCGTCGCGCCCGCCTCGATGGCCGAGGCGACGTCACGTTTGCGAAGACCGTTGCAGTTGCAGACGTACAAGGAGGCGAACCCACTCAATGCGAATGGTTCGCTATAGCAACGCGAATGCGGCGAATGCAAGTCGTTCGCACGCCGGACGCGCCGTCCGTCAGATTTCGATGGTTGTTCACGGCTCAGCTGTCTGGTCCCCTGTGTCCGGGACGGAGACGGAGCGGGACGATGCGGAACAGGGCGACGCGACTGGCGGCTTTGGGACTGGCGGGTCTGGTTCTTCTGGGGGCGAACGCGGCGACGGCGCAGGCAGGCGGGGACGGGCTAGCCTCGTTCCGCTCGGAGGCTCAATTGCGCGCCTTCCTGCTGGAGCGCGTCGCGCCGCCCGCGCCGCCGCCTCCGCCTCCTGCGCCTCCGCCGGCGCCCGGCGCGGACTATGTCGCGACCCTGCCTTCCAGCGAAGCGCAGGCCGGCCCGTTCGAAGAGATCGTGGTCACCGGCAATCGGATTTCGGCGGATCCCTCCATCACCAACACCCAGGAAGCGGATGTCGACGAGGGCGGCATCGTCAAGGTGCGGGGCGACTATCTGGTCATCCTGCGCCGGGGGCGGCTGTTCACCGTCTCGACGGCGGGAGGCGGGCTGCGCCCGGTCGATTCGATCGACGCCTATCCGCCGGGGGTCGATGCGGGCGGCGACTGGTACGACGAGATGCTGGTGTCCGGCGATCAGGTGGTCGTCGTCGGCTACAGCTACGAACGCGGCGGGACCGAGATCAATCGCTTCCGCCTGTCGCCGGATGGGCGGCTGAGCTTCCGAGACGCCTATCACATGCGGTCCGACGACTATTATTCGTCGCGTAACTACGCCTCGCGCCTGGTCGGAAATGAGCTGATCTTCTACGCGCCGCTGGATCTGGGGTGGCGGACTGATGTGCTGGACGTCCTGCCGGGCGTGCGGCGCTGGACTGGGGACAAGGACGCGCCGTTCCGCCGCATCGCCGGGCCGCGCCAGGTCTTCATCTCGCCCCAGCTGCGCCGCGCCGAAGACGGGGAGATCGACACCCTGCACGCCGTCAGCCGCTGCGACCTGGCGGCGCCCGAGCTGACCTGCGACGCGACCGTGGTGCTGGGCCCGGAGGGGCGCAGCTTCTACGTCTCGTCCGAGGCGGTCTATCTGTGGACCTCGGATACCTGGCGGAGCTGGCAGGAGAACGCCCGCGAAGACGGCGCCCAGTCCTCGCTGTACCGCATCCCGCTGGACGGATCCCGGCCTCAGGCGGTGTTGACCCGGGGCGCGCCGCTGGACCAGTTCTCGTTCCGCGAGGATCGCCGCAGGGGCGTGCTGGAGGTCTTCGTCCTGTCCGAGGGCGGCGGTGACGAAATGTGGCGGCCCGAGTTCGCCGAAGGCGCGCCGGCTCTGCTGCGCCTGCCGCTGGATCGCTTCGGCGACGGATCGCGCGAGGCGCCCGCGGGCGCTTACCGCTTCCTGCCGCGCCTGCCCGGCGACAATGAGATGCACAACCGCTTCGCCGGCGATCACCTGCTGTACAGCGGCAATGTCTGGGACGCCTCGTCACGGCGCGAGAGCGGCGCCCTGAAGGTCGTGCCGGTCCGGTCCGGCGTGGTGCAGAACCTGGTCTTCGCGGAACCCATCACGCGGCTGGAGGTGCTGGGGCGCGACGCCCTGATCGTCTCCGGCAACGACGAGGTGGCCTTCAGCACCATTGACCTGTCCGGCGCGCCTCGCGTGATCGACCGCTACGTCGCGCAGGCCGACGGCGAGGCCGAGAGCCGCAGCCACGGCTTCTTTTTCCAGCCCGACGCCGCCGACGGCGCATCGGGCCTTCTGGGGTTGCCCGTCCGGCGCGCGCTGAACGCGCCGCGCCGCGACTATCTGTTCAACAGCAGCACCGACATGCTGTTCCTGCGCCGGGACAGCCGGCGACTGTCCGAACTGGGGCGGCTGACGTCGGAGGCCGACCGGGCGGTCGATGACGACTGCGTCGCCTCGTGCACCGACTGGTACGGCAATGCGCGGCCCATTTTCTTGCGCGGCCGGGTCTTCGCCCTGCTGGGCTATGAACTGGTCGAAGGCCGAGTAGAGCAGGGCGGGGTCCGCGAGATCGCACGCATCGACTACGCTCCGACCCGGCCGGTGAAGCCGCAGAAAGGGGCGGTGAAGGGGACGGAAGGGGCAGGCCTCGATTGACCTTCGGCCCGGTTCGTCGCACTCCCCGGACATGGCCAGAGAACCCGTCGTCCCGCCGCGTCCGCCGTGTGCGCTGTACCTGATCACGCCGCCGGCGATCCCCGATCTGCCCGCCTTCGCCAAGACGTTGGGCGAGGCGCTGGACGCGGGCGCCGTCGCGGCCCTGCAGATCCGTCTCAAGGATGTCGATGACGCCGCCGTCCTGGCCGCCGTCGCCGCGCTGAAGCCGGTGGCCGCTGCGCGCGGCGTGGCGGTGATCCTGAATGACCGCCCCGACCTCGCCGCCCGCTCGGGCTGCGACGGCGTGCATGTGGGGCAGGGCGACGCCTCCTACGCCGAGGCGCGCCGGACCCTGGGGGCGGACGCCATGATCGGCGTGACCTGCCACGACAGCCGCGAGCTGGCCATGGAGGCCGCTGAGGCGGGGGCCGACTACGTCGCCTTCGGGGCCTTCTTCCCGACCACGACCAAGGAAACGATGCACCGGCCCGAGCCGGAGATCCTGACCATCTGGCAGGAGACGGTGGAGACCCCCTGCGTCGCCATCGGCGGGATCACCGCCGCCAACGCCGCCGACCTGGCCCGCGCCGGGGCCGACTTCGTGGCCGTCAGCGGGGCCGTGTGGGGCCATCCTCAAGGTCCAGCGGCGGCGGTTCGTGAGCTTGATCAGGTGCTTGCGGCGGCCTTCTGACCTTCAGGGGATGTTAGGAAGCGCCCGGTTAGGTAGCGGTGAGAGTTTTCGCCTGCCGGACCAGATTATGACGATGAGCCGCGTGCTCGATCCCCAGCCCGTTCCTGTGGTGGAGGCAGCGGCCCGTTCGCGCCCGGCCCCCGCGGACGCGTCTGCGACGAGCGGCATCGGTCAGCCCCTGGCGCCGATCTTCACCGCCATGGCGGTGATGGTCCTTACGATCATGGCCCTGACCTTCGCCCGCACCGCCGACATGGTCGCGGCCCTCTGGGGCGCCGGCGGCCTGGCGGTCGCGGTCTGGCTGCGCACCTCGCGCGGTCCGCTGTACGACGCCTGCTTCGCCGGCCTGCTGGCCTGCGGTCTGGCGGCGGGCAACCTGCTGGGGGGCAATTCGACCAAGACCACCCTCATGTTCACCGTCGCGAACATGATGGACATCTACTGCGCCGTCCTGATGGCCCGCCGATTCGCCCCGACGCTGAATCTGGCCTCGGTCGAGGGCGCCAGCCGCTTCCTGATCAGCGCCGCGGTGCTGGCCCCCCTGCCGGCCGCGGCCCTCGTCGGCGGCATGCTGTGGTGGCTTAACGGCGCCGATTTCATGGAGACGGCCCAGACTTGGTGGTTCGGGCATGCGCTCAGCATCGCCGTGGTCGGCAGCTTCGGCCTGGCCCTGACCAAGCGCGAGGTCATGCGTTTGCGGTCTCCGGCGCGGGCGACGGAGGCGGTGGTCCTGCTCGGCCTGCTGACGGTCGTGAACCTGCTGATCTTCGGCATGCAGTCGCTGCCGATCAGCTTCGTCACCCTGCCGCTGCTGCTGCTCATCGCCGTGCGCCTGCGCCTGCTCGGCGTGACGGCGGCGCTGCTGATCATCAGCGTGCTGGCCATCGGCGGCAGCATGCTGGGGCACGGTCCTTATGCGAGCGCCTTCAACGGCGCCGACCGCGCCATGATGGCCCAGCTGCTGGTCCTGTTCGGCTACCTGCCCATCCTGCTGGTGGCGGCCCTGCTGGAGGAGCGCGATCGCCTCGCCGACCGCGCCAAGGCCGGTCAGGTCCGCGCCGAGCGCGCCTCCGAGGCCAAGTCCCGCCTGCTGGCCAATGTGGCGCATGAGATCAAGAGCCCGGTCGGCGGCATCATCGGCATCGGCGAGTTGTGGCGCGCCGGCCAGCTGGGCCCGGTCACCCCGACCCAGAGCGAGATGGCCGAGATGCTGGTCAAGACCGCCCGTCAGGTCGAGGCGCTCTCCCACGACCTGCTCGACGTGGCCCGCGCCGAGTCCGGCGCCGTGAAGGTCGAGCTGCGGCCCACCGACGTGCCCGGCGTCCTGGACGACGTCCGCCGCGCCACGGCCCTGCGTCCGGAAGCCCAGGGCATCCGCATCGATCTGGTCAGCGAAGGCGACGGCCTGGTGGCCCTGGCCGACTCCCAGCGCCTGGTCCAGGTGATCGGCAACCTGACCTCCAACGCGGTCAAGTACGGCGGGTCCGGCGGGGTGGTCATCCTGCGCGCCAGCCGCATCCATGACGGCGTCCGCATCGAGGTCATCGACCACGGTCCGGGCCTGACGGCCGAGAAGCAGACCCAGCTGTTCGAGCCCTTCAACCGGCTGGGCCTGGAACGCTCGACGGTCGAGGGGCACGGCATCGGCCTGGCCCTGGCGAAGCGTCTTGTCGAACTGCAGGGCGGCTCCATCGGCGTGACGTCGACGCCGGGCGAGGGCGCCTGCTTCTGGGTCGAACTGCCCGCGGCCTGAATCGCTCCGAAGCCGATCTCCTACCGACAAACTGGGTCTTTGCGACGTTCCGACGCGCGGCCGAACGCGCATCGACTTTGCCTCAGCTTGGGCGTAAGACCACAAACAAGGTAGGGCTATTCGGAAGGATCCGGCCGTGGAACTTGATGCGCTGCTGCTGTCACGCCTGCAGTTCGCTTTCACCGTCTCGTATCACATCCTCTTTCCGGCCTTCACGATCGGCCTGGCGGCCTTTCTGGCCGTGCTGGAGGGGTTGTGGCTCTGGACCAAGAGGGACGCCTTCAAGACCCTCTATCTGTTCTGGGTGAAGATCTTCGCCCTCAGCTTCGGCATGGGCGTCGTCTCGGGCATCGTGCTCAGCTACCAGTTCGGCACCAACTGGTCCGAGTTCATCCGCATCACCGGCGGCGTCATCGGACCGCTGCTGGCCTATGAGGTCCTGACCGCCTTCTTCCTGGAGGCCTCCTTCCTGGGGGTCATGCTGTTCGGGTGGAAGAAGGTGGGGCCCAAGCTGCACTTCCTGGCCACCGTCCTGGTCGCCGTCGGCACCTCGATCTCGGCCTTCTGGATCCTGTCGGCCAACAGCTGGATGCAGACGCCGCAGGGCTTCGAAATCCTCGCCGACGGCACCATGCGGGCGACCGACTTCGCCGCCGTGATCTTCAACCCCAGCTTCCCCTCGCGCCTGGCGCACATGTTGCTGGCCGCCTTCCTGACCACCGGCCTAGTGGTCGGCGCGGCCTCGGCCTACCGCGTGCTCAAGGAGCGGGCGAAGGGGGCGGTCCAGGGCTGGACTGAAAGCCGCATCTCTCTGGTCATGGCCATCGGCCTTGTCGCCGTCGTCGCGCCGCTGCAACTGGTGGCGGGCCACTGGTCGGGCGAGGTGGCGCATGAGCACCAGCCGCTGAAGACCGCTGCGATCGAGGGGTATTGGGAAACCCGCTCGGACCAGCCGCTGCACCTGTTCGGCATTCCCGACCGCGCGGCCCAGAAGAACCATCTGGAGGTCTCGATCCCCGGCATCGGCAACATGATCCAGAACGTGCCCAAGGACGAGGTCATCAAGGGTCTGGACCAGTGGGCGCCTGATGATCAGCCGCCGGTCGCCATTCCCTTCTTCGCCTTCCGGGTCATGGTCGGCCTGGGCCTGCTGATGATCGCTCTGGGCCTGGGCGGCGTGTGGCTCTACTGGCGCAAGCGGCTGTTCGACAGCAAATGGTTCCTGCGCTTCTGCGTGGCCATGGGGCCGTCGGGCTTCATCGCCGTGCTGGCCGGCTGGATGGTGACCGAGGTCGGACGCCAGCCGTGGGTGGTCTATGGCGTGCTGCGCACCCGCGACGTGGTCTCGCCGGTCACGGCCGCCGAGGTGGCGACCAGCCTGATTGCCTACATCAGCGTCTATGCGGTGGTCTTCACCGCCGGCGCCCTCTTCATCCTGCGCCTGATGGCCGAAGGGCCCGTGGCCGCCGCGGCCGAGCCTGACGTGCGTCAGGACCGCGCCCCCGGCTCGGCCCTGGCCAAGGCGCCGGCGGACACCACTCCCGGAGACGATGCGTGATGCTGGACCTGCCGCTGATCTGGGCCGGGCTGATCGCCACGGCCGTCCTCCTCTACGTCGTCCTCGACGGCTTCGACCTTGGGGTCGGCATCCTGTTCCCCTTCGCCAAGCGCAAGGAAGAACGGGACGTGATGATGAACACCGTCGCCCCCGTGTGGGACGGCAACGAGACCTGGCTGGTGCTGGGCGGCGGCGGCCTGCTGGCGGCCTTCCCGGGCGCCTTCTCGGTGTTGATGCCGGCCCTCTACCTGCCGGTGCTGCTGATGCTGGCGGGCCTGATTCTGCGGGGGGTGGCGTTCGAGTTCCGCTTCCGCGCCCGCAACCGGGGCCGGAAATTCTGGACCCAGATGTTCGCCGGCGGCTCGATCCTGACCGCGGTGGCGCAGGGCCTGATCCTGGGCGGCTTCATCCAGGGCGTGACCGTGGTCGACGGCCGCTTCGCCGGCGGGCCCTTCGACTGGCTGACGCCCTACACCCTGCTGGTCGCGGCCGGCCTGGTGGCGGGCTACGCCCTGCTTGGCGGGGCCTGGCTGATGCTGAAGACCACGGACAACCTGCACGGCGACGCCAAGCGCTGGACCCTGCTGTCCAGTCTCGCCGTCGGCGCGCTGCTGGCGGCGGTCAGCGTCGCCACCCTGTACACGCATCATCGCATCGGCATGCGCTGGGGCATCGATACGGCCGAGATCCAGATCGCCTGGAATGTTCTGGCGCCCCGACTGGCCATCCCGGCGCTGGGGCTGGCGGGTCTGGCGACGATCGTGATCACGGCGCGCAAGGGCTCGCATCACTGGCCCTTCGTCGGCGCGCTGCTGGTCTTCCTGTCCGGCTATCTGGGGCTGGCCGTCAGCTTCGCCCCCTATGTCGCGCCCTATGCGATGGACTTCCGTCAGGCGGCCGCACCCGACAACGCCCTGGCCCTGATGCTGTGGGGCACGGCGTTCATCCTGCCGCTGATCCTGATCTACACGGCCTGGGTCTACTGGGTCTTCCGCGGCAAGATCGATGAGGAGTCCGGCTATCATCATTGAACCCGTTCCCCCGCCCGGTCCCGGCGAGACCGGCGGCCCGTTGTGGAAGAAGCTGGCCTGGTTCGTGGCCCTGGCGATCGCGGCCTCGGCGGTCACCGCCGTCGTCGCCTATGGTCTCAGGGCCTTGCCGTTCATGGGCTGAGGGGCGAAGGTCGCGGTCATGAAAGCCTCTGTCGCGTCCGCCGCCGCCGTCCTTCTCCTCGCCGGAGCCGCCCAGGCCCAGACGGCGCCACCGAGCGGGGCGCAGCCCCAGACGCCGCCGCCCGCGCCCGCGGCCGCGCCCGGCGCGGACTTCACCCGCGACCTGAACGCCGGCCCGCCGCGCCCGGCGACCTACCTAGCCCCCGCGCCCGCGCCGGTTACGAC
>NZ_JBXAQS010000006.1:0-126749 GCF_058807475.1 Brevundimonas sp. GW821-FHT12C05
GCGCCCGCACCGTCCACGACGACCCGGCCGCCGGCCGCGAGCGCTGCGCCCACGCCGCGTCCTGTGACGCCGACCCCGGTTCCGGCTCCGACCCCGACGCCCGTGCCTTCAGCCGTCCCGACGCCCGCGCCGGTCGCGCCGCCGCCTCCGCCGCCCAGTGTGTCCACGGTCACGGTGCTGGACGCCGCCGCCCGGGCGGCCCTGCCGTTCACGGTCGAGTTGCCCACGGGCTTCCAGATCGTCACCGGCCGCCCCGGTCCGGACTTCAAGATCTATACGATCCGCCGCGGCGAGCGTTCGTTCGCCATGGTCTATGCCGGTCCGGCCTCGCAGTTCCCGATCTACACCGGCGAGACGGTCGAGGCGGGCGGGCGCGCCAGCGTCGTCGTCACCGAGGACGGCCAGCGGCACGCCATGGAGCATCTGTTCCAGCGCCCGGACGCGCCGCGCGAGATCCACGTCTGGACCATGACCCTGGACGGCGCCGACCGGGCGCTGGCGGAACAGATCGCCCAGTCGGTCGACGTCCGTTAGCCGTCAGGTCTCTGACCAGACCGCCAGTTCGGTCCCCGCCGGGTCGCGGAAGTGGAACCGCCGTCCGCCGGGGAAGGCGAAGATCGGCTTGAGGATCGTCCCGCCCGCGGCCTCGACCCGGGCCTGCATGGCCTCGATGTCGTCGGCCCAGAGCACGGGCAGGGGCGTCGGGGTGTCGTCCGGAGCGGCGTGGGCGTTGAAGCCGCCGTCCAGCCCTTCGTTGAACGCCGCATACTCGGGTCCGTAGTCCACGAACGTCCAGCCGAAGGCCGCGCCGTAGAAGGCCTTCACCGTCGGCATGTCGCCGCCCGGCAGTTCGAAATAGTCCAGCTTGCCGTCTTCACGCATCGGGGTGTGTCCAGTGGAGGATGCTGCGATAGAACATATCAGGAACGATGGTTCAACCGCCGGGGTCGGGAGGTCGGGCCGGAACCCCTCAGCTTTTTCCACCGTCCCGCTTGCCAGCCGTTTGAATCCAAGCGAACCTGCAAATCGTTCGCAATCGCAGGAGTCGGCCGATGATCGTGCTGACCACAGGACAGGCCTCCATCACCCGCCTGATGCGCGCGGACGCCGCGCCGCGATCACAGCACCTCGCGCCGCGCCAGATGGATGGTCATCAGGACCAGGGCGACCAGTCCCAGGCCGCCGCCCAGGCTCAGGGCCGTGTTCACCCGCCAGGCTTCCGTGGCTAGCATGTTGACCGGCATCTGCCAGGGCAGGAAGACGCCCTGCTTGGCCGCCGTCGCCACCACGGCGAAGAAGGTGCCGCCGATCCCGACCACCAGTCCGGGCACGAAGCTGGCGTAGCGCAGGGCGATCCACAGCTGGATCGCGACCATCAGCAGGCCCGCGCCGAACATCATGGCCATGATGCGGGCGTACTGGGCCAGATCGAACGGTCCCGTGGCGGCGACGGCCGGCTTGATCGCGCCGGCCACGCTCACCGCCGCCCAGCTGAACGCCAGCACCGCCGCGCTCATCAGGGCCAGCAGGGCCAGCACGCAGATGGCCTTGGCCGCATACAGCCGCCAGCGGGGCAGGGGCAGGGCGCGCAGGTGATCCCAGCTGCGGGGCCCATGCTCCATGTGCGCCACCAGCGCGGTCAGGGCCGTTATGCTCATCGGCATCATGAAGAAGGCCCAGACGCCCGCGGCGCTGGTCATCCACATGTCCCAGGGCTGGGCCTTGGTGGCGCGCAGCAGCATGAAGAAGCCGAACACCGCGATCAGCGACGGCGCGGCGACGGCGAGGAGGGCGGCCAGCGAGCGGTTCAGCTTGCGGGCTTCGACGGACAGGACGGCGAGCATCAGACGGACTCCGGCTGGAGGTTGGAGGCAGGGGAGGAAACATCGCGGTAGATGCCTTCCAGCGACCGGGCGCGAGGCCCGATGGCGAAGACGGCCAGGTCGGCCTCGACCAGCGCGCGGTTCAGGGCGGCGGAGGCGGAGCGGGCGTCCTCGCCCGGCTTCAGGCGCGCCACCGCGCCGCCGTCGCCCAGGGTCAGGTCGAAGCCGCGGGCCTTGGCCAGCGCCGTGGCGCGGGGCAGGTCGTCGGTCTGGAACGCGATCTCGGGCGCCAGCTCGGCCTTCAGCCGCTCCAGCTCTCCCTCCAGCACCAGCCGGCCTTCGTTGAGGATGCCCACATGGGTCGCCGTCTGCTCGATCTCGCCCAGCAGGTGGCTGGACAGCAGGACCGTCGCTCCCGTCCGCTCGGGAAGCGCGCGCAGGAAGCGGCGCATGTCGGCGATGCCGTCCGGGTCCAGGCCGTTGGTCGGCTCGTCCAGGATCAGCACCGGCGGCGCGCCCAGCATGGCTCGGGCGAGGCCCAGCCTCTGGCGCATGCCCAACGAGAAGTCGCTGACCCGCTTGCCGGCATGCTCGCGCATCTCGACCACCTCCAGCACCCGGTCGATCTCGGTCCGGGGCAGGCCCAGCAGGGTCCGGGTCAGGTCCAGGTTCTCGCGGCCGGACAGGTTCACATAGAAGCCGTGCGCCTCCAGCAGCGCCCCGACGTGGCGCGCCGCGCCAATCCGGTCGCGGGTCACCTCGATCCCGCAGATCCGGGCCCCGCCCTGCGTCGGCTTCAGCAGGCCCAGCAGCATCTTCAGCGTCGTGGTCTTGCCCGCGCCGTTGCGGCCCAGGAAGCCGTAGACGGCCCGGTCGGGCACGGTCATCGACACGGCGTCGACCGCCGCATGGGGGCCGAAACGGCGGGTCAGGTCGCGGGTCTCGATGGCGGCCGTCATGGTCTGCGCTCTGGGTTCGTTTAAGTTAGACATAAAGTTGCAAACGGTCGGTCTTTAAGTCAAGATTAAAGATAAGAGAGCTTTTCCCGACCCGGAGACGACCCTTGAGCCGCGCCGACATCGACCGTTTCCGCCTGCGCTGCCGCCAGTTCCGCTGGTTGTCGATCTTCATGGTGTCCAGCGTCGGGGCCCTGATGGTGCTGGCCTATGTCGCTGCGCCGATCATCGCCTGGACGCGCGGGATGATGGGGTATCCGGATGTGTTGCAGGGCACGGTGCAGTACGGCCTTCCGGCCTTCTGCTACCTGTTCGGGGTCTGGTCCATCGGGACGGGCGTGGGCCAGATCGGCAAGGGGCGGCTGATCCAGCCGACGCTGGCCTCGACCCTGCGGCGCGTCGGCCTGGCGCTCGGCGTCGGCGGAGTGCTCAGCGTCTTTGTCGTGACCAACCTGATGCGGGTCATGCACATGGGGCAGGGCGGCTTCCTGAATTTCGACGTGGCGAGTATGACGCTGGGCATGATCGGCGGCGCCCTGTTCCTGCTGGGCCGGGTGATCGAACAGGCGGGCAAGGTCCAGGCCGAGCTGGACGAAATGATCTGATGCCCATTCGCGTGACCCTCGACCAGCTGATCGTCCGCAAGGGCCTGAAGGCCCGCGACCTCGCCCAGCAGGTCGGTCTCAGCGAGACCCAGCTGTCCCTGTTCCGCTCCGGCAAGGTGAAGGGCATCCGTTTCCGGACGCTGGCCAAGCTGTGCGCGGCGCTGGAGTGCCGGCCGGCGGACCTGCTGGACTACGACTTCGACGCGGGGGATCTGCTGGGGGACGAGGAGGAGGGCTGAGCGCCACTTGCGCTGCAAGAATTTACCTCCACATACCGTGTATTAGGACAAAGGTTGCGGTTGTGGTTTTGTATTCAAGATTTGACGCCCCGAAAGATGGCTCTGAAATAGTGGCCTGGGTTCTCGGGGATAGTGTGGTCGGCCTGTCTAACTTTGTTTCCGTTCGCTGGGAGCGCGGGAGCTGGCATCGGAAACTTCGAGGAGAATGGTCCTCGTTGAGAGAGCGCCACGAGATTTTCGATTTTTGGATTGGCTATACAGGGCCGGATTTTCGCTCTGCGTGTTGATGGCGTTAGGTGAGGTTGGGGTTCGCCTACCATCCAAACCTTTCCGCCCACCGCAGCACCAGCTCCGGCCACACCGTCGCCGGCTTGCCTTCGATCAGCCGAATGCCGAACCCGTGCCCGCCTTCCTCGAACAGGTGCGCTTCCGCCTTCACGCCCGCCGCCTTCAGCGCCGTCAGCAGCTGCAGGCTGTTCTCCACCGGCACGGCTTCGTCATCCATGGCATGCAGCAGGAAGACCGGCGGCCGACCGCGCCAGTCCATCCGCTCCAGCGAATAGCGCGCGATCGCGTCGGCCGACGGCGTCTCGCCCAGCATCTCCCGGCGCGATCCGGCGTGCACGAACGGCTCGGCCATCGTCGCCACCGGATAGAGCAGGATCGACAGGTCGGGCCGCATCGACACGGCGTCCGCATCATCGACCGGGGCATAGGTCTCATCCGTCCGCGCCGTCAGCATGCCGGCCAGGTGTCCGCCCGCCGAGGCGCCCAGCACCGCGACCCGCGCCGGGTCCAGCCCGTCCGCCGCCGCCCGGCTGCGCACCAGCCGCAGCGCCCGCTGCGCGTCCTGCAACGGCGCGTCAGGACCGGCCGCCCAGCCGTCGCCGGGCAGGCGGTAGCGCAGCACGAAACAGGTGATCCCCGCCGCGGCGAACACCCGCGCGCAGTCCAACCCCTCCTTGTCCACCACCGCCCATTTGTAGCCGCCGCCGGGGATGAGCAGCAGGCTCGCCCCGTTCGGCCGCGCCGGCCGCAATACCGTCAGGATCGGCTCGGTCGTGTAGCGGGCGAAGCGGTCGTGAAAGGCCGGATCGGTCGAGCGCTCGGTCACCACCGGCGTCACCGTCACCCGCTCCCCGCCGGGCGCCGCGCCGGGCCACAGGCGGATCGTCTCGGCCGGATCGGGCGGCGCGAGCGCCTGAGACACCGGTGTCAGAGTCAGGGCGGGAAGAGGCGCTGCGGCGGCTGCGGCAAGGCCCAGCGCGCCTCTGCGAGTGGTGATCATGTGGGCGGGTCTCCTGAGGCCACGCTAGGCCGTCGCCGCCCGCGCCGACAAGCGGCTTGACAGCGCCTCAGAATATAACCATAAAGTTATACAACAGAGAGGTTATGGATATGGCCGCCACCGCGCTGAAACTGGACGAGACCTTCGCCGCCCTGGCCGACCCGACCCGTCGCGCCATCCTGCGGCGGCTGGCGGCGGGCGAGGCTTCGGTCAGCGAGCTGGCCGCCCCCTTCGAGATGAGCCAGCCGGCCATCTCGAAACATCTCAAGGTGCTGGAACGGGCGGGGCTGATCTCGACCGGACAGGACGCCCAGCGCCGTCCCCGCAAGCTGGAACCGGAGGCTCTTGTGATCGCCAACGACTTCCTGATCGAACTGCGCACCCTGTTCGAGAGCCGCTACGCGGCGCTGGACGCGGTGCTCGAGGAACTCAAAACGACCGGCGCGACCGGCAACTGATGGAGAAGGCTCGATGACCCTGAAGATGATGACCCCCGGCGACCGCGAGATTCTGATCGAGCGCCGCTTCGCCGCCGCCCGCCCGCAGGTCTGGCGCGCGCTGACCGAGCCCGATCTGGTGCGCAAATGGCTGCTGGGCCCCGACGGCTGGACCATGCCGGTGTGCGAGATCGACCTGCGCGTCGGCGGCGAGATGCGCTTCGAATGGGCGCGCGGCGACGCCCGCATGGGCCTGACCAGCACGTTCAAGGAGATCGTGCCGGACGACCGCATGGTCGCCACCGAAAAGTTCGATGAGGACTGGACCGGCGGCGAGACCCTGGTCACCCAGTCCCTGCACGACGACGGCGACGGGACGATCTTGCGCACCCACATCGTCTACGCCTCTCAGGAGGCCCGCGACGGCGCGAAGATGTCGGGCATGACGGACGGCATGGAAGCCGGCTACGCGCGCCTGGATGGGATGTTCGCGGCTTAGAGTCCTTCTCCCCTCCGGGGGAGAAGGTGGGCGGCGGAGCCGCTCGGATGAGGGGGATGTGTCCGCCTCTCAAACGGAAAGAGGGGGAGCCGTCGCCGGCGTCCCCCTCATCCGTCATGCTTCGCATGCCACCTTCTCCCCCGGAGGGGAGAAGGGACTTTTAGACCAGTTCCACCGCCATCGCCACGGCTTCGCCGCCGCCGATGCACAGCGACGCCACGCCCTTGGTCCCGCCGCGCGCCTGAAGCGCCGCCAGCAGGGTGGCCAGCACCCGCGCGCCCGAGGCGCCGATGGGGTGGCCCAGGGCGGTCGCGCCGCCGTTCACATTGAGCTTGTCGTGCGAGATGCCCAGTTCGCGCATGGCGATCATCGGCACCACGGCGAAGGCTTCGTTGATCTCCCACAGGTCGACGTCCTCGACCGACCAGCCGGCCTTGGCCAGGGTCTTGCGGATCGCCGGGACCGGGGCGGTGGTGAACAGGGCGGGCTCCTGGGCGTGGGCCGAGTGGCCGACGATGCGGGCCAGCACCGGCATGCCCAGCGCCCGCGCCACGCTCTCGCGCGTCACGACCAGCGCCGCCGCGCCGTCCGAAATCGAGGCCGAGGAGGCGGCGGTGATGGTGCCGTCCTTGGCGAAGGCGGGCTTCAGGTTCGGAATCTTGGACGGATCGGCCTTGGCGGGCTGTTCGTCCTGGCTGACCGTCACCGGTCCCTTGCGCGACTGGACCTCGACCGGAACCACTTCACCGGCGAAGGCGCCGCCGGTCACCGCCGCATTGGCGCGGCTCAGGCTCTCGATGGCGTAGGCGTCCTGGTCCTCGCGGGTGAACTGGTAGTCGTTGGCCGTGTCCTGGGCGAAGGAACCCATCGGCTTGCCCGGCTGATAGGCGTCTTCCAGCCCATCCATCATCATCGAGTCGACGATGACGTCGTGGCCGATGCGGGCGCCGCCGCGGTGCTTGTTCATCAGGTAGGGGGCGCCGGTCATCGACTCCATGCCGCCCGCCACGATGATGTCGGCCGAACCGGCCTTGATCGAGTCCGCGGCCATCATCACGGCCTGCAGGCCCGAGCCGCACATCTTGTTCACCGTCGTCGCCTCGACGTGCTGGCCCAGGCCCGCGCCGATGGCGGCCTGACGGGCCGGGGCCTGGCCCAGGCCGGCGGGCAGGACGCAGCCCATGTAGATCTGCTCGACCTTCTCGGGCGCGACGCCCGCGCGCTCGACGGCGGCCTTGACCGCGACGGCGCCCAGCTCGGTGGCCTTGACCCCGGTCAGGGCGCCCTGGAAGCCGCCCATCGGCGTGCGGGCGAAGGAACAGATGACGACGGGATCGGACATCGAGAGCATCCTCTAAAAAAACCTACGGCGGCTAGATCGTCCCTTTTCAGGTCTGACGCAAGCCTTTGCGCTGCAGTGCACAATCACTGGGCCGCAGGCAATGGGTCCGGCAGCCAATCGGGGCGCCGCACCCGCACCGGACGGCCGTCGACGGTGAGGTCGCCCTCCAGCCGGTCCAGCCGAACCAGGGCCATGGCGACGCCGTCGCGCCCGCTCAGCACCTCGCCGGCGCGCAGCTCTCCGTTCAGCACCTCGGCCCCGAACGGCGGCGGCGGGCCGTCGAACTCCAGCGGCAGCATGCGGTTCCGGATCGCCCCCCGGCGCTTCATGCGCGAGGTCGTCTCCTGGCCGATGAAACAGCCCTTCTGGAAATCGATGCCGTTCAGCAGGTCAAAGTCCGCCTCGATCGGATAGGTCTTGTCGGACGGCGCATCCGCCGTGGGATCGGGCACGCCGACGGCCAGCCGATGCGCCTGCCAGTCGTCCTCGAAGGTATTGGTTTCAAGATCACCGCCGTAACGCCGGCCGCCCAGCGCCGGCTCGCGCGGATCGACCGCGAAGCCCTCGATGGTCCCGGCCCAACCCGCGAACACCGGCCGGTCGTCCGCCTCGACGGTCACGGCGGCGCGCAGCTTGTACATGGACAGCCGCTGGATCAGGGCGTCCCGCCGCTCGGCCGCCACGTCCAGCAGCACGCCGTCCGGCTCCCCGAAAATGAACAGGTCGAACAGCAGCCGCCCCGGCGGCGACAGCAGCGCCCCGAACCTCAGCTCGCCCTCGCTGATCGTCTCAACGTCCTGTGTCAGCAGATTGTGCAGGAAGGGCCGGGCGTCAGAGCCGCCGACGAGGATCAGGGCGCGGGAGGTCAGGCGGGCGATGCGCGTGGTCATGGGCGCTACATAGGGCGGCGGGCGCCGATCCGACAGTCGCGCGCTGTCAAACCGACGCCGGCTGCGCCGCCCCGTCCGTCCTGCTCCGCCGCAGGACCGAAGCCGTCAGGACCAGGGCGATCGCCGCCAGCGCGCCGTTCATCCACCAGGCGGCCGGATCGGCGTAGGCGGCGCCGTGCAGGGCGACATGGGCCAGGACCGTGGCGGCCAGCAGCCCCGCCGTCGTCAGCCGCATCACGCTGGACAGGCGGGCAGGCGTGGCCAGGGCGGCTGAGGCGAGGGCCAGCAGGGTCGCCAGGCCCCAGGCGGCCAGGGGCAGCGCCTCGCTGGAGGCGTTGAACGCCAGCGCCGCCAGGGCCGAAACCGCGAAGGCCATCGGCTGGCTCCACACCGTCGCGATCCAGATCCGCTCCCAGCGCGGGGCCGGACGGCCCTTGTCGCGGCGCCGGGCCAGCCAGATCGCCACCCCGCTGGCGGTCACCGCGGTCAGGGCCAGGCCCAGCAGGCCGTAGATCAGCTTGAGCACGATCCCGCCGTACCAGCCGAAATGCAGCGGTCCCAATGAGCCCAGGATCTTCTGGCCCAGATTGGTCTCCGTCGTCGGCTTGGAGCCGGCGAGCGGCTGGCCCTGGCCGTCGAAATAGAACGAATCCGCCGCCACCAGCCGGCCGGGCTGGGAGGCGTTGACCACCACGGCCTGGCCACGCTCGGTCGGATGCTCCAGGCCGATGAAGGTCGGGGTCGAGCCCGGCGACACCCGCTGGGTGGCTTCCAGGGCGGCGACCAGGTCCGGCAGGGCCGCGGCCGGGCGCGGGTCGTCCACGACAGGCGGCAGGAACAGGGCGTAGGCCTTGGCGATGTCCCCCTGGAACAGGGCCAGGGCCAGCACGCTGAGGATGATCGTCGTCAGCCCGAGCAGTGCGCCCGTCAGCGAGACGATGACGTGGAAGGGTAGGGCCCAGACCCCCATCCGATTGTGCAGGTCGGCTTCCTGCAGGCGTTTGGAGCCACCCCAGCGCAGGTGGAAGGCGTCCTTGAACACGCGCGGGTGGGCCAGCACGCCCGAGATCAGCGACGACAGCAGGGCCACGCCCGTCAGCCCCACCACGAACATCCCCCAGGTCTGGGGCAGGTGCAGGTGGATGTGCAACGACGTCATGAAGTCGGTCCACACCGGCTCGCGCGCGTCGATCAGGCCGCCCGAGGCGTCGGCGGTGAAGGTCCGGTGCTTGCCGTGCGCGTCGGTCATGACGCTCAACCGGGGCAGGTCCTCGCTCGGCGGGGTGATGTAGACGTGCTCGATCCCGTCGCCGGCGCGCTTGACCGCCTCGACCAGGGCGGCCTGGACGGCGGCGGGCTCGACCTGGGTCAGCACCGGAACATCGGCCTGCTCCCAGCGCTGGAACTCGCGCGCGAACACCGCCACCGAGCCCGAGAAGCAGACCAGATAGATCAGCGCCGCGAAGGCCAGGCCCAGGGCCGAGTGGCCGGCCAGGACCGAGCGGACGAAGCCGGCGGGAACCTTGGGCCAGATCGGCTTGCCGGCCTTGCGGGGCGCGGCCTTGGGGGAGGCGTCCGTGGTCATGAGAAGCCTTTCAGGACGGCGGCGGCGAAGCTGACCACCGTGACGGCGGTCAGGACGGCGGTCGCGCGCAGGATCTTGTCGTCCGCCAGGGTCCAGGCCATCGCCCCGCCCCACAGCACGGGGACCAGCAGGCCGCCGATCAGCAGCCGGGTCTGGGGCGCGCCCGGAACCCACACGGCGTAGCAGATGGCCACGCCCATGGCGGCGATCATGCCCAGCGGTCCGGCCAGGATGGCCCGCAGCCAGCCGCGCCAGGCCTTGGACGGCCGTTCGGACGGCTCCGGCGCCAGGCTCTTGTCCCCCCGCGCCCGCGCCTGGCGGATCTGGACCCCGCTCGCGATGAGCGCCAGCGCGCCCGTCGACACCGCCATGAAGGCGATGAACGGGCCGCGTCCCGGCCCCAGAAGCAGGCAGGCCGCGCCGATCAGGATCGCGACCACGATCCAGCCGGCGGCGATCCACCAGGGCCGCGTGATCGTCCGGTCGCCCCACGACCGGCGCAGCATCCACGCCGCGCCCGCCGCGCCGACCAGCAGCAGGCCCGATCCTCCGGCCGTGGCCGCCGCGAACGTCACCAGCGCGCCTGCAGGATCACGCCGACCACGCGCGGGTCGCCCAGCACGGCCTGACTGGTCGAGGCGCGCAGATAGCTCATGTATTCTTCGTCCAGGATGTTCTTGCCGTAGACGTAGACGCCCCAGGCGTCGGTCTCGTAGCCGACCTTGGCGTTGACCAGCACCCGGCTGGCGACCTGGCTGTCGCCCTGTTCGAAGCCGGTCTGGGTGAAGACCTTGGAGCGGTAGTTGGCGTTCAGGTTTGCGACGAAGCCGCCGCCCCACCGGTAGTTGCCGCCCAGCGCCGCCGTCCAGCGCGGGGCATAGGAAAACTCCGAGCCGCTCAGGTCGCTGGTCGTGCCCGAGATGCTGGTGACGAACTCATCGAACTTGGTCTTGGAATAGCCGACCGACCCGTACCAGTCGAAGGCTTGGCTGACGCGGTGGCTGGCCTCCAGCTCGGCGCCGTACAGGTGCGACTTGCCCGCGTTGACGGTGTTGTAGTCATAGGTGTTCAGGCCGAAATTCACCGACACCTGCTGGTCGGTCCAGTCGACGTAATAGGCGTTGGCGTTGACCGTCAGGGCGCCGTCCAGCCAGACCGAGCGCAGCGAGCCTTCGTAGTTCCAGGTGTACTCCGGATCATAGGCGAAGACCTGCGACCGCGCGGTGTTGGCGCTGGAGCCCCCCGACCGATAGCCGCGCTGGATCACGAAGGCGGTCGACAGGTCCGGCGTCCATTCGTAGCGCACGCCCAGCTTGGGCAGGAAGGCCTCGAAGGTCCGGTCGGCCGGCGGGGTCGAGGCGCTGGCCTGGCTCACCAGCCCGGCGACGCCGGCGTTGATCCCCGTAACGGCCATGTACAGGGGCGAGCCCGGGGCGCCGAAGGCCAGCGGGTTCGGATAGGTCCCGACGAAGACCGCGTTCTGCTGGACCTGAATCTGGTTCTCTTCGTGATCCCAGCGGAAGCCGCCGATCAGCGACAGCCGGTCGGTCAGGTCGAAGGCGCCGTCGCCGAAGAGCGCATAGGTCTGGACCTCGCTCGGCGCGGCCGAGGTGAAGTTCACCGGGATGACCGGCAGGGATTGGGCGTAGAGATTGGCGACGAAACTGGCGGTCGCGGCGTCCAGGCCGTTGGCTCGCAGCAGGGCCACGATGGTCGGAACCGGCGTCGTCACGTCGGTGCGGCTGACCGTGTCCGTCTGCTGGTCGCGGTTGTAGTAGAAGGCGCCCAGCAGGCCCCGCAGGCGATCGCCCGCATAGTTCAGGCGCAGTTCCTGGGTCAGGGTGTCGAAGCTGCTGGTGTTGTGGCCGTACGAGATGTTCGCCGCCCCGCCGTCGCCGTCGTACTGGGCGAAATTGTCGATGCTGCTCCACGAGGTGACGGCCGACAGGGTCAGGGCGTCGGACAGGGGATAAGACAACTCCAGCGTCGCCAGGTCGGCGTCCACGGTTGAGCTGTTCGGGGTGTTCGCCGTCGCCTTCCGGTTCTCGTAGAAGTCCGGCGAGCCGACGTCGGTGTAGTTGAACATATAGCTGCCGTCGCCCTCGAACCGGGTGTAGCCCAGCCGGGCCTCGAAGCCGGGCAGGGCGGTCGGCGTCCACAGCAGCTTGGCGCGGACGGTCAGGGTGTCGGTCGGGTCCTCGGGTGCGTTCCGGGTCGTGTTGCGGGTGAAGCCGTCGCTGTCGCGCTTCTCGGCCGAGACCCGGAACGCCAGCTGGTCGGCGATCAGCGGGCCGCCGCCTGCGAAGGCGAAGGCGCGATCCTCCGGGTCGGCGATCACCGCGCGGACGCGCGCATCCCAGTCGAAGGTCGGGTCGTTGGAGCGCATCACCACCGCGCCGCCCAGGGCGTTCAGCCCCTGCAGCGTCGATTGCGGGCCGCGGAAAATCTCGACCTGGCGCATGTCCCAGGCGTCCGTCGGGCCGCTGGACGTGATGGCCGAGGGCAGGGGCGCGCCGTCGACGTAGATAGTGGTCAAGGCCGCGTCGCCGCCGCCCGAGACGCCCTGGTTGTTGACGCCCCGGATGGTGAAGCCCTGGTGGCCGTAGGTTTCCGAGACGTTGGCGGTGCGCTGCAGCACCTCGCCCAGGATCTGGATGGTTTCCTGCTCAATCCGCCGGGCGGTGGTCACGCCGACGCTGGCGGGGGTTTCCTGCAGCGACCGATTGGTCTTCTCGCCCGTGACGATGACCTCGTCGAGCGTGGCCGCGCCGCCCGGATCCTGGACCGCCTCGATCTCCTGGGCCGCGGCGGCGCCGCTGACGAAAACCGTGAAAGCGGCTGCGGCGCAGGACGCCAGCAATCGGTTGCGAACCATCGAAAATCCCCGGGCTTGAAAGCTGGCGCGGCGTAGTGCGAACAATAATGCGAGTCAATCGCAAAACATGGAGCGCCCGGGCCTGATGCCCGATGGCCGGTACGGCGCTGCGTGCTAGGTTGGCCCCGTCACAGGGTTGGAGCCGGATGATGATCAGGGACCTTCTGCACCGCCTCGGCGGCCTCGTCGCCCTGGGGCTTGGAGTGGCCACCGCCTGGTGGGGCATCCTTTCACCGCTCGAGGCGGCTCGCGCCCAAGCGCCGGAGGTCCACTACGACATCAAGCTGTTCGTCCTGGCGCCGCTGCTGCTCATCTTCGGCCTGTTCTTCCTGCTGGTCGGCGACCGCGTGCCCTACCGCAACCCCGAGGAACGCAAGCTCACGGTGGTCGGCTGGATTCTGATGGCGGTCGTGACCGTGGCGGCGTTCGGCAGCTACTTCCTGCTCAAGCAGCAGTTCGCGGCGCTGGGCTATCAGTAGGGCCGGCTCGGCGGTCCCCATCCAACCTGTCCGAAGCTTCACTTGCCCGGCGCCGGCGGAGCGCTAGCGTCCGGCCCGTTGTCAGGCGGAGGATTGGGTGATGCGGCGATGGCTTCTGCCGATGGCGCTTCTGGCGCTCGCGACTCCCGCGACGGCGGAACCTCAAACCTGGTTGGTGTCAGTCGATCGCTGGGGCAACGCCGAGCATACCCTGCTGACCCTGGATGAGACAGGACGGACGCTGTCCGGGGCGTTCAACGGCTGGACCCTGACCGGCGAGCGACAGGGCGACTGGCTCAGCTTCGCCGCCGTCGACACCCATGGCGTGCCCTACCGGTTCGAGGGAACGGAAACCGGCGAGGCCATGACCGGCTGGGCCGACTATCCGGACACCAGCAACGCTGGGCCAAGGGCGCGGCACGCCTTCACCGCACGGCGGCTGGCGCTGCCGACCGGCGCGCCCGGACCCCGCCGTCTCGATCCCGTCAGCTATTCCAACACCTTCACCGCCGACCTGCCCCCGGCCCTGATCATCCAGCCGGGCGACGTCGTCTCGACCCGCACCATCGATTCCGGCGGCGTGGACGAGAATGGTCGGGTCGTCGCCCTGTACGGCAATCCCCAGACGGGCCCCTTCTTCGTCGCGGGCGCCATGCCCGGCGACGTCCTGGCCGTGCATATCCGCCGGCTGGCGCTGAACCGGGACTATGCGGACAGCCTCGACGGCGTGGCTGGACGAGCGATGTCGCTGGGGCTGGCGTCGCGGTCGGCCGGTCTGGGCCAGCGGGTGCGTTGGCGGCTGGACCGCGCGGCGGGCACGGCGCGGCTGGAGGATCCGCCCGAGCGGCTGAAGGACTATGTTGTCCCCGTGCGCCCGATGCTGGGCGGCGTCGGCGTGGCCCCGGACTTCGGCTTCGCGGCCCAGTCCGCGGGTGACACCGGCCGCTGGGGCGGCAATATGGATTTCAACCAGCTGGGCGAAGGAGCGACCGTCTACCTGCCGGTGTTCCAGCCGGGCGCCATGCTGTTCCTCGGTGACGGCCACGCGCTCCAGGGCGACGGCGAGACGACCCAATGGGCGCTGGAAACCTCGCTGGACGTGGAGTTCAGCGTCCAGATCCTGCCCGCCCGCCCCCTGGCCGCGCCGCGCATCGAGACCGCCGACAGGATCACGGTCCTCGGTCAGGCGTCCTCGCTCGACGAGGCGGTCCGCGCCGCGACCGGGGCCATGATCCAGTGGCTGGAGCAGGACTACGGCCTGACCGTCTCGGAGGCCTCGCTGATCCTCGGCACGGCGGCGGAATACCGGGTCGCGACCCTGGCCGGGCGCAACGCTGGCATGGCGCTCAGCCTGGATAAGGATATGCTGAGGATGCTGCCGCCGAAGGAAGAAACCAGATGATGCGGCTCAAACCACCCCCGACCCTTCGTGAAGGCTGGTCCTTCTATCTCATCGCTGTCGTGATGCTTTGCATGCTGCTGTTCCACGGCTGGAGCATAGAGCGGGATGCCCGGGCCGTGGAGGCGACGGAAGCCTCTGTACCGGTGGCCACGCTGGATCGACAGGGGCGGGTCGTCGCCTTGGACGGGAAGCCGGTCAACCCCCCACATCATATCGCGCGCTGATCCCGTCAGGCTGCCAGTCGTGTTCCTCCAGCTTGTCCAATGAGCGAATCACCCGGTTCACGAACGACGCCGGATCGCCCGCCTCCACCGCCGGCCTCAACCATTCCGTGACCACCGCGCGGGCGGGGAAGAAGCCCACTGGCCCCGGCACGCTCAACGCCACCTCGATCCCCTCGGCCAGCCAGCCGGCGACCACGACGAACATCTCTTCCGACGCCAGGAAGGCGCTCCGGCGCAGGATGTACAGGGTGATCACCCCCTCATCGATCCCGTCGGGGCGGACGATGATCCCGCTGCGGTCGGGCCGCCAGTCGTCGCCCAGTTCGATCACCCGCCACAGGCAGAACCAGATCCGGCAAGTCTGCGGCCGGATCGCATGCACGGCGCAGCCCGAACCGTCGACGCAATAGCCGCACAGCTCGCCCGTCGGCTTGGCCAGCTCGGGTAGGTCCAACGGAATGACCCGGCAGCATTCGACGCAGCCGCCGCATTCGCGGCCGGGAAGGAGGGGGAGGGTCATCGCGGAGCCACGCCAGAAAGCCGGGACCGGGTCAACCAAAGTCCGTCCGTCCACAGCTTGCTTGCGTCAGGGCGTCATGTCCCGCTGACGTGACGAGAATCTCTATACAACCGGCTCATGGCGGGCCGTTTCCCCATTCTCTACCTCGCCGAGGCCGGCGCAGAAGACGCAGTGATGTCCTCAGGCGTCCTCGCGTACCTGGTCGACGTCATGCCCCAGGCCAGCTTCACCATTGTCGGCTCCCCGCACAGCGCGCCCCTGTTCGCCGACACCCCGCGCCTCGACAAGCTGATCGTGCTGGAGAAGGAGGGCCGGCTCGAGTGGCTGAGCCTGTGGAACCAGGTGCGCGCGATCAAGTGGGGCCTGATCGTCGACATGCGCGGCACCACCTTCTCGGGCAAGCTCAGCCGCCAGAAGCGAGCCGTGCGGGGTAAGGACGAGGCGGGCGTGCACAAGGTAGAACTGGCCGCCCGCGTGCTGCAACTGGACGAGATCCCGGCCCCGAGACTGTTCGTCTCCGACGCCACGCGCGCCTCCGTCGACGCCCTCCTGCCGCAGGACGGCGCGCCCCTGCTGGTCATCGCGCCGGGCGCCGAATGGGTGGGCCGGGAATGGCCGTCGGAGCGCTACGCCGGCCTGGCCGCGACCCTGACCAACGACGGGCCGCTGGCGGGCGGCCGGGTGGTCGTGCTGGGCGACGAGAAGGACAAGGACGCGGGCCACACCATCCGCCTGGCCATGCCGCGCAACCGCACCAGCGAACTGCCCGGCCGGCTGTCGATGGTGCAGGCGCTGGCGGTGCTCGAACGGGCGGCCCTCTATCTGGGCGGCGACTCGGTCTGGACCCAGCTGGCGGTCGCCGCCGGCGCACCCCTGGTGGCGGCCTACGGCCCCTCCGACGAGACGGTGCGCGGTCCGTGGACCGGCGTGGTCGTGCGCGGCCCTCGCTCGGTGGAGGAGTTCCGCAAGATCGACCCGGGCCTCAACCAGGCCATCCTGCACATGAACGAGGTCCCCGCCGACCGCGTGCTCAAGGCCGCCAAGAAGGTGCTGGCCGAGCGGGCCTGACCCGTCCGGAACCGACGCATCCGCATGGCATGATGCTCACCTGATCCGAACGCATCGGACGCTTCGGACGGTGTTTTCGATCCGCACTGTTCGCACTCTTCGCACTGTCTTTTTTTTGCGCGGGCGCCCTGCCTTCCGCCCGCTTTCGGACTATTCAGGCGGCCCATGACCTATGACCTGATCGTTCGCGGCGGCGAAGTCGCCAATCACGCCGGACGCGGCCTCGCCGACGTCGGCATCGTCGACGGCAAGATCGCCTTCATCGGCGACCTCAGCCAGGCCTCGGCGGGCGAGGTGTTCGACGCCACGGGCCTGACGGTCCTGCCCGGCGTGATCGACACCCAGGTCCACTTCCGCGAACCCGGCCTGGAGTGGAAGGAAGACCTGGAGACCGGGTCGCGCGCCGCGGCCCTGGGCGGCGTCACCGCCGTGTTCGAGATGCCGAACACCGAGCCCAACACCACCGATCCGGACACCCTGGCCGACAAGCTGGACCGCGCCCGCGACCGCATGTGGACCGACCACGCCTTCTACATCGGCGGCACTCACGAGAACGCCAAATACCTGGCCGAGCTGGAGCGCCTGCCGGGCTGCTGCGGGGTCAAGGTCTTCATGGGCGCCTCGACCGGCACCCTGCTGGTGGCCGACGACGACGGGGTGCGCGAGGTCCTGCGCCATGTGAAGCGCCGCGCCACCTTCCACTCCGAGGACGAGTACCGGCTGGTCGAGCGCCGGCCGTTGGCCCGCACCGGCGACTGGACCAGCCACCCGGAGGTCCGCGACCCCGAGAGCGCCATCATGTCCACCCGCCGCCTGGTCGGGCTGGCCAAGGAGACCGGCGCCCGCATCCACGTGCTGCACGTCACCACGGCGGAAGAGATCGAGTTCCTGGCCGGGCACAAGGACGTCGCCACCGTCGAGGTCACGCCCCAGCATCTGACCCTGGACGGCGACGAGGCCTATGAGCGGCTCAAGGGCCTGGCCCAGATGAACCCGCCGATCCGCAACAATTACCACATCGCCGGCCTGTGGCGCGGGGTGGAGCAGGGCGTCGCCGACGTGCTGGGCTCGGACCACGCGCCGCATACGCTGGAGGAGAAGGCCCGGCCCTATCCGGCCTCGCCCTCGGGCATGCCGGGGGTGCAGACCCTGGTGCCGGTCATGCTGACCCACGTCGCCAACGGGCGTCTGACGCTGGACCGCTTCATCGACCTGACCAGCCACGGCGCCAACCGCGTCTTCGGCATCGCCGGCAAGGGCCGCATGGCCGAGGGCTATGACGGCGACCTGACCATCGTCGACCTGAAGGCGAAGCACGTCCTCAAGCACGAGGACATGGCCACCCGCTCGGGCTGGACCCCGTTCGACGGCTTCGAGGCCACGGGTCAGGCCAAGGCCACCATCGTGCGCGGCCGCGTCGTCATGCGCGACGGCGAGCTGCAGGGCTCGGCCCATGGCCGACCGGTCCGCTTCCAGGAGACCCTGGCCTGATGAAACTCGAAGAGCAGATCGTCCTCGTCACCGGCGGGGCGCGCGGCGTCGGCGCCGCCGTGATCCGCGCCTTCGCCGCCCAGGGCGCGCGCGTGGTCGTCAACTTCCGCGCCAGCGAGGCTGCCGCCCGAGAACTGGTCGACGAGTTTCCCGAACAGGCCGTCGCCTTCCGCGCCGACGTCACCGACCGCGAGGCGGTGCACGAGATGGTGGCGATGGCCGAGGACGTCTTCGGCGCCCCGGTCACCACCGTGGTCAACAACGCCCTGGACTACAGCTTCAATGGGGACGGCCGGTCGCAGTTCGCCGACCTCGACTGGTCCGAGATGGAGGATCAGTTCGCCACCGTCGTGCGCGGGGCCCTGAACGTCATTCAGGCCACGGCGCCGGGCATGGCCGGGATCGGCTTCGGCCGGGTGGTCAACATCGGCACCAACCTGTTCCAGAACCCGGTGGTGCCCTATCACGACTACACCGCCGCCAAGGCCGCCCTGCTCAGCCTGACCCGCACGGCGGCGGCCGACCTGGGCCCGCAGGGGATCACCGTCAACATGGTCTCCGGCGGCCTGCTCCGGACCACCGACGCCAGCGCGGCCACGCCCGAGGCGGTCTTCGACCTGATCGCCGGCATGACCCCGCTGCGCTCGGTCACCACCCCGGAAGAGTTCGCCGACGCCGTCCTGTTCTTCGCCTCGCCCTGGAGCCGGGCGGTGACGGGCCAGAACCTGGTGGTCGATGGCGGGCTGGTGCGGGACTAGACGCCGGCGGCGCCGTTAACGTTCGTCGGTAACGGGAAATTGCCGAGCCGCCGCCGATGCTGGCCCCGAGGTCAATCGGGAGATGGGCATGCGGGCGGCGATCATCGCGGCGATCCTGACCATGGCGGGGGCGTCCGGCGCGGCGGCCCAGGCCGACCCGGGCCGTTGGCTGATCCGCTGCGGCGGCCATTTCCAGCTGTGCGGCTATGTGGATCGGGAGACCGAGGCCGTCCGCCTGCCCTTCCGCTACGAGGTGGCCGAGCGCTTCCATGACGGTCTGGCCGCCGTCCGGGTCGATGGCCGCTGGGGCTATATCGACCAGACAGGCGCCGTGGTCATCCCGCCGACCTTCGAGGACGTGGGCCCCTTCCAGGGCGGCTTCGCGGAAATCCGGGTCGGCGAGGCGGCGGGCGTGATCGATCGTCGCGGGCGGATTGTCCTCGCGCCGCAGTTCAAGCGGATACTGCCCTTCGCCGGGGAGGTCTTCATCGCTCTGCCGACGGACGGCGGCGGCCATGCCTATGGCGATGACCTGATGCAGGCCAATGTCGGGGACGGGGGCCTCTATCACCTGCGCCGGGGCTGGCTCACCGAGAAGACGCTCACCTTCTCGTTCTTCGACGACCCGGCCCGCGGCCTGGTCTGGGCCAGGCCGCCGAGCCCTGACGGAGAGGTCTGGGGCCTGATGCGCGCCGACGGCTCCTGGCAGGTCGAGCCGCGCTACAGCCACGTGCAGCGGCTGATGGACGGGCGGGCGATCGTCCGCAATCTGCCCGATCCCGCGTTGCCGCCAATGGAGCGGCGGTTCAGCGTCCTGTCCGGCGCCGTGGACCGGGATGGCAGGCTGGTGGTTCCCACCACCTTCGGATGGCTGGGCTACTGGCGCGGCGGCTATGGTGTGGGACAGCGGACTGTTGGGCCGTCGGGCAGCGACGCCCCCGATGGCCAGTCGAACGACGGACTGGTCAAGCCTGACGGGAGCCTGCTGGGCGGCCGCTATTTCGACGGCGTTCAGGTTCCCGAAGGCGGCGCCCTGCCGCGGGTCCGGATCGGAGAGACCTGGCGCAGCATCGGACCGGACGGCGCCCTGCTGCCGGATCAGCAGGAGGGGTCGGTCTATCTGGCCTGCCCTGACGGCCGCGTGCTGCGTCATCGCAACGGAAAGGTGGAGGCCCATCGTCCGGACGGCGGAGGCAGCGTCGGCCTTTTCGAGAGCAGCTACCTGACGGAGCGCGACTGCGCATCGGCCCTGCCGTTGCAACGGGACGACCGATGGTTCCTGTTCATGCCCGACGGGACGCTGCTGGGCGGCGCGCGCGGATATGAGAGCGTCCACCGGTTTGACGGCGAACACGCGGCGGTGAAGCTGGGCGGCAAATGGGGGCTAATCGACGGTCGTGGACGGTTCATCGTGTCGCCCCGCTTCGACACCCTCAGCGCCGGCGGGGGAACGTACCAGGTCGGGATCGGCGAGGAGACGTACTGGATCGACGGCTCGGGTGAGAGGATCGCCGAGCCGAAGCCGCCGCGTCCCAGTCTGACCTGCGAAGGCGGCCTGACCCTGTTCCGCCAGAACGGCCTGTGGGGCATGAGGGACGAAGCGGGGGCGACGGTGATCCGTCCCGAACATCGCGTGCTGAGCTGCTTCCGGAACGGCGTGTCGTGGACGGTGGCTCCGAACGCCCGGCGCTGGTGCCCGATCGGCCCTGACGGGGCGCGGCGGACAGCCTTGTCCTGCAACACCGCCTACTACCCCGTCACGGTGTCTCACCACTCACCCGAGCCGTTCAGCGACGATCCGTTCGAGAGCAGCGTCCTGTGGAACCTGGCCGGGCTCGACTATCTGGCGGGCGACCGGGCGGAGGCGCCCCGGTGGTTGCCGGACCGGGGTGGCCGGGGCAGCTATTCCGTCATGCCGGGCGGTCCGGCCGGCGAGGAGGTCAGGGACGAGCCGACGGGGCCCGGCCTCGCGCTGGTCGCCTCGCTGGTCGCCATCGTCCTGGCGGTCCCGGCCGGTCTTTTCCTGTGGCGTCGCGCGCGGGCAGGCCCGAGTGACCGGAACATCTGACGTCAGGGCTTGCGCGGCGGTATCTGCGATCAGATCGAGAAACTGACGCCGCAGCCGCAGCTGGACGCCGCGTTCGGGTTGCGCACCACGAACTGGGCGCCCGCCAGGTCATCGACGAAGGCGATCTCGGAGCCCTTGAGGAAGGGCAGGGAGACCGTGTCGACCACGGCGGCCTGGCCGTCGGTTTCGATGCGGATGTCGTCGGCGTCGCCGGCCTCGATCAACTCGAACCGGTACTGGAAGCCCGAGCAGCCGCCGCCGTCCACGGCGACGCGCAGCAGCACCGGATGGCCCTCGGCCTCGCCCAGGGCCGACAGCCGCCGGGCGGCGGTTTCGGACAGGGTCAGGCCATGTCCGCCCGTGGGGGCGGAGACGGCGAAGGCGGGGGCGGATTGGACGGTGCTCACGCAGGCCTATATGAGGCGCGGACGGGCGTTCGCAAAGGGCGCCTGAGCGAATGAGCAGCCGAACTTGATCCCTGAGCGCGCGTCCTACGCCGAATATCCCGAGCACAGCCGAGGCCGGCTGTCCCCGGAACCGATCAGCCGCACCCGCAACGCCTTCGCCCGCGACCGCGACCGGATCATCCACGCCACGGCCTTCCGCCGCCTCAAGGAGAAGACCCAGGTCTTCGTGGCGCACGAGGGCGACCACTACCGCACCCGCCTGACCCACAGCCTGGAAGTGGCGCAGATCGCCCGCTCGCTGGCGCATGCGCTGAGGCTGGACACCGACCTGGCCGAGACGGTGGCGCTGGCCCACGACCTAGGCCATCCGCCCTTCGGCCATGCGGGCGAGGACGAGTTGCAGGCCCAGATGGCCCCGTGGGGCGGCTTCGACCACAACGTCCAGACCTTCCGCGTCGTGACCAAGCTGGAGGAGCGCTATCCCCAGTTCGACGGCCTGAACCTGAGCTGGGAGACGGTCGAGGGGGTGGTCAAGCACAACGGCCCCGTCAGCCACCGTCTGGACGAGCCCGCCTGGCAGGCCATCGCCCACTATGCGCCGGGCTGGGACCTGCGCCTGAACAGCTTCGCCTCGCTGGAGGCCCAGGCCGCCGCCATCGCCGACGACATCGCCTACAACAACCACGACGTGGACGACGGGGTGCAGGCGGGTCTGTTCACCCTGGACGATCTGTCCGAGGTGCCCCTGATCGGGCCGGTGCTGCGCGGCGTCCGCGCTGACTGGCCGGCGATCGACGAGCGCATGGTCCGCATCGAGGCGGTGCGCCGCATGATCGGCGTCATGATCGAGGACGTGCTGGCCGAGACCGAGCGGCGGCTGGAGGCGGACAACATCCGCTCCACCGAGGACGTGCGCATGGCCGCCAGGACCCTGGTCGCCTTTTCGCCGGCCATGCTCGCGGACCTGGGCGTGCTGAGGAAATTCCTGTTCGAACGGATGTATCGCCACTACCGCGTCAACCGGACCCGCAGCCAGGCGCGGCGGATTCTGGCCGAGATGTTCCAGCTGTTCATGGCTGAGCCCGAGACCATGCCGCCGGAATGGTCTGGCCCCGCCCGCGGCGGCGACGAGACCCGGCGGGCCCGGGCGGTGTGCGACTACATCGCCGGCATGACAGACCGCTACGCCATTGAGGAACACAAGAAGCTGTTCAGCCTCGACCTGGCGCTCGATCTGTGATTCGTAACCCCAGCCGGGGCGGGTAGAGTAGCTGGCCGACGCGGGCGATTCGCGGTCGGCGACGTATCCAAGGCGCGGCCATGTCCCACGAAGATCCCTATCGTCCGAACCCGGGCCGCGACCGCGGCGCCTACACCCCGCCGACCGACGACGACCTGCCGTTTGATCGCGGCGGCTATGATCCGCGCCGGGGCGGACCTGGCGGCGGCGGCGGAGGCGGCGGCAAGTCCCCGCCGCTGACCCTGATCATCTCGGGCGTGGTGCTGGTGCTGCTGATCATCGCCGTGGTGGTCTATTATCGCGCCGGCCCGCGCTCCTCGAACGACGCCCCGCCCGCCGTGGGCACGCCCGTCGGCGACATGAAGGCCGCCGCGCCGATCGACGCCCAGCCCGTGGACCCCGAGGCCGGCATCGACGTCTACGCCGGCGCCGAGGCTCCGACCGCGACCCCGACCTTCACCCCGCCGCCGGAAACGGTCCAGCCGCGCCCGCTGCCGCGTCCGGTCGAGGGCGCGCCCCTGCCGGCGCCCGTGACCCGTCCGACCCCGCCCGCCGTGACGGCGCCGCCGGCCGAGAAGGCCGAGCCCGCTACGCCGCCCGCCGCCGGCGGAACCTCGGGCGTGCAGATCGGCGCCTTTTCGACGCCCGCCATCGCCGAACGCGAGTACGGCCAGGTCGTGGGTCGCTATCCGTCGCTGACCCGCGGCGCCAGCCGCCGGGTGCAGGAGGTGACCTCGTCCACCGGCTCGACCCTCTACCGCACCACGGTGACAGGCCTCAGCCGCGACCAGGCCACGGCCCTGTGCACCGCCATCAAGTCGGCCGGCGACGACTGCATCGTGCGCTGAGGCCCGGTGACCTCCGCGGCGATCTACGGCTGTAGCGGCCATCGGCTGACGGCGGAGGAGAAGGCCTTCTTCGCCGACGCCCGGCCGTGGGGCTTCATCCTGTTCCGGCGCAATGTGGAGAGCCCGGACCAAGTGCGGGCCCTGACCAGCGAGTTGCGCGAGAGCGTCGGCTGGGACGCCCCCATCCTGATCGATCAGGAAGGCGGCCGGGTGCAGCGGATGGGGCCGCCCCACTGGCCCAAATATCCGCCGGGCGAGGCCTATCTGAAGGCGACCAACGATCCGCTGACGGCGCGCGAACTGGCCCGGCTGGGCGCCCGGCTGATGGCGCATGATCTCAAGGCGGTCGGGATCAACGTCGACTGCCTGCCGGTGCTGGATGTCCCGGTGCCGGGCGCCCACGACATCATCGGCGACCGCGCCTATGCCCGCGATCCGGCGACGGTGGCGCAACTGGGCCGGGCGGCGGCCGAAGGACTGCTGGCCGGCGGGGTGCTGCCGGTGATCAAGCACATGCCGGGGCACGGCCGCGCCTTCGCCGACACCCACAAGGAGCTGCCGACGGTGCACGCCGATCTGGACACGCTGGACGCCTGGGATTTCGCGCCGTTCAAGGCCCTGTCCGACATGCCCATCGGCATGACAGCGCACATCGTCTTCACCGCCATCGACAAGAAGCGTCCGGCGACCCAGTCGAGGAAGGCGATCAAGCTGATCCGCGAGCGGCTGGGCTTCAAGGGCCTGCTGCTGTCCGACGATCTGGTGATGAATGCGCTGAAGGGCACTCTGACCGAGCGGGCGCGGATGTCGCTGAAGGCCGGCTGCGACCTGGTCATCCACTGGAACGGCGACATGGCCGAGATGCGTCAGGTGGCCGAGGGCGTCGGCAAGCTGAAGGGCGGCGCGGCGCGGCGAGCCGAGGCGGCCCTGGCCCGCATCGTCCACACGCCCGAACCGCTGGACGAGCGCGAGGCCCGCGACCGGTTCGACGCCATGCTGGCCGGCCGCCTGAACGCCGCCAGGGGACCGGACGTCGGGGAGGCGCAGGCCTGATCCCATGACAGATGCCTTCCAGCCCAATCTGGACTTCGCGGCCGTCGACCAGGCGGACGAACGCGACGCCTTCGTGGTCGACCTGGAAGGCTATGAAGGCCCGCTGCATGTGCTGCTGGCGCTGGCGCGGACGCAGAAGGTGGACCTGCTGAAGCTGTCCATCACCCGGTTGGCCGAACAGTATCTGGCCTTCGTGCACGAGGCGCGGCGGCGCAACTTCGCCCTGGCCGCCGACTATCTCGTGATGGCGTCCTGGCTGGCCTATCTGAAGTCGCGCCTGCTGTTGCCGCGCAACGAGAAGGGCAAGGGCGACGAGGTCCCGGCCGAGGAGATGGCCGCCGCCCTGGCCTTCCGCCTGCAGAAGCTGGAGGCCATGCGCAAGGCGGTGGAGGCGATCCAGTCGCGGCCCCAGCTGAAGCGCGACGTCTTCACCCGCGGCGATCCCGAGGCGCTGGTCATCATCCCGTCCGACCGCATCGACGCCAGCCTCTACGAGCTGATGGCCGCCTATGTGCAGCAGCGGCGGCGCGAGGAGCAGCGGCGCTACAATCCCGGCCAGCGGGTCGAGGCCTTCCAGTTGGAGGCTGCGCGCGACTGGCTGCGCGAGGTCCTGCCCCGGCTGGAGCAGTGGACGCCGCTGGAAAAGATCGCCCCCGAAAAGCACGGCGATGAGGAAGGACCCTCGCAGGCCAGCTATACGGCGTCCACCCTGTCGGCCAGTCTGGAACTGGTGAAGGAGGGGGCCATGGATGTGAAACAGGCCGAGGCCTTCGCCGACATCTTCCTCAAGCGCCGCGGCCAGGGCTTCCCGCTGGAGCTGACCCCATGAGCCTCCAGTTCGCCCCCGATCACATGGAGATCGAGCGCCGCGTCGAGGCGCTGCTGTTCGCCGCCGCCGGGCCGTTGTCGGCGGCCGAGATCGCGCGACGCCTGCCCGAGGGCGCGGACGTGGGTGGGGCCATCTCGGGCCTGCGCGAGCGCTATCAGGGGCGGGGGGTGGAGCTGGAGTGCGTCGCCGACCGCTGGCGCTTCCGCACCGCCGCCGACCTCAGCTTCATGATGACCGAGGAGCGCGAGGAGCCGCGCCGCCTGTCCAAGGCCGCGCTCGAGACCCTGGCCATCATCGCCTACCATCAGCCCTGCACTCGGGCCGAAATCGAGAGCGTGCGCGGCGTCTCCCTGTCCAAGGGCACGCTGGACCTGCTGCTGGAGATGGGGTTCGTCAAGCTGAAGGGGCGGCGGCGCACGCCGGGCCGCCCGGTGACCTACGCCACCGCCGACAAGTTCCTGGAACACTTCAGCCTGGCCAGCCTGTACGATCTGCCGGGCGTTCAGGAGATGAAGGCCGCGGGCCTGCTGGACCTGTCCATCCCCGTCGGCTTCGAGGTCCCCGACCCGACGCGCTCGCCCGACGGCGACGAGACCCCGCTGCTGGACGGCGCCGAAGACGGCCCGGAGTTCGCGCAGGACTTCGTGTCGGAGGACTGATGGGACGGGCGGGGCGCCGCAGCGGGGTGATGCATTCCCTTCAAACCCCTGCTAGTCCGCTTCGATGATCGCTCGCCTTCGCCCCGTTCCGTTCGACCTCGGCCCTGTCCACTTCGTCGGCATAGGCGGCATCGGCATGAGCGGCATCGCCGAGATCATGCTGAAGATCGGCTATGCGGTGCAGGGCTCGGACGCCAAGGCCAGCGCCAACACCGAGCGGCTGGAGAAGCTGGGCGCCAAGGTCTTCATCGGCCATGACGCGGCGCACGTCGCCGACGGCGTCTCGGCGGTGGTCTATTCGACGGCGGTGAAGGCCACCAACCCCGAGATGATGGCCGCGCGCGAGCGCCGCATCCCGCTGGTCCGCCGGGCCGAGATGCTGGCCGAGCTGATGCGGCTGCAGTTCTCCATCGCGGTCGGCGGCACCCACGGCAAGACGACGACGACCTCGATGGTCGCGGCCCTGCTGGACGCCGCCGGACTGGACCCGACGGTGGTCAACGGCGGGATCATCAACGCCTACGGCACCAACGCCAAGGTCGGCGATGGCGACTGGATCGTGGTCGAGGCCGATGAGAGCGACGGCAGCTTCCTGCGCCTGAAGTCGACGGTGGCGATCGTCACCAACATCGACCCGGAGCACCTGGACCACTACGGCGACTTCGACGGCGTCCGAAAGGCGTTCGTGGACTTCGTCGAGAACATCCCCTTCTACGGCTTCGCCGCCGTCTGCCTGGACCACCCCGAGGTGCAGCGGCTGGTGGCCTCGATCGATAACCGGCGTCTGGTCACCTATGGGATCAACCCGCAGGCCATGGTCCGGGCCGAGAATTGCGACATGGGTCCCGACGGTTGCCGCTTCGACGTGGTGATCCAGCAGCAGGGCCTGGCCGCGCTGGACGAGCCGATCCGGATCGAGGGTCTGCACCTGCCTATGGCCGGCTGGCACAACGTCTCCAACGCCCTGGCCGCCATCGCCGTGGCGCGCGAGCTGGACGTGTCGGACGAGGCGATCAAGGCCGGCCTGGCCGGCTTCGGCGGGGTCAAGCGGCGCTTCACCACCACGGGCGTGGCCAACGGCGTGCGCGTGATCGACGACTACGGCCACCACCCGGTCGAGATCGCCGCCGTGCTGAAGGCCGCGCGTCAGGTAGCCGAGGGCCGCGTCATCGCCGTGGTCCAGCCGCACCGCTTCACCCGCCTGCGCGACCTGATGGAGGAGTTCTCCACCTGCTTCTCGGACGCGGACGCGGTGATCGTGGCCGATGTCTATCCGGCGGGCGAGGCGCCCATCGAGGGCGTGGACAAGCATGCGCTGGTCGACGGCATCCGCCGCTTCGGCCATCGCTCGGTGCAGCCGCTGGAGAACGCCGCCGTCCTGCCGCGCGCCATCCGCGAGGAGGCGAAGCCCGGCGATCTGGTCGTCCTGCTGGGCGCCGGCGACATCACCAGCTGGGCCTATGCCCTGCCGGCGCAGCTGGAGGCGCTGGGGTAACCGCCGGGCCTACCTCATGGTCGCCGACAGCCCGAAGTAGAGCGCCGCCACGGCGGCCAGCACGATGACCAGCGTCGTGAACAACGGCGCCGGCCAGTTCCGGGCCTTTGCGAAGCGGAAGACGAGATAGAACGCGACCATCGTGCTGAAGATGGTCAGCATGGGGCCGAGGCCGTTCATCAGTTTTTCGGTCGGGTTCATCGCCGCGCCTACCCCATGTGAACCAGGATCATGTTTCCGGCGATGAAGGCCAGGAAGCCGACGACGACGAAGGCCGTCGCGAACGACGTCAGCCATTCCTGCCGATCCTTCAGCCGCAGGATCTCGGCCTCGTCAAACACCCCCGCGTTCATCCGCTTCTGATCCGCATCGATGAAGGGGATGAGGACGGCGAAGCTCAGGGCCATGGGCAGGAAGATGAGGACGAGGTTGGCCAGGCTGGAGAAGGACGCGCGCCCCGCGCTGAACCGGCCGAGGAATTCGTTCAACGCCTGTTGGTGGGACAGCGGCGCATAGGCGGCCAGCAGGGATGCGATCCCGATCGCATAGAGCGCGACGTAGAGGGCGATCTGGCCGGGCGTCTTCTTCACGCGGGGCGGCGGCGGGGTCGGCTCCGAGCCGAAGCGGGGCATGGGTTCGCCGATCCGCCAGGCGCCCGAATCCTGCTTGCGCCGGACATGCCACGACCATCGATGGACCGCGCGGTGGAAGATCGGCAGACCCACGAAGGCTAGGAAAACCGTCAGGATCAGGTTCAGCGCGGCCTCCGCCGTGATCGAGACCCCGGTGTAGACGTTGACGGCGTAGACGAAGGCGATCCAGCCCAGCAGCAGGCCGACCGTCGCCATCAGCCATAGCAAAACCAGTTTGAGGATCGCGGCGGGCTTCATGGACCGAGGCTAGGGCATGGAGGGGCGCGCGGGCCAGTGAAACCGGCGCCGGAAACCCACGCGAAGGCGAGGCGACCGTTCGCCCCCTTGGACATCGGCTCCGGCGCCGCTATCGGACTTCCCATGACCTGGCACGACACTCTCCCCACCGTCCGTGGCAAGCTGCTGCTGAACGAGCCGCTGGGGCCGTTCACCTGGTTCCGGGTGGGCGGAAACGCTGACGCGCTGTTCATTCCGGCCGACGCCGACGATCTGGCCGACTTCCTGAAGGCGTTGGATCCGGCCGTGCCCGTGACCGTGCTGGGCGTCGGCTCGAACGTCATCGTGCGCGACGGCGGGGTCGAGGGCGTGGTGATCCGGTTGGCCGGGCGTCCGTGGGCGCAGGTGACGGCGGAAGGCGACACCGTCACGGCGGGCGCGGGGGCGCTGGATTCGATGGTGGCCAAAGCCAGCGCGAAAGCGGGCATCGGCGGGCTGGAGTTCTATGCGGGCATTCCGGGGACCATCGGCGGCGCCCTGACCATGAACGCCGGCTGCTACGGTTCGGAGACGAAGGACATTCTGGTCTCCGCCTGGGGGTTGACCCGTCAGGGCGAGCGCGTCGACTACGCGCTGGCCGACTTCGGCTACACCTACCGCCACTCCGAGGCGCCCGCGGACATCATCTGGGTCGAGGCCGTCTATCGCGGAACGCCCGCCGATCCGGACGCCGTGTCGGCGAAGATCGGCGAGATCACCAGCCGCCGCGAACAGACCCAGCCGATCCGCGAGAAGACCGGCGGCTCGACCTTCAAGAACCCCGAGGGTCATTCCAGCTGGAAGCTGGTCGACGAGGCGGGCTGGCGCGGCAAGCTGCACGCGGTCACCGGGGGCGGGGCCATGTTCAGCGACCTGCACTCCAACTTCATGATCAACCCGGGCGAAGCGACCGCGGCGGACATCGAAGGTCTGGGCGACGCCGTGCGCGCCGACGTTCTGGCCAAGACGGGCGTCCAGCTGGACTGGGAGATCAAGCGCATCGGCCGCCCGGCCTGAGGCGCTTAAGCCTCCGTTCACCACGTTTGGCCCAGCTTGGCGGCATGATCTCTTTCCCGCTCCGGCCCGGTCTGACGCCGGCTCGCCTGATCGCGCTTGTCGCGCTCGGTCTGACGGCAGGCCTGTTGTCCTACGCCTCCTCGCTGTTCTTCGAAGGCACGCCGGGCATAACCGCCTTTTGGCCGGCCAACGCCTTGGTGCTGGCCTACGTCCTGCGGGTCTGCCGGACGCCGCGGGAGAGCCGGCTGGCGCTGGCGGTGACGCTGGTCGGAATGGTTACGGCCAATCTGGTCATGGGACGGCCCGTCGAGGTCGCCGTGGCCTTCCCGATCGCCAATGTCGTCGAGATCGCCGTGGCCGCGTGGTTCATGCGACGGATCGCCATGCCGTTGTGCGGTCTGCGCGACCTGCGTCAGTTCCTGCTGGGCGCCGTGCTGGGCGGCCCTCTGGCCTCGACCCTGATCGCCGCCTTCTTCATGTGGGTCCGGCTGGGGATGACCGGAGAGGCGCTGGCGGGGGCGGCGGGCACATGGCTTCTGGCCGACATGATGGGCATGGCCATCGTGGCGCCCTTCGCCCTGTCGCTGGGGTCTGTCGTTCGTGGCGCATGGCTGAAGGGTCTGGCGGCGCCGTTGACCATCTGCGGCGTCTGTTTCGTTCTGTGCTGGCAGGCTCAGGTCCCCGTCATCTTCCTGGCCTTCCCGCTGGTGGGGTGGGCGGTGCTGAGGGATCGCGACCGGGGCGGAGCCCTGGGCGTGGGGGCCGTGGCCATCGCCGTGATCGGCGCCGCCTTGCTGGGGCAGGGGCCCATCGCGCGCCTGCCGCAGTTCGGCGTGGACCCCGGCATCGCCGTGCCGGTCTTCTTCGGCGCGCTGGTCCTGACCGCCTATCCCCTCGCGGCGCTCTTGAAGGAGCTGGATGTCGTCGCCGCCGAACTGGACCGCCGCCGCGCCCTGGCCGAGACGGACAGCGCCGCCAAGTCCCGGCTGATTGGACAGGTCGGCGAGGATCTGCGTTCACCCCTGACGGGTGTGGTCACGGTCGCGGAGATGTTGAGAAGCGGTCGCCTGGGCGAACTGAACGAGCGTCAACGGGACCTTCTGGCCCGGATCGCCGAGAGCGGCGCGGAAATCGAGAGCCTCAGCCACGAGATGGTGGCGCTGGCGGACGGCGGCGGACGGGAGCCACGGGCGTCGTCGGTCGCGGAGGTCGTGGAGGCGGCCATCGGCTCGGCCCGCTTCCGCGCCAATCGCGCCCAGGTCTCACTGCAGGCGCTGTCCGGCGAGCTCTACTGGCGCGCCGGCATAGACGCCGACCGCCTGAAGCGGCTGGTTCAGGACGCCCTGGGCGCCGCCGTTGACGCCGCTCCCGCAGGAACGACCGTTCGGGTGGTTGTCGGCCTGGCCGGCGAAGATCACCTGGAGGTCACCGTCGAGGACGCGGGCGCACGGACCCTGGCCGAGCGCGAAAGCCGCTTCGCCACGGCCCGGCGCACGTCCCCGGCCGCGGACGGGGTGGCCTTTGATCGCGCCGAGCTGCGCCGATTGGGCGGCGATCTATGCTTCGGTCCCGGCGCCCTGGGCGGTGGGCGGCTGACAATCGTGCTGGCGCGCGCGCCGAACGAGGCCGCGATCAGGGCGGCATGAGTTGGCGGGCGGCCGTCGTCGTCGAACGGTCACCCTCAATTTATCTCGCCCCGGGCCGCTTCTGGTTAAGGCTTCTTAACCGTCCCCACGGCAATCGGTTGGGGGGCGCTGAAGATGCCCGGAGCCGATCATGACCCGCCCGCTTTCCGATCTGCACGTCGCCGTCCTGATGGGCGGGCTGTCGTCCGAGCGCGAGGTCTCGCTGAGCTCGGGCGAGCAGTGCGCGAAGGCTCTGGAAGGGCAGGTCGCCAGGATCACCTGCGTTGATGCGGGCCGCGACCTGGCCCAGGTGCTGACCGCGCTGAAACCCGACGTGATCCTGAACGCCCTGCACGGGGAATGGGGCGAGGACGGCTGCGTCCAGGGCATCCTTGAGACCCTGCAGATCCCCTACACCCACTCCGGCGTCCTGGCCTCGGCCCTGACCATGGACAAGGACAAGACCAAGTCGATCCTGCGCGCCGCGGGCGTCGAGGTGCCGGGCGGCGGCCTGTTCGACCGGTTCGAGGTGGCCCGCCGCCACGTCCTTCCGCCTCCCTATGTGATCAAGCCCAACGCCGAGGGATCGTCGGTCGGGGTCTATCTGGTGCCCGAGGGCGCCAACGGTCCGCAGGCCGAGGTTGGATCGCCCGACTGGACCTATGGCGAAGAGGTGATGGTCGAGCCCTACATCCGGGGCAAGGAGCTGGCGGTCGCCGTGCTCGGCGAGGCCTCGGGCCCGCGCGCCCTGACGGTGACCGACATCACGCCGGTGAAGGGCTTCTATGACTATGAAGCCAAGTACGCGCCGGGCGGGTCTGTCCACAAGCTTCCGGCCGAGCTGCCGGCCCATGTGTTCGAGGCCGCGATGCGGGAGGCCGAGCTGGCCCACAAGGCATTGGGTTGCCGAGGCGTTAGCCGGTCCGACTTCCGTTATGACGATCTTAAGGACGTTCTGGTCCTCTTGGAGGTCAATACCCAGCCCGGCATGACGCCGACCTCGCTCGTTCCCGAGCAGGCCGCCTACTGCGGGATGGCATATAAAGACCTGGTCCGGTGGATGGTGGAGGACGCCTCATGCCCGCGGTAGTTCGCGGCGGTCGGCGACAGAGTTCGAACCAGCCCGCAAAACGCGGCGCGGCTCCCGGAAACAAGGGGCGCGGCCGCGCACCTCGCAACGCCCAGGCCATCCCCGGCAAGATGGCGGCCATCGGCCGCCTGGACCTGTCGCCGCGCGCGGTGGTGATCTCGATCGCGGCGGGCGTGCTCCTGCTGGGCGCCGTGCTGGCGACCGGCGCGCGGGCCGAACGGATCGGCGCCTCGATCGGCCACGGCCTGGACGGCGTGACCGCCGGCATGGGTCTGAAGCTGGACAAGGTCTACATCGAAGGCGAGAGCCCCGAGGCCACCGCCGCCATCCAGCGGGCGGTGCAGCTCAACGCCGGTCAGGCCATGACCTCCATCGACCTGAACGCTGTGCGCGAACGGGTCGAGGCGGTGGGTTGGGTCAAGTCGGCGCGGGTCGTACGCCTGCTGCCGAACACCCTGATCATCGATGTCACCGAGCATGACCGTCTCGCCGTCTGGCAGATGGCCGGCCAGGCCTGGGTCATCGACGGCCACGGCAAGGTCATCCCGGGCGCCGACGCCGGCCGCTATCCCAATCTTCCGCTGGTGGTCGGCAAGGGCGCCGAACAGGCCGCCGCCGAGGTGCTGCCGCTGATCGCCCAGCGCCCGCGGCTGATGAGCCGGCTGGACGCCCTGGTGCGGGTGGACGAGCGCCGCTGGGATCTGCGCCTGAAGGACGGCAGCCTGATCCAGCTGCCCGCCACCAACCAGGACGCCGCCCTGATCCAGCTCGACGAGATGGACCAGCGCCGCCGCCTGCTGGAACTGGGCTTCGCCCGGATTGACCTGAGAACGCCGGAAGAGGTCGCCGTCCGGCCCTCGGCCGACGACGGTAGAGCTTGAGAGGGCAGGGGATGGCCGGACGGTCTGTGGACAAATCTGTTGACGGTCGGGGCGCGGCGGGCCGCGCGCCGGTCGTGGCCGCGCTCGACCTGGGCCAGTCCAAGGTCGGCTGCTTCATCATGAAGCCCGAGGGCGTGCGCCACGCGGACCGGACCATCCGGGTCGCCGGCGCCGGTCACGTCCAGTCGCGCGGCATCAAGGGCGGCGGCATCATCAGCATGGACGAGGCCGCCCAGGCCATCGGCCACGCCGTCGAGCGCGCCGAGCGCGCGGCCGGCTCGCCGGTCTCGGGCGTCGTCGTCACCACGGCCATCGGTCAGATGGCCAGCCACCGCGTCCAGTCGCGCGTCTCCCTGAGCCAGAACCCGGTCGGCGACGCCGACCTGGC
The DNA here is from genome assembly GCF_058807475.1 of Brevundimonas sp. GW821-FHT12C05. Classification (NCBI taxonomy): domain Bacteria; kingdom Pseudomonadati; phylum Pseudomonadota; class Alphaproteobacteria; order Caulobacterales; family Caulobacteraceae; genus Brevundimonas; species Brevundimonas sp. GW821-FHT12C05. The sequence continues at coordinate 32,990 of NZ_JBXAQS010000006.1, forward strand.
CCGCGCCATCGGCATGGCCCTGGCGCAGATTCGCCTGCCCAACCGCCGTCCGATCCACGTCCTGCCGATCGCCTGGTCGGTCGACGGCGCGCGCGGCGTGCATGATCCCCGCTCGATGCGCGGCCATTCGCTGGGCCTGGACCTGCTGGTCGTCTCCATGGCCGAGAGCGCCTTCACGGCCCTGAGCCACTGCCTCGAACTGGCGCACCTGGACCTGCAGGGCGTGGTCGCCGCGCCGGTGGCCTCGTCGCTGGCCGCGCTGGAAGACGACGAGATGGATCTCGGCTGCGTCTGCATCGACATGGGCGGCGGCGCGACCTCGGCGGCGGTCTGGGGCGGGCGCAGCCTGCTGCATATCGAATCGCTGAACGTCGGCGGCGATCACGTCACGGCGGACATCGCCCGTGGCCTGTCGACCTCGCGGGCGGGCGCCGAGCGGCTCAAGACCCTGCACGGCTCCGCCATGGCCTCGGCGAACGAGGACCGCGAGATGCTGGAGGCTCCGCCGCGCGGCGAGGATCCGTCGGCCGGACCGGTCGTGGTGCCGCGCGCCATGCTCAAGACCGTCATCGCCCCGCGCGTGGAAGAGACGCTGGAGCTGCTCCGGGATCGCCTGCGCAGCGCCGGCGTGGGCCTGGAACCCGGCGCCGGCCTGGTCCTGACCGGAGGCGCGAGCCAGCTGAACGGGGTGCGCGAGCTGGCCGTGCGGGTGTTCGACCGCCCGGTCCGCCTGGGCAAGCCGCAACGGGCTCCCCACCTGGCCGACGCCGCCTCCGGTCCGGCCTTCTGCTCGGCGGCGGGCGTGCTGCTGCGGGCCGCCTACGGCCCGCGCGAAGCCGTCTCGGCGCGTAAGCTGATGTCACGGCAGATCACCGCAGCGGACGCTCCCAGGGCCCATGCCGGCGGCCTGGTGGCCCGCGCAGCGGGCTGGTTGCGCGAGAACCTTTAAGGCGCCGCCGAGGCGGACTGTGGCGCCCGCAGGGTCGCATTTTGCCGCTATCTCGCCGCAAGGGGCCGTTTTTCTCGCTTGGATGGCGAGACTGTGTCCGGATTGTAACAACTCAGGTCTCGAGTGGTCGCCATGCGGCCACATTCTCTTGTCGCCGCCATCTTTGCTGCTAGCGTGCCGAGAGAAGCAGTGTGCCGTTCTGTGACGGTCGCTGCGTCCTGCATCATCATCGGTTGGGGCCCAACACATGCTAATCAAGCGCAAGTACCTCTTTGGCACGACGATCCTGGCGGGGGTCATGGCTGTGGCGGCTCCGGCCTTCGCTCAGAGCCAACTTCCCGGCGTGACCGTCCAGGGTCAGTCGACCCAGGACGCGACCGATCTCGGCGAAGTCGTCATCACCGGTTCGCGTATCCGTCGTGACCCGACGAACTCGCCGACCCCGCTGATCCAGGTCAACCGCGAGCAGCTGCTGGAAACCGGTCTGACCACCGTCATCGACTACCTGGCCACCATCCCGGCCCTGTCGAACTCGGTCGTTCCGTCGGATACGACGGGTTCGGGCCTGAACGACGGCGGTCTGTCGCTGGCCAACCTGCGCTCGCTGGGCTCGAACCGCACGCTGACCCTGGTTGACGGTCGCCGTCACGTGGGTTCGCAGGGCGGCGCCCTGGCGGTGGACGTCGACACCATCCCGCGTCTGCTGATCGAGAACATCGAAATCATCACCGGCGGCGCCTCGTCGGTCTACGGCGCCGACGCCGTCTCGGGCGTGCTGAACTTCGTGCTCCGCAAGGACTTCGAAGGGATCGAGCTCGACGTGAACCTGGCCACGATCAACGAAGACGGCCAGATGCAGCGCCGCGTTTCGGGCCTGATCGGCAAGAACTTCTTCGACGACCGCCTGAACGTCTACCTGCACGGCGAGTACGAGCTGAACGACGAAGTCACCTCGATGGACATCGACTGGCTGCGTCGCGGCACGCTGTTCCTGGAAGATGACCGCGATCCTCCGGGCAACACTGCGTTCGGCCCGAACGTGGACGGTGTCTGGGACAACGCCGTGTTCTCCGGACTGCGTCGTATGGACCGCCCGCGGTGGGGTCAGACCACCCTGGCGAGCCACGCTCGTCCTTCTCCGCTGACGGATCCGGACGTGCCGAACCGCGGCTGTACCGCGGTCAACAACATCGACTGCTACTCGGTCCAGCCGGGCCGTACCTTCTGGTACGAAGGCAACACCGCGCGTCCGGCCAACTTCGGCACCCGCGTGTTCCAGGCCTCGACGGCCACGACCGGCGTGAGCCGTCCGTACAACATCGGCGGCGACGGCGACAATCCGGCGACGTTCGCCACCGGTTCGCGCGTTCCCGAGTCGGAATCCTACCGCTTCCAGACCGGCGCGACCCTGAAGCTGACCGACAACATCTCGGTCTACGGTGAAGCCAAGTACATCGACGAGCGCACCTTCGACCAAGGGCAGCCGACGTTCTTCGATATCTTCCTGACCAACAGCGCCAGCCTTACGCCGGTCAACAACACCAACCGCATCCTGAGCACCAGCCAGTTCCTGATGCGCTGGGATGACAACGCCTACCTGCCGTCCAATGTGAAGACGGCGATCGGCCTCAATACCTACGACACCTACGGCTTCGACGTTAACGGCAACGTGATCGTGACCGGCAACACGGCCAATCCGTCCGCCGCCCACCAGCTGTTCGGCCCGGATCGCACGCAGACCAACACGCGTGAAATCCAGCGTTACGTTCTGGCCTTCACCGGCGACTATGATCGCGTCGCCTTCCTCAACAACTTCCGCTGGGATCTGTCGTACACCTTCGGTCGCCTTGACAACGTGAACCGCGAGCGCGGCGTCGACGTGCTCCGCTTCGCCCTGGCCGCCGACGCCGTGGTCGACACCGCCGGCATCATGGGCACCCCGGGCGCCATCGTTTGCCGCTCGTCCCTGGAGTACCGTCGTAATCCAGCCGCCCTGCTGACCGACTGGGCTTCGCCCGTCGGCGCCAACCTGCAGGACACCCCGGAAGGCCGCGCGGCCGTCCAGAACTGCCGTCCGCTGAACGTCTTCGGTAACGGCAACCAGTCCCAGGAAGCCCTGGACTATGTCGACGCCAGCATCGCCGTCCGGGAAATCAATGAGCAGCAAGACGCCACCTTCGTGGTGTCGGGCGAGCTGTTCGATCCGTTCGGCGCAGGCCCGATCGGCGTGGCCCTGGGCGCTGAATGGCGCAAGGAACTGACCTCGGCGATCGGCCGTAGCGCCGATACCGGGAACCGCACCCTGTTCCTGAACACCGGCCCTGACTTCCCGGAAACCGCCTATGAGTCGAAGGAATACTTCGCCGAACTCTCGGTGCCGCTGTTCCGCGACAGCTGGCTGGGCGAATACGCCGAGCTGAGCGGCAGCTACCGTCAGTCGGAATACTCGACTGTCAAAGGCAAGGCCGACGTCTACGGTGTGAACTTCACCTACCGTCCGATCCAGGACATCGCCTTCAAGACCAGCTTCAACACTTCGGTGCGTATCCCGCAGCTGGCCGAGAACTTCCGTCCGCTGACGCAGACCTTCGCCAACGGGTTCGTCGATCCCTGCGCCACCGCGCAGATCGCCAACCTGCTTGACCCGGTGGTCCAGCAATATCGGGTGGTGAACTGTGAGCGTCTGGCGGTGCTCGACGGCTTCGGCGGCGTCTTCAACTGGACCAACCCGGCGGCGACGAACGCTTACGCTCCGTCCTATACCTCGGGGATCGGCGGCTCGACCGGCGGTAACCCGACCCTGCGTCCGGAAGAGTCGGAATCGTTCACGATCTCGACCGTCATCCAGCCGCGGTTCATCCCGAACTTCTCGCTGACCCTGGACTACTACGAGATCACCGTCACCGACGTGATCGCGTCCCCGAGTGCTGCGGGTCTGGCTGACGCCTGCGTCAGCTCGGGCGACCAGCTGAACATGGATGCCTGTAGCCTGATCTTCCGTAACGGCACCGGCACCACGCCCAGCGAGCTGTTCCGCGTCGGTTCGCCGGCCAACAACGCCGGCTTCATCCAGCGTCCGATCAACTACGCGAAGCTGGTGACCCGTGGTCTGGACTTCGACGTCCGCTACAGCCTGGACACCGAAGAAGCCTTCGGCCGTAACTGGGGCCGCTTCGACTACTCGCTGGGTGGTCTGTGGCTGATCCAGCAGGACAACTTCCTGAACACGGCCAGCCCGAACTTCTACGATCCGCTGGCCAGCACGCTGTTCTACCCGCGCGTCCGGATGACCTCGCGTCTGACCTGGTCGCCGACGGACAGCTTCGCCGTCACCTGGTCGGCTGACTGGCAGACCGCTCAGGACCTGACCAACATCCGCAACCTGGTCAACAACAGCGACAACCGTCCTCTCGAGTACGCTCGTACCGGCAACTTCGTCCGGAACGACATCTCGGTGCGTTGGGATGTGACGGATCAGGCGACCCTGCGCTTCGGTGTCACCAACGTCTTCGACGCCGAGCAGGACGAAGTTCTGGGCACGACCCTGTACTCGAACTTCGACCCGTACGGCCGTCGCTTCAACATCGGCCTGAACTACCGCTTCCAGTAAGCGGACCGGTCAGACCACAAGGAAGGGGCGGCTCTCACGGGCCGCCCTTTTTTTGCTGTTCGCCCGATCGGCGCCGTCCAGATCATTTCGTCTTTGATCTGAACGCTTCTGAAAGCCGCATTCCGCACGGGTCCAAGTCCACGGCGGCGAAGACTTCTGCGGCAAAGGTTAATGAAACTCGTGGCTAGAGCTCCGACTCAGCCTATCCGGTAACACTCCCTTAAGCAGTTCGGGCGCTTGCTTAACGCGCCCATAACCAATGCGATTCGGCGGGGTTTTCGCATCGGGACTGCAAGGGCAGGGTCGGAATTTAGGGTCGGAAAACATGTCTCTCTCGCTGGTGCGTCCGCAAGCTACGGAATTGAAGCCCCGCATCGTCGTCTTCGGCGTCGGCGGAGCCGGCGGCAACGCCGTCAACAACATGATCGACGCCGGTCTCGAGGGCGTTGAGTTCGTGGTGGCCAACACCGACGCGCAGCACCTGTCGTTCGCCAAGACGGACCGCCGCATCCAGCTGGGCGAGACGATCACGCAAGGCCTGGGCGCCGGCGCCCACCCTGAGGTCGGCATGAACGCCGCCGAGGAATCCGCCGAGGAAATTTTCGGGCACCTGGATGGCGCCCACATGGTCTTCATCACCTGCGGCATGGGCGGCGGCACCGGCACCGGCGCGGCCCCCGTCATCGCCAAATGCGCGCGTGACCGCGGCATTCTGACCGTCGGCGTGGTGACCAAGCCCTTCACCTTCGAAGGCCGTCACCGCATGCGTCTGGCCGAGGCCGGCATCGCCGAGCTGCAGCGCTACGTCGACACCCTGATCGTCATTCCGAACCAGAACCTGTTCCGCGTCGCCAACGAGCGCACGACCTTCGCCGACGCCTTCGGCATGGCCGACCAGGTGCTGCACTCGGGCGTGCGTTCGATCACTGACCTGATGATCCTGCCGGGCTTGATCAACCTGGACTTCGCCGACGTCCGCGCCGTCATGTCCGAGATGGGCAAGGCGATGATGGGCACCGGCGAGGCCACGGGCGATGACCGCGCCTTGATGGCGGCCCAGAACGCCATCGCCAACCCGCTGCTGGACGAGACCTCGCTGAAGGGCGCCAAGGCCGTGCTGGTGAACATCACCGGCGGCATGGACATGACCCTGCTGGAAGTCGACGAGGCCGCCAACGCCATCGCCGGCGAAGTGGACGCCGACGCCAACATCATTTTCGGCGCGGCCTTCGATCCCGCCCTGGACGGCAAGATCCGCGTCTCGGTCGTCGCGACCGGGATGGAGGACACCTCGGCGGTCGCCAAGGCTCCGCCGTCGGCCGGCTCGGTCTTCGAGACCCGCCGTCCGGCCCCCGCCTTCGCGCCGCGCGCGCCGGAGCCGGTTCGCAACGAACGGGCGGCCGAGCCTGTTCGCACCGAACTGCGCAACCGGGCCGAAGAGGCGCCGATCGTCCCCACCTTTCAGTCCGCTCAACCGACGTACGGCGCTGTAGCCCAGGCCCCCGAGGCCCGGCCTGAGCCGGTCATCCACGTCGCCGAAGAGCGCACGCTGGAGCCGATCGTCGATCCGTGGGTCGAGGAATATGAGTCCGGCCCGCGTACGGCCGCCGAAAAGGCCCCGCAGGCCCAGGGCGAGCTGTACCTGGACCGCGCCGCCGCTGCGGCCGAGCCCGCGCCGCGTCCGGAACCGGCCTATGACGACTATGACGACCGGGACCACCGCAAGAGCGGCTGGAGCCTGTTCGGCAAGAAGCGCACCCAGCCGCAACCGACCTATCCGGCGGGCGGCAACCGCCAGACGGAAATGCGCCAGACCACCCAAACCCAGCCGACCGTCGAGCCGGAACTGGGCCAGGCCGAGGACGATCTCGAGATCCCGTCCTTCCTGCGCCGCCTGGCCAACTAGACGACCCGCGCATCGCCCGCATCGCCGCCCCGGAGGAGACTCCGGGGCGGTTTTGCATGGGCCGGACGCCGGGGCATTCCCGTTCGGGACGGGGAGGGACTCGGCATGACCCGGGGAAGCATCGCGGGCGGCGCGGCCCTGCTGCGTGGGCCACCTCGCGCGAGCCCCCGGGGCGCGGTCTCAATCTACGAGGACCCGGACGTGATCCTCATCACCTGACGAGCGAACTCCGTTTCAGACCGAAACAATCCGAAACCCGACTTTGATTTTCCGCTTGTTCACCATCCTCTAGACCGTCGATGGGGCGAACTCCGCACGTAGAGGCGGAACGCAAAGATGCAGAGAGTTTGAGTTTGTCGGTCCGCAACGACCATCTCCAGAAGACGACCGTCGCGCCCGCGATCATCGCCGGCGTGGGCGTGCACACGGGCGACCGCGTGCGCCTGGCCGTGCGCCCGGCGCCGGTCGGCACGGGCATCGTCTTCGTGCGCACCGACATCACCGACCGCGACAACCGCATCCCTGTCTCGGGCGAGGCCGTCATCGACGCCCGCCTGAACACCATGATCGAGAACGCCGCGGGCGTGCGCCTGTCGACGATCGAGCACCTGATGGCCGCCTTCGCCGCCCTGGGCGTGTCGAACGCCGTGGTCGAGGTGGACGGTCCCGAGCTGCCGATCCTGGACGGTTCCGCCCTGCAGTTCGTCCAACTGCTGGATCGCGCCGGCTTCCGTCGTCAGCCGGAACCGGTGCGTTATATCGAGATTCTTGAGCCGATCCGGGTTCAGGACGGCGACAAGAGCGCCGTGCTGCTGCCCTGCGACCGTTATGAAATGCGGTTCGAGATCGATTTCGACACCCCGGTCATCGGCAACCAGGTCGTGGACTTCGTCGTCGACGAGCAGACCTTCCGCGATCAGATCATGGCCGCCCGCACCTTCGGCTTCGCCCATGAGGTCGAGGCCCTGCGCAAGGCCGGCCTGGCCCGCGGCGGTTCGCTGGAGAACGCCGTGGTCATCGACGGCGACCAGATCCTGAACCCCGGCGGGCTGCGGATGGAGCGCGAGTTCGTGAAGCACAAGGCGCTGGACGCCATCGGCGACCTGTACGTGCTCGGCGCCCCCCTGCTGGGCCGCTACGAGGGCGTGAAGGCCGGCCACGCGATCAACAACCTGCTGGTCCGCGAACTGCTGGCCAACCCGCAGGCGTGGCGCGAAGTCGTGCGCGTGCCCGAGCTGGCGATGGCCGGGTGAAATTCTTTTAATTTTTAAGAACTTGTGACCTCCCCGGGAAGCCGTCAGTCCTGTTTGGATTGATGTTGTTTGAGGGTGAAGTTCTTGAAACGCTTGAAGCCTTTGCGACTCCTGACGGCGCTTGCGTTGGGGCTCGCTTGCAGCCCGGCGGTCGCTTCTGACACCTTCTCGAACCCCCGCCGCATGGAAGTCACGCGCGGCGACGGCACCACCATCGATATTGTGGTCTGGGACCGGGGTGAGGGGACCAACGCCGCCACCCTGGTTCTGGGCGGCTCGGACTGCAAGGCGGGCGAACACCGCCAATGGACCCGCCGTGTGGTCGAAGGCGCTCCCACCCGCTGGGTTGTGGCGGTCGACAAGGAAGGCGCGGGCGCTGACGCCGCCGTCTGTGGTCCGACCTATGAGCAGACCTCGGTCGAATCCCAGCGCGCCCTGGACGTCATTCGCTCCATGACCCGGCTAAAGCGCGAACTGGGGCTGCCGGCCGTGGGCGGTTTCCAGATCATCGCGACGTCGTCGGGCGGCATGGCCGCTTGCGGCGCGGCGGGCGCCACGACCGATGTCGCCGCCCTGGCCCTGCTGAGCACAGCCGGCGGCGCCGCTTTCGAAGCGGACATGCGGCAGGTGACTCAGGACAGCGGCGGCGGCTTCGCGGCGCAGATGGAGCGCGTGCGGACCGATCCTCGCATAGGCCAGACCTGGCTGGGTCAGAGCAATCCGGAAATCTGGTGGTGGTCGGCGTTGCCGCTAGATTGCACGGGGCAGTTGGACGGCTGGCAGGGGGCGGTGATGATCGTCCATGGGACCGCGGATACGGCCTCGCCGGTCTCGTCGGCTCGCCTTCTGGCGGAAACCCTCGCGGAGCATCCGGGCGTCACCGTCGACTACCGCGAGATGGAGGGGGCGGGGCATGGCCTGTTCATCACCGCGCCCGACAAGCCGCAGGGCGGAGATGGACTGGATATCGCGCTCGGATGGCTGGCCGCTCGGGCCGCGCCCTAGGGCCGGCCTCTAGCCCAGACTGATCGCACTCATCAGGCGGCCGAAGTCCGGCTCTCCGTTCAGATAGGCCCGGCGGTTCGAGAAGAACTGAACTTCGTCCGCGCGCGTATCGTGGCCGGTCCAGGCCGCCTCGCCCACGCCTGCCTGTTCCAGACGCCACAGGACGAAGGCGGGCAGGTCGAACAGGCGCTTGTCGGCGGCGGAGCCGGGGCGGAAGAAGCGTTCGCTGCCCGGGTCGTGATGGGCGAAGCGGTCCTCGAAGCCCGCGCCGACCTCATAGGAAGCCTGGGCGATGCAGGGGCCGACGACGGCGACCATGCGGGCGGGATCGGCGCCGAGGGCCTGCATGGCGGCGACGGTGGAATGGACGATGCCGCCCAGCGCACCCTTCCAGCCCGCATGGGCCGCGCCGACGATCCCGGCGTTCGGATCGGCCAACAGCACCGGCGCACAGTCGGCGGTCAGGACGCCGCAGATGACGCCGGGCGTGGTGGTGACGGTGGCGTCGCCCTCGGGCCGCTCGCCCTTCCAGCCCGCCTCGGCCACGCGGACGACGGCGGAATGGATCTGGTAGCAGGCGGCCAGGTCGTCCGGCAGGCCCCCCATGTGGGCGGCGATGCGGCGGCGGTTCTCGGCCACGGCGACGGCGTCATCGGTCGAGCCCAGACCGGCGTTCAGGCTGTCGTAGAGACCGCTGGAGACGCCGCCCTGCCGCGTGAAGAAGCCGTGGCGGACGCCCGCGCGGTCCAGCAGGGGGTGTCTGATCGGCTCCAGCGACATGGTCAGTCCTCGAACCCGGGAACGATGAGGGTGTGCGGAGAAAAGATCGCGCAGGCCTTGAACAGGGTTCCCATCTGGTCGTCGTCGGTCAGGCGCGCCAGCTGGCGCTCGATGACCGGGGCGGCGTCGGGACGGCCGGACTTTAGCCGCTCGGCGCGGTGCTCGATGCCCAGCAGTTTCAGGAACTCTCCCTGGCCCAGGCAGCCGGTCACGTCGGCCCCCGCATGGACGGCGGCTTCCAGCACGATGGGGAAGTCGGCCCATTGGGTCAGGTCGGCCTCGCCCGGATCGGCGAGGGGATCGACCTTCTGGTGGCGCCGCAGGGCCTGCAGCGTGTCGCCGGCCTCCGGCTTGGCGCGGCCGTAGTCGATCAGCAGGGCGGCGCCCGAGGCGGCCTTGACCAGGGTCGCCAGGTCGCGGCCGAAGCCTGCCTGCTGCTCGGAAATCTCCAGGGTCTGGCCGGGCTCGACCTCATAGGCGGGCCGTTTGAAGCCGCCGGTGATCTTCACCAGCCCGAACTGCAACGCGCCTTCATCGGTGACGCCCACGCGGCGCTCGGCCCAGCCGTCCTCGGTCCGCACGAACTGACGGGCGGGCAGGCAGTCCAGCACCTCGTTGGCGATCAGGATCACCGGAGCGTCGGTTTCGACCCGGTCCAGCGCCGAGACCCAGCGGGGATGCACGTCGCTGTCGGCCAGCATGCGGGCCTGAGCGGCGCGCAGCGGGGCGCTGGGCTCGATCAGGATCAGGTCGACGGCCTGAAGGAAGTCGGGGGCCAGCCGGGCGGCGCGCAGGGCGTCGGCCATCAGGGTGCCGTCGCCGGGGCCGACTTCGACCAGCCGCACCCGCTCGGGCGCGCCCAGCCGACGCCACAGCTCGATGGCCCATAGGCCGATCAGTTCGCCGAACATCTGGCTGATCATCGGCGCGGTGATGAAGTCGCCGGTCGCGCCGATGGCGGGGCGGGTGGCGTAGTAGCCGCCCTGCGGATCGTGCAGGCAGCGCGTCACGAAGTCGGCGACCGTCATCGGCCCGGTGAGGGCGATCTCGCGCGCCAGCCGTTCCTTAAGGCTCATGACGCGTCAGGCCGTAACCGGTGGGCGGCTCCAGGCCCGCCAGATCAGCCAGGCGCCGATCAGCATCATGGGCGTCGACAGGATCATGCCCATGGTCAGGCCCAGCGGCAGGTGATCCAGGCCGGCGTCCGGCTGACGCACCGTCTCCAGCGTGGCGCGGATCAGGCCGTAGCCCAGCAGGAACAGGCCGGTGACATAGCCGGGCTTGCGCAGCAGGCCGACCTTCCAGATGGCGAAGGCCAGCAGGCCGAACAGGAAGATTCCCTCCAGTCCGGCCTCATACAGCTGGCTGGGGTGGCGCGGTTCGTTGCCCGCGGGGCAGAAGCCGTACATCCGCTGGATGCTGTCGTTGCAGAAGCGGACGGCCCACGGAACGGTCGTTTCGCGGCCCCAGAGCTCGCCGTTGATGAAGTTGGCCAGTCGGCCGAACATCAGGCCGAAGGGCGCGGCGGCCAGGGCGATGTCGCCGATGCTGAGGATGCGCACCTTCGACCGCAGGGCGAAGATGACGACGGCGAGGGTGCAGCCCAGCAGGCCGCCGTGGAAGGACATGCCGCCGTCCCAAAGGCGGAACAGGGCGAAATTGTCGGGGCCCATGAACAGCTGCCCGTACAGGTGCGGCTGGTAGAAGAGGGCGTAGCCGAACCGGCCGCCCAGAATGATGCCGAGAGTGACCCACAGGACCAGGTCGTCCAGCTGCTGCGTCGTGATCGGCGCTTTGCCCGGAGTCCACAGCCGATCCGTCTTGATGATGCGGGCGGCGTACCACCAGCCCAGCACGATGCCGGCGACGTAGGCGAGGGCGTACCAGCGGATGTCCAGCGGGCCGATGCTGAACCAGACCGGATTGAACTCGGGAAATTGCACGGGCGCTCCTGACGGCGTTTCCTCGGAAACGTGGTTTAGCAAGCGTCGCCGATCCCGTCCCCGAAATTTCCATAACGCCGGATCGGCGCATTCGCCGCATGCTCGACAAGGTTTCGTTCACCATATCGGCTCAACCTTCATTAACGATGCTCGCCAGTGTGAGTCGGAGCGCCCGAAAGCCATGCAGACCCGTAATCCCTTCCTCGATGAGTTCGCCAAACTGACGACCGGCGCCATGGGTCTGGCCCAGGCGGCGGGCGAGGAAGCCAAGACCGCCGTGCGCGCACAGGCTGACCGCTTCGTCGCCGAAATGGACCTTGTGCGGAGAGACGAGTTCGACGCGCTGAAGGCGGAAGTCACGGCTTTGCGTGCGGAAATTGCGGCCCTGAAGGCCACGAAGACGCCTCGTAAGGGAACGTCCACAGCGTCGGTTCCCCCTCAGGACGCAGCCGGTTGAGCCGAATCTGCGAACCCGCCTACGGTTCCTTAACGGGGCGTGAGTCGCGCCCGAGGAAGACTTGATGGACGCCGCACGGCCCGAAGAAATCGACACGCCCTACGATCCTCTGGACGTGGTCGAGCATGTGCTGGTGGCGGAAAACCTTCCGTTCGACCGTACCGACGAGGGCGATCTGGCCTTCTCGCTGGCCGGTGACTGGAAGGACTACGAGCTGTGGTTCGCCTGGCGCCCTGAAGGCGATTGCCTTCAGCTGTGCTGCGCCCTGGACCTGCAGGCCGCCAAGTCGAAGCGCACCGCCGCCTATGAACTGGTCGGCCTGATCAACCAGCGCACCTGGATGGGCCATTTCGAGGTGTGGGCCGAAGACGGCGAGATCGTCTTCCGTCACTCGCTGGCCCTGCCGCTGGGCGAGCGTCCGACCCTGGCCCAGGCCGCGTCGATGATCGACGCCGCCGTCGAGGCCGCCGACCGCTATTATCCGGCCTTCGACTTCATGATCCGCGGATCCAAGAAGCCGCAGGAGGCGATCGACGCCTGCCTGTTCGAGACGGTCGGCACCGCCTGATCCCATGACCTTCGATGTCTCCCGTGACGGCGTGGTCCTGGTGGGCTGCGGCCGTCTGGGTTCGGCCATGCTCGAGGGCTGGCTGGCGACCGGTACGGTCGAGGCGCGCGACCTGCTCATCCTGACGCCGTCCGAGAAACCCGCAGCCGAGGCGGCGCGGGCCCGGGGCGCGCGGGTCAATCCGCCCCTGGACGCCCTGCGTCCGGCCAAGACCGTGGTGCTGGCGGTGAAGCCGGCGATGTGGCGCGACGCCCTGACGCCGCTCGCTCCGTACCTGAATCCCGAAGCCGTGCTGCTGTCCGTGATGGCGGGCGTGCGGGCGGACGACCTCTTCGCCGCCGGCGGGCGTCCGGTGGCGCGGATCATGCCGACCACGGCGGTGGCGCAGGGGCAGGGCGTGGCGGCCGTCTGGTCCGACGACGGGCGCGCCCTCAGGGCGGCGCAGGCCCTGTTCGCTCCCATGGCCGATGTGGCGCCGCTGGAGGATGAGGGCCTGATGGACGCGGCGACCGCCGTGGCCGGATCGGCTCCCGCCTTCATCTACGCCTTCGTGCAGGCGCTGGCTGAGGCGGGCGTGGCCCAAGGGCTTTCGCCGGAGGCGGCGGCGCGTCTGGCGCGAGGCGCGCTGCGTTCGGCGGGCGCCGGGCTGGAGACGGGGGAAGGGCTGGACGCCCTGACCGCCCGCATCGCCTCGCCGGGCGGCACGACCCGGGCGGGGCTGGACGCCATGGCCGACGGCGGCGACCTGAACCGCGCGGCTGAAGCCGCCGTCAGGGCCGCCGTGGACCGGGCGCGGTCGTTCTAGCGCGTGGCGTAGCGCCCGGCGGCGAGGTTCGAGCCCAGCCGGCGGAAGGCGCGATCGGCGTCCTGCCAGGTGGTGTGGCCGCGCACGTCAGCGAGATTGTTGGTGAACCACTCATAGCGCACCGGCTGGACCGTGCCGTCGGCGAGGGTGATCTGTCCCTCGATCTCCGCGCCGCCGATGGAGATGCTGCGCATCGGGTCCAGGCCCGGGCGTTCCGAGATCTGCTGGAAGGTCGGACGGTTGGGCTTCAGATCGGTCAGGACCAGCTCGATCCGCGCGCCGTTGAGGGCGGGCGTGGCGGCGACGGCGCGGGTGACCACTTCGGCCAGACGGTCGGCCTGATCCTGCACTTCGCGCGACCCCAGGTTTTCGACCTTGTCCTGAAGTCGGGCGCCCAGGGTGACATTGACCGCGGCCGGTTCGGCCAGGGCGGCGCCGGCGAGGGCGGCGGTTACGGCGAATGGAACGAGAAAGGTGAGATTGCGCATGGTCAGGCTCTCCAGATCGCCCCCGATCTGTCCTTAAAATGGGCCCAGAAGCTCCGCTTCGCAATGGCTACGCGGCGGCGCCTAGCCCGGCAGACGGATCACGGCGCGCAGGCCGCCCATGTCGCTGCGTTCCAGGGTGATGTCGCCGCCATGGCTGCGCGCCACGTCGCGGGCGATAGCGAGCCCCAGGCCGACGCCCTTGTGGTTCTGGTTGCGGGAGTCGTCGAGGCGCGAGAAGGGCCGGAAGGCCTCCTCGTGCATGTCGTCGGGAATGCCCGGGCCGTCGTCCTCGATGGCGATCTCTAGGCCGCCGGAGGGCAGGGGGCGGGCGCTGAGCCGCACATGCTCGCCGTGGGCGGCGGCGTTGCCCGCCAGATTGCTAATCGCGCGCTTGAAGGCCAGCGGACGGAGCGACGCGGCCAGGTCTTCCGGCGCGATCACCTCGACCTCCGCGCCCGCCCGGCGCGCATCATCGCCGGCGGCGGCCAGCAGGTCGGCGATGGAGATCTCCTGGGCGGCCTCCCCGGCTTCGCCGCGGGCGAAGGCCAGGTATTCGTCGATCATATGCTCCATCTCGTCCATGTCGCCGCGCATGGCCTCGGCGCGCTTGAACGGGGGGGCGAGGGCCAGTTCCAGCCGCAGCCGGGTCAGGGGCGTGCGCAGGTCGTGGCTGACCGAGGCCAGCAGGGCGGTGCGCTGGTCGATATGGCGCTGGATGCGGTCGCGCATGTTCATGAAGGCCTGGGCCGCGGCCCGCACCTCGCGCGCCCCCGACGGCTTGAAGCGTTCGCGCGGCTCGCCCCGGCCGAAGGCCTCGGCCGCCTCGGCCAGGCGCTCGATGGCGCGGACCTGGTTGCGGATGAACAGGATGGCCACCCCCATCAGCAGGACAGTGGCGACCAGCAGCCACAGGACGAAGATGTGCGCCTGGGTCGCCACGGCGCGCTCGCGCGGGGCGATGATGCGCAGCACGCCCTGCGGCTGCTGCACGCGGATGTCGACGTAGGCGGGGTAGCGGGTGGTGTCGAACCAGACCGGCTGATCGATCCGCGCCTTCAGCGCCTTCTCCAGGGTGCGGTCGATGACCCCCAAGGCCCCGCGCCGCCGGTCATTGGGCAGAACCTCGCCTTCCTGCAGGGCGATGGACAGGGACATGGAGCGCTGGGCCCGCTCGGCGATGACGTCCAGGTTCTGCGGCGTCGGATCGTCGGCGTAGCTCTCGGCGGCCCAGGCTATGTCGCCCGCCAGCCCGTCGGACAGGCGCGCGGTCACCGTCTGCCAGTGCATGTCGAAGAAGGCCCAGGTCACCGCCACCTGCATGACCAGCACCGGCAGGACGATGATCAGCAGCGACCGGCCCCACAGCGAGGTCGGAAGGCGCCGCTTCAGGAAGCGCGGCCACAGGGTCGCGGGCAGAAGTCTCATTCCGGGGTAGGCGAGGGGGCGGCGTCCCGGGCCTGGGCGGCCTCCTCCCGGAGCACCCGATAGTCATCAGCCTTGTAGTGGAGATACATCGTCCGACTGGCCGCATCGGAATTCGGCCCCCACGAGCCGTCATCGTCCAGAGAGCGCGACATGGCGCCGATCAGCACCACGGCTCTTCCGGACCCCTGGGCGGCGAGGTCGAGCCAGTCGGCCTGGGCGGCGGCGATGACTTCCGGGTCGAAATTCCCGTGCACGCCGCAGACCAGATCGCGAGGATGGCCGCGTTCGAGCAGGATCAGCCGTATCCATGGCTGCGACATGCCCTCCTCGCCCTCCTCCGCCGGCGTGCAGGGGTCGGCGACCATGCGCAGGGGCGATGCGTTGGGGACCCACCTGTCCTCCGCCGCCGGGGAGTCCTGGACCGCTCCCAGCGTGAAAATCAGGCCTGCGAGTGCGAACAGGGTCATCGGGGGGCCTCGTTAGTCCGGAGCCAGCATATAGCCGATGCCGCGCACGGTCTGGAGGTAGCGCGGGTTCTTGGGATCGGCTTCCAGTTTGCGGCGCAGGCGGGTGACCTGCACGTCCACGGCCCGGCCGGTGATGTCGGCCGTGTCGGGCGACAGGCTCATGCGTTCGACCGGGGCGTGGGCGTGGATGGCCAGGGTCTTCAGAAGCTGGGCCTCGGCCTCGGTCAGGCGCTGGGGCTTGCCGTCCTTGAGCAGTTCCAGCCGCTCCATGTCGAATACCGCCGGTCCCAGCTTGATCTCGCGCGGGGTCAGCGGCTTGCCGCCGGTGCGGCGCAGGATGGCGTCGATACGCAGGGCCAGTTCGCGCGGGTCGAACGGCTTGGACATGTAGTCGTCGGCGCCGCGCGACAGCCCCTCGATGCGGTCGTCGGGATCGCCCCGGGCGGTCAGCAGCAGCACGGGGGTCTTGGAGGTCTCGGCCTTGGACCGGATCCAGGTGGTCAGGTCAAAGCCGCTTTCGCCCGGCATCATGACGTCCAGCACGATCAGGTCGAACTCGATCAGTTCGACAAGCCGTTTGGCGGCCGCCGCGTGGGCGGCGCCGGTGACCCGATAACCCTCGCGAGTCAGGAATTCTTTCAGCAGTTCACGGATGCGGTCGTCGTCGTCGACGACCAGCAGGTGACGGCCTGCGCCGGGTCCGGCGATGGGGCCCGAGCGGCCATAGGCGCGAACATCGCTCATGCGGATGCGATCTCAGAGGTGCGACAGGCGTTGACCTGAGCGATTCCGGCGGGTCTAACCCGAGTAATTTCGCGGGAGACGTTCTTCAATGGCCTTCGTTCCTTTCGACGATCGTGACGGCTGGATCTGGATGGACGGCGATTTCGTGCCCTGGCGGGAAGCGAAAACGCACGTTTTGACCCATGCCCTTCACTACGGCTCGTCGGTCTTCGAGGGTGAGCGTATGTATGGCGGCGAAATCTTCAAGCTGACGCCGCACTCGGAACGTCTGCAACGCTCCGCGAACCTGCTGGATTTTGATCTTCCCTACAGCGTGGCCGAGATCGACGCCGCCTGCAAGGAAACCTGCGAAAAGATGGGACTTTCGGACTGCTATGTGCGTCCGGTCGCCTATCGCGGGCCGGAACAGGTCAGCGTCTCGACCATCAACAACAAGACCCACGTGGCCATCGCCGTGTGGGAGTGGCCCAGCTACTTCGATCCGGAGACCAAGGCGAAGGGGATCCGCCTGGAGTGGGCCAAGTGGCGCCGCCCGGACCCCGCCACGGCTCCGTCGGCGGCCAAGGCCGCCGGCCTGTACATGATCTGCACCATGTCCAAGACCGCCGCCGAGAAGCGCGGCTATTCGGACGCCATGATGCTGGACTGGCGCGGCTATGTCGCCGAGGCGACCGGCGCCAACGTCTTCTTCGTGCAGGACGGCGTTCTGCACACCCCGCCGGTCGACGCGATCCTGGACGGAATCACCCGCCAGACCGTGATCGAGATGGCCAAGGCCAAGGGTATCGAGGTGATCGTGCGCCACATCCGTCCGGAAGAGCTGTCGACCTTCAGCGAATGCTTCCTGACGGGCACCGCCGCCGAGGTGACGCCGGTCAGCGAAGTCGGCGAATACCGCTTCACGCCCGGCGCCCTCAGCCTCGGCCTGATGGAAGACTACGGCAAGCTGGTCCGCGGCCAGCTCTGATCAAGGCTCGGGCGTAGCCGTCGGCGGGTTGGATTCCAGGCGTGTGGCCATGCCATAGGCCACCCGTACAGGCGTGCCGCCCGCGGCGGACGTGCTGGCGTCATAGAGGGTTTCCAGATAGGCGCGGTCCCACCGGGTCAGACCCGGCTCAGGCATGCGCGCCGCGTCGAAAAGATGCAGGATCGACGGCGTCGGCGGTGACGCTTGGGGATCGAGCTGAGCCAAGGCCGCCATCGACACAAAGTCGGCGATCTGGCCAAAGCTCCCCGTGTCGAAGGCGGCGGCCTCCACAACGATGATCACCTGCAACAGGTCATCCCGCGACCGCTCGCTGATGCGCGAAGGCGTCTCAACGGCGGCGAAAACCCCGAACTGTTGAGGCCTGGTCATCTCCAGGGGCGCGGTGAACGGAAATTGGCCCGGAAGTCGGACGATCGGCCTGCCCGTGTCGGGATTGACCGGCAAGCTGATGTGCCACCAGCGTACGGGCCGTCCGGACGTCCGGAATCTCTGCAGCGCGCCGCGCCCGGCGTTCACGCCGCTGGCGCCGGTCAGGAACTCACGCTGCCGCGCGCGGACCAGCGCCTGTGCCGTCGCATCACCGTCTTCGGTCACGATAACAAAGATGTTCGGTTCGCAGCCCGGCTCTCCGGTGTTGAGCCCAAGGCTGTGTCCCCAATCCAGCACCCGGTCGGCCATGGCCCCGGCCGCATCGGGTTGCATGCCGCTTACCCCGACACAGATGGGCGCGCGCCATGCGGCGGGTTTGCGGCCCGGTGCGGGCGCGGCGACCGACTCCACGAAATCGCGAACCGTGCGCTGCAGCGGCGTGGCGCTCACGGTCACGTCTTCGAGTTGCGTGGCGGGCGGGTCCTGCGGGGGATCCGGGGGCGGAGTTTGGGCGAGAGCCTGTCCCGCGACGCCGGCCAGCAGGGCCAAGGCGAGACCGGATCGACGGAAGCGGGCCACCATCACCATCGACACCTGTGCGGGAACTCCAGACCACGACCAGTGAATGGATCGTTCGGGGTGTCAAGGCCAAGCTGGCGAGGCGTCCGATCCCAGGACGCTTGCCAGACGCGGCGGCGTGGCGTTCAACGGGCTGAAGGGGCCGACGGGGAGTCGGCCGGGGAAGATCGATGTTCAGCCTGCTGAATCTCCAGAGCCTGCTCGGGCTTGTCGTCATCGTGGCGGCCTGCTGGGGCCTGTCCGAAAACAAGCGCGCTTTCCCGTGGAAGCTGGCCATCGGCGCGATCATCGTACAGGCGGCGCTGGTGCTCGTGCTGTTCAACCCGGCTTCCGGCGGGGTCCTGCACGCGGTCAACGGCGCCGTGGACGGTCTGGCCAAGGCGACGCGCGCGGGCACGAACTTCGTCTTCGGCTATCTGGCCGGCGAGGAGTATCCGCAGCCCTATGCGGTGCAGAACCAGCAGGGCCTGTTCACCTTCGCCTTCCAGGTCCTGCCGCTGATCCTGGTGATCTCGGCCCTGTCGGCCCTGCTGTGGCACTGGAAGATCCTGAAATGGATCACCTACGGCTTCGGCATCCTGTTCCAGAAGACGATGGGGCTGGGCGGGGCCTCGGCGCTGGCGGTGGCGGCCAACATCTTCCTGGGCATGATCGAGAGCCCGATCGTCATCCGCGCCTATCTGGACAAGCTGACCCGGTCGGAACTGTTCCTGATGATGGTGGTCGGTCTGGCGACGGTGGCCGGCTCGACCATGGTGGCCTACGCCCTGATGCTGGAAAGCACCTTGACCAACGCCGCGGGGCACGTGCTGGTCGCCTCGATCATCTCGGCCCCGGCGGGCATCCTGCTGGCCCGCATCATCATTCCGGAGACGGCCGGCGAGGGCGGCGCCTTCGCCGAGTATGACTCGCCCCTGAAGTACGACAGCGCCATCGACGCCATCGTGAAAGGCACGTCCGACGGCCTGATGGTGGTGCTGAACATCTCGGCGGTGCTGATCGTCTTCGTGGCGCTGGTGGCCCTGGTGAACATCATGGTCGGCGCCATCTTCCCGGGCATCAGCGTTGAGTGGCTGCTGAGCTGGGTCTTCGCCCCGGTCGCCTGGCTGACGGGCGTTGAATGGTCGGATGCCCGTGAGGCCGGCCTGCTGCTGGGCGTCAAGCTGACCCAGACCGAGTTCAAGGCCTTCATGGATCTGGGCGCCGTGCCGGGCGGGGCCATAAGCGAGCGCACCCGTATGCTGCTGACCTACGCCCTGTGCGGCTTCGCCAACATCGGCTCGGTGGGCATCACCGTGACCGGCCTGTCGGTGCTGATGCCCGAGCGGCGGGAAGAGGTGCTGGGGCTGGTGTGGAAGGCGCTGTTCGCGGGCTTCCTGGCCACCTTGATGAGCGCCGCCATTGTCGGCGCGATGCCGGCCTCCATATTCCGCTGAACCGAAAGGCGGACCTCATGAAGCTCTACACCTCGCACCGCGCCCCCAACCCGCGTCGCGTGCGCTGGGTCATGGCCGAAAAGGGCGTCCAGGACGTCGAACTGGTCGAGATCGACATCATGGTCGGCGAGCACCGCACGCCCGAGTATCGGGCCAAGGTCGGCGTCCCGCATGTGCCCGCGCTGGAGCTGAAGGACGGCACGACGATTTCGGAATCGGTCGCCATCTGCCGCTATCTGGAGTCGATCTATCCCGAGCCCAACCTGTTCGGCCGCGACGCCAGCGAGCAGGCGGTGATCGAGATGTGGACCCGCCGCTGCGAGTTCTACCTGGCCAATCCGATCATGCTGAACGTGCGCCATTCCCATCCGGCCCTGGCCGCGCTGGAGGCCACGCAGGTGCCGCAGGTGGCCGACTACAATCGTCTCAGCGCCGAGAAATTCATGCGCACGCTGGACCGCCGTCTGGCCGAGCACGAGTTCATCGCATCGGACCGGTTCACCATCGCCGACGTCGTGGCGGTGGTCGGGCTCGATTTCGCGCGGCTGATCAAATACCGGCCGCCGGAAGAGTTCGCCCATCTGGCCCGCTGGCTGGAGGCGAGCCGCGCCCGTCCGGCGGCGCAGGCGGGAGTCTGAGCTAGAGGCGGCAGGCGAACGGGCCTTCCTCGGCCGGTTCGAGCGTCTGGCCCTGATAGAGCATCGCCACCCGCGCGCCGGGGAAGTCCCCGGGCCCCTGCAGGAAACGCGGCGCGCCGAAGCGTTCGATATTGTCCAGCTGGGTGGCCAGGGCGTGTTTGTCCTGCGCCACCACCCGCTCCATGAACAGCCGGATCGCGGCCTGCTTGAGCCAGCCGGGTCCGCGTCCTTTCGGCGTGGTGAAACGGGCGAACAGCCTCAGCGACGTGGCCGTGACCGGCGAGAAGAAGACGGTCACCAGCAGGGTCAGTCCCTTTGGCCCTTCCCACCGCGCCTGGATGATGTTGGGCGCGTGCAGGCGGGTGACGCTGCGCTCGCGCGGCGGCTCCAACAGGCGCGACATCCAGCCGAGGTCGGGCTGCGGCTGGTGGATGATCGATTCCAGCCAGGTCTCGCCGGCGCGGATCGACATCGTCACCGGCATGCGCCGGGTGCTGCGGCGGATGACGCCGTCGTGGACGTGGTTGGTGTGGAAGGGATCCATGACGTTCTCGAGCGCGTCGAGGGTCCGGCCGCGCCACAGGCCCTGCTCCCACCAGAAGTGATCGTGATCCGCCGCGTCCCAGACGCCGAGGTCGGGCAGGTCCGACCCGCCGGGCGCCAGCCGCACGAAGACGGCGCCGTTGATCTCGCGCGCCTCGACGGCGGCGGCGGACAGTCGCCGGCCGTCGCCCTGGCCCAGGTCGCACCCCGCCACCTCGACACAGGCGCCGTCCGCCGCGAACCGCCAGCCGTGATAGGGGCACTGGAGCGCGCCCTCGACGACGCGGCCTTCGGACAGCGGATAGTTGCGGTGCGGGCAACGGTCGATCAGGGCGGCTACGGCGCCGTCCGATCCCCTGAACAGCACCAGCGGAGTGTCGGCGATGGTTCGGGCCAACGGTCGGCCCTGCAGCTCACGCGACAGGGCGGCGATCTGCCAACTGCGGGACAGGCTCTCGGGCAAGGGTGTCACCGGCGGCTCCAGCGGTCAGGGGGCAGCGGCTCGCCGTTCCATTCGATGTCGGCGGTCGTGGCGGCGGTCAGGGATTGGCCGCGACGCAGGGCGCGCACGCCGAAGCCGAACGTATCCACCAGCGCGCCCGCCAGGGGCGCCCGGTCGCCGGGCAGGGTCAGGACGTCGAGACCGTTGCGCCGCTGGTCCCGCCAGGCGGCCAGCTTGCCGTGCGGCAGACCGTAGCGCCACAGGGCGGGGCCGAGGTGCCGGGGCCGGTCATCGGGCGTCGCTTCGCCCTGTCCGACGAGGGCCCGGCCGAAGGCGGCGCTGCGCCCGAACAGATGCACGCCGCTGGTCGCGCGGGGATTGCACTCGATCAGCCACGGCCGGCCGTCCCCGTCGACGATCGCGTCACAGGCGATCTGGCCGGTCCCGGCCTCGGCGGCGAGGATATCGGCCATGGCGTGCAGGGTTTCGGCGGTCTGCGCGGGGGCCGGATGGAAGACGTAGGCGGCCCCGCCCGGGAGGCGCCAGTCCGAGACATAGGCGGCGAAGGCGGTCACGCGTCCGGCGTGACAGACGGCGTAGAAGGAGACCTCTTCGCCGACGATGCGGCGCTGGACGACCCAAAGCTGGTCCGGGGTCGGTGCAACCGCCGCCAGATCGGCGGGCGACGGCGCGATCAGCGTCCGGCCGCCGAAGCGCGACCAGACCGGCTTGACCACCACGTCTCCCATGGCTGTGACGGCGGCCACGAGGTCCGCGGCGCCGGTCGCCGTGCGGGTCTCTGGGATCGGCAGGGACAACCGTGCACACAGGGCGGCGAAACGGTCCTTGGCGTGCAGGTGCGCGAGGGTCTCCGGATCCGGCGCCAGCAGTCGGTCAGACCAGCCCTCGGCGGCGGCCAGCGCCGACAGGTGGAAGACCTCCTCGCAGGCCGGAATGATCCACCGGGGCTCCAACCGATCAATCAGGGCGCGCAGGTCGGTGGCGAAGGCGGCGGGCCGCTCCACCGGCGAGGCATGGCGGTGCACCGGCCCGCCGCTATTCGACCAGCGGGCCAACCGCGCGGGGACGCAGTCGGCCAGATGGGCTTCGAACCCGGCGGCGCGCAGGCTGCGGGCGATGTCCAGCGCCGAGACGGCCCGAGCGCCGGTGACCAGGACGCACTCAGCCATTCGACCAGCGCACGCGACGGCGTTTGACTCCGATGGGCGGCGGCGGGCCTCCAGCCTCGACCGGGACCGTCACGCCACGCTCCGTCAGCAGGGCGCGCAGGGCCTCCACCGCCTCCCCAACCCGATCCGTGGTCGCCTCGACCATGACACGAGACGGTCCGGCGACGGCGCGCCATTCTTCGGCCGGACCAAGGGCGGCGCTGACGGCCTCCTCCACCGCGCGCGGCGGGACCGCGATCCCGCTCCAGCGCCACAGGTCCTCCAGCCGGCCCTCGACCGGGCGGATCGCCGTCCGGGCCGAGCCGCAGGGGCAGGGGGCGGACAGCGGCTCCAGGAGGTCGGGCAGGCGCAGGCGGATCATCGGCTGGGTCGTTCGACGCAGGTCGGTAATGATGGGCAGGAAGCGGTTGGTGCCCGGCACGGGCTCGCGCTCGACGATCAGCACGTCCTCGTTCAGGTGCAGGGTCCCATGCACGCAGGGCGCGCCGAGGAAGCCTTCGGTGGCCTGATAGATGGGAGCGGGGCGGCTCTCGAGCGTGGCCTCGATCCAGTCGCGCTCGATCTCGCCCATGGGCTCGGCGCCCCAGAACAGGCGGGCGGGCCGCCACGGGGCGCCGTCCTCCACCCGCCGGGTCAGATCGGCCAGCACATGGGCGGGGGCGATCAGGATGTGCGGGGCGAAGGCGTCCAGCCGCTCCAGCTTGACCTCGCCCGGAACGTCGAGCCCCAGAAACAGAAAGCGGAACGGCCCGGCCCCGGACACGTCGCTGTACAGCTTGGACGAGGCGCGCAGGCTGAGGCCGATCCGCTTTTTCCGGAACAGGGCCGATTTGGGCATCAGCCGCGCGATCATGTGGCCCAGATAGGCGGCGCGTTCGGCCTTGCTGCTGATGAACAGGCCGGGCGCGCCGGACGACCCCGAGGAGAAGCCCGCCACCACGCCGGGCGCGACCTCGCCGGAACCGCCGGTCTCGGCGCTCCGGGCCGCGGCCTCGGCGGCGGCGCGGGTCAGGCCCAGGGTGTTCCAGCGGTCGAAGGCGTCGCGCACGTCCTGCGGCGACAGGACGGGGAAGGCCTCGAGCGGCTGGCCGGCGAGGTCAGCCACGGCGGGCGTGCGGGCGATGACGGGCGTCATCCGCCGCCACAACCAGGCCTGCCGTGCGGCGACGGCGGCCGACGTGGTCAGCCGCGACCCGGTCCAGCGCGCGTCCAACCAGGCGCGCAGCACGGCGGGACGATCAATCGCCGGCACGGGCCGTCTCCACGGGAACCTCGCCGCAGTGCGACGGGGTCAGCAGCAGGTGGGGATTGCGGTCCCACAGACGGTGCAGGGCGGTCAGGGTGTCGCGCCACGGCCCGGTCTGGCCCAGCAGGGCGGTGGTCAGGCGCGGTGGCGGGACGTTGTCGCGCACGGCCCCGCTCGACCAGGCGGCGTCGGCGATCAGGAAGCGGGTCTGCCCATCGTCCTGCCGCACCACCAGGCCCCAGTGGCCGGGACAGTGGCCGGGCAGTTGGACCGCCAGCAGGGAGCCGTCGCCCAGCAGGTCGGCTCCGTCCTCGAACGGCGACAGGTCCGGTCCCAGCGGCAGGCGCGGCCGGTCCTCGAAGAAGACGGCGCGGGCGTCGATGTCGGCGGGGGCCAGGTCGGCCAGCACGCCCTGCCGGACGCGGGCGAACCGGCCCGGCTTGCGCACCTGGTCCAATCCCGCCCGCGCGCAGAAGATGCGCGCGTTGGGGAACCGCTTCAGCCCCGCGACATGGTCTCCATGGAAGTGGGAGACGATCACCGCCGTCACATTCTCGGGCCGGACGCCGAACCCGGGAAGCTGCTCCGCCACCGTCTCGCCGGGCGGCAGATCGACCGGGGTCATCCAGCGGTAGAGGATTTCCGGAAAGGCCTTCGTCGCCTCGAAGAAGGCGGGGTCGTAGCCTGTGTCGAACAGGATCGCGCCCTCGACCGGGTGGACGATCAGGGCGGCCAGAGCCGGGAAGACCGCGGGCTTCAACGACCCGTCGCGGCGGGTCATCACCTCCGGATGCGAACAGGCCCCGGCGCGCAGGATGTGGACCCGGCAGCGGGTCATGCCCGCTCCGCCAGCCTTGGCGCCACGGCCATGGCGGTCTCGACGGCGTCGTATCGCGGTTCATAGTCGATCAGCCGTTTCGCCCCTGACAGATCGAAGGTCTGCGACCAGGCCAGGGTCGACAGGGTGTAGGGCGTCAGCATCGGCTCGGGCTGTCCGGGCAACAGGCGGCTGACCGCCTCGGAGGCGAGCGACAGGACCTGCCCCAGCGCCAGCGGCAGGGGGACGATCCGGACCTCGACGCCCAGGGTGTCGCCCAGCCGTCGGACCAGTTCCGAAATCGGCAGGGGGCGGCCCGAGGTGATGTTGACCACCTGCCCTCCGGCGGTCTCGCGATGCTGGTCGGCCAGCAGGAAGGCGCGGGCGGCGTCCCGGCTGTCGGTCAGTTCGACCAGGGCCTTACCGCCCCTGAACAGGGGGAAGCGGCCTGTCTTCACCAGCCTGAGGATGCGCGGCAGCAGGACGGTGTCGTCCGGCCCGATGATGGCGCGCGGGCGCAGGGAGACGGTGCGGAAACCGGGCGCGTCGGCGGCGCGCACCAGCCGCTCGGCCTCGCCCTTGGTGCGGGAATAGGCGTTGAGCGGCCTGGGGTTGGGCGGGCTGTCCTCGGTTAGGCCGGTCTGGTCGCCCCAGCGGGCGAAGACCGAGGGCGAGGAGACGAAGATGAAGCCGTCCGCCCCGGCCCGGCGCGCCGCCTCCAGCAGGCGTCGGGTCAACTCGACATTGGCCAGTTCGAAGTCCGCATCGGGGCCCCAGGGGCTAGACAGGGCGGCGGCGTGGAAGACCACGTCGATGTCGCGGCAGGCGGCGTCGGTCTGGTCCAGCAGGTCGCCGCCGAAGGGCTCGGCGCCCATGGTCCTGAGCCGTTCCAGCGCCTCCGGTTTGCGGCCCGAGGCGCGCACGGCGTAGCCGGCCTCGACCAGGGCGGCGACCAGCGCCAGGCCCAGCCCGCCGGTGGCGCCGGTGACGAGGGCGCGGCGGCTCATGTGCGGATCACCATGGCGGCGGCGCTGACGCCGGCGGCGGTTCCCAGCAACAGCACCGTCTTCCCCGGGCCCAGCAGGCCGGTCGCTTGCGCCTCGGCCAGGGCGGTCGGCAGGGAGGCGGCGATCTGGTTGCCGCGGGTGGCGAAGATGTCGATCACCCGCGCCGGGTCTGCGCCCATCAGCCGCCGCACATGCTCGACCCCCGGCGCGCTGGCCTGATGGGGGACGATCACGTCGACGGTCTCGCGGGTCAGTCCGGCCTCGCCCAGCACCCGGTCGACCAGGTCGGGCAGGCAACGGGCCGCGGCCTTGAAGATGCCGAAGGCGTCCATGTGGAAGCGCGCGCCCTCAGTCAGCGCCTCCAGCCCGTGCTCGATGCGGATGCGGGTGCCGCCCGAGCGCAGGGTGGCCAGGTCCTTGCCCTCGCCATAGGTCTCGAATCCGCGCGCCAGCAGGCCGGGGCCGTCCCGGTCCGCCTCGGCTTCGACGCAGACGGCCGCCGCCCCGTCGCCGAAGATGGCCGCCGCATGGGGCGCCTCCCAGTCCAGACCGGCGGAGGCGATGTCGCTGGACACGATCAGGGCGCGGCGGAAACGGCCGGTCTCGAACCCCATGGCGGCCACGTCCAGGGCGGCGACGAAGGACAGGCAGGTCTGGTTGACGTCGAAGGCCCAGATGCCGGATTTGCCCAGGCCGAGCGCCTGCTGGATCAGCACCGAGGTGCCGGGGATGGGCTGCTCCATCACCCCGCAGGCGCCGATGATCACGTCCAGGTCCTCGGGCGCCCAACCGGCCATGGCCAGCGCCTGACGGGCGGCCTCCGCGCCCATGGCCGAGGTGGTTTCGTCGGGGGAGGCGACGCCGCGGACGGCGATCCCGAACTGGCTTTCGGTCCATCCCGGGGCCTGTCCGAAAACCGCGTCCAGCGCCGTCGACGGGCGTTGTTCGCGCGGCGCGCAGGTCCCGAATCCGGTCAGCGTCATCGGCGTCATGGCCAAAGGCTTAGCCTCGCGGGCCGGGGCCGTCCATCACACCTCAGTGACCGGCCCGCGCCGCCAGCACCTTCAGCACCGCCTCAAGCCCCATGCCGCGGGCGTGCAGCAGGACCAGCAGGTGATAGATCAGGTCGGCGGCTTCGGACGCCAGTTCCTCGTCCGGTCCGGCGACGCCGGCCAGCGCGGTCTCAACCCCTTCCTCGCCGACCTTCTGGGCGATCCGCTTGGGCCCTTCGGCCAGCAGGCGGGCGGTCCAGCTCTCGGCCGGATCGGCGGCGGCGCGGACGGCGATGGTCTGCTCCAGCCGGGCGAGACGGCCCAGGCCGGGCGCATCCTCGTCGCCGAAACAGCTGATGCGGTTCAGGTGACAGGCGTTGCCGACGGGGCGGACCTTCAGCACCAGGGCGTCGCCGTCGCAGTCGGCGGTGATCGAAACGACATACAGCCGATCGCCTGAGGTCTCGCCCTTGCGCCAGCGCCCGCCGCGCGAGCGCGAGAAGAAGGTCGCCTCGCCGCTGTCCACCGTCTCGTCGAAGGCGGCGCGGTCCATATAGGCGAGCGTCAGCACCTGCAGGGTGGCCGCGTCCTGCACCACCACGGGGATCAGGCCGCCGCCCTTGGCGAAGTCCAGGGTGTTGGGATCGATCATGGTCTCACCTCGACGCCCGATCGGGTCAGGAAGGCCTTCAGTTCGGGGATGGGTAAAACCCCGGTGTGGAAGACGCTGGCGGCCAGGGCGCCGGACACGTCGGCCCGTTCGAACACATCGCGGAAATGCTCGGCCGAACCAGCGCCGCCCGAGGCGACCAGCGGAACGGTCAGGCGCGAGCGGGCCTCGGCCAGCTGGATCAGGTCATAGCCCTGGCGCACCCCGTCCTCATCCATGCAGTTCAGCACGATCTCGCCGGCGCCCAGCCCTTGCGCCTCCACGATCCAGTCCAGGGTGCGGCGGCCCGCGCCCCGGCTGGCGGCGGCGTCGCCGGTGTACTGGTGCACGACCCAGTCGTCGCCCGCGCGCTTGGAATCCACGCCGACCACCACGCACTGCGACCCCAGTCGATCGGCCATCTCGGCGATCAGTTCGGGGCGTTCCAGGGCGGGGGAGTTGATCGACACCTTGTCCGCGCCGTGGTCGAGGCAGAGCGCGGCCTGTTCGACCGACCGGATGCCGCCCGCCACGCAGAAGGGGATGTCCAGCAGCCGGGCGATGTCGCGCACCCAGCCGTAGTCGAGCGTGCGACCTTCCGGGCTGGCCGTGATGTCGTAGAAAACCAGTTCGTCGGCGCCCTGATCGCGATAGCGGGCGGCCAACTCGGCGGCGTCGCCCATGTCGCGGTGGCCCTCGAAACGGACGCCCTTCACGACCCGGCCGTCCTTCACATCGAGGCAGGGGATGATGCGTCTCGCAGTCATGCGCGCGCGGTCTCCAGCGCCTGTTCCAGCGTGAACCGTTCTTCGTACAGGGCGCGGCCGATGATGGCCCCCGACGATCCGACCGAACGGGCGCCGGTCAAGTCGGTCAGGTCGGCGATCCCGCCGGAGGCCTGCAGCCACAGATCGGGCCGCCGCTGGTGGATCTCGGCCAGCAGGTCCAGGTTGGGCCCGGTCAGGGCGCCGTCGCGGCCCACATCGGTGACCAGCAGGTGTTTGGCGCCGCCGACCGGATAGCGGTCCAGCGCGGTCCACAGATCCACGTCGGCAGCCTCGGTCCAGCCCTTCAGCGCCGGAACGTAGCGGTCGCCGTCGGCCTTCACGTCGATGGCCAGGGTGATGCGGTCGGAACCGAAGCGCTCCAGCCAGCCCAGCACCTCGTCCGGTCGGGTGACCGCCAGCGAGCCGATCACGACCCGACTGACGCCCGCGTCGAGCAGGCGGGCCACGTCGTCCGCGCTGCGGACGCCGCCACCGGATTGGATGCGGATGTCGATGGCCCCGGCCAGTTCGCCGATCAGCGCATGCTGCACCGCCCGGCCCGCCTCGGCGCCGTCCAGATCGACGATGTGCGCCCAGGTCGCGCCCGCCGCGCGAAAGGCGGCCAGCCGCTTGGCCGGGGCGTCGTCATAGCGGGTCACCTGATCGAACTTGCCGTGCATCAGCCGCACGCAGACGCCGTCCCGCAGATCGATGGCCGGATAGACGATCATGCGTCGAGCTCCAGGAAATTCTTCAGGATTCGGGCGCCGGCCTTGGCCGAGCGCTCTGGATGGAATTGGCAGCCCCAGCGGTTGGCCTGGCGCACCACGGCGGGCACCACGCCGCCGTAGTCGGCGCGAGCGAGTGTCGCGGAACCGTCCGGGCAGACGAAGCCGTGCACGAAATAGGCCCAGGCCTCGTCGCCGATCCCCTCCAGCAACGGGTCCTCGCGAATCACGTCCAACCGCGACCAGCCCATGTTCGGCACCGGCAGGCGCGGACCCGGCTCCAGCTTGCGGACCCGTCCGGGGATCAGGTTGAGCAGGGGCGTGCCGCCGCCCTCGTCGCTGTCGGCGAAGAGCAGTTGCTGGCCGAGGCAAACCCCCAGCAGGGGGCGGGGAAAGGCGCGAACGGCCTCGGTCAGGCCCAGGTCGTCCAGCCGGTTCATCGCATAGCCCGCCTGACCCACGCCGGGCAGGATCAGCCGTTCGGCCTCGGCCACGTCGACGGGATCGCAGGTCAGGCGCACGGCGGCGCCCAGCCGCTCCAGGGCGAACTGCACCGAGGCGACGTTGCCCGCGCCATAACTGAGGACGGTGACCGACTTCACAACACCCCCTTGGTGCTGGGCACGGCCTCGCCCTCGACGCGGATGGCCTGGCGCAGGGCGCGGCCGAAGGCCTTGTAGGCGGCCTCAGTCTTATGGTGGTCGTCCTCGCCCTTGACCGAGACGTGGATCGCCGCGCCGAGGTGCTCGGCCAGAGACCGGAAGACATGGGCGGTCAGGTCGGTGCGGTAGTCGCCGATGAAGGGGGTGTCGAACGTGCCCTCGAACACTGGATAGGGACGGCCCGACAGATCGATCGACACCTGAGCCTCGGCCTCGTCCATGGGCAGGACGAAGCCGTAGCGGGCGATGCCGCGCCGCTCGCCCAAGGCTTGTTTGAGCGCCTGCCCCAGCGCGATGGCGGAGTCCTCGATGGTGTGGTGCGGATCGGTGTGCAGGTCGCCCTCGCACGACAGGGTCAGGGAGAAGCCGCCGTGGGCCGCGATCTGTTCCAGCATGTGATCAAAGAAGCCGACGCCGGTGGCGATGACGACGGGCGCGGTCGAGTCCAGATCGACGGCGCAGACGATGCGCGTCTCCTTTGTGTCGCGCACGGCCTGACCGATGCGGTTGGGCCGCGCCCTGGCTGGGGCGAGGTCGAGCGCGATCAACAGCCGGTCGTTGACCTCGGCCTTGGTCGAGATCGGCAGGCGCAGGCGTTCGCCCGCGATCTCGGCGGCGACGCCGTAGCGGGTCAGGGCCGCCAGCACCGCATCCGGGTTCGACGGGCGAGCGATCAGGACGGGGCCGAAGCCGGGCTCGACCGCCATCTCGCGCGCCAGAGCCTTGCCCAGGCGCTCGCGTTCGCGACGCACGGCGGCCAGCCGCTCCTTGGTCTCGATCAGGCGTGACGGATCCAGCGCCTGCAGCGCCAGCCGCACCGAGACCTCGGGCAGGGCGTAGGGCTCCAGCACCGACGCCAGCCGCGCCAGCGCCTCGGGTTGTCCCAGCGCCGCCCCGACGCGCGCGCCGGCCAGGCCATAGGCCATCGACAGGCTGCGCAGGACGATCAGATTGGCGTGGCCGGCGATGGCTTCGACGGCCGAGGCGGCGTCCGCGTACTCGGCCATGCCCTCGTCGACGACCAGCAGGGCGGGGGCGACCCGCTCGGCCATCTCGGCCACCGCCTCGGGCGAGCCGAGCGCGCGCAGGATGACGGCGGCGGTCCCGGCCCCGGCGATGGGGCGGCGATAGAGGGCGGCCAGCGCGCGGTAGGGCTCGGCGTCCGGAGCCTCGATCCGCAGGCCGTCCAGCGCGGCGAGGCGGAACACCAGCTCCAGCCCGTGAGTCAGGCCGCGCACCGGCAGCACCCGGTCGGCGGGCAGGCCGTAGACCTCGCCCATGCGGGCCGCGAGGGCCAGAGGCTCGGCTGGGTAGCGGTCCAGACCCTCGCCGCCAGCCACCAGCGGCGCGAAGGGCGCGGGCAGGTTCTTCATCGGCCCGACCTCAGATCGGCGGCGCGGGCGTGGGCCTCGAGCCCCTCCATCCGGGCCAACTGCGCCGCGACGGGGGCCAGGGCGGCGGCTCCGGCGGCGGTCACGGACTGGACCGACATGGAGGTCATGAAGCTGGCGGTGGTGACGCCCCCCATGGTGCGGGCGGCGCCGTCGGTGGGCAGTACGTGACTGGGGCCGGAGGCGTAGTCGCCCAAAGCCTCCGCGGCGCTCGGACCGACGAAGACGGCGCCGGCGGCGGTGATCCTCGGTATCCACTGGTCGGCGTCCAGGGTCTGGATGGCCAGGTGCTCCGGGCCGTACAGGTTGGAGACCTCGCAGGCCTCGGCGATGGTGCTGACGCGGATGGCGCGGCCCTCGGTCAGGGCGGCGCGGGCGATGTCGGCGCGGGGCAGGGTTTCAAGCTGCCGTTCGACCTCCTCCAGCACGGCGTCGATCAGGCCCCGGCTTTCGGACACCAGCAGGACCTGCGCGTCGAGATCATGCTCGGCCTGGCTCAGCAGGTCGGCGGCGGCGACCACGGCGTCGGCGTCACGGTCGGCGATGACCAGCAGTTCGGACGGTCCGGCGGGCATGTCGACCGCGGGGCCGCCGGGCAGGGCCGAGGCCTGTTTCTTGGCTTCAGCCACCCAGGCATTGCCGGGCCCGAACAGCTTGGCCACCGGTTCGATCTCGCCGTCGTCGAAGGTCGCGCCGAAGGTCAGGGCGGCGATCGCCTGCGCCCCGCCGATCAGCCACAGGGCGTCCAGCCCGGCTTCGGCGGCGGCGACGATCATGGCGGGGTGAGGATCGCCGTCCTTTGACGGCGGGGTCACGGCCACGCGCCGCCCGACCCCAGCGACGCCCGCCGGAATGGCCAGCATCAGCAGGGAGGAGAACAGGGGCGCGGTGCCGCCGGGCACATAGAGGCCCGCCGAACCGATGGGCCGCCAGGCGATCTTCGAGCGCACGCCGGGCCGGGTCTCGACCCAGGCGCTGTCCTCGGGCTTGGTCGCCTCGTGGAAGATGCGGACGTTCTCGGCGGCGATGCGCAGGGCCCGGGTGGCGGCGGGGGGCAGGGAGGCGCGGGCCTCGGACACGGCCTGTTCGGTGATGGCGATGCGGCGCGGCGCGGCGCCGTCCAGCTTCAGGCTCCAGTCCGCGACGGCGGCGCCGCCCCGGGCCCGCACATCGTCGAAGATGACGCGCACGCCGTCGGCGACCGACGCGTCGCTGCGCCGGGCGGGCCGGGCCAGGGCTTCGCGGCGGCCGGCGGCGTCGAGGGAAGACCAGTCGAAACGGCGCATCACATCATCTTCTCGATAGGAAGGACCAGGATGGCCGAGGCTCCGACGGCCTTCAGCTTCTCCAGCGTCTCCCAGAACACGGCCTCCTGGCAGACGGCGTGGACGGCGACGGCGTCGTCTCGACCCATCAGGGGCATGACCGTCGGCGCGCCGGCGCCGGGCAGGATGGCGGTGATCTGTTCCAGGGCGGAGCGGGGCGCGTTCAGCATGACGTATTTGGCCCCCTGGGAGGCGACGACGCCCGACATGCGCTCGATGATGCTGTCCAGCAGGTCGGCCAGTTGCGGCTCGGGCGCGACGGGCGATCGGATCAGCACGGCCTGCGATTCCAGCACCGTGTCGCGCGCCGCCAGGCCGTTGGCCTCAATGGTCGCGCCGGTGGAGACCAGGTCGCAGATGGCGTGGGCCAGCTTCAACCGCGGGGCCACCTCGACCGCGCCGCGCATGGTGACGATGTCGGCCTCGACCCCTGCGGCCTCCAGCCAGCGGCGCAGCACGCGCGGGTAGGAGGTGGCGATGCGCTTGCCGTCCAGCGAGGCCGCTCCGGCGTAGTCCAGCGTCGGCGGCACGGCGATCTTGAGGGTGCAGCGACCGAAGCCCAGCGGCATGATCACCTGCGCCACCGGTCCGCCGTTGCGACCTTCCTCCAGCACGTTCTCACCCACGATGCCCAGGTCGCAGACGCCGTCGGCGACGAAGGTCGGAATGTCGTCGTCGCGCACCCGCAGCAGGTCGATGGGATAGTTCTCGACCCGGTACAGCAGGTCGTTGTTGCCTTTGACCACGCGCAGGCCCGCGTCCCGCACCAGATCAAGGCTGCGTTCGGACAGGCGACCGGATTTCTGGACGGCGATGCGGAGCCGTCCCTCGACAGTACTCATGGCGTGAACTCAGGCTTTCAGTCGGTCCAGCACCAGGCGGTAGCCCTGATGCGGCATCTCTTTCAGGAACCGGGCGACCCGCACGACCGTGGTCGGGCTGGCCTGCGCCTCGGCGGCGATCTCGCGGTACGACTTTCCGCCCGCATCCAGCAGGCGGGCCACCTCCCACCGCTCGGCGAAGGCGCGCAATTCGGACGGGGTGCAGAGATCGGCCAGGAAGGCGTCGACCTCCTCGACCGTCTTCAGCGACAGCAGGGCGTCATGGAGCGCGGCTCGGGCGGGGGGGATCGTCATGCGTGTTCCATTATGCTGTAACAGTGGAACGCGCAAGGGCGTTTGTTCGGCTTCGCCGGAGGTCCTAGAAGACCGCATGGCCAAGCGCCCGACTCCCCCGAAGAAAACCCTGTCCGCCGCCAATCTGTCGGTGCTCGGCGCCGACCGGCTGGCCGGGCTGTTGATGGAGGTCGCGGGGGGCGACGCCCTGTGGAAGCGGCGGCTGCGCATGGAACTGGCGGGCGAGGTCGGGGCGCCCGACCTCGCGCTGGAACTGGACAAGCGGCTGACCGCGCTGGGCGACAGCCGGGTGCGGGTGTCCTGGCGCAAGCGGCCAGAACTGGTGCGCGATCTGCAGAGCCTGCGCCGCATGATCGTCGACCGGCTGGCCGAGCTGGACGCCCGGCTGGCCTTTGACCGGATGGTGGCGTGGTTCGACCTCTATCCGGGGCTCGCCGTGCGAGTGAAGGACCCCAAGGGCGAGCTGGCCGTGTTGTTCGACGGCGCGACGGCCGAACTGGCCACGCTGGCCTCGGCCCTGGGGCCGGAAGGCGCCGTGCCGATCCTGACCGACGCCCTGGCGACCCGGCTGTCGGAATGGGCCTCGTGGATCGGGCGCGGCGTGGGCGACCTCAGCCCTGCGGTGGCGTCAGGCCTGCTGGCCGAGCTGACCCAGGGCAAGCCGCGTCCGACCGGGCGGCTGGCGCTGGTGGTGCGCAAGCTGGCGGAGCGCAGCGGCGATCTCGACGCCTGGATCGCCGCCATCCCCGACGACGACCGCCATCGGCCCGAGGTCGGCTCGGTCATGGCCATGCGGCTGGCCGCCGCCGGACGGGTGGAGGAGGCGCGCGCCGCGCTGGAGGGCTCACGCCCCGCCGCCCCGCCGCCTTCGCGCTGGGGCCGCAAGGCCGAGCCCGCGCCCCCGCCGCCGGAACAATGGCTGGAGGCCGAGATCGCCGTGCTGGACGCCGAAGGGCGGGACGGGGAGGCGGATCAGGCCCGCTGGATTCTGTTCGAGCGCACCCTGTCTCCCGACGCCCTGCGCGCCATCATCGCCCGACTGCCGGACTTCGAGGACGTGCCTGCCCTGGACCGCGCCTTCGCCCATGCGGCGGCCTATTTCGACCCGGTGAAGGGGCTGGCCTTCCTGATGACCTGGCCCGCCCTGCGCGAGGCGGCGGAGATGATCGAGGCGCGGGGCGGGGAGCTGCGCGGCGGGCATGAGGACATCGCCCTGTGGGCGTCGCGCCTGTCCGCCCGCTATCCGGCGGCGGCGCTGATCCTGCTGCGCGCCCGGGCGCGGACGCTGGTCCGGCTGGGCTCAGGCATGACCGACGAGGTCGAGGGTTTGATCCATGAGGCCGAAAGCCTCGCGACTGAAGCCGGCGACGACGGCCATGCCGCCTTCGTCGCCGGTCTCAGGACCGACATGGGGACCTACCGGCCCCCGCGCCGCTAGAAAGCCGCCGCTAGCAGCCCTCGGCCGCCGGGGGCATGGGCGGCGAGGCCAGGCCGGTGTTCCAGTTCCAGCCGGCGGTCCCGGCGGCGCGGCGGCGGCACATGGTCTGTTCGTGCAGGTCGAACATGCCGGGGAACAGGCCGGTCCCGGGCTCCGGCGTGGCGCGGAAGGCGACGTAGGCGCCCGTGTCTCCATAGGCGGCCCACGTGGGGGCGTTCGCCGCCCGCGGCTGCCCGTCCTTGGCGAAGCTGGTCCAGTAGCCGACCATGGCGTCCGACAGGCGGGTCTCGTCGGCCGTTTCGGGGAGCTTGGGCCAGCGCGGCGGGGTGCGCGCCGGATTGCCGAACATGTAGGGCAGTTCGCTGGCGTGGAAGGCGTGCAGACCCGCGTCGTCCGCCGTCGGATAGCCGTGGTCGAACAGGTAGAGGTAGGACGGTTGTCCGGCCGCCGTCTGCGATCGCACCAGCCGCTCCGAGGTCCAGCCGTACAGGGCGTCCCGGCTGGCCGCGAGGATGCTCTCGCCCATGTCCGATGACGGATAGAGGCGCAGGAAGGCGTCCGCCATGTCGCCGTAGCGTTCACGGATGGCCTGCTCGTAGGCGGCGGCGCTGCCCGGAACAGGCGGGGCCAGCATGCGCAGCGAGCGGATCTCGCCGCTGTTGAAGCCGGTCAGCACCGGGACCTTGGCCTGACGGCCCCGGTCGAACACATCGACCAGCTGGGCAGGCAGGACGACGCCGTCGACCGCGCCGAAGGTGGCGAAGCCGCCCATGGCCGCGCGATCGGTCAGCACCTGCGGGTCCATGCCGCGCAGCACGCGCAAGCTGGGCGCCTGGAGGGTGCGCGACAGGGCCGCGCCGGCGTCCTCCGCGGAGGGCGCGCCGAAGCGGGCGGCTTTCAGCTCGGGCGTCGAAATCATGTAGGCGCTCTGGGCGATCGCCTTGTCGAACAGGCCCTGCGCCAGCGGCGAGGTCATCAGATAGAGGACGCTGAGACCCCCGGCGGACTCGCCCGCGATGGTGACATTGTCCGGATCGCCGCCGAAAGCGGCGATGTTGTCGCGCACCCACTGCAGGGCGCGGACCTGGTCCATCAGGCCGTAGTTGCCCGAGATGTGCGCCGGGCTTTCGGCGCTGAGATCCGGATGGGCCAGCCAGCCCAGCACGCCCAGCCGGTAGTTGATCGAGACCACCACCACGCCTTCGCGGGCCAGCCGGGCGCCGTCGTACAGCGTCTCCTTGCTGGAGCCGGAGACCAAGGCTCCGCCGTGGATCCACACCATCACCGGCGCCTTGCCGGCGGCGGACGGCGTCCAGACGTTCAGCGTCAGGCAGTCCTCGCTGGTCCGGCCCAGGTCGGACGAATAGATCGACTGAACGAAGGGCGTCGGCTGGATGCAGGCGGCGCCGAACTCCGTCGCGTCGCGGACCCCGTCCCATTGGGCGGCGGGGACGGGCGGCCGCCAGCGCATTTCCCCGACCGGCGGCGCGGCGTAGGGGATGCCCTTGAAGCCGAGGATGTCGCCGTCCGCCGCGCCGCGAACCGCGCCCGCGGGGGCGGTGACGACGGGAGCGGTCTGGGCGGCCGCGGAAAGCGGACCCGCGAGAAAGGCGAGGGCCGCGCCGGCGGCGAGGAGTTTGGCGATCATCAGGCGGCTCCCGCTCTGGAGGTGTCGCGGCCCAGCACCTTGGCCAGCCACAGGAACAGGCCGATCGCCACCAGATACACGGGGATCAGGGTGTAGAGCGCGATCTGCAATGAGTTCTCCGGGTGCGCCGCGCGGAAGAAGTCGCTGGCCGCGCCCACATAGGTCGGGCCCACGGCCATGCCGATGAAGTTCATCACCAGCAGCAGCAGGGCCCCGGACATCACCCGTTGATTGGGCTTCACCTCTTCCTGCACCAGCGCCACCGACGACGACAGGTAGAAGTAGTTCAGGAAATTCGGCCCCAGCATCAGCACCAGCGCCAGCGGCCACGACGGCGCCCAGACGAAGGCGATGTAAAGCGGCAGGGCCAGGGACAGCGAGATCGCCGGCAGCAGGGCGTAGGCCTTCTTGGACCGCCGGGTGTAGCGGTCGATCAGCCAGCCCGAGGCGAAGATGCCGCCGCCCATGCCGATGGCCACCACGAGGGCGTACCACAGGGCCACGTCGTTCAGGGTCATCCCCTTCTCGCGCATCAGGAACAGCACGGCGAAATTGCCCAGGCCATAGGTGACGATCTGGGTCACGCCGCTGCCCAGCGAGGCCAGCACCAGCGTCGGGGTCGAGAAGAACATCTTCACCGTGGCCCAGAAGCCGGCCCGGGGCGGGGCTGCGGCGTCCGGCGCCCGGTCCAGCCCGCCGCGCCGGGGCTCCTTGACCAGGAAGGGGGTGGCGACGG
This sequence comes from Brevundimonas sp. GW821-FHT12C05, assembly GCF_058807475.1. Taxonomy (NCBI): domain Bacteria; kingdom Pseudomonadati; phylum Pseudomonadota; class Alphaproteobacteria; order Caulobacterales; family Caulobacteraceae; genus Brevundimonas; species Brevundimonas sp. GW821-FHT12C05. The sequence continues at coordinate 70,117 of NZ_JBXAQS010000006.1, forward strand.
CGACCACCAGACCGACCGCGCCGATGGCGATGAAGGCGTCACGCCAGCTAAAGGCGGCGGCCACCGAGGCGCCGAAGGCGATGCCCAGCGCCGCGCCGACGGGCGGCCCCAGATTGTAGATGCCCAGCGCCATGCCGCGACGGCCCGGCGGGAAGTAGTCGGTGATGATGGCGTAGGACGGCGGCACGCCGCCCGCCTCGCCGAAGCCCACGGTCATGCGCGCCACGGCCAGTTGGCCGAAGCTGCGCGACAGGCCGCAGGCGATGGTCGCCGCGCTCCAGATCCCGCAGGCGACGGACACCACCCAGACCCGGTTGGTCCGGTCCGCCAGCCAGCCCACCGGGATGGCGATGAAGCAGTAGAAGAACGCGAAATACAGCCCGCCCAACAGGCCCAGCTGGCCGTCAGTGATGTGCAGCGCGTCCTGGATGGGCTTGGCCAGGATCGACAGCAGCTGCCGGTCCAGGAAGTTCAGCACATAGACGAACCACAGCACGCCCAGGGCGACCCAGGCGGGCCGCCCCACCGACGGTTTGGCGGTCGGCGGGCCTCCGGATTCGATCGGCGTTGCACTCATGCTCGTTTCCTCGGATGCGGGCCCGACGGCCCGTCTATTTTTCGGGATGGGTCAGCGCGGCGTAGGTGAAGGTGCGGGTCTGGGCGCGGAAGGCGTTGCTGACCGGATCGGCCATCCGCTGGATCAGGCCGATGAAGATCAGGTCATTCTCGGGATCGATCCAGAACCAGGTCCCGCCGCCGCCGCCCCAGCTCAACGTGCCCTTGCCCTCGGCCAGGCCGAGCCGCTTCGGGTCCTCGGTGATGGCGAAGTCCAGCCCGAAGGTCAGGGCCGGGCTGAAGGGCAGCAGGCGCAGGGGATTGTAGGTGTTCAGCACCGCATCGGGGATGACGTTGGTCGCCATCAGTTCGATGGTCTCAGGCTTCAGAATGCGCGCCCCGTCCAATTGGCCCCGGTTCAGGATCATCTGGCAGAAGCGGGCGTAGTCGGTCGCGGTCGAGACCAGACCCCCTCCGCCGCCTTCGAACCGAGGCGGGCGGGTGTAGTCGTTGATCGGCATGTCGAAAGCGTTCGCGGCGACCTTCAGCCCGCCCGCGCCGTCGTCGCAGTACATCTCGGCCAGCCGGTGAATCTGATCGGCCGGGACCTGGAAGCCGGTGTCGACCATGCCCAAGGGCGCGAAGATCCGGGTGCGGAGGAAGTCGCCGAACGCCTGCCCCGACAGCCGCTCGACCACCAGCGCCTGCAGGTCGGTGGCGATGGAGTAGAACCACTCGGTCCCCGGCTGGAACATCAGCGGGATCTTCGCCGCGCGCTCGACCAGGTCCTGATAGCCATGGGCCATCATCACGCCCGCCTCGCGATAGGCGCGCTCGATTGGATGCACGTCGAACAGGCCATAGCCGAACCCGGCGGTGTGGCTCATCAGCTCGCGCATCGTCGGCGGGCGGACGGCGTCCTCGGTCAGCATGGAGCCGTCCTCGGCGAGGCCCGCATAGACCTTCTGACCCGTCAGTTCGGGCAGATAGTCCGTGACCGGATCGTCGAGGCGCCAGCGGCCTTCCTCGAACAGCATCATCATGGCCACGCCGGTCACAGGCTTGGTCATGGAGTAGATGCGGAAGATGGCGTCGCGGCTCAGCGGGGCGGCGTCGCCCAGCCGCGCGTGGCCGAAGGTGGTGAAGGCGGCGACCTGTCCGTGGCGCATCAGCAGGGTGGCGGTTCCCGCCACCAGCCCCGCCTCGACCATGCCCGCCATATAGGCGTCGAGGTCGGCGAGACGGGCGGAATTGAAGCCGAGGGCCTCGGGGTCCGATGCGAACGGGAGGCCGCCGGTCATTCGCGCGCCTGCTTTCGCCGTTCCTCGGCGCGGTCGCGGCAGATGCCGATGAAGCCGTGGGCCATGAAGGACGCCATCCGCTCCTTGATCGCCTCGAAGTCGTCGGACCGGCATTTGCCGCCCGACAGGTGATCGATCCGGCCGGTGCGGGCCAGGCTCAGCGTCAGGGCTCCGGTGACGAAGTGATAGCCCCAGAACAGGTCCTCCTCGGTCGCCTCCGGCAGGGCCTGCCGCAGCAGGCCGATAAGGCGCAGCACGACCGGATCGAACAGCCGGTCCATGACCTCGGCGCCCCAGGCGGGGGTGTTGTTGATCTGGGCGCTCAGGGCCCCGAAATGCCGCCACCCGTCGCCACCGTTCGAATAGGTATCCAGGTCGGTGTCGAGGAAGGCGCGCAGCGCGCCCTCGACCGTCGGCTTGCCGCCGGCTGCCACTTCATAGGCGTCCAGGGCCTCCATGCGGCGTCCGCTGGTCACGGGCGCCCGGCGCGCCATGACCTTGTCGAACACTTCCTGCTTGTCGGTGAAGTAGTAGTGGACCAGCGATTTGTGGACCCCGACCTTGTCGGCGATGTCCTTGATCGTCACCCCGTAGAAGCCGTGCTGGGAGAACAGCTCCTCGGCCGCGTCGAGCAATTGCTCCAGGCTTTCGGCGCGTTGCTCGGCCTTGCGGCGCGGCTGGCGGGGCGGGGTGGTCATAGGCGGAACCTCAAGGCGGTCCGGCGCGCCACGGTAGAACGCCGACTCGATGGAGACGGCGGTCATCCTATGCGCCTCCATAGGTGGCGCGAAGCACGGCCTTGTTGATCTTGCCCGTGGCCGCCAGAGGCATGGCGGTCACGCGCACGATCCGCTCGGGGATCCACCAGTCGGCGACCTGGCCCTTCAGGGAGGCCTTCAGGTCGGCGTCGTCGATCTCCTGCCCGCGCGCCGGTTCGATCACCATCAGGGGACGCTCGCCCCATTTGGGATCGGCCCGACCAATCACGGCCACCAGTCCGACCGAGGGCAGGGCGCCGACGATCTCCTCGATCTCGACCGGGTTGATCCATTCGCCGCCCGACTTGATCAGGTCCTTGGACCGACCCGCCAGCGTCAGGTTCCCCTCGTCGTCCAGGATGGCCAGGTCGCCGGTGTCGAACCAGCCGTCCGCATCGACGGCGGGCTCGGCCGCGCCGAAATAGCGGTTCAGGACGCTCTGGCCCTTGACCTTCAGGTGGCCGACCGCGTTGCGTTGGTCGGGCAGGGGCGCGCCCCCGGCGTCGGTCAGCAGCAGGTCCAGCCCCAGGGGCGGGCGGCCCGATCCGCGCGCGGCGCCCGGCCGGTCGCTGCGCGGCGAGATGGCGCCCAGCGGCGACAGTTCGGTCATCCCCCAGCTGGTCTGCACGGTCGCGCCGAAGCGGCGCTCCATCCGCTGCAGCAGGCTGTCGGGGCAGCTGGAACCGCCGATGATGATGCGCTCCAGGCTGTGAGTCTCGGTTCCCGTGGCGTCGAGATGATCCAGCAGGCCCAGCCAGACGGTCGGCACCCCGACCCCCACCGTCACCTGATGCCGATCGATCAGCCGGGCCAGGCTGGCGCCGTCGGCGGCGCGCCCTGGCAGGACGAGGTCGGCCCCCACCGCGGGCGCCGCGAACGGCAGGCCCCAGGCGTTGGCGTGGAACATGGGCACCGCCACCAGCACGGCGTCGCTGGCCGTCAGGGCCATGGCGTCCGCCTGCAGGGCGCGGGTGGTGTGCAGATAGTTGGAGCGGTGGGTGTAGACGACGCCCTTGGGCGCGCCCGTGGTGCCCGAGGTGAAGCACAGGCCCGCCGGAGACGTCTCGTCGAACCGACCCCACTGCACCGGGCGCCCGCGCTCGGCCAGCAGGGTCTCCAGGTCGCTGACGTCGGCGCGTCCTGCGTCCGGCGTCTCGCCGTCCAGCAGGATCAGGCGTTCAAGGCAGGGGCAGGCGGCCAGCAGGGCCTCGGCCATGTCCCGCAACCCGGCGCCGACCGCCAGCACGCGGTCCTCGGCCTGAATGATCATGGCCGCCAAATGGGCGACCGTCAGCCGCGGATTGAGGGTGTGGCAGACCAGTCCGACGCCCATGGCGCCGTACCAGACCTCGACATGGTGCCGGGTGTTCCAGGCCAGGGTGGCGATGCGCTCGCCGGGCTCCAGGCCGAGATCGAGCAGGGCGCCTGACAGGCGGTTGGCGCGCTCGCGCAGGGCGGCGTAGCCGAGCACGGAGTCCTGGTCGTCGACGCCGGCGGTGATCACCCCCGCCTCGCCGTGCCACTTGGCGCCGTGATCCAGGAAGCGATCCACGGTCAGCGCGTAATCTTGCATGGGGCCGGGGAGCGAACCGATCATCCTGAAGCGAAATTCCAGACAGTTACAGGGGCCGGCGAACCGGCGAAGGGAACGGGGCGGCGATTGTCCGGGCCGCCCCGTCTTCAGGCTTAGAAGGTCTTCATCAGGTTGATGCCGAACTGCCGCGGCGGTCCGGCGTAGCGCAGGCCCGAGTTGACGGCGGCGATGTAGGTCTGGTCGGTCGCGTTGTGCGCATAGGCCGCGACGGTCCAGTCGTCGGTCTTGTAGCTGAGCAGCAGGTTGACCAGGTTGCGGGCCTCAAGCCGATCGCCGAGGGCCTCGTTGTTGAAGATGGAGGTCCAGGCCTCGCCGATGTGGGCGTAGTCGATGCGGGGCGACAGGGTCGCGCCGTTCGCCAGCTGGAAGTCGTACTGGACCCCGATGTTGAACGTCAGTTCCGGCGCATACCCCTGGGTGTTTCCATCCAGGTTCAGACAGTTGGGGCTGGCCGGACCGGTCTCGGCGTTGCACGTGCCGCTGCGCGCGACGCGCGGGTCGGCGGCGTAGAACTGACCCAGCTCCGAGTTGGAGACGGCGGCGCCGACATCCACGGTCCAGTCGTTGACGCGCATCTGGGCCGAGGCCTCCAGGCCCATCAGGACGGTCTCGTCGGCGACGTTGACGATCGAGCTGAACAGCGGGACGGCCGGATCGCCGACGACGACCTGGAAGCCCTCATAGGTCATGTAGTAGGCGCCCAGCTGGGTGCGGACCCGACCGCCGAACAGGGTCGATTTCCAGCCCAGCTCATAGTCGACCACGTCTTCCGGCCCGAACGAGCTGGCCGGCACATAGAAGTTCGGCGCGTTCAGCCCGCCCATCTTGAAGCCGGTGGCGACGAAGCCGTAGACGAAATTGTTGTCGTCGATCTTGTAGTTGATGTTCAGCTTGCCGGTGGTCTTCTCGGCGGTGACCTCGTCGTTCTGGACCAGCTGCAGGCCGAGCGCGGGGTAGGTCGTGTAGACGTTCTCGTTGCGCGAGGTGCTTTCCGACCAACGCGCGCCCAGCTGGATCTGCAGCCGGTCGGTGATGTCGTAGCTGACCTGACCGAAGATCGCCGTCGTCTCCTTCGGCGTGTCGCCGAAGATGTAGTAGTCGAACACGCCCTCGGGGAAGCCGACGTGGTAGGCGCCCTGCGGGAAGGTGGTGACCGGGAAGGTGACGTTGTCCTGCTGCCAGAAGGCGCCCAGCAGCCAGGTCAGGCGCTGGTGGTCGGGCGAGACCAGGTTGATCTCCTGCGACCAGACGTCTTCCTCGACGCGGTCATAGAAGGTGTTGTTCAGCGCGCTGGTGCCGTCCAGGTCGGTCGAGAATTCGCTGATCCCGTCCTGGTAGCCGGTGATTGAACGCAGGGTGATCCCGTTGTCGAACACATAGCTGACGTTCAGCGACACTCGCGCCGTCACGTCCTTGCCCGAGTGGGGGCCGTTGGCCGTGATCTTGAACGGATCGTTGGTCGACAGCGCCGGGTCGGCCGGATAGCCGCCGAAGTCCAGGCTGTTATAGTCACCCTTCAGCAGCACCCGCAGAGCCGGCGTCGGGGTCCACAGGAAGCTGGCGCGGACGCTGTTCATGTCCACGTCGCCGGGGCTGCCCTTATAGGCGCCGGTGATCTCGTGGAAGCTGCTGCGCTGCTCGCTGTTGACGGCGAAGCGGGCGGCCAGGGTGTCGGTGATCGGCACGTTCACCGCGCCCTGGAATTTCAAGTTGTCGTAGTTGCCGACCTGACCCATCACATAGCCGTTCACGCCCGAGAAGTCGGGGTTGCGTGAGGTGATGAAGACCGCGCCGCCCGTGGCGTTGGTGCCGGCGAAAGTGCCTTGTGGACCGCGCAGCAGCTCGACGCCGCCGATGTCGTAGTAGGGCTCGGTCTGGAAATAGCCGGGGAAGACCGGCACCCCGTCGCGATAGGTGGTCACGCCCACGCCGATGGCGGTGGTGGGCTCTGACTTGCCGATGCCGCGGACGTTGAAATAGTTGCCCTGGCCGAAGTTCTGGACCGTCGTGGACGGGGCGACGAACTGCAGCTGCTCCAGCGAGAAGACGCCGCGGTCGTCCAGGCTTTCGCCCGACAGCACGGTCGCGGCGACGGCGGTGGTCTGCAGGTTGCTGGTGCGGCGCTCGGCCGTGACCACGACCTCGCCCAGCGAGGTAGCCTCATCCCGCGGATCAGTCTGTTGCGCGGCGGTGTCCTGAGCCTGCGCGGCTCCGGCCCACAGCAGGACGGCGGCGGATGTCGTCAGCCAGAGCTTGCGCCCCATGGTCTTCCTCCCTCGATGTTTCCTCGGGCGCTCTGACGGCGCCGTGACCATGACCGTCTCACCGATTCAATCCTTCGTCAATCCTCACCCGTCGGCTAGTGAATGTTGACCTTTTGGTCAGGATCATCAGAGTGCGCTCGCCCTGAGCCGGGCGACAGCGGCGAAGACCGGAACAGTCGGGAGACCAGCATGACCATCGATCTCAAGGGCCGGGTGGCCATCGTCACGGGCGCCGGCGGCGGGCTGGGCCGCAGCCATGCGATCGCCCTGGCCCGGCATGGCGCCAGGGTGGTGGTCAACGATCTGTCGGGCGCCGCGTGCGAGGCGGTCGCCTCCGAGATCACGGCCTCGGGCGGCGAGGCGATCCCCTGGACCTGCAGCGTCACCGACCGCGAGGGCGTCTTCGCCATGGTCGCGGGCGTGGTCGAGCGCTGGGGCGGGATCGATATCCTGGTCAACAACGCGGGCATTCTGCGCGACCGGACCTTCGCCAAGATGGATCTGGACGACTTCGCCCTGGTGCTGGACGTGCACCTGATGGGGTCGGTCAACCTGACCAAGGCCGCCTGGCCGCACATGCGCGACAAGGGTTACGGCAGGGTGATCTTCACCACCTCATCGTCTGGCCTTTACGGCAATTTCGGTCAGGCCAACTACGGCGCCGCCAAGATGGCGCTGGTCGGGCTGATGCAGACCCTGGCGCTCGAGGGGCGCAAGTTCGACATCCGCGTCAACTGCCTGGCCCCCAGCGCGGCGACGCGGATGACCGAAGGCCTCTATTCGGAGGACGACCTCAAGGGCCTGTCCACCGACCTGGTCAGCCCGGGCGTGGTCGCCCTGGCCGCCGAGACCGCGCCGACGCGGACCATCCTGCTGGCGGGGGCGGGGGCCTTCGAACAGGCGCACATCACCATGACGCGGGGCGTCCATGTCGGCGACGCGCCGGACGCCGCCGACCGGATCGAGGCGCAGTGGTCCCGCATCGCCGACCGCGCCGGGGAACAGGTCCCCGAGTCGGGCGCCGCCCAGTACACCCACGAGGTCCGGCACCCCGATCGGACCACGGACGGCGCGCTCGACGCGGCCTGAGGGCGGCGCCGGACTGGTACGGGCATCTCCCATTCTGGGACGCATGGGCATGGGCTTCCGCTCCGTCCTGTTATAAGAAACCGTGTTCGCTGGACCTTAGTGCCCGGCGGAGATTGACCCGTCGCGTTCGCGGCGGGGGTCGGGGGAAGTTGAGATGTTCGGTATTCTGAAGTCGGTTTTCGGCCGTGCGGGCGCCTGTGCGCGCGTTCTGCTGACGGTGCTTGTGGCCTTGATCGCGCTCGCCGCGCCGTCGGCCGCCTTCGCCCTGTCCGCGGCCTGTACGTCGATCAACAACAACCAGATCGCCGTCGGCGCGGGCAATAACGCTCCGGGGACCCTGTCCGGCACCTATGCCATCGGCAATCAGAGCTTCGGCGGTGAGCAACTGAGCAGTTCGAATTATTCGGACTTCAATCAGCCCCTGGCGCCGGGCGAAGTCATCCACTTCAACTGGACCCGCAATTCGGGCACCGGCTATGTCCAGATCACCCTGCAGGAGCAGAGCGGCTTCACGCTGCGGTCGGGCTCGACGGAGAACGTCACCGCCGGCTCGGGCTCGGGCAGCATTACGGTCGGCGCCGCGAACGACATCTTCAACATCGCGGTCACCAACTATTCGGTCGATGCGGCGAACGGCGTCACCAACGCCGCCGAAGCCGGCCGCAACAACTCCAGCGTCACCTTCAACATCAGCTGCTCGGCGCCGGCGACGCCGCCGACGGTCAGCGCGGTCTTCAACGCGTCCCCCATCAACCTGGGCAGCAGCCGTCAGCTGCAGATCACGATCACCAACCCGACCGCCTCGGCGATGACGGGGGTCTCCCTCGCGGCCGCCGCCCTGCCGGTGAACGTCAACGGCAGCACGCCGGCGACCAACTGTCCCAGCGCCACGGCCACCTACAACGCCGGGACCAGGGCGTTCAGCCTGTCCGGCGGAACGCTCGCCGCCGGCGCCAGCTGTCTGTCCACCCTGACCGTGACGCCGACGGCGGCGGGCAGCTACACCTATACGACGGGCGCCGTCTCGGCGACGGGAGTGACCGGAGGCACGGCGACCACCGGAGCCCTGGTCGTCAACGCCGTTCCGACGGTGACGTCGATCAGTCCGACCGCCGGTCCGACCGGCGGGGGGACCTCGGTCACCATCACCGGGACCAACTTCACCGGCACGACCGGCGCCGCGGGCGTGAAGTTCGGCGGAACCAATGCGACGAGCTATACCGTCGTCAGCAACACCACGATCACCGCGACGGCTCCGGCCAATTCGGCGGGCACCTACGACATCACCGTCACCAACGCCGGCAACACCAGCGCCACCTCGGCGGCGGACCAGTACACCTACATCAACGCGCCGACGGTGACCTCGATCTCGCCGACGGCGGGCCCGACCTCGGGCGGCACGACGGTGACCATCACCGGCACGGGCTTCGGAGCCGCCCCCGGAACCGGCGCGGTGAAGTTCGGCGCGACGAACGCGACCTACACCATCAACAGCAACACCCAGATCACCGCGACGTCGCCGGCGAACTCGGCGGGGACCTACGACATCACCGTCGCCACCCCGGGCGGGACCAGCGCCACCTCGGCGGCGGACCAGTTCACCTACATCGCCGCGCCGACCATCACCTCGATCTCGCCGACGGCGGGACCGACGGCGGGCGGAACCTCGGTCACCATCACAGGGACGAACTTCACAGGCCTGAGCGCCGTGACCTTCGGCGGAACCGAGGCCACGGGCTTCACCTTCGTCAACGCGACCACCATCACCGCCACGGCGCCGGCCGCTTCGGCGGGCACGGTCGATATCCGCGTCACCACTCCGGGCGGGACCAGTGCGACCAGTGCATCGGACCAGTTCACCTACGTCGCCGCGCCGACCATCACCTCGATCTCGCCGACGGCGGGGCCGACGACGGGCGGGGCCTCGGTCACCGTCACGGGGACGAACTTCACCGGCGCGACCGCCGTGACCTTCGGCGGAACCGCGGCCAGCTTCACCTTCATCAACGCCACCACGATCACCGCCACGGCGCCGGCCGGCGCGGCCGGCACGGTGGATATCCGCGTCACCACGCCGGGCGGGACCAGCGCGAACAGCGCGGCGGACCAGTTCACCTATGTCACGCGACCCACGGTGACATCGGTCTCGCCGACCGCCGGACCGACCGGCGGCGGGAACACGGTGACCATCACCGGCACGGGCTTCGCAGCGGCGGCCGGAACCGGTGCGGTCAAGTTCGGCGCGACCAACGCGACCTATACGATCAACAGCAACACCCAGATCACCGCTACGGCTCCGGCCAACTCGGCGGGGACCTATGACATCACCGTCACCACGGTGGGCGGCGCCAGCCTGACCTCGGCGGCGGACTGGTACACCTATGTAACCGCCCCGACGGTGACCTCTGTCAGTCCGACGTCCGGCCCGACCAGCGGCGGCACGACGGTGACCATCACCGGCACCGGCTTCGGAGCTGCGCCCGGAACCGGCGCGGTGAAGTTCGGCGCGACGACCGCGACCTACACGATCAACAGCAGCACGCAGATCACGGCCACGTCGCCGGCCAGCGCCGCGGGGACGTATGACATCACCGTCGCGACCCCGGGCGGGACCAGCGCCACCTCGGCGTCGGACCAGTACACCTTCGTCGCGCCGCCGGTCGCGAGCTCGCAGACCTTCGGCTCGATCGTCGCTTACAACGAGGGTTCGAACCAGACGACGAGCATCCCGGTCTATCTGTTCGTCACGGGCGGGGGTACGCCGACCAACTTCGCGGTCGGGTCGGCCACGACGGCCCAGGGCGGATCCGTCTCGATCGACAGCTCGGGCAACGCGACCTACACGCCGCCGGTCGGCTTCCGGAACGCCAACGACAGCTTCACCTATACGGCGACGAACCAGGGCGGCACGTCCGCTCCGGCGACCGTCACCGTCACCATCGGCAATCCGACGATCACGGCCACCCTCCCGTCCAGCACGGCCACGGTCGAGCGGGTCTATAACGCACTCGGCAACCCGGTGACCTTCTCGGGCGGCCGGGCGGGATACACCGTCAACAGCATCAGCGGTCTGCCCTCGGGCCTGACCGACGCGGGCGGCGGCGTCATCAGCGGCGCGCCGGCGGCGAACGGCACCTTCACCGTCAACGTCAATGTCACCGACAGCTCGCTGGGTGCGGGGCCTTACACCGCCAACCTCACGGCGACCCTGATCGTCAACCTGCCGCCGGCGCCGGTGGTCTCGTCCTTCAGCATCAATGGCCTGAGCTACAATAACGGTTCGGCCACGGCGACGACCTTCAGCGCGGCCCCGCACTCGACCGAGAGCCCGACCGGCTACCAGGTCGGCGCCTCGTCCTACGGCGCGACGGTCAGCGTCGATAGCGCCGGTCTGATGAGCTACACCCCGCCGTTCGGTTTCCGCGGCACCGATACCTTCAACTACGTCGCCACCAACTCCGGCGGCACCTCCAACGTCGGCCAGGTCTTCGTGACGGTGAACGACCCGGTCTTCGCGGTCAGCCTGCCGGCGGCGACCGGCACGGTCGGCCAAGCCTACAACAGCGGCGGGTCGACGGTGACGATCACCGGCGGCAATGCGCCGTACAACAACTTCTCGGCCAGCGGCCTGCCGACGGGCCTGACGATGGACTCCTCGGGCGTGATCTCGGGCGTCCCCACGACCGCGGGCTTCGCCACCATCGTGGTCACGGTCACCGACAGCTCGGGCGGCAACGGCAGCTACACCAGCACGGCTTCGGCGACGCTGAACATCGCGGCGCCGACCATCGTCCTGTCGCCGGGCGCCGGTGCGCTCCCGGGCGCCCAAGTGGGCGTCGCCTACGGCCAGAGCGTCACCAGCACGGGCGGCGTCGCGCCGATCACCTTTGCCGTGACGGCCGGCTCCCTTCCGCCGGGCCTGAACCTGGACACGGCCGGCGTGATCTCCGGCACGCCCACGGCGACCGGCGCCTACAACTTCACCGCAACCGGTACGGACAACAGCGGCAACAGCTACACCGGCGCCGCCAACTACAGCATCACGGTTGTTCAGGGCGTCCAGACGATCAGCTTCGGCGCCCTGTCGAACGCCTCGCTCTCGGCGTCGCCGCTGACCCTGTCGGCCACGGCGTCCTCGGGCCTGACGGTCGACTTCGCCTCGACCACGACCGGCGTCTGCACGGTCTCGGGGACCACCCTGACGCTGCTGCAGACGGGGATCTGCTCGATCACCGCCAGTCAGGCCGGTGATGGAACCTGGACTGCGGCGACGGATGTGGTGCAGAGCTTCACCGTCACCCCGGCGAACCTGACGATCAACGCGGACCCGGCGTCGGGCCTGCAGGTCGGCGCCAGCTATAGCCAGGCTAACCCCGCCGTGGGCGGCGTGGCGCCCTATACCTACAGCCTCCGCGCCGGAGCCTTCGTTCCGGGGACCAGCGTCAACGCCTCGACCGGGATCGTTTCGGGGACGCCCACCATCGCGGGCACCTTCTCCTACATCATCCGCGTCACGGACGATCAGCCGCTGACGGCCGACACCGGCGTCACGACGGTGACGATCGCCAAGGGGAACCAGACGATCAGCTTCACTTCGACCGCGCCGGCCGGCGCCTCGGTCGGCGGCGGCGCCTATAATGTGGCCGCGGCTGCATCGTCCGGCCTGACGCCGACGGTCATGATCGACCCCAGCGCCGCCGCGGTCTGTTCGATCTCGGGCGGGTCGGTGACCTTCCAGTCGACCGGAACCTGCGTGATCAACGCCAACGAGGCGGGCGACTCCAACTGGAACGCGGCGTCCCAGGCGCAGCAGAGCTTCACCGTCGGCGCGGCGGTTGCGATCGGTTCCTCGGTCAGCTTCTCGCCGTCCTCGCTCGGCGTCGGTCAAACGGGCGTGGCGACGATCACCTTCACCAATCCGAATGCTTCGGCCTCGCCCAATATCGCTCCGCTGTTCAGCGGTTCGCCCTTGGTCAGCCGTGGCGCACTGGGCGGCTCCTGCGGCGCCAGCGGATCGGATAGCGGCGCGAACTTCCAGTTCAACGGCTTCAGCATCCCGTCGGGCGGCTGCACCGTTACGATCGACTACACCGCCGTCACGGCGGGCTCGAGCATCGGCTTCACCCTGGGCGCGTTCACGCCGAGCGGCTATCCGACCACCTCGGCGGTCGGCAGCGGCGCCTTTGTGGTCGTGCCCGTTGTCACCGGCGTCTCGCCGAACTCGGGCCCGGTCAGCCAGGTGGTGACCGTCAGCGGCGCCGGCTTCAGCACCACGCCGGGCAACAACACCGTGACCTTCGGCGCGGCCGGCAACGGCGCCGTCACCGCGGCGAGCTCGACCTCACTCACGGTCACCGCGCCGGCCGCCGGCTCGGGTCCGGTGGCCGTGACGGTCACCGTCAACGGTCAGGCCAGCACCACTTCCAGCGCCTTCACCTTCATCGATCCGCCGATCGCGGCCGACAAGTCGGGCGTCGCGGTGCCCTACAACAGCAGCGGCACGGCGATCGACCTGTCGAACGCGATCACCGGCGGTCCGCACAGCAGCATCGCCCTGGGCGCCGCTGCGCAGCACGGAACGACGACGATCGCGGGCGATGAGGTGACCTACACCCCGATCGCCGGCTATTTCGGCCCCGACAGCTTCACCTATACGGCAACTGGCGCAGGCGGGACGTCGAACGTCGCGACGGTCAGCATCGTCGTTGCGACCCCGGCGGCGCCTGTCGCGACGGACAAGAGCGGCGTCGCGATCCCGTACAATTCGACGGGTACGGGGATCGATCTGTCGATCTCGATCACCGGCGTCCATTCGGCCATCGCCGTCGCCACGCCGCCGCAGCACGGCTCGGTGACCATCGCCGGCGATGTGGCGACCTATACGCCGACCGCCGACTACTATGGCGCTGACAGCTTCACCTACACGGCTACCGGCCCCGGCGGGACTTCGGCCCCGGCGACGGTGACCGTGACGGTGGCGAACCCGCCGGCTCCCACGGTTTCGGGCCGCAGCGGCGTCGCCGTCGGCTACAACAGCCCCGGTACGGCGATCGACCTGTCGGACGCGGTCGGCGGCGTTCACGCCTCCATCGCCGTCGCGACCCCGCCCGCCCACGGCGTGGTCACCATCGCCGGCGACGTGGCCACCTATGTCCCGACCGCGAGCTACTTCGGTCCGGACAGCTTCACCTATACGGCGACGGGCCCCGGCGGGACCTCGGCCCCGGCGACGGTGTCGCTGACGGTGGCGACCCCGCCGCCGCCGGTCGTCACGCCGCCGACCACTCCGGTGGTGGTGCCGACGCCGCCCGCCGGCAACGGCCCGCCGCAGCCGGTCACCGTCAACCTCGGCAGCCAGAGCAACGGCGTCATCGACGGCTATCGCATCACCGCGACCAGCCAGCACGGCACGGCGACCATCACGACCGTCGCGGCGCCCCTGGCCCAGACGGCGGGGGAGGGCGGTCCGCAAGCCGCGCCCGGTGACTATCAGCTGGTCTACACCCCGGCGGCCAACTTCATGGGCACGGACACGGTGACCGTGGTGGCCTTCGGCCCGGGCGGCGACTCCGCGCCGGCGACCTTCACCTTCCAGGTCGCGGGCAAGGCGCCGGACCTGCAGGGGGCGACGCCGTCGAACACCGCCATCGCCTTCACCCCGACCTCCGGCCTGGTGGGCGGTCCGTTCCAGGCCCTGCGCATCACCCGCGCTCCGGCCTTCGGCGTAGCCACTGTCAACGGGCTGACGATCGTCTTCAATCCGGGCGCGGCCAACGGCGGCTCCACCTCGCTCGACTACGTCATCGACCTGCCGTTCGGCGCGTCGGCGGCGGGCCGGATCGACCTGGTCTCCAACCTGGTCCCTGGCTCACAGGCGCTGACGGCGACCACCGTCCAGGGCCATCCGGTCACCACCCGGATCAGCGCGGTCCCCGGCGGTCCGTTCAGCGGCGCGGCCGTCGTCTCGATCTCGCCGACGACGGCGGGAACCGCGACCATCACGGGCTCCGGCGCGAACTGGGACCTGACCTTCACTCCGGCCGGGACCTTCTCGGGCGTCGCGACGGTCAACTTCACCCTGACCAACACCGCGGGCACGACGGCCAGCACCCTGGCGGTGACGGTCGAGGCGCGCCCCGATCCGTCGCAGGACGCCGAAGTCAGGGGGGTGGCCACCAGTCAGGTGACCTCCGCCCGCCGCTTCGCCGACGCCCAGATCAGCAACTTCCAGCGCCGTCTGCAGGACCTGCATGATGGGGATAACGGATCGTCCAACGGCGTCAGCCTGAGCCTCGGCTTCGGCGCCCAGAACGACGCCGACAATGATCCCCGGACCGCCCTGCGCCGCCAGCTGGGCGCCCGCGAGACGATCGATCCGGATACGATCGGCCGGGACCGCGACCGCGACATGCTGGGCCTCGACCTGTGGGCCGGGCGTCAGGCCGGACCGGACGCGGTCAGCGCGACCACGGACCGGCTCAGCGCCGTACCGTCGTCGTCCCAAACCGGTCGCCGCTCGGCGGTCGGCTTCTGGACCGCCGGTTCGGTGGACTGGGGCCGCCAGGACGCACGGGGCCAGCGCGACTATCGCTTCACCACCCAGGGGGTCACCGCCGGCCTCGACGTGCGGGTCTCCGATCAGCTGATCGTGGGCGGCGGCCTGGGCTACGGCGAGGACAAGACCAAGATCGGTGATCAGGGCTCGGTCTCCAACGGCAGCGGCCTGACCGGGGCGCTGTACGCCAGCTGGCGTCCGGCCGAGGCCTTCTACATCGACGGCGTCCTCGGCTGGTCGAACCTGGACTTCGACTCGCGCCGCTGGGCGGCCGGGCTCGGCGGCCAGCCGGACGCCTATGCCGAGGGTGAACGCTCGGGCGACACCCGCTTCGTGTCGGCCGCCTTCGGCCGCATCCTGCGCGGCGACGGTCAGACCAGCGAGATCTACGCCCGCGTCGATGCGCGCTCGATCTCCCTGGACGGCTTCACCGAAACCGGGGCGGGGCTCGCCTCCCTGGCCTGGGACGCGGTGAATCAGGACAGCCTGTCAGCCAACCTGGGCGCGGCGTGGCGCTGGACGATCGAGCATCGCCGCTTCGGCCAGGTGCGGCCGTCGGCGCGGATCGAGTGGTCGCACGAGTTCGAGGACATCGGCGATCAGGGCGTGCGCTACGCCGACTGGGCCGCCAGCCCGACCTATCTGGTCCCGCTGGATGCCTGGTCGCGCGACAGCCTGCGCCTCGACCTGGGCGCCGACTGGTCGGTCAACGACCGGTTGGTGCTGGGGGTCGGTTATCGCGGCGCCTTCGGCGATGCGAGTTCGAGCCACGGCGGCGAGATCCGCGCCAAGTTCGACTGGTAAGGGGATGGGGCCTCTTCGGCGGTCCCTGATCCACTCGAATGCAAAGGGCCGCTCCGGCGACGGGGCGGCCCTTCTGCTGTCTTGTCGATCCCGGGTCACTGCTGTAGTCGGCTGGCTCCGGAGCGAGTGGTGGAGCGACCTTGTCCGGCTTCCATGACATCTTTGAACGGCTCAAGCGGCGCCTGATGCGCCGTGGCGCTTCGCATGAGGACGCCGAGGACTTCATCCAGGAGGCCTTCGCCCGACTGACGGTCGAACAGGGTCGCCAGGACATCCGTCAGCCGGAAGCCTTCCTGTACCGGACCGCCGCCAACCTCGCGACGGACGAGGCGCGTCGCCGAAAGCGTCGCCGGATCGCCGACCAGCCGGTCGAAGACATGGCGCTGGTGGATTTTTCACCTTCGCCTGATGAGCTTTTGCACCGTCGCCAGCGTCTAGAGAGATTGATGCAGGGGTTGCGCGAGATGGACCCGACAACCCGTTCGATGCTGATCGCCCAGCGACTGGACGGGCGTTCGCTGTCGGACATCGCGCGGGGGCACGACGTCAGCGTGAGTGCGGTGGAAAAACGGATCGCCCGGGGATTGCTGTTCCTGATGCGATGGACAGAGGGTTGGGCGTGAGCGACGTGCGGAACAAGGGCTTCGACGCCATCGATGAAGCGGCGGCCCAATGGGTCGTGCGGCTGGCTGACGGCCGGCCGGGCGAGGCCCTGCGCGAAGGCTTCGAGCAGTGGCTGGCGCGCGACCCGCGTCACGCACCGGCCTTCGAGCGCGTCCATGGCGTCTGGACAGGGGCGGGGACCGCTGGACAGCAGCTGAGGAACCGGCGCCGGACGCGGATCGCCGGCGCGGTCCTGGCCGTGGCCCTGGCCGCCTTGCCGCTGGCGCTGTTCTTGCGCGATCCGGTCTATGAAACCGCCCGGGGCGAGCAGGAGATCGTCGAGCTGGATGACGGCACTCGCCTGACCCTGAACACGGACAGCAGCGTCACGGTCAACTATGAGCGGGGCACGCGCCGGGTCGCGCTGACCCGCGGCGAGGTCTATTTCGATGTCGCGCGCAATCCCAACCGCCCCTTCGTGGTCAACATCGACCATGACAACGTGCGGGTGCTCGGCACCTCCTTCCTGATCCGCCGCGACGGCGAGGAGACGCAGGTGACCCTGGTGTCCGGCTCGGTGCTGGTGAATCACGGCGGCGCGGATGCGCTGACGCGTCCGCCTCTCACCTTGTCGCCGGGCGAGCGGGTGCGCTGGCGCCAGGGCGCGCCGAACCGGATCGACCGGCCCAAGCTCGAAAGCTCGCTGGCCTGGCGGCGGGGCGAGCTGGTCCTGGAGCAGACCCTGGTGGCCGACGCCGTCGCGGAGATGAACCGCTATAGCCGCACGCCCATGGTTCTGAATGACGAGCGGGTGGCGCGGGCGCGCATCTCGGGGGTGTTCAAGACCGGGGATTCGGAAACCTTCGCCCACACCCTGGCCCGGCTGTACGGGCTTCAGGTGCAGCGCCGCGCGGGCAAGATCGTGATGGAGCGCCGGCCTGCATGAAAGTTTTGAGACGGCGTGTGGACTGACGCGCGAGCGTCGTCTCTTCCCCTGAGACATGTAGCTTTGGGGGCCGTTCAAATGCACGACGCCAGACAGACGAGCTCGCGCAGCGTCTTTTCGCGCGACGGCGGCCTGCTGACGCGGGAACTGGGCGCCTTGGGCGTCCGACGGGTGAGCTCTCCCAAGGGCGAGGCGGTGACGGGCGAGGTATCGACCATCCCGCTGGACAGCGGCGCGGTCTTCGCCTTCCATTTCCAGAGCGCCGTCTTCATCGAACAGGCGGCCCCGGGTTTGGTCACCTTCCTGTCGGCGAAGGAGGGGGTGGCGCTGGAGCTCAGCGAACCGTCGCGCACTTTCGCCGTCGAGGGCACCGGCATCCTCTATGTCGGCGGCGGGACGACGCGAATCTCCGTGCGCGCCGACACCCCGGTCCATGGCGTGTGCTTCGAGGTCAGCCAGCTGATGCAGCACCTCGCGGCCTGGCACCCGGAACGGGACGCCGAGCCGTTCGGACGCGACGCCCTGCGCTTCGACCGCGCCCAGGTCGGGCCAATCAACCGCTTCCTGGAGTTCATGCTGCGCGAGTCCTCCCTGTCGCAAACGGTCGGCGGGAGCGTCAGCCTGCGGCGGTCGCGGGCCGTGCTGATGGACCTGCTGATCGAGCATTTCGAGGAGGAGGCGGCCAAGCCCAGCTGGAGCATTTCGCCGGGCCATCTGAAGCGGGCCGAGTCCTTCGTTCTGGCCAACCTCTCTGACGAGTTCACCGCCGCCGACGTGGCGGTCGCCGTCGGCGTCAGCCCGCGCTCGCTGTATCGCGCCTTCCAGGATTTCCGCGGCATGAGCTTCAGCCATTTCGTGCGCGGCGTGCGGATGGAGGCGGCGCGGGCTTTGCTGCGTGAAGAGCCGTCGCTCTCGCTCAAGGCCGTCGCACGGCGCGTGGGGTATGCCGACTACACCTCCTTCTGGAGGCATTTCAGGGCGCAGTTCGGCGTGTCGCCCAGTGAAGGCGAGGGACGCCTGGCCGCCTGACCCGCGCCGTCGTTCCGAGGTCCAGAGCCTCCCGGATCGCTCCGGGAGGCTTTTGGCGTCCAAAGTAAAAAGTAAGATAATCCGTCTCAATAACTTCAAGTAACCAGACTATCAGCCTTCGGAGGGTTGCAATCGTTGTCGTCATTTCAAGATCAGCCACCTTGTGCGCGTACACCAAGTCTTGCGGTTGTTTGATCTTCGATATGCCGTATCCAGCGTGACGACACGGCCCTGACGGGATGTGGTTGGTTCTGGGGGGCGGGCGTGAAGGTCGTAGTATCGAGGAAGCGTTTGGCCGTGGCCCTGATGGGCGCGGTCGCGGCGGCGGCGCTGTCGGCGGGTGTCGCCGGCGCTCAGGAGGCTCCCGCGCCCGCAGACGCCGGCGCGGTCGAGCGCCGCATCGACATCATGAACTACCGCGTGGACGGCAACACGGTCCTGCCCAGGATCGAGGTCGAGCGGGCCATCTATCCGTTCCTGGGACCGCAGCGCACGGTCGGCGATGTCGAAAGCGCGCGCGCCGCGCTGGAGGCCGCCTACCGCTCGGCGGGCTATGAGACCGTCGGCGTGGAGATCCCCGAGCAGGACGTTCGCGGCGGCGTCGTCCGGCTGACGGTGACGGAACTGAGGGTTGGCCGGCTGCGCGTGACGGAGTCGCGTTATTTCTCGCCCGAGGGCATCCGCGCTCGCGCGCCCTCGCTCGCCGAGGGCGTCGTGCCGAACTATCGCCAGGTGGCCGAAGAGGTCGCCGCGCTGAACCGTTCGGCGGACCGCAGCATCACCCCGACCCTGCGGGCGGGGGAAACTCCGGGCACCGTCGACGTGGATCTCCAGGTCGAGGACCGGCTGCCCATCCACGGTTCGCTGGAGGTCAACGACCGGTTCAGCAACCGCACCGAACGCATCCGCCTTGCGGCGTCGATCAACTACGCCAACCTGTTCCAGCACGAGCACAGCCTCAGCCTGCAGGTCCAGACGACCCCGAACGACCCGTCGGAATCGCTGGTCGTCTCGGGCTCCTACGTCGCGCCGATCGCCGGCACGCCCTTCACGGTGGTGGGCTATGCGGTCCATTCCGACAGCGACGTCGCCGCCATCGGCGGCATCGGCGTGATCGGCAGCGGCGACATCGCCGGCGCCCGCTTCATCGCAGCCTCTCAAAAAGGGAACGCGGTCCACCAGCTGATCGCGGGCTTCGACTACAAGAGCTTCAACGAGGATCTGATCCTCGGGTCGGACACGGCGTCCACGCCGATCGACTACATCCCGCTGACCTTCCAGTACGCCTTGGCCTATCGCGGCCAGCAGGACGACGTCGACCTGAACCTGGGCCTGAATTTCGGCATCCGCGGGCTGGGCGCCGACGACTTCGAATATCGCCTGAAGCGCTTCAACGCCGAGTCCAGCTGGGCCTATCTGCGCGGCGACCTGAGCTGGCGCCGCCGGATGGAGGCCGACACCTCCATGATCTTCCGGCTGGGCGCGCAACTGTCCGGTCAGCCGCTGATCTCCAACGAGCAGTTCGCCGCGGGCGGCCTGGACTCGGTGCGCGGCTACTACGAGAGCCAGGAGCTCGGCGACTACGGCGTCTACTGGCAGTACGAGCTGGAAAGCCCGTCGTTCCACCGGTGGACCATCGGCGACGACTTCCGCGTCTTCACCTTTGTAGATGGGGCCTACCTCGGCGTTTACGACGCCCTGCCGGACCTTACAGGCCACGTTGAGGACCGCTTCCGCCTGGCCGGCGTCGGTTTCGGCATGAGGCTTCGACTCTTCAATCGCATCAACGCCTCGGCGCTCCTCGCCGGCCCGCTGATCGATCGGGAAGACACCAAGACAGACTTCGACGGACGGTGGCGCGGGCAGTTCCGCGTCTGGTCCGACTTCTGACGACATCCAGACAGGATACGGGGCAATGACAAAGAAGAAGTGGTTCATGACGGTGCTCGCCGTCGGCATTCTGGCGCCCGCGGCGGCCCTGGCGTGGTGGAACGACGACTGGACGGAACGGCGCAAGATCTCGCTGGACGCCTCGGCGGTCGGCGTCAGCGAGCGCATCGAGCGCGCGCCCACGCTGGTCCGTCTCCATGGCGGCGTGCTGGATTTCTCGAAGGTCAAGCCGGACGGCTCGGACCTGCGCTTCACGTCGGGCGATGACCGGACGCCGCTAAACTATCACATCGAACGCTTCGACCCGACCGCCGAACTGGGCCTGGTCTGGGTCGACGTGCCGACGGTCAACACCACCGGCCGGTCGGACATGTGGATGTACTACGGCGCCGAGAACGCGACCTCGGCGGCCAACGCCGGCGCCACCTATGACGGCGAGCAGAGCCTGGCGATGCACTTCAGCGACGCGGGCGGCGTGCCGACCGACGTCACCGCCAACCGCAACCAGGTCAGCGCCTCGACGGCCCAACTGGTCGCGGACGGCCTGATCGCCGGCGGCGCCCGCTTCGCCGCCAACGGCCAGGTCCGGGTGGCCCCCAGCGACTCGATCGCCGTGGCCGCGGCCGGTCGCGTGACCTTCTCCGCCTGGGTGAAGCTGGACGAGGCCGACGCGGCTTCGAACGGCGCGGTCATCACCAAACTGTCCGCCGGCGGCGAAGGCGCCGCCTCGCGCCTGGCCCTGGTGCTGAACCAGGGCGTTCCGACGGTCCGGGTGATCGACGCCTCGGGCGCGGCCCAGGAAGTGCGCGGCTCCGCCTCGCTCACCACCGGAACCTGGACCCACCTCGCGATGGTCGCTGACGGCGACGCGGTGCGGCTCTATGTCGACGGCGCGCAGGCCGGTGAAGTCGCCGCAGCCCTGCCGGCCCTCGCCGGTGAGACGGTGTTCGGTTCGGTCTCCGGCCAGCCCGCCTTCGTCGGCGACATGGACGAGGCCGGTCAGGCGAACACCGCCCGTTCGGCGTCGCAGATCGCCTTCGCCGCCCGCACCCAGGGCCGCTCCGCCGCCTTCGTCTCCTTCTCGGCCGAGCCCGAAACGGCTGAAGGCGGAGGTCACAACTACTTCGGCGTCCTGCTGAACGCCCTGACGCCCGACGCCTGGATCGTCATCGGCATCCTGGGCGTGCTGGGCCTGCTGAGCTTCTGGGTGATGTTCGAGAAGGTTCGCCAGATCAACGCGACCGCCGCCGCCGACCGTCGCTTCAAGACGGAGTTCCGCGAGGAAATGCGCCGGGGCCGCGCCGGCAAGCCGGCCATGGATCCCACGCTGCATGAACGCTCCGGCCTGTTCCGGATGTATGAGGCGGGCCTCGGCGAAGTGGCTGATCAGGTCGATGACAAGGGCGCGCTGGACGAGCGTTCCGTGGCCATCGTCCGGTCGTCGCTGAACGCCCAGCAGTCGACCGAGATGCAGCGCCTGAACCGCTTCATGGTGCTGCTGACCATCGCCATCTCGGGCGGTCCGTTCCTGGGCCTCCTGGGCACCGTGGTCGGGGTCATGATCACCTTCGCCGCCATCGCCGCGGCGGGCGACGTCAACATCAACGCCATCGCGCCCGGCATCGCCGCGGCCCTGCTGGCGACCGTCGCCGGCCTGGCCGTCGCGATCCCCGCCCTGTTTGGCTACAACTACCTGATCACCCGCATCCAGGGCCTCACGGCCGACATGGAGGTCTTCGCCGACGAGTTCGTCACGAAGATCGCCAAAGCCTACCGATAGGGGGCCGGCATGCGCGCGAGTCAGGTCGGAAAACCCTACGACGACATCAACATCACCCCGATGCTGGACCTCGCCTACGTCCTGCTGGTGATCTTCATCATCATGACCACGGCCTCGGTTCAGGGGATCAAGGTCGACGTTCCCAAGGCCAGTTCATCGGTCAGCCTGGCCAAGCCGACGACCAAGGCGATCACGGTCACCAACGACGGCAAGATCTACCTCGACACCTTCCCGGTCACGCTCGACGAGCTGGAGAGCCAGCTGCTGTCGTTCAAGGCGGTCACCCCGGACTTCCCGGTCGTGATCAAGGGCGACGGCGGGGCGCAGTACAGCACCATCATGGCCGTGCTCGACGTATGCGGCCGCGTGGGGATCACCCAGCTCGGCCTCGTGTCCGAGCGTGAGCGGCCGGCCTGACGGGACATATGGAATGACCCGTCCGTCCAAGCCTGACCGGTCGTCCTGGGTCGCCAGACTGATCGCCGTCGCCGTCCTGGCGGCCGCGATCGGACTGGGGATCTGGTTCTGGCCCTCGCCCAACGCCCCGGCGCCCGAGCGCTTCATTCAGGAAATCACCCTGGTCCAGCCGCCGCCCCCTCCGCCGCCCGAGCCGGAGGAGCCGATCATGGAAGAAGAACCCGAGATCATTCAGCCGACCGACGAGCCGCAGGTTCAGCCGGACGTCGAACAGCCCTCGGAAAGCCCTTCGGACGCTCCGGCGGTCTCCAGCGAGGCCGCGGGCCTGGATCGCCCGGCCGACGCCGGTTCCGACAGCTTCCGCCTGGCCGCCGGCCAGGGCGGCGGACTGTTCGGGCGCGGCGGCGGCGGGGGTGGGGGATGGGGCTCCTATGTCGAGACCCACGTCCGCCGGGCCTTGCAACGGGATCCGCGTACGCGCGGCGCCCAGGGCTTCATCCGGGTCAGCGTGGTGGTCGACGACAACGGGCGGTTCGGAAACGCCCGCCTTCGCTCCTCCACCGGGGATGCGGCCATGGACGCCGCCGTTCGCGACGTCCTGGCCTCGCTCTCCCCGCTGGGGCGGGGCCGCCCGCCCGGGATCGAGGCCACCACCGTCCTAGACATCAACATGAGACGCACCGGCGGCTGAGGCCGTCGATCCGGAAAGAACCAAGCCATGACCTCTCTCCTCTCCAAGACTCTCCTGACGACGACGGCGGCGGTGGCGCTGAGCGTCGCCCTCGGCGCCGGCCCGGCGATGGCGCAGTCCGCCCAGGCGGCTCCGGCGCCCTCCGACGCGGAAATCGCCATCGACCTGCTTGAGTTGCTGGTCGAGGAGGGGGTCGTTCCGGCGGATCGCGCCCAGGCGCTTCTGGACCGCGCCCGCCAGACCGCGGCCCTTCGGGTCCAGGCCGCCGCGCCGCCCACGCCGACGACGATCGACGTCGCCTACGTCCCCGAACTGGTCCGCAACCAGATCCGCGACGAGATCCGCACCGAGGTCATGACCCAGGCGCGCGCCGAGGGATGGGTCGCGCCCAACACCATGCCCGAATGGCTGAACCGCATCAGCCTGACCGGCGACTTCCGCCTCCGCTTCGAGGGCAACTATTTCGACGAGGGGAACTATCCGTTCTTCCCGGACGCCAACGCCATCAACGAGGCCGGCGGTGTGAAGACGTCCGAGGGCTTCCCTCTGCTGAACTCCACCGTCAACCGGAACCGCTACCGCTACCGGGCGCGTCTGGGCATCAACGCCCAGCTGTCCGACCAGGTCTTCATGGGCATCGTCCTGGCCTCGGGCAGCGACGACGGCGCCGTGTCGACCAACGAGACCCTCGGCGACTACTTCAGCAAGGATCCGATCTGGATCGACAAGGCCTACCTTCGCTACCAGCCGATGGCGGGCGTCACCCTGACCGGCGGGCGAATGCCCAACCCGTTCTATTCGACCGACCTGGTCTGGGACACGGACATCAACCCCGAAGGCGTGGCGCTGACCATCAGCCATGACTTCGGCGCGGCCAAGGTGTTCTCGACCTCGGCCTATCTGCCGCTGCAGGAACGCGAGCTGGACGACGAGGACCGCTATCTGGCGGCCACCCAGTTCGGCGCCGAGACCAAGGTCGGCGAGACGATCTCGATCAAGGCGGCGGTGGCCTACTACGCCTTCGCCAACGTCCAGAGCCGCCGCAACCCGGCGCAGGGCTCGCGCATCTACGACTACACCGCGCCGGCCGTACTGGCCCGCGGCAACTCGATCTTCAACATGCGCACCGACGGGACGACGACCCTGGCGGGTCTGGCTTCGGACTTCGACGTGCTGAACGTGACCGGTCACGTGGACTACACCGGCTTCGACGGTCTCCGCGTCCGTGTGATCGGCGATTTCGCCAAGAACCTCGCCTACGATCGGTCGCAGATCCAACTGCTGCAGGCCGAGGCCAGCGTGCCGTCGGGCGACATCGCCTGGCAGGCTCGCGTCGACTTCGGCACCTTGTCGACCGGCCGCCGCGGCGACTGGATGGTGTCGGCCGCCTACAAATACCTCGAGACCGACGCCGTCCTGGACATCTTCACCGACAGCGACTTCGGCCTCGGCGGCACCGACCTGGAAGGCTTCGTCCTGGAGGGCAAATACGGCCTCGCGGACAGCGCCACGCTCAATCTGAAATGGCTCAGCACGGACGCGATCTCGCGCCCGCCGTTCTCCACGGACGTGCTGCAGGTCACCCTCGAGACGGAGTTCTGATCATGAACCGCATGATCCTCGCGGCCGCGGCCGCGGTCTGTCTCGCGGGCCTGTCCGGCCAGGCGTCGGCTCAGCAAGCCCCGCCCGCCGCCGTCGCGCCGGTCGCCGCCACGCCGACGCAGGAAGAGCAGATCGCCCTTCTGCAGGCGCGTCTCGCGCAGTCGGAACAGGCGCTGGCCAACCATCGCATCCTGCTGGCGCAGGCACGGTCGGAAGGGGCGTTGAAGGATGAACTGCTCGTCCTCGGCCGCACCCGCAACGCCGAACTCTACCAGATCGCCTCCCAGATCCTGGACCGGTACGCCGGCATGGGCGTCGGCGAAGCGCTGGTGCGCCGCGAACCCTTCGTCCAGGCCGCCCGCGTCGATCTGCAGAACCGGGTCCAGGACTATGAGGACCGCCTCCGTGCGGCCCGCATCGATGAAACCACCCTGGCGCCCAGCGTAGAGCGCCGGATGGACGAGGAGCTCGCGCGCCGCCGCGCCGAGGCCGCCGCCGCCGAGCCCTCGGCCACCCCCGCACAATAGATCCCATTCCGCCGTCTCGTTCGAAAGACCTGGCCATGATCTCGTTCGTTCCCGCCCTTGCCCGCCTGTCCTTCCGCCGCAGCGTCCAGATGCGGGGCCTGATCGGGTCCAGCCTGCCGGCCCTCGCCGTCGCGGCCGGACTGCTGGTCCCCGGAGCGGCGCAGGCGCAGCAGCCGCCGCGCGCGGCGTTCGGCTCCATGCTGGCGATGCAGCGGGGACAGGTCACCCTGCCTGACGGCACCCAGTCGCAGTGGACAGGCGCCAATCGGCCGACGGTGAGCACTGCCACGGACGGCCGTCCGCTGATGACGATCGAACAGACCGAGGCCCGGGCCCTGCTCGATTGGGAGGACTTCCGCCTGCAGGCGGGCGAGGTGCTGGAATTCCAGCAGCAGCGTTCGGACTGGATCGCGGTCAACCGCGTCCACGGCGCCCAGGCGGCGGAAGTTCACGGCGAAATCCGGGCCCCGGGCCGGGTCTTCATCCTCAACGACAACGGCGTCCTGGTCGGCAACGACGCCGTCATCAACACGCGCCAGCTGGTCACCGGCACGGGTGTCTCCGACGTGCAGTTGTCGGGCAACACGACCACCATCGTGCAGAGCGGCCCGCGCTCGATCCTGGAATGGCGCGGCGACCTGACGCTGAACGCCGGCGACGTCCTGCGCATCCAGCAGGAGAAGCGGGACTGGATCCAGCTGAACCGCTTCGTCGGCGGCGTCGCGCACCTGAACGGTCAGATCCAGGCGGACGGCCATCTCTATCTCGTGTCGCCCGGCGGCCTGGACATCAACGGCCGCATCCGCGCGCAGCAGGTGCTGGCGTCGCAGCTCAACATGACCGACCAGCAGTTCGAGGTCGGCCTTCTGGGCACCTTGACCCTGGCCAACCAGCGCTCGGTCCCGCAGCTGTCCAGCACCTGGCAGACCGAAATCTGGCAGGGCGGCCTGCTGTATGTCGATCTGCCCCTGCCGGTCGATCCCAACGACCCGCTGGCCTTCAACGTCACCATCGGCGTCAACGGCTCGATCGAGACGGGCGCGCTGGGCAAGATCATGGTGTTCGGCAACAACGTGACCAACCGCGGCCTGCTGCACAGCACCGACGGCGGTCAGATCCTGCTGGGCGCGGGCGAGCATGCCTGGCTGTCCGGCACCCCGGAAGGGCGCATCGGCGCCCTGACCGGCCCCTATTCGCCCTACGCCGCCCGACCCGTCGATCTGCCCTATGTCGGCGGTCAGCATCCGGGCGAGCCTGTCCCGCCGGCAGAGCGGGACCGCTGGAACCTCGCCTATCAGCTCGACCGTATCCGCCGCATCGGCTTCAAGGTCCTGAACGAAGGGGAGGTGACCGCCGAGCACGGCTACATCGACCTGCGCGGCTTCCAGCTGCACCAGAACGGCCACATGGCGGCGACCTCGACCGCCCTGGTTCGCGGCGGGATCGATTTCGCGGCCTTCATGTACTACCCGGACTGGGACTATCCGGGCGCCGTGCTGGGCGGGAACGGCTCGGTCGTCTTCGGACCGCGCAGCGTCACCACCATCCTTCCCGACGTGCTGTCCCGCGATGCGGTGGCGCTGAGCGCCGGCCTGCAGAGCGTCGGCAATATCGATATCCGCGCCCGCACCGTTCACATGCAGGAAGACGCGCTCATCTACGCCCCGAGCGGCAAGATGCGCGTCCTGCTGGACACCGGCCAGCACGTCCTCAGCTTCGGCGGCAATCGCGGCGACGGCGCCAACCAGGACAACGAGGACGGCACCCGCTTCCTGATGGAGCGGGGCGCCACCATCGACCTGTCCGGCTGGCGCGACGCCACCCTGGCGATGGAGTCCAACACCGTCAGCGGCAAGCTGTTCATCAGCCAGCTGCGCGACTCGCCGCTGCAGCGCAACGGACCACTGTACCGCCAGTTGGTCGAGATCGATCGCCGCTTCGGCACCCACGTCGCCGACTGGACGGCATTCGACAACCTCACCCAGGCGACGCTGCCGCAACTGCTGATCAACGGCGGCACGTTCGAGATCGACGTGCCGAACGACTTCATCATGAAGCGCGGTTCGGTCATCGACGTGTCGGGCGGGGCGGTCACCTATGCGGCCGGCTTCGTCAACACCACCCTGCTGCAGACCGCCGACGGTCGGATCATCGACATCCGCAATGCCGATCCGGACGAGATCTACGTCGGCCTGGCGAACCAGTTCGTCGTCAACGACCGGAAATGGGGCCTCAGCACCGCCTATTACGTGCCGCTGATGTCCAGCCGGCAGGGCCGTTGGGAAGAAAGCTACCAGCATGGCGGCAACGCCGGCACGATCGCCATCCTGGCGCCGGACTCGGTGTTCCAGGGCGCGGTCCGGGGCGACGTGATCGTCGGCAAATACCAGCGAGGCGCGCCGCCGCGCGGCGGCGTCTTTTCGCTGAACGCCCACGCGGGTGGAACCGAGGGCGAGTATCGCAACAACCGCACCCTGATCACCGACATCGAGCAGGTGCTGGGCGACGACTTCACCTTCACCTCCAGCCTGAGCGACGTCCGTGAAGACCTGTTCGGCGTGGAGGCCGAGATCGGCGACGACTACGTCACCGGAAGCCAGCGCTGGGATAACGGCGCCCTGCTGTCGGAAGACTTCTTCAATCGCTCGACCATGGGGTCCTATGAGATCGAGCAACGCCTGTACGAAGGCGGCGGCGCGCCTCTGGATCGACCGGCCAATATCGTGGAGGCCGGCGTCAATCTGAACCTGGCCAACGGCGCCAGCTTCTCGATGACCCTGGCGGACGACCTGTGGTTCCTGGGCGGCTTCCGCAGCCAGGGCGGCGACTTCACGATCGCCAGCGGCGCCGGCGTGGCCTTCTCGGCGGCCTCGGTCATCGACACCCGCGGCGGCTGGTTCAGCGACTTCGAATTCCTGGACGAGGTGCCCCTGGTCGGGGTGCCGCGCATCCACGGCGGCAAGGTCTCGATCTCGGCGGCCGACCGGCCGTATCCGCAGTTCGGCGCCATCTCGGACCTGGGCCTGGTGATGCCGGACGGCATGGTCATCCGGACCGACGGCGGCGCCTGGGTCCAGCGCGACGGCCACGTCTCGCTCGGCCGGGGCGGCGACATCGCGATCGGCGCCAGCGTCACTACCGGCAGCGACCTGATCCTGGACGCGGACCTGAGCGCTCTCGGCCTGGGCGGCAACGGCGCCCTGAGCCTGGGTCTCGCCTGGGATGACATACTGATCACGGACGATGCGGCGCCGGAGGCCGGCGAGGGCCGCCGGCTTCGCGTCTTCGGCAGCGACTTCTTCCGCAACGCCGGCTTCTCAGCGATCAATCTGAGCGGCCGGACGATGACGATCGCCGACGGCACGCAGATCAACGCCAC
Organism: Brevundimonas sp. GW821-FHT12C05; assembly: GCF_058807475.1. Lineage (NCBI taxonomy): Bacteria > Pseudomonadati > Pseudomonadota > Alphaproteobacteria > Caulobacterales > Caulobacteraceae > Brevundimonas > Brevundimonas sp. GW821-FHT12C05. The sequence continues at coordinate 98,901 of NZ_JBXAQS010000006.1, forward strand.
GGCCGCGACCCTGATGCTGCGGGAATCATTCCAGGGGCGGACTCCGTTCTACGCGCCGACGGGCACCGATCTGAGCCTGCTGACCACGCTGGAACCGGTTGCTCCGGGGCTGCGTCCGGCGGTGCTGCGGAACGGCATGAACCTGAAGCTCTCGTCGGGCGCCGACACCGACCGCTTCGGCGTGCCGATCACCTACAATTCCCTGATCATGGGCGAGAACGCGAGCATCCGGGTGGAAGCCGGCGGCTCCGTGTCGCTGAACAGCGTGGGCCTCGCCGATATCCGGGGCGACATCTTCGCGCCTGCGGGCAAGATCAGCATCGGCGGAGGTTCCATCGCGATCAGTGGCGACACAGAGCTCAACGCCGCCGGTGCAGTGCGCATCCTCAGCGAAACCCGCGCCCCCGACGGCCGTATCCTTCGCGAAGGCGAAGTCCTGAACGGCGGCCAGATCTCGCTGACCGCCGGCGCCGTCTCCCTGGCCGCGGGCGCGGTCCTTGATGTCTCCGGCGCGAGCGCCTTGCTGGACGTGGCGGACAGGTTGGACGAGTCCGGCACTGTCGTCCGCGTTCCCCGGCTCATTTCGTCGAATGGCGGCCTCATCCAGATCAGCGGAACCGATCTGGACATCAATGACGCGACCTACCTCGCCCATGCCGGCGGCGCGGGCGCGCGGGGCGGCACGTTCGATCTGAATTTCCAGGCCACCCTCGGCCAACCGCCCCAGGGGGCCACTCCGGCGCAGATCGCCGAGGCGATCGGCTATCTGATCTACTACGGCGCGACGTTCCGCGACGGCACGCCGGTGGAGGACGTGTTCAGCGCCGATCTGAGCCAGATCGCGTGGGAAAACGTCTTCGGCGTGAATTTCGACTTCCCGCCCGGCTTCACCCTCGGTGGATCACAGGCCTCCGCCGCAGCCGTGTTCCAGCCCTATTGGGACGCCGCGCTCGGGGGGCTGCCGGTCCTGATGATCGGCGAGAACCTGACGCAGTCGCCGGGCGCCGGAGGCCCGACCCTGCCGTCGTTGCCGCAAGGCTTGCTGGATCTGGTCCAGTCCATGGCGGGCGCGACGATCCCCGCCCCAGGGCCGGCAGGCGCCGTGGCGCAGTTCTCGCCGAGCGCTCTCGTCGAGGGCGGCTTCTCGCAGGTCAACCTGACCTCGCCCAGCGTCATCCAGTTCGTGGGCGACGTGAGCCTGGGCGCCCGCAACGCCGACGGCACCTATCTGTTCAACACCATCAACCTGGCGGCCGCGTCCATCATCGGGGGCGAGAACGTCAATGCGTCCGTCTTCGCCAACACCATCCGCATCAGCTCGGGCGAGGTGTCGGGTTCGCTCGCGGCCCTGATCGCCAACGCGGGAATTCCGGCCACGCCGGAAGGCTCGCAGATCACCTTCGACGCCGGCAGCAACCTGATCGTCGCGAGCGCGGGCTTCCACGGCTTCGACACCGTCAACCTGTTCAGCCGCGGCGACCTGTCGGGCGTGGGCGTGGTCAAGACGCCGGGGGCCCTGCGCCTGCAGGCCGACCAGGTCTATGCGACGCTCCGCTACGGCGGCGTGGAGCCGCCGCTCGACGGCCTCGCGAAGCTCGAGTTCAAGTCCGACCGGTCGATCGAGGTCCTGGCGCCGGCCGACGGCCCCCGGACGCCGGCGCCGTTCGAAGCCGCCAACACGCTCACCCTGCGCGCGCCGCGCATCACCCAGGGCGGGGTGCTGCGTTCGCCGCTGGGCACGATCAACCTCGTCGCCTACGACGACGGCACCGAGGGCTCGGGCGTGGTGCGTCTGTTGCCGGGCAGCCTGACGTCCGCCTCGGCGGACGGACGGGTGATCCCGTGGGGCTATACCGCCAACGGCGACACCTTCCTGGGCCCGAACGGCCAGGAACTGGCCAACCTGCCGACCAAGACGATCAACCTGGACGGCCTGGTGCTGGACCTGCAGGACGGGGCGACGATCGACGTCTCAGGCAGCGGCGACCTGTTCGCCTATGAGTTCGTGTCGGGCGTGGGCGGGACCCACGACTGGATGACCGGTTATCGGGACGACGACTACAACTGGGTCTCGGACGCCTCGGAGATCTTCGCGATCGTGCCGTCGTTCGACACCGATCCCAGCCAGCCGAACGCCGGACCGCAGGTCTATCTCTCGGGCGGCAGCGGCCTGCCGGCCGGCTACTACACCCTGCTGCCGGCGCGCTATGCGCTGCTGCCGGGCGCCTTCCGCGTCACCGCCCGTCACAACCGCGGCGATTTCACCAACATGCCGCTGGGCACCATCGCCCAGTTGAACGACGGCTCGACCATCCAGGCGGGCTATCGCCTGGATGCGGGCACGCCGTTCCGCGATCAGCGCACGACCGGCTTCATGGTCATGCCGGGCGCGACCCTGCGCACGCGTTCGCAGTATCTGGAGACCTCGGCCAACAGCTTCTTCCTGTCCGACGCCTATCTGAACCGGGTGCTGCGGACCAACCAGCCGCTCGGCGCGCCTCCGCGCACGCCGCTGGACGGCGGCAGCGTGGTGCTGTCGGCGGTCAACGGCATCAACCTGGACGCCACCCTGCTGTCGGCGGGCGGCGAGGGCGGACGCGGCGGCTTCGCCGACATCAACGCGCCCCGCATCGCCATCGTCGCGCCCGGCGACATGGGCTCGACGGCCTATGGCTCGGACTACCTGCTGCTGAACGCCGAACAGCTCAGCGCCTTCGGCGCCGAAAGCCTGCTTATCGGCGGGGTGCGCCGCCAGGGCGCGGCGGGGCTGGAGATCCTGGTCTCGGCCGACACCGTCGTCGTCGATAACCGCGGCTCGGTCCTGTACGGCCCCGAGATCCTGCTGGCGGCGACCGGAGATGTCCGCATCGAAGAAGGCGCGGCCATCGAGGTCCGCGGTTCGATCGGCGGCTCGTCCGGCGACCTGACCATGGTCCCGGTCTACAACCGCGTCATGGTTCCGGGGGCCAATCCTTGGGATCCCCAGGTCCAGCTGCACGGCGCCCTGGATACGGGCGTGCTGTTCCGGGCCTCGTCCGACAATCTGGTCAACATCCTGCGCAACCCGCAGGCCGTCGCGGAGATGAACGCCCTGCTGGCCGATCCCGTCGCGCTGGCGGCGATCAACGCCGTCCGCGCCGATCGCGGCCTGCCTCCGATCGTGGGCGGCGGTCGCCTGGCCGTCGCCGACGGCGCCCGGATCATCGGGGCGCGGTCGGTGGTGCTGGACGCCACCGCCGACACCAGCCTCAGCGCCGGGGCGACCCTGCAGACGGCGCAGCTCAGCGCCTCGGCCTCGCGCATCAGCTTCGGCGACGTGGCGCCGGGCGTGGAGGGGCTGGTCTTCTCGGGCGGCTCTTTGGGCGCCCTGGGCCGGGTCCAGGACCTGGTCCTGAAGAGCTACAGCACCATCGACTTCTACGGTCCCGTCACCCTGCAGGGCACGGGCTCCCTGGCCTTCGACTCCGCCCAGCTGAGGTCGATCGGCGGCGGCGCGGTCGCGATCACGGGCGACCGTCTGCGGGTGATGAACACCAACGGCGCCGTCGCCACGGCCGCGGCCGGGGCGGGCTCCCTGTCCCTGTCCGGCGACGAGGTGTCGATCGGGTCCGGCAGGGTCGCCCTGGACGGCTTCAGCCGGGTGGCCATCGAAGGCCGCAGCCGGGTGATCGGGCGTGGTTCCGGCGGCCTTCTGGTTCCGGGGGATCTGGACATCCGGACCGGCGCGCTGACCGCCGAAAGCGGCGCCAGCCTGAACCTGGACGCGTCCGGCGCGGTGAAGATCTCCGCCCTCGCCAACCCGACGGCCGGCCGGTTCAAGACCCTCGGCGCGACCATCAACATCACGGGCGCCTCCATCGAACAGGGCGGGGTCCTGGATCTCGCGGCGGGCAATGTGAACCTGCGGGCCCGCGACGGCGACGTCGTGCTGGGCGCCGGGTCGCGGATCGACGTGACCGGCGACGTGGCGACCATCTTCGACCGCTCGACCCCGGCCAACGCCGGGACCGTCGGCCTGACGGCCGACCGGGGCGACGTGACCGTCGCCAGCGGCGCGACCATCGATCTGTCGGGCGCGGCCCAGGGCGGCGCCGCCGGCACGCTCCGGGTCGGGGTGCCGCTGGGTTCGCTGAACCTGCTAGGCACGATCCTGGCCTCGGCCGCCCAGGGCGAGCGCGGCGGATCGTTCGAGCTGGACGCCGGAACCCTGTCCGATTTCTCGGGACTGGGCGCGACCCTGAACCGGGCGGGCTTCGACTACAGCCGCCGCTTCAAGATCGCCGACGGCGACGTCGTCATCGCGGGCGACACGCGGGTGCAGAACTTCAGCCTCGCGGCCAACGGCGGTTCGATCACGGTGACCGGCACGATCCGGACTCCGGGGACCAACGGCGGATCGATCCGCCTGTCGGCCTCCGAGGACCTGGTCCTGGCCGGCGGCGGCCAACTGATCGCCGCGGGATCGAACGGCGGCTCGGGCGGCGTGGTCATCCTGGAGACGGCCGGGGTGAACGGCGGCGCCGTGGCCCTGGACGCCGGCTCGCTGGTCGACGTCTCCGGCCAGGGCGCGGGCGGCCGCACGGTGCGCATCCGGGCCCCGCAGGTGGGCGCGGACATGGCGATCGACCGCTTGGCCGGTCGGATCGTCGGCGCCAGGTCGGTGCTGGCCGAGGCCTACCGCGCCTATGACGACGTCGAGACCATCGATCAGGGGGTGATCGACCAGGTCACCGCCGACGCCGATATCTTCATGACGGGCGCCGCCGCGATCGGCGCGCGCCTGGGCGGCGGGATCACCGTCGTTCCGGGCATTGAGCTGCGCAATGACGGCGACATGACCCTGGTCACCGACTGGAACCTGGCGAGCATGCGTTACGGCGGCGAGGCCGGGGTGCTGACCCTGCGGGCGAGCGGCGACCTGCGCTTCGACGCCAACCTGAGCGACGGCTTCTCCGCCGCCGGCCGCGACGGCGATCTCCTGACTGGCGACAGCTGGTCGTTCAGCCTGGCCGCCGGCGCGGACCTGGCCAGCGCCGACTCATCCGGCGTCCTGGCCGCCGGCCTGCTGGAGCCGGGCAAGGGCTCGCTGATCATCGGCGGCATCGCCGACGAGATCGACTACTACATGCGCTCCGGAACCTTCGACCGCGCCCTGTATCTGCGCGATCCGGACACCGGCGCCTATATCGGCGGCGAGCTGGAGTTCGACGCGGATCTGAACGCCTATATCGATCCTCTGACCGGCCTGCCCATCGCCCGCGATCCGGTGACGGGTCAGTTCGTCGAGAAGGACTACTACGGCTGGCGCGAGCTGCCCTACGTCCGCTCCGTCGGCGGAAACTCGGGCATCCCGGGCAACCCCGCGGGCGTGCAGATCGACAGCAGCGACGGCTACTACATCCGCACGGGCACGGGCTCCATCACCGCGACGGCGGGCCGGGACATCGTCTTCCAGGAAAAAGCCTCGTCCCTGTACACGGCGGGCGTCCAGTCGGCGGCCATCGCCGGCTTCGACGCCCCGACGACGCTGGATTCGGGCGGCTTCGAACCGATCACGGCCTACTATCCGGAGAACGGCGGCGACATCGTCCTGCGCGCGCAGAACGACATCATCGGCGGCGACAGCGACCAGTTCCCCAGCGCCTGGCTGTGGCGTTTCGGGGTCGCCGACGGCGCCAACCGCACCTTCTCGCCGGGCAAGACCGGACGCCCGTACGAACAGACCACCTGGTTCGTCGCCTTCAAGAATTTCCGCGCGGGCGTCGGCGCCCTGGGCGGCGGCAACATCGACATCTCGGCGGGCGGCGATATCGCCAACCTGTCGGCCAGCATCCCGACCACGGGCCGCGTCTCGGGCAACCGCTTCTTCGGCGATGCGCCCGCCACGCTCCACACCCTGGGCGGAGGCGCGCTGACCATCGACGCGGGCGGCGACATCCTGAGCGGCATCTACTACGTCGGGGACGGCACGGCCGAGCTGACCGCGGGCGGAGCCTTCCGTTCGGGCTCGGACGTCCGGGGGCTCTTCAGCCAGGCCCTCAACAGGCCCGGGTATGCGGAAACCGCCCAGCCGATCCACACTCTGCTGTTCACCTCCTCGGCCCAGTTCCGCCTGCGCAGCGGCGGCGACCTGAACATCGAGGCGGTGCTGGACCCGATGTCGGGCATCGCAGGCTTTGAGAACCAGACCCCGGCGGGGTCGATCTGGGACGGCTATGGCGTACAGACCCGGCGCAGCTTCGGCTTCTTCCAGACCTATCAGTCCGACGCCAAGGTCGATCTGTTCTCGGCCGGCGGCGACGTGAAACTGTGGAACAACAGCCTCGTCGTGGCCGCCCGTCAGATCCTGGGCGCCTTCAACGACGAGGACCCGGCGCCGCTGGTCATGGGGGTCACCGACTACGGCATCGTCTGGGGCAACGGCAACTCGTCCGCCGGCATCGGCTTCATGACCCCGCAGCACTGGCTGTGGCCCAGCAATGTCAGCGCGGTGGCCGCGGCCGGCGACGTGATCGTCCAGGGCGGCTTCACCCTGTTCCCATCGGCGACGGGCAATCTGGAGCTGCTGGCCGGGAAGAACGTCTTCCTCGACCTGGTGCTGGACTTCGGGGACGACGTCGTCACCTACCGCGACCCGGCCAGCTATGGCTGGCTGACCGGATCCTCGACCCTGCTGATGAGCCAGTCCGATCCGGCGCTGGTGCCCAGCCCCCTGCGACCCGTGTCGATCACCGGCGACAGCAACTCGCCGGGGGTCAACGCCGACATCTGGGTCAATGCCGGCATGGGCGAGGCGATCTACACCTACCTGCCGTTCTCCGACATCAACCCGCCGGACCTGCATCTGGGCGACCATGAGCCGATCCGGATCTACGCCGGGGAGGGGGACATCTTCATGAACCGTCGCGGGCGCGGCGCCACCGGCGCCCTGACCTTCCCGAAGCCGGCCTGGTTCTTCGCCGGCGGGGACATCTACTTCCCGAACTTCTCCACCCAGCACAACCAGGCGAACGATCTGTCGATCTATCGCGCCGGGGGCAGCATCTTCTTCTCGGGCAGTTCGACCATCCAGACCTTCGGTCCCGGTCGCCTGGAAGTCGAGGCCGGCCACGACATCTGGATCCCGTCCCAGGCCAAGGGCATCCAGACCGGCTGGATCCGGATGCGCCAGCACCAGTACGACGAGGTCGGCGTCGTCTGGAAGACCGAGGAAGACGCGGCCGATATCGGCATCTCCGTCGGCTACAACCAGACCCCGTCCTACGAGGCCTTCGAGGACGCTTATCTGAACCCCGACAAGACCGGCGATCAGGAAGACTATCTGCTGACCGATCTGGGCGGCCGCAGGGGATCGGTCTACCTGATCGACCAGGTCTATGACCGCGCCGGCGGCCCGGACCAGGAGTTCCCGACCGAGACCCGCGAGGGCTTGGTCAACTACGTCCGCCGTCAGCAGGGACTGGAGCCCCTCAAGACCCGCGAGGAGCAACTGGCCTACCTGGACCAAGCCTGGACCGCCTGGCAGGCGATGAGCAGCGACCGCAAGTCGTCCTTCTACCGCGAGGTGCTGTTCACCGAGCTTCGCACGGCCGGCCGCGAGGCCAACGATCCGAACAGCGAACGCTACCAGAGCGCCAACCGGGGCTATGATGCGATCCGCATTCTCTACCCGGGCGCCCAACGGTCCAGCACCGAGGCGCTGGCCGAAGGCGAGTCCCGCTGGGACGGCGATTTCGAAACCTATCTGAGCGTGGTCCGGTCCAACGGCGGCGGCGACATCGAGTTCGTCGCCCCCGGCGGCGCCTTCAAGCTGGCCAACAGCCTGGCCGGTCCCAGCGATCCGCTGCGCGCCGGCGTGGTCACCATGGAAGGCGGTGAGATCAACATCTTCGCCCACGACAGCGTGACGCTGAACGAGAGCCGCATCCTGACCGCCAAGGGCGGGAACATCATGATCTGGTCCTCGTACGGCGACATCGCCGCCGGCCGCGGCGCGCGGACCTCGATCACCCCGCCCAACTTCATCTACAAACTGACGACCCAGGGGGTTCTGACGCGTGAACCGGGCGGCCTGCCGAACGGCGCGGGCATCGGCACCCTGGCGACGGTCCCGGGCACCCCGCCCGCCGACGTCGATCTGGTGGCGCCGAACGGCATCGTGGACGCCGGCGACGCCGGCATCCGGGTCAGCGGCAACTTCAACGTCTTCGCCGTCAAGATCCTCGGCACGGACAATATCGAGGTCGGCGGCGTCGCCACCGGCCTGCCGCAGCCGCCCGCCACGCCGCCCAACTCTCTCGACGTCGACAACGCCGCCTCCAAGGCGGACGTCAGCGAAGCCATCGCCGACGCCATCGGACAGGTCCGGCGCAACACCGGGGTGGAGACTCCCTCCATCATCGAGGTTCGCGTCGTGGGCTACGGCGACGACTGCCGGGACGAACGGACGGGGCAGGCCTGCCGCCCGGCCGCGACCTCGACGGGCCGCGCCTCCGCCGCCGCGCCGCCGCCGGTCGACGTCGCCCGCCCCGCTGCGCCGCGCCCGGTCGCCGTGGCCCAGCAGCGGCTGCATTTCGAAATGCAGCCCCAGTCCCTCGATCAGGCCCTGCGTCAGCTGGGCCGGATGAGCGGGATCAACCTGGTCTACGATTCCCGCACCCTGCCGGAATCCAAGGTCGTCAGCCTGCACGGCGACATGACCATGGAGGAGGCCCTGACCCGGCTTCTCGACGGGGAGGATGTGACCTGGGAGCGGACCGGCAACGGAGCCGTGGTCGTCCGCCGCGCCGGGCAGTCGAACTAGAGCAACGGCCCGGTCCTGCGGGACCGGGCCAGGTTCCAACTAAAAATTACTGGAAGTTCAATGTCATCCGATGCCACCTCGCCGTCCGCGGATGAAGCCGCCGCCACGGCTCGCTTGCCCCTGTTCTACCGGCGTCCGGTCCCGCTCTCGTCCGTCGAGCATGCGGACTGGAAGCTGAAGTCCGCCGACTACGGCTTCGCCGCGGACACCGCCTTCGTGCCGCTGGTGCTGACCGAGATCCCTTCCGCGGCGCGCACCTATCCGGTGGTTTTCGCCGGCGAGGGCGCGGCGCCCTTGGCCCTGACGGGACTGGAACGGACCAATCTGTTCGTCGCCGACGGCGTCTGGACCGAAGAGACCTATGTGCCCGCCTATGTCCGTCGTTATCCCTTCGGCTTCCTCGCCACCGGCGACGGCAAGAGCTTCGTCCTGGCGCTGGATGTCGAGGCCGAGGGCGTCCTGTCGTCCGGCGAAGAGGGACGCCCCCTGTTCGAGGACGGCAAGCCCGCCGAACTGACCCGCCAGGCGCTGGCCTTCTGCGACGCCTTCCAGGGCGAGGCCGAGGCCACGACCGCCTTCGCCGAGGCGCTGAAGGCCAGCGGTCTGCTGATCGACCGCCGCGCCGACGTCACCCTGCCGGACGGCCGCAAACTGGGCGTCGACGGCTTCCAGATCGTCGATGCTGAAAAGTTCGCCGCCCTCGACGACGCCATCGTCCTGGACTGGCATCGCAAGGGCTGGCTGGCGCTGGTCCAGTTCCATCTCGCGTCGCTGGATCGTTTCGCGGCCCTGCTCGCGCTCCAGGCCGGGAAAGCCCCCGCCGCGCCGGTTGTCGCCGACCCCGCCCCCTCTCGTTCCAAGAAGGCCTAATCCTCATGCTCCGCACGCTTCTCCTCTCCGCCTGCGCCCTGGCCGCCGCGTCCACAGCCTCGGCCCAGTCGGCCCAGACGCCCGCGCCGTCCGCCCCCCTCGGCGGACCTGTCGTGCCGGGCGTCTGCCTGCTGTCGCGTGAGGCCGTCTTCGCCAACGCCGCCGTCGGCCGCGCCGCCACCGCGCGCCTGGCCGAGCTCAGCACCGCCGCCCAGGCCGAGATCGCCGCCGAACGCGCGCCGCTCGAAACGGAGGCCGGCGCGCTGCAGGGCCTTCCGGAGACCCCCGAGAACATGGCCCGGGCCCAGGCCTTCGCCCAGCGCTGGCAGGCGCTGCAGCAGAAGGCCGATCATACCGCGCGCGAGATCGAGGCCACCCGCCAAGTCGTCCTGGCCAGCATCTCGACCGAGGCGCAGCCGGTCATCGCCGAAGCCTACCGCGCCAAGACCTGCGGCCTGCTGTTCGACCGCAACACGGCGCTGGGCGGCAATTTCGCCAATGACCTGACGGCGGCCGTGGTCGAGGGCCTGGACCGGCGCATCACCACCTTTACGTTCGACCGCGAGCGTCTGCCGCAGGACGCCGCCGGCCAGTAGCGGCGGCGCGCTGTCCGATGAGGCGGCTCAGAATGACGCCGCCGTGGCGTCAGTTGATTCGGCCGGTCAGCATCATGACGCACGCAGGCGGCGGCGATCGCTGCCACACCGTGGGCAGGAGTGTGCTCTGGGGTCCATTGAACGGCTGAAACGATGGGGCCGGAACCTTGGAGGCGCACAGGTCGACGCCGGATTGGGCGGACGCTGAGTGGGCGCCGGCCAGGATCGCCGCTGCGGCAGCAGTCAACCGTTGTCCGAGTCTAACCGTGTTGATGTCCCGTCTCCATCTGCTCACATAATGCCGATGCTGAGGCGGGCGACGACCCGGAACGGCCGCCCATGATTGTCAGGGTGGATAATTGTGGGTTGTCAGAGGATGCGTCTGAGACCGAGTTGATGTTCGGGTTGGCGGCGTAGCCGTCGAGGCTCTGTTTATCGACAGCGCTCGGTTCGGGCTGTCATCGGTAATCAGGCGACCTCTTAACAATCGCAATGCCCTGTAGATCTATTTCGTGAGACGAATACAAATAATTATATTCCTCGCAGAATCTTATAGTACGAAATATCGTATTCGGTCGTTTGGTTTGGCGCAGATTCCAAAGGTAAAACATACGATTCGAAATCGCTGAACTTGTTTGTAAGTGCGTAGAATGCTGGCAGTAATATACGCTGACTTGGTCCGTATCTTGAGTTTTTTGCAGCCCTGTCAGCAACGCTCTCTAGAGATTCCGCTCCTGCCTTATCTATGAATGAATCTAAAATCTTGCAGACATTATCATCAATACCAGTAAATGAATGATCTTCTTCAATCAATATTGGGGGCGCCATTCTCAGGCTATATTGGGAAGATATGTCTATTCCTGTTGCTTCTAGATATTTAGAAGACGCGAATTTATTTAGCTTATAGCTAATATATCCCATCGATACTGTCGTGGTGGATTTGTGATCTGAGTATCCAGCCCACAGGGATAGGTCATCCCCATGCGTGTTGAGGATCCTGATTCCCTGAATTTTCCCCTTGAAGCCTCTCGAGGCGAGAAAATCTTCGATGCTACGGACACCTGTTTCCATTCTCATCGTACCTGGGGGCTTCGAAGGCTATTTGTGAGACACGAATTGGAACACCCGGAATGTATCCCGCCTGCAATGCCCTGAGACCGACGGGGACCAATTGATAGTTGGTCCCAAACCTCGGGTAAATCATGCTTTGGTTGGGAGTAAATCCGCCTCCGCCTGTCTTGACGTCGATCAGAATATGGGCAGGTGGCGTAGCGCCCGGGAAGGGTGCCGGACCATAGAGGCCAATCGCGGCATCTGCCACTACTCGAAGGCCGCCGAGCTGAGGGTCTCTGAAAGAAACATTTCTTGTGACCCTAAACCCAGCATTTCGGTACCGCTGAAGTTCTTGATCGAGCGCGGCCTCATGTCGTGCGCGATTTGCGGTACAAGTCTCACCGCTTCCGCCGGGGGTACCTTCTGTTATGCTCGGACCATCGCCGAAGGTGATGCCGCCTCCAAAATCTGAAACACAGAAATCGTGGTCGTTATCGCCGTCGGCGCCGTTCTCGCGGTCTGGGTTGGGTACGTCTCTACCTCCTCGGCTCCAGCAATAACCCAAGGTGATGTGTCGACCGGTCAACCCTTGCGGATCCGTTGTGTTCACCGGGTCTGCGCCGACATAAGCGTAGATGTTCATTCCATCGCCGTAGCCGATCGCATCGGGCTGCAGGAATCGCCCGAGTTGCGGCGCGTAGGCCCTCGCGCGGTAGTGATACAGCCCCGGCGCCATGTAGGCCTGGCCGGTGTACTGGAACCGGTCCGAGGCGATCGGAACGCCGTATTCATCGTATTGGTTGATCCCCGCCACCGCGCCCGAGGCGTTGGTCAGTCCCACCACCGAGCCGCGCTCATCGGCCAGCTGCTGATAGCGCAGGCCGCCGGAGAACAGGCTGGCCACGGGCACGTCCAGGCCGGGGCCGGGGATGTGGCGAACTAACAGGCCGCCTCCGGTGTTATACTCCCCGATCAACTGCTGGCCGGCGTAGAGGAAGCGTTGGCCCGAAGCGGTGGAACTGCCCAGTCGCCCGGCCGAGTCGTAGTCGAAGCCGTAGTTCGTTCCGCCGATCACCGCCGAGGTCAGCCGGTTGGCTGCATCGAAGCCGTAGCTGGCTCCTAGGGCCGAGCTGATGTTCTGGTTGGCGTCATAGCCCACCGCGGTCCCGTTCACCGACGTCATCCGGTTCAGGCCGTCCCGGGTGTAGGAGGTGTCTCCCACGCCGGTCACATAGTTGTAGGCCGAATTGCTGACCGTGCGGTCGGCGATCTCGCCAGCCGGAGTCCAGCTATAACCGAACGTCACATTGGCCGCCCCGCCGTGTGCTAGGCTGGTCATCCGACCATGGCTGTCATAGCCATAGGTCGTGCTGACGCCGTTGCCGCGGCTGATCGTGCCGATCTGGCCCAGGTTGGTGTAGGTGTAGGTCGCCAGCACCCCCGGTCCCGACGCGGCCCCATTCTCGCGGATCGCTGTCACCGCCCCGGTTACGTCACGGTCGTATTGGGCGAAGACGCCGTCGGGCCAGGTGATGCGCGTCATCCGGCTGGCCGGGTCGTAGCCGTAGGACACCTGACTCAACCCGCTCTCGGTGGTCAATCGAGATAGGGCATCCCATTGATAGCAGATCGTGTCCTGGTCGCAGGCGATGGGCAGGATGCCCTCTTCGTCGGCGAGGGTGGTGCGGCCCAGGAGATCATAGCGGTAGAATCGGTCGCGCATCCCCGTCGGCATGTCCACGGTGATCGGCCGGTTCAGTGTGTCATAGGTCGTCGTCGTGGTCTGGCCGGCACGGTTGCGCCTACTGACGATGTTGCCGGCGGCATCGTAAGTGACCTCCTCATAGTCGGTCGACTGCCAGCCTCCGCTAGTGGGGCTCGGATAGTAAATCCGCGACGGTCGATTGAAGCCATCGTACTCCATCCGGGTTTCGTTGCCGTTGCCGTCGATAAGGGACAACAGGCGACCGTCCGCGAAGTAGCTGGCTTGCTCGGTGACGGCCTCAGGCTGGCCGTAACCACGCGTCACATGGATCGCGCGACCGGCCGCGTCGTAGAAGCTGCGAGTGATCCGGTCCGGGCCGAAGGCGCCGGGGGTCTCGGGCGTGCAGGCGTCGCCGGGGGTGCCGGGGGCCATGTTCATCCGCACCGTGTCACAGAACACGCGACCGGCGGCGTCATAGCTCCACTGGCGCTGTGCAATCGGCGCCGAACCTCCGCTGGTCTGTTCAACCACGGCGGGACGGCCGTAGGTTTCGTAGCTGATATCGATCCGCTGCAACGGAGAGAAGCCGCTCCAGGCCGCATTCGATTGCCCGGTGGTCACGCCCGTCTCGTTCGTCGCCACTTGGCCGCGTCCGTTGTAGGTTAGGCGCCGGGCGCGGTTCAGCAACGGGCCTGCGCCGTCCGGGTCCGGCCCTACCATCCCGGTGGTCTGGCCCGCAGCGTCATAGAAGTACCGGGTGGTGTCGTCTGCGCCGGGGAGGGGGCCGTCCACCATTTCCACATTGCCAGTGGCGGTGTACGTCGCGGCCGTCACCTCCATCGTCGGGTTGGCGCCTGAGCCTCGGCTGACCGCGGTCGGGTTCAGGTTGTTGGCGGCGCCCGCTGCGCTGTAACTCACCGTCGTAACCACCTCGGTGGCCGATCCGTCGCACGAGGCGGTGGACACGCACGTCGAAACCTCCACCGGCAGGATCACGGAGGAGGGGGCCGGGGCGATCGCGCCGGAACTGTTCTTGTATTGGGCCGTCTGCGCCGCATAGGCGTAACGGGCTTGTGGTCGGATCGCGCCGGGGCTCGCGGCCGGGGCGGTGACGGTCAGAACGCCGCCGTGGACGGGGTCGTAGGTGTAGTCAGTGACGTTCCCGCGGGTGTCGGTCATCGACAGCGGAAGGTTGCAGGTCACCGGGTTGGCGCAGGTCGTCGGATAGGCGGCCGAACTGATGATGGGAGGCAGGCCGAATTCCGGCCGCGAATTGACCGTCGTCTGGGTCAGGTTTCCGCGGGCGTCGTAGGTGAAGGAGGTGCTCGGTCCCCACACCTGTTGCATAGAGGTGAGGCGCCCGCCTTCATAGCCGAAGTACCACTCGTCGTAGAGCACGTTCCGGCTGTACACGACCTGACCGTTGGACAGGTCTATCTTGGCGACATTGACTTGGCCTAGAGGGCCGCTGACGGTCGCGGTCTGGGTGTACCCGTCATTGTCGTAGCTGTACGACCAGCCTCCGCTGGCGTCCGTCACCGAGGAGACGCCGCTGCTGTAGCCGATGACCACGTCGTCGATCGACGACCCCGGGTACCGGATGCGCGACAGGGCGCCGGAGTTGGACGTGTAGGTCTTGGTCCGTCCGATCTCGTCGGTCACCGTCTGGGTGGTGACGGAGCCGGCGGTGTTCGTCGTGTACTGGGCGCTGGGCCAGGTGCGCGAGAAGTTGCAGGACGGCGAGGCTAGGCTGCAGTAGTCTATGGCTCTGTTGTAGCCCGTGACCTTGCTGACGGCGAAATAGCCGGCGGAATTGTTTGGGTCGTTGCTGGCGTAGTCGAGGTGCAGGGCGTAGCCGAAATTGTTGCTGACCGTCTGGATGCGGTAGTAGGGGATGGTCGAGCTGCAGCTGCCGTTTATGTAGAAAAGACACCCGGTCGCCGTGGCGTATTCGTAGTTGGTGGTCGCCCCCGACGGCTGTTTGATCTCGGTCAGCCTGTAGGCCCCCGTCCCCAGGCCCCATCCCTCCGCGAAGGTGTATTTGACGCCGCCCGCCGGCGTGTAGACGGCCGCGCCGCCGGCGATCACCAGGGTCGAACCGGTGTTCTCGGCCGGCTGATACTGGCCGCTGACCAGTTTGAAGCGCTCGGTCCCGCCATCGACGGACACCAGGCAATCATCAGGACATTCCAGGCTGCCGCGCAGATTGTCCGACCAGCCGCCGCCGGTGGCCGCGCCTGACCCGATATAGAATCGGGCGTAGGAGAGTTGGCCCGCGCCCGATCCGATGCTGACGTCCTCGGAGGCGTGGAAATAGGTCTTGGTCAGGAGGTCCACGCCGCGGGCGTCGACGCTGGAGTGCTCCGGCGGCATCGGGCCGGCTTGCTGGGCCTGGGCGGAAGGCGCCTGCAGGGCCAGGCCCAGCGGCAGCGCCGTCGACGCCAGAAGAGCCACTAACCGCGTCGTCCGCATGCGCATCCCCCATAGACTGAACGTCCTCAGGTTGAGTGTTCGATGGCTGGATGAAATGTGTCAAGCCGGAGGTGATCTCCTGGATAAAATTTCTGCTATTGCGGCGCGGGGCGGTGAATGCGTTGTTAATTACTTTATACCTGAATCGCGGACGCCATTTAATCAGAATAATGCAAGCTTTTTAGGGTCAAGAATGTGTCTTGCCTAGGCGCGCCACCTCGTGCCACGATCTCGTTGAGGTTGCCTCCGGTGTGGAAGGTGGGATGAGATGCGTCGAAGCAAGCTTCTGGGTCTGGGTCTTTCGATCGCACTGATCGGCGCGGTGACACCCGCCGTGGCCCAGGAATATCGCTACGACAGCCTTGGGCGGCTCGTCCGGGTCAACAACGCCAATGGCGTCAACTCCTTCTACACCTACGACCACGCGGGCAACCGCCTGCGTCTGGCGAGAGGCGCCTACACGACGCCGCCGACGCCATCCCCGGCCCCATGGGCGGCGGACGACAACTACCTCATGGCGATCAACACGACCCTGTCGCTGTCGGTGCTCAGCAACGACACCGGAACGGGGCTCACCGTGATCTCGGTGGCCAATGTCACCGGCGGCTACGCCTGGGTGGCCTCGGGCGGCACGGGCGTCGTCTATTCCACGCCCGGGTTCGCCAGCGCCCAATCCTTTACCTACACCCTCCAGGACAACCAGGGACGCACGACCTCGGGGACTGCCTATATCGAGGTGTATGATCTCGGCGGGCCTACGTGCGAGCCGGGCGGGGGGCAACTGTGCGAGGTCGAGCCCTAGGGCGCTCGGCCTGATCGCGAGGCGAGTGTTTGGCGTTGAACGGCGGCCCGACGTCAAACGCCTATAAAGTCGCGACTTATCGGACGTCGGTGGATCTGTGCGGATGCGTGAAGGTGCGCCCGTGGCGGACAGAGAGGGATTCGAACCCTCGGTACGCTTTCACGTACACACGCTTTCCAAGCGTGCGCGATCGACCACTCCGCCACCTGTCCGTTTCCACGACGCGCGTGAACTTGCCGGACGGTCCATCCGGCGAGGGGCGCTGATTAGAACAGTCGGACCCCCTCGGCAAGCGCCGGATGATGGCCCATATGGGCGGCGTACGATTTGTCCGGAGTTTCCCCATGCTCTCGCAGAAGACCAGCCTGCCCACGCCTGAGGCCGCGCTGCCCGGCCGGACGACCCCCGTGATCACCGACGAGGTCCATTTCGTCAGCGGGCGGCCGCTCAAGGGCCCGCATCCGGAGGGCTTCGAGACGGCCGTTTTCGGCATGGGCTGCTTCTGGGGCGTGGAGCGGGTCTTCTGGTCCCTGCCGGGCGTCTGGGTGACCTCGGCGGGCTATACCGGCGGCTACACCCCCAATCCGACCTATGAAGAGACCTGCACCGGCCTGACCGGCCACGCCGAGGTCGTGCAGGTGGTCTTCAATCCCAATGAGATCGGCTACGGCGACCTGCTGAAGGTCTTCTGGGAGAACCACGACCCGACCCAGGGCATGCGTCAGGGCGGCGACATCGGCACCACCTACCGGTCGGCGATCTACTATCTGGATGAGAATCAGCGCGACCAGGCGCAGGCGTCGCGCGACGCTTACCAGGCGGCCCTGACGGCGGCGGGGCAGGGGCAGATCACCACCGAGATCACCCCGGCGGGCGTCTATTATTTCGCCGAGGACTATCACCAGGGCTATCTGGCCAAGAACCCCGAGGGTTATTGCGGCATCGGCGGGACGGGCGTGACCTGCCCGATCGGCGTCGGGGTGGAGGCCTAGAATGGATCGCGCGGGGATCGGCAAGGCCTGCTTGGCCCTGCCGGGGGCGACGCTGGATCATCCCTTCGGCGACCATCACGACGCCTACCGCATCGGCGGCAAGATGTTCGTCATGGTCGGCGAGCAGGGCGGGGTGTCGTTCAAGGTCTCGGACATCGCCTATGAGGTGCTCACCGAGGAAGGGCGCGCCCGCCCGGCGCCGTATCTGGCCCGCGCGAAATGGGTGAACCTGCCGGACCCGTCCGCCTGGCCAGACGACGAACTGGCCGAGCATTTCGCCATCGCCCATTCCATCATCGCGGCGAAGCTGACGAAGAAGCAGCGGGCCGAACTGGGGCTCTGACGGGGCGACCTCCGCCGGCGCGTTGCGTGAGTCCGTCAAACGTTGTTCTCTGCCCGCCTCGGGGGAGATCATCATGACCGGCAGACATCTCATCATGGCGGGCGCCTGTGCGCTCGCGCTCGGATCCTGCGAACAGGCGCGGGTCAACGTCACCACCTCGGATGGGCCGCATGTGGTCGCGGCGACGGATATCGAAGCGGGCCGCTATCTGGTGCGCGTCGGGGGCTGCAACGACTGCCACACGCCGGGGTATCCGCAGAGCGGGGGCAAGACGCCGGAGTCGGACTGGCTGAAGGGCTCCGGCATGGGCTTCATGGGGCCGTGGGGGACCAGCTATCCGCACAACCTGCGGCGCACCGTCGCCGGGATGAGCGAGGACGCCTGGGTCGAGATGCTGTCGACGCGCGAAGGCCTGCCGCCCATGCCCTGGCCAAGCGTCCGGGCCATGGCCGACGCCGACAAGCGGGCGCTGTACCGCTACATCAAGTCCCTGCCGCTGGAAGGCGACCCGGCTCCGACGGCCCTGCCGCCCGGTCGGATCCCGACCACGCCCTATGAGGACATGAGCCCCAAGGGACCGGCGGCCTAGCGCGCCTTCTCCTCCGCGATCCACCGGTCCATCCGCTCGTCCAGCAGGGCCATCGGCAGGGGGCCGTCGACCAGCAGGGCGTCGTGGAAACGGCGCACGTTGAAGCGGTCGCCCAGCGCGGTCTCGGCGCGGGTGCGGACGGCGCGCAGGCGAATCTCGCCGACCTTGTAGGCCGTGGCCTGCCCCGGCCAGCCGATGTA
Organism: Brevundimonas sp. GW821-FHT12C05; assembly: GCF_058807475.1. Lineage (NCBI taxonomy): Bacteria > Pseudomonadati > Pseudomonadota > Alphaproteobacteria > Caulobacterales > Caulobacteraceae > Brevundimonas > Brevundimonas sp. GW821-FHT12C05. The sequence goes on from NZ_JBXAQS010000006.1 coordinate 117,326, forward strand.
GCGCTGCAGCTCGGTCTCGATGTTGTGCGGGGCCAGGGCCGAGTTGTCGCGGAAGCAGGCGCGGGCCTGTTCGATGTCCCAGCCCAGCCAGTGGATGCCGGTGTCCGCTACCAGCCGGCAGGCGCGCCACATCTCGTAGCTGAGGCGTCCGAACCGCTCATAGGGGGTGCGGTAGAAGCCCATCTCCTCGCCCAGGAATTCGGCATACAGCCCCCAGCCTTCGGTGAAGGCGGTCACGTCCACGCCGCGGCGGAAATACGGGCCTTCCTCGGCCTCCTGCTGCAGGGCGATCTGCAGGTGGTGGCCGGGCACCGCCTCGTGCAGCGTCAGGGCCGGAAGCTCGTACAGCGGTCGCTGGTCCAGCCGGCTGGTGTTGACGATGTAGCCGCCGGCGATCCCGTTCTCCATCGAGCCGGGGAAGTAGCGGCCGGTGGTGTAGTTGGCCTCGATCTCCGCCGGCACCGGCCGCACGCCATAAGGCGTCCGGGGCAGGGTCCCGAACAGGGCGGGCAGACCGTCGTCAGACCTTTTGGCCATCTCAGACGCCTTCTCCAGCAGGTCCTCGCGCGTGGTGGCGTAGAACTGCGGGTCGGTGCGCAGGAAGGTCAGGAAGGAGGCGAAATCGCCGGTCCAGCCCGCGGCCCGCATCTCGGTATCCATGCGGGCGCGGATGCGCGCCACCTCTTGCAGGCCCAGCTGGTGGACCTGATCGGGCGTCATGTCGGTGGTCGTGTAGCCGCGCACCAGGAAGGCGTAGAGCTCGCGCCCGCCGGGCCGGTGAACCAGCCCCAGCGTCTCGGGGGCGTGGGGCAGGTAGTCGTCCCGCAGGAAGCGGACCCAGGCCTGGCGACGCGGCATGATCTGCCTGGCCACCACGCCCTGCGCACGCGCCCTCAGCTCGGCCTGCTTGTCCGTGGGAATCGAGGCGGGCAGGGCGGCGAACGGCTTCAGCAGCGGGTCGGTCGCGGGCGTCAGCGCCGCTTCCGGCTCCATCAGGGTGAGCGCGTTCTCGACGATGGACCGGGGCTGGGTCAGGCCGGTCGCCAGCCCGCGCCGGGCGTTGGCCAGCTGGTCGTCATAGAGGGCCGGCATGGCCTCCAGGCGGGCGATATAGGCCTCGGCGTCGTCGATGCTGGTGATCCGGGTGACGCTGGCGACATAGCCCAGGCTCTGGCCCGGCCCGCCTTCCGAGCTGAAGGCGTCGATACGGCCCGTGTCCAGCGGGATGCGGTCGCGGGCGCGCTTGATGACATAGGCCATGAAGGCGTGGTTCAGCCGGTCATCGTCATTCAGCCGCGCCGGATCGATGGCCGCCAGCCGGTCGGCGAATCCCTTAAGCGTCGGCTCCTGCGCCAACTCGAACGCCCGCGAGGCGTCGGGCAGGCGGCGCAGGGCGTCACGGTCGCCCTCCATTCCGGCCGAGATCGGGTCGACCGACCGCAGATAGATCTCATAGTCGTTCAACAGGGCCGCCAGCGCGGGGTCCTGGGCGTTGCGCGCCACGGCGGGCGGAGGCGGGGTCTGGGCGACAGCGGGGGCGGCGCAGGCGGCCAGCAGGGCGGCGCCGGCGACGGCGAGAACGAGCTTCATTTGGGGTCCCTCCCGGATCCGGAGGGGACTGCACCGGAGCGCGCGCCTTGCGTCAACCGCAGAAGGCGAAGAACCGTTCGACGCGCTCGCCCGAGCCGGGCTGCGGGGCGTAGGCGTGACGCGCCTCGCCCTCCCACACCGCCAGCCAGCCCGTGCGGCGGAAGCGCTGGAACACCGGCTCGCCCGCCTTGGCCTCGGCGGTCAAGAACAGGCCGTCATTGACCTCGGACGCCTCGGCCTCGGCCGGGAAGCGTTCAGTCTCGCCGCCCGACTCCAGGTGAATCTCGGACGCCGCGCCGACGGGGGCCAGGGCGCTCAAGGCCAGCTGACCCGAGCGCTTGCGGCAATCCAGACCGATCTTCAGATCGTCGCTGGCCTCGGCGCCGTAGGCCAGCCGCGCCTCATCGCCGTCCTGATGCAGGAACCAGTCATAGCCCGCCACCGGGACGGGCGATCCGGACGACGCGGGCGACAGTCCCATGCCGGGCTGGCCCGTGGTGTTGCACGCCGCCAAGGCCAGGGTCAGGCCGGCGGCGGCGATCGGGACGGTCAGGCGCATGGGGAAACTCCGGCTTAGCCGGAGCACAGTTCGGCGAAGCGGCGCAGCTTGGCAAGGTGCGCCGTCGGAACCTCGATGGTTCGCCGCTGCTCCCCGAGCGCCACGCCCAGCCGTCCGCTGACGCCGAACGCCGCGAACACGGGGTGGTCGGTGCGTAGCACCAGCTTGATCCCGCCGCCGCGCGCGGCCTCGGACTGGGCGACGGCCGAGGCGTCGCCGGCGGTCACCCGCGCCATGCCCACGCCGGGCTCGCCGCCATACAGGGTCAGGCGGGCGACGCTGCTGCCGGGGTCGCATTCCAGGGTCGTGCGCAGGTTGGCGGTGTCCGGCACCTCATTGGCCAGCACCACGGGCGTGTCGCTGTACAGGGTCCAGGTCCACGCCGCTTCGGGTGGAGCCGCGACCGCGTTCTGGGCGCCCAGTGTCATCACCGCCGCGGCGGTCAATATGGCGATCATGCGTTCAGCCCCCGCTGCAAGCCTGTCTGTAAAAGGTGGTCAGGCCTGATCCGTTCCGCAATAGGAGAGGAAGGCGCCGACCAGGGCGCGCTCCTTGTCGGTCGCGGTCAGCTCGAACCGCCCGGCCTCGCCCTCGACCGCCAGCACGCCCTTGCGGGCCAGATCGCGCAGGGTCGGGTCGTTCAGCGAAATGCGGGCCTCGTCGGCCAATTCGCCGCTCAGCGGGTCGATGGGGGCCTCGGCCATGGACGCATGGATCAGTCTTGGGGTGGCGGGCTGCACATCGCCATAGACCACGGCCTGGGCCCGGCCCGGTTCGCAGGTCATCATCAGCGCCAGCTGGTCGGAGTTCTCCATCCCATAGGCCAGCTTGGCCATCCGGCCCTCATGGCTCAGATGCCAGCCCATGGCCCCGGACGCGGTCTGCTCGTCCGAATTCGACGCGCTGGACTGCGCGGCGAACGCGATCAGGCCCAGGGCGGCGACAGCGGGGACAACGAACTTCAGCATGGGACGGACACTCACCTCTGATCGGCAAACGTTGATGTCCGTTAAGAGTTCACGGCTCAGCTGAACGAGGGCTGACGATCGGCGGGTCGTGATGGAAACGCCGCACCCGGCAAGGCGGAACGCCCGCCGGGGTGACCGGCGGGCGTCCAGGATGACGGTCGGACCCGAGGGGCCGAAGGTCGCGGCCCGTTAGAACGGAGAGAATCTTTCCACCAGCGACTGGGCCGCCGGGGTGGCCTGCATGCGGCTGATGTCGCCCCGGCCGCCGTAGCTGATGCGGGCCTCGGCGATCTGGGTGTGGTTGATGGTGTTGGCGGAGGAGATGTCCTCGGGGCGCACGATGCCGGCGACGGTCAGCTCGCGGACCTCGCGGTTGGTGCGCACTTCCTGCCGACCCTGGATCACCAGATTGCCGTTGGGCAGGACGTCGGCGACGACGGCGGCGATGGTCAGGCTGACTTTTTCGGCCCGGTTTACCGAGCCCGAGCCGGTGGCGTTGGCCTGGCCTTCCGTGCCGATCATGTTGGCCGGGTCGAAGCCCCCCGGGAAGGCGCGGCCCAGGCTGTTCTCGAGCCCGAAGAAGTGGGTCACGCCGCCCGAGGCCTCGTTGGTGCGGTTGCGGGTGGTGGAGTTGTTGGTCTGGGCGCGGTCGTCGATGTCGATGTTGACGGTCACGATGTCGCCGACGCGGCGCGCGCGCTGGTCGCCGAAGAAGGTGCGGGCCCCTGCGCGCCACAGGCTGTTGGCGCTGGCGGCGCGGTCGGCCGCCTGCTGCTCGGGCGAGGGCAGATAGGTCTGGCTGGTCGGCACCAGGGCCGCCGGATAGCCGATGGGGGCCAGTTCGGGACCGCGCACGGCCTCGATGGCGGTCGAGCAGGCGCCCAGGGAGAGGGCGGCGGCGGTCAGGATCAGGGCGGTACGCATGTGACTTCCCCTAGCGGGCGGCGAACTGTTGGGTGCGGATCGACTGGGCGCCGGGGCCGGCGACGGCCTGGCCGGGCCCCGTGGCCACGGCGTCGATGACGCGATTGGATTGCAGGTTGCGGATGGCCACGCGCTGGCCTTCGGCGGCGTTGCCTTCGGCCCGGCCGGTGATGGTCAGACGCACGCCGCCGGTCTCGTACAGGACCTCGACCATGTCGTTGCGGGCGATGACCCGCTCGGCGGCGCTTGGTGCGCGCGTCGCGGTGCGCACAGGGGCAGGGGCGGCCGGGCCGGCGGCCGCGACGGCTTCCGGCGGAGTCGCATCCGGGGCCGCTGCGGCGTGGCGCACCACGACCCGGCGCAACCCGGTCGGATTTGCCCAGTCCAGACCCGCCTGACGGGCCATGCCCTGCAGCTGCGCGGCCTCGAACACGATCGAAGGGCCCGCGCGGCGGCCGACGACGACATTCGCCGCCCCGCCCGCGCCGTCGAAGATGTCGCCCAGGGTCACCTGGCCGTCGTCGTCCACCGGATTGGCTCTCAGCGTCACCGGCCCCGCCAGCGCGGGACCGACGAGGGCGAAGGCGCAGACGGCGCCGAGGATCAAGGCCCTCACGATTTCACCTGCGAGGCGACCGACAGCATCTGGTCGGCGGTGGTGATGATCTTGGAGTTCATCTCATAGGCCCGCTGGGCGATGATCAGGGCCGAGATTTCCGACACCGCGTCGACGTTCGACGCCTCGGTGAACTTGTGCAGGATCTCGCCGAAGCCGACCTCGCCCGGCGTGCCGACGTTGGCCGCGCCCGAGGCGGCGGTCTCCAGCAGCAGGTTGTCGCCGATGGCTTCCAGGCCCGCGTCGTTGAAGAATGTCGCCAGCTCCAGCTGCCCGACGACCGCCGGGGCGGTGTTGCCCTGGGTGAAGACCTGCACCTGGCCGGACTTGGAGATCTGAACGTCGACCGCGTCCTGCGGGATGGTGATGTTCGGCTGCACCGCATAGCCGTCGTCGGTGACCAGCTGGCCCTCGCCGTTGATCGCGAAATTGCCCGCCCGGGTGAAGGCGGTCTCGCCCGAGGGCATCAGGATCTGGAAATAGCCTCGGCCATCGATGGCCATGTCGTACATGCCGCCGGTCTGGGTCGGCGAGCCCTGCTCGGTGACGCGATAGACCGCTCCGGCCTTCACGCCGGCGCCGATCTGGATGCCGGTCGGGACCACGGTGCCCTGGGTGGACGACTGCGCGCCCATCCGCTCGACGTTCTGGTACAGCAGATCCTGGAACTCGGCCCGTTGGCGCTTGTAGCCGACGGTGTTCATGTTCGCGATGTTGTTGGAGATGACCTCCACGTTCAGCTGCTGGGCGGCCATGCCCGAGGCGGCGGTTCTGAGCGCGCGCATGTCTCAGTGCTCCCTTACGACACCCGGCCCAGCCGCTCGACCGAGCGGCGGGACAGGTCGTTGGTGTTCTCGATCATCCGCGTGACGCTCTCGTAGGCGCGCTGGATTTCGATGAGGTTGGTGATCTCGAGGATCGGATTGACGTTGGAGCCCTCCAGCATGCCCTGACGGATCTGGGCTTCGGGGGCCTCGGTGGCCACGGCGTTGGAGGCGTTGCGGTACAGGCCGTCGCCGCCCTTCTCGAGGGCGCCCAGGCTCTCGAAGCGGACCACCGCCAGGCGGCCGACGACCTGGTCGTCCTGGGTGATGGTGCCGTCGGCGCCGACCGAAATCTCGCCCAGGGTGGTGTCCAGGACGATCTCGCCGGATTCGCCCAGCACGGCCTGACCCTGTTTCGTGGTCAGCCGGCCCGTGGGATCCAGGGTGAAGGCGCCGTCGCGGGTGTAGGCCTCGCCGGTCCCGTCCTGCACCTTGAAGAAGGCGCCGTCGCCTTCGATGGCGAAGTCCAGGCTGCGGCCCGTCTGCGACAGGGCGCCCGCCGAAAAGTCGCGCCCGACCCCGTTGTCCAGCACGAAGCTGACGCCTGGGCGGATGAAGGCGTTGCGCGCCCGGTCGCCGAGCTCGGCGCCCACCAGCAGTTGCTCGACCTTGAAGCCGTTCGTGTCGGCGTTGGCGATGTTGTTGGCCACGACATCGAGTTCGCGGCGCAGCGTCATCTGGCGTGACAGTCCAACGTAGGCGGCGTTTTCCACGGGCAGCTCCTTTCAGCCCTTCCCGTCGCAACGGTCGTGCCAACAAGGTTAATCCAGTGGTGGCGGGCATTTGGCCCGATTTGTCCCCTGCGGCGCCCGGCAGGATTTGCCGGCTCTAAACGGCTCGTTAACCAAACCCGGCTGAATTGGAGGCTGAGATTCTCAGGGCTCGGGGCGCATGCTGAAGTTCGGCAAGAAGAAGGACGCAGGCGGCGACGCCAACCTGCCCGCCGTGACCGACGGTGAAACCGTCGACGGCGAAGGCGCGCCCGCCAAGAAGAAGCTGCCCCTGCTGTTCATCGTCATTCCGGCGGCCCTGGTCGTGCTGGGCGGCGGAGGCGGCGCGGCCTTTCTGCTGATGCAGCCCAAGTCGGCGGCGGCGGAAGAAGACGGCGGCCACGGCGCGGAGAAAGCCGACAAGAAGAAGGGCGGCGGTCACGGCGCGGAGAAGAAGGGTGGCGGCGGCCACGGCGCCGCCGCGGAAGGCGAGGCCAACCCCGCGCTGGGCGTGATCAGCGAGGGGCCCGACGGCGTCACCTTCTACACCATGCCCGACATGGTCATGAACATTCAGGCCGACAGCGGTCGCCCGACCTACCTCAAGCTCAAGCTCACCCTGGAGATGCAGGACGCCGAACTGGCCACGCATCTGCAGGAAGAGATGCCGCGCATGAAGGACATGTTCCAGAGCTTCCTGCGCGAGCTTCGTCCCGAGGATCTGGCTGGCTCGTCCGGCAGCTTCCAGCTGCGCGCCGAGATCCTGCGCCGCGTCAATCTGATCGCCGCCCCCGGCAAGGTCGACGCCGTGCTGATCGAAGAAATGCTGGTGCAGTAGCGGATGACTGACGCCGCCTTCGCCGACGACGCCGATCCGTTCGCCGAGCCCCTGGCCGACGAGCGTCCGGTCGCGTCCGAGCGGGTCCTGAACCAGGATGAGATCGACAGCCTGCTGGGCTTCGATCTCGGCGACGACGACGGCTCCGAACGCTCGGGCATCCGCGCCATCATCAACTCGGCGCTGGTCTCCTACGAGCGCCTGCCGATGCTCGAGATCGTCTTCGACCGCCTGGTGCGGCTGATGACGACCTCCCTGCGCAACTTCACCTCGGACAACGTCGAGGTCAGCCTCGACAACATCTCGTCGATCCGCTTCGGCGACTATCTGAACTCGATTCCGTTGCCCGCCATCCTGGCGGTCTTCCGGGCCGAGGAGCTGGACAACTACGGCCTGCTGACGGTCGATTCCAACCTGATCTATTCGATCGTGGACGTGCTGCTGGGCGGCCGCCGGGGCACCGCGGCCCTGCGCATCGAGGGCCGGCCCTACACCACCATCGAACGCGTGCTGGTGCAGCGGATGGTCGAGGTCATCCTGAACGACGCGCGTCAGGCGTTCGAGCCGCTGACCCCGGTGCATTTCACCCTGGACCGGCTGGAGACCAATCCGCGCTTCGCCGCCATCGCGCGCCCTGCCAACGCCGCCATCCTGGTCAAGCTGCGCATCGACATGGAAGACCGTGGCGGCCGGGTCGAACTGCTGCTGCCCTATTCGACGCTGGAGCCCATCCGCAAGATGCTGCTGCAGCAGTTCATGGGTGAGAAGTTCGGCCGCGACAACATCTGGGAAGGCCACTTGGCCACCGAACTCTGGACCACCGAGACCGAGGTCCGCGTCGTCCTCGACGAACAGCAGGTGCCCCTGTCGCAGGTCCTCGACTTCAAGGTCGGCGACACCCTGATGCTGAACGCCACGCCGGAGTCGCCCGTCTCGGTGCGCGCCGGAACCATTCCGCTGACCATCGGCCGCATGGGCCGCAAGGGCCAGCATATCGCCGTGCGTATCGAGGCCCCGGTGAACATCGAGGCCGCCTCCAGTCTGGTGAAGGGAAAGCGCTGATGACCGGCATGATTCTGGACGGCATTCTGATGCTGCTGCTGGTCGCGGCCCTGGGCTATGGCGTGCGGCTGGAGCGCAAGCTCAGCGCCCTGCGCGCCGGCCAGCTGGCCTTCGCCTCGGCGGTGACCGATCTCAACGCCGCCGCCGGCCGCGCCGAGGCCGCCCTGGCCTCGCTGCGCGCCTCGGGACAGGAAACCGACCTCCTGCACGACCGGATCATCAAGGCCCGCGAGGTGAAGGCCCAGCTCGAAGCCCTGATCGTGCGCGGCGGCGAATACGCCCCCGCCCGCGCCGCCGAGGCTCCTCGCACCGAGCCGCGCGCCGTGGCCCCGGCTCTGAAACCTGTTCCGGCCCCTGTGTCCGAAGAGGACGCCCGCGCCGCCCGCATGCAGGCCCTGGCCGAGCGTATCCAGGGCATGGCCGCGCCGGCCCGCCCCGCCGCCGCGGGCAACGTCCACGCCATCCTCGGCGCGCTCACCGCTAACCAGTCCGCGAAGCAAAGCCTCAACCAGGCGCGTCGTAGCCTGGACGACGACCTCTTCGCCGCCTGATCTCCCTCCAAGGGTCCGAGTACCGTCCATGGCCAGAATTCCGCGTCTCCTGCCCCTGATCGCCGTCGCCATCGGCGGCGTGGTGGTGATCCGCGCCATCGGCGTGGCTCCGGGCCTGTTCGAGGGCGCCAAGGCCTGGGCCGAGGAGGCCGTGCCCGCCGGGGCCGCGCCCAAGCCCGCCGCCGCCGTCTGCGCCCTGACGCCTGAGCAGCTGGCCCAGCAGGCGGGCATCTCTCCGGCCGAGCTGCGCATCATCCAGTCGCTGTCGGCCCGTCGCGCCGAGCTGGACGCCCGCGACACCGACATGGCCTCCATGCTGCCCCTGCTGACCGCCGCCGAGCAGAAGCTGGACGCCCGCGTTCAGGCCCTCGAAGCGGTGAAGGCCGAGGTCGCCGCCATGCTGGGTCAGGTGGACGAAAAGCAGAAGGCCGAGAACGACCGTCTGGTCGCCGTCTATTCGGCCATGCGCCCGCGCGAGGCCGCCCGGGTCTTCGCCACCCTCGATGACGATGTCCGCCTGCCGGTCGCCGCCGCCATGCGTCCGCGCACCCTGGCCGCCGTCATGGCCCAGATGGACCCCGCCGCCGCCCGGGTCCTGACCGAGAAGCTGGCCCGCCGTTTCGCCGCCCAGCAGGCCCTGGCCGCCCGCGCCGCCGCGGCCTCCACCGAAACCCCGGCTCCGGCCTCGGCTCCCGCGCCGGCTCCCGCGGATGTCGCCGCGCCGCCCGCCGCGACCCCGACGCCCCAGCCCGCCGCTGGAGCCCCGGCGGCGTCGCCGCCGC
>NZ_JBXAQS010000007.1:0-85852 GCF_058807475.1 Brevundimonas sp. GW821-FHT12C05
CTGTTTTGCGACGTCAGTTCAAGGTCGTCGATGGTGTGGTACCCGGCGTCAATCGCCCCGTACCAACCGTTCGGCTCAGCCGCGGCGACACCGGCCGACAGGGCGAGGGCCCCGGCGGCGCTCGACGCCAGAATGAAAGTCTTAACGCGCATTGGTGGATGCCCTCCGCAGCCAGGATGAATTCAGTACGGCGTTGAAAAAAGCGCCGCTAAGCTTTCATAACAGCCCCTTCGACCGAGGTCGAGACGGGGTGTGACAGAACAATGTTCAGCGTGACCGACAAGTTACACGCCTGAAAGTTCACCACATCGGGGCGGTTTCCGGGGGCGCTCCGGCTCAGCCGCCGCCGGTGCGGCCGGTGGCCTTTCCGGTGCCTTCGCACACCGGACAGGTCTCGCCCGTCGCCGTCGCGCCCGCCCCCTGACACTCCGGACACAGGGTCGCATCGGGGTGCTGCAGCGAGGCCGGATCGACCGGACTGGTCGGCGTCAGGTCACGATCATCGATCTCATGCGCGTTCATAAAGAGCGAAACGGCCCGGGCCGGGTCCGGTTTCATGATGACAGGCCGCGGGCTTGGCTTTAGGGAGCCGCTCACGATGGACGAGACCGAACGGCAATCCGAGGAACGCGGCTGGGCCACAGCGAAGACGCTGGCGGAGGCCCTGCCCTATATCCAGGTCTATGACCGCGAGACCGTAGTCATAAAGTACGGCGGCCACGCCATGGGCGAAACCGCCGTGGCCAAGCAGTTCGCCGCCGACGTGGTCCTGCTGAAGCTCATGGGCGTCAATCCCGTCGTGGTGCACGGCGGCGGACCGCAGATCAGCGCCATGCTGGACAAGGCCGGGGTGAAGTCGAACTTCGTCGACGGCCTGCGCGTCACCGACGCCGACACCATGGCGGTGGCCGAGATGGTCCTGTCCGGCGCCGTGAACAAGGAAATCGCCCACTGGATCACCATGGCGGGCAAGGAAGCCGACGTGCGCGGCATCGGCCTGTCGGGCAAGGACGCGGGCCTGCTGACCGTCAAGAAGACCTCGCGCAAGAAGCGCGACCCGGACAGCATGATCGAGCATGAGGTCGACCTCGGCTTCGTCGGCGACCCGACCAAGGTCGACGCCAAGCTGATCCGGGGCCTGATCGCCTCGGAAACCGACGACTGGGTGCCCGTCATCGCCCCCATCGGCGTCGCCGAGGACGGCCAGACCTATAATGTGAACGCCGACACCATCGCCGGCGCCATCGCCGGCGAGTTGAAGGCCAAGCGCATGCTGCTGCTGACCGATGTGCCCGGCGTCAGGGGCGCGGACGGCGACATCATCCGCCAGATGACCGTCGGCGACGCCTCGCGCCTGATCGAGGAGGGTGTCGCCACCGGCGGCATGATCCCCAAGCTGCAGACCGCCATGGCCGCCGTGCGCGCGGGGGTCGAGGCCGTGGTCATCCTGGACGGGCGCCGCCCCCACGCCATGCTGGTCGAGCTGTTCACCGAATACGGCGCCGGCACCCTGGTGAAAGCCGGGTGACCCAAGCCGCGGAGGCCCTGACCCGCACGCCGGCCGCCGACGACTGGTCGGGCGTCCGGAGCTGGATCTTCGACATGGACGACACCCTGTACCCAGGGGAACAGGGGGTGATGGCCCTGGTGCAGGCGCGCATCAACGCCTTCATCATCGACGCCGTCGGCCTGCCCCGGGACGAGGCCCTGATCCTGCAGAAGTCGTTCCTGCACGAGTACGGCACCAGCCTGGCCGGGCTGATGGCCAACTACGCCGTCGATCCCGAACACTTCCTGCGTGACGTGCATGACGTGCCGCTGGACTCGCTGGAGCCCAATCCGGCCCTGGCCGCGATGCTGGACCGGTTGCCGGGCCGGAAATTCGTGTTCACCAACGGCGCCCGTTTCCATGCGGACCGGGTGCTGGCGCGCATCGGCGTCACCGGCTGTTTCGACGGCGTCTTCGCCATCGAGGACATGGACCTGGTGCCCAAGCCCGCCCCCGCCGCCTTCCGGCGGCTGTTGGATGCGTTCGACATCGATCCGGCCATGGCGGCCTTCTTCGAGGACACGCCGAAGAACCTGGAGCCGGGCAAGGCGCTGGGCATGCGCACGGTCCTGATCGGCGACGGTCACGGCCGTCCGCTGGGCCCGCACATCGACCGTATCGCGCCCGACCTGCTGGACTTCCTGACCGACCTGTTCCCTGAGGAGACACGCCTGTGACCGACCGCGCCCGACTGGAAGCCGTCATCGAGGCCGCCTGGGACGACCGGGCCGAGGTGTCCGTCAACACCCACGGCGAGGTCCGCCACGCCGTCGAACAGGCCCTGGCCCTGCTCGACTCGGGCGAAGCCCGCGTCGCCTCGCGCGGCGAGGACGGCGTCTGGACGACCCACCAATGGCTGAAGAAGGCCGTTCTGTTGTCCTTCCGCCTGAACCCGAACGTCCGCATGGGCGCGCCGGTCGGGGCCAGCATGGGCGTCAATGATCCGACCCCGGGCCCCTACTGGGACAAGGTCCCGGTCAAATGGGCCCACTGGACCCAGGCCCATTTCGAGGCCGCCGGCTTCCGCGCCGTGCCCGGCGCCGTGGCCCGTCAGGGCGCCTACATCGGCAAGAACGTGGTGCTGATGCCGTCGTTCGTGAACATCGGCGCCTATGTCGATGAAGGCTCGATGGTCGACGCCTGGGCCACGGTCGGATCCTGCGCCCAGATCGGCAAGAATGTGCACCTGTCCGGCGGCGCAGGCATCGGCGGGGTGCTGGAGCCCCTGCAGGCCAGTCCGACCATCATCGAGGACGGTTGCTTCATCGGCGCCCGCGCCGAGGTGGCCGAGGGCGTGATCGTGCGCGAGGGCGCCGTCCTGGCCATGGGCGTCTACCTGTCCGCCTCCACCAAGATCGTCGACCGGGCGACGGGAGAGGTCTTCCGCGGCGAGGTTCCGGCCTATTCGGTGGTCGTGCCGGGAAGCCTGCCCGATCCGAACGGCGGGCCCAGCCTGTACTGCGCCGTCATCGTCAAGCGTGTCGACGCCCAGACCCGGGCCAAGACCGGGGTGAACGAGCTGCTTCGGGACTGAAGACCGGATTCGCCAGCCGCCCGATAGCGCGGCTATAACTTGGAAATGTCAGTGGAACCGATGTCCGGCGGGGTACAGAACGACCCGCTGCTGGATGAGGCGGCCGCGATCGCGCGCATAGACGCGGTGCCGTCCATCCTTGAGGTCTGCTGCCGCATCACGGGCATGGGCTATGCGGCCGTGGCCCGGGTCACCGAGGATCGCTGGATCGCCTGCGCCGTGCGCGACGAGATCGGCTTCGGCCTTGGCGTGGGCGGCGAACTGCCCGTGAAGACCACCCTGTGCGACGAGGTCCGCGACAGCCGCGAGGTGATCGTCTTCGACCACGCGGCCGAGAACCCGCTGTACGCCGACCACCACACGCCCCGGACCTATGGCCTGCAAAGCTACATCTCCATGCCGATCATGCGGTCGGACGGCAGCTTCTTCGGCACCCTGTGCGCCATCGACCCCAACCCGCACAACGCCTCGAAGCCGGAGACGGTGGAGACCTTCCGCCTGTTCGCCCAGCTGATCTCGGTGCAAATGGACGCCGAGGACCGGTTGGCCCGGTCCGAGGCCGCCCTGCTGGACGAACGCGACGCCGCCGAACTGCGCGACCAATTCATCGCCGTGCTGGGCCACGACCTGCGCAACCCGCTGGCCGCCGTCCAGGCGGGAGCGGCCCTGCTGAAGAAGACGCCGCTGACAGACAGGGCCCTGGGCATCGTCGATCAGATGCAGGACAGCGGTCAGCGCATGAGCCGGCTGATCAACGACGTGCTGGATTTCGCCCGCGGCCGCCTGGGCGGCGGCCTGCCGGTGGCGCCGCGACGCCGGGTGCAGATGCGGCCGGTGCTGGAGCAGGTGATCGGCGAACTGCGCTCCGGTCATGGGGGCCGCGTGATCGTGACCGAGCTGGCGCTGGACCGGGCCGTGGCCTGCGACCCGGACCGTATCGGCCAGCTGCTGTCCAACCTGCTGGGCAACGCCCTGAGCCACGGCGATCCGTCGGGTCCGGTGTCCGTACGAGCCGATATCGACGATCAAGACTTTGTCCTGTCCGTCGCCAACACCGGGGCGCCCATCCCCGACAGCGCGCGGGCCGAGCTGTTCAAGCCGTTCAGCCGGCTGAAGCCCGGCGAGGTGCGCGAGGGTCTGGGCCTGGGCCTCTACATCGCCTCGCAGATCGCGCTGGCGCACGGCGGCCGGATCGACGTGGCCTCGGACGAGGCCGAGACCCGCTTCACCTTCCGGATGCCGTCCGTCTAGCGCTTCGACAACCGGACCAGCTTGCCGTTCGCCTCATCGGTGATGGCCCAGACGGCGCCGTCCGGCCCCACGGCCACGTCGCGAACCCGCTCGCCCAGGTCGGTCAGCAGATACTCCTCGCCGACCACGCGGTTGTTCTGGAGCACCAGGCGCGAGATGCGCTTCTCCTTCAGGCCCGCGACCAGCAGGTTGCCTCGCCAGCCGGGGAACATGGCGCCCTGGTAGAAGGTCATGCCCCCCGGCGCGATGACCGGGTCCCAGTAGTAGACGGGCTGTTCCAGCCCCTCGCGGGCGGTGACGCCCTCGTTGATCGCCCCGCCCGCGTATTCGACGCCATAGGCGATGACCGGCCAGCCGTAGTTCACGCCCGCCCGGTCCAGATTGATCTCGTCGCCGCCTCGCGTGCCGTGCTCGACCGTCCAGACGTCGCCGTTCGGGGCGATGGCGACGCCCTGCATGTTGCGATGGCCCAGCGACCAGATCTCCGGCAGGGCGCCCTCGCGGCCGACGAACGGGTTGTCGGACGGCACGGTCCCGTCGGCGTTGATGCGGATGGTCTTGCCCATGTGCGAACCCAGATCCTGGGCCTGGGGCCGCATGGGCTTGTCCGAGCGCTCGCCCAGGGTGATGAACAGCTTGCCGTCCGGAGCGAAGGCCAGCGACGAGCCGAAATGCTTGTCTCCGTCATAGGTCGGCGAGGCGTGGAAGATGACCTGCACATTCTCCAGGCGGGTCCCGTCATCCGACAGGCGGCCGCGGGCCACGGCGGTGGCGTTGCCGCCCTCACGGGGCTCGGCGTAGCTCCAGTAGATCAGCCGGTCCTGCCCGAAGGTCGGGCCGACGGCGACGTCGAGCAGACCGCCCTGCCCGCGCGCATCGACAGCGGGCAGGCCCGCGATCGGTTCGCCCACCTGACCCTCGGCGGTGATGATGCGCAGGCGGCCCGGCTTTTCGGTCACCAGCCAGCGGCCGTCGGGCAGCAGGGCCAGGCCCCACGGATGATCCAGCCCGGAGGCCACAACGGCGTGGGTCAGGGCCGCCTCGGTGCGCACGCCGGGGGCGCGGGTCTGGCCGGGGAAGGCCGGTTGCTGGCTCGCTCCGTTGGCCGGACGGGTCTCCAGCGGGCCGCCGGCCCGGGCGGTGGCGGGCTCGTCCTGGCCGTTGGCCCCGCAGGCGGCGGCGAGGGTGAGGGCGGCAACGGCGGCGGCGAGGGCGGGCAGGCGCATGGGTGGACTCCCGGAAAATCGATCGGCGGCGAAACGGCGCCACGACCGTTACCGTTCCCCGCTTCCGGCGTCACGACTATGTGGCGCATCGCCCCGTTCGAGAGCGACTTGATCCCGCCCCCGCCTGTGTCTATAGGCACGCCTCTTCTCCGGCGGACAAACCAGTTCCCGCCGGGACTCGAGTGACGGTTCGTCAATTGGGGCTGGGTAGCTCAGCTGGTTAGAGCGGTGGATTCATAACCCACAGGTCGGCGGTTCGAGCCCGCCTCCAGCCACCACCCTACACCCAACATTGGTTTTCGGCATCCGGAGCGTGGACGGAGCGGGCGAGGCTGCGCGCCACGTCCGTCCCGCCGTTCACCTGATCCGCCCCGTCGCCGCCCAGCGGAACGATGCGAATTCCGGCCGGGGCCCGGACCGCCGACGACATGACGTCTATCCCGGCCGTACGGTGAAGCTTATCATCCCCAGATCTGAAATCGATGGAGGCTCGCATGGGTGAGATCGCAACGGCCGGCAACGCGTGGCTGGAGAACAGCAGGGTCGAAGGCGGAGCGGTGTTCGCCATCATCGACGCGGCCTTGGCGAGCCTGGGCGTCAACGGCGCCATCACGGTCAAGAAGGCGACGCGTGATCTGCTGTACGCGGATCTGGCGCACGACGCCGACACGCTGGGGGTCGTCTATAACGACACGACCTCGGCCTATAACGGCATCTACGCCAAGTCCGGCGTCTCCGGCTCCGGCTCCTGGACGATAACCGCCCTGGCCCTCCCCTCGTCCTTCGCGACGGATCTGGCGACCGTTCTGACCGCATTGCCACTGATCGAAGCCTGGTCCGCCACCGCGGCCGCCGCCGCTGACACCGCCACAGCCGCCGCTGACATCGCCACGGCCGCCGCAGACACGGCCACGACCGCCGCTGACGCTGCTACGGCCGCCGCAGACACCGCCACGGCCGCCGCCGACACCGCTTCGACCGCCGCCGGCGCCGCCTCGACCGCCGCAGACACGGCCACGACCGCCGCCGGCGACGCCACGACTGCCGCAGACACCGCCACCACCGCCGCTGACACCGCTACGACCGCTGCCGGCGAGGCCACGACCGCCGCCGACACGGCTTCGACCGCCGCAGACACCGCCACGACTGCCGCAGACACCGCTTCGACCGCCGCCGTCACCGCCACGGCCGCCGCCGGCGCCGCCACCACCGCCGCTGACACCGCCACGACTGCCGCAGACACCGCCACGGCCGCCGCCGTCACCGCCACAGCCGCCACCGTCACCGCCACGGCTGCCGCCGACACCGCTACGACCGCCGCCGATACCGCCACGGCCGCCGCAGACACCGCTACTACCGCCGCCGGCGCCGCCACGACTGCCGCCGACACCGCCACGACCGCCGCGAACACCGCTACGACCGCCGCCGACACCGCCACGGCCGCGGCGACCGACGCGATCGCCCAGACCGCCGCGGGACTGATCTACCGCGATGAGGCGGAGACGGCGCGCGATCAGACGCTGGCCTATGCCGACCTGACCGGGCCGTTCGTCTACACCCCCACCAAGGCCGCCGCGGACGCCATTCTGGCCGGCCTGCCGGCGGATCAGCTGGTGCAGGTCTGGGCCGACGAAAGCCAGGGCGGCGCCCGAACGGTCTACAAGAAGGTCTCCGCCGCCTATGTTCTGCAGGGGACGCTGGACTACATCACCCGCAGCACCGTCGACACGCTGACCAACAAGACGTTCGAGGGACCCACCCCGTTCCTGCTGGACGGCGGGCGGGTCGTGATGACCAGCGCCGATGCCCTGCCGCCGTTCCAACCCGGCCTGATGCATATCCAGAACGAGAATTTCGACAACGTCGGCCTGCGGATCAACTCCTTCTGGGAGGGCGCGACCGGGGCGGACTACCTCAACAATGACTGCACCCTGTTCGTCGTGCACTCCAATGTGCTCTCGAACAGCGCCAACAGGAGCTGGGCGGCCTCGCTTTCCAACGCCTACCGGAACATCCCCGTCGGGGTGACTGACGGCGGCGAGGCGGTGGGCGTCATCGGTTGGGCGTCATCGGTCGCCATCCCGGGCTATCAGCATGCCGGGACACTGGCGGCCCAATGCGGCGTGCGAGGCCGCGCGGGATTCCAGGGAAATGGCTCGGCCGACACCGCGATCGTCCAGAATGCGGTCGGCGTGGACGGGGAGATCGTGGTTGAGTCGGTCGGCGCGACCGTCAACCTGGCCATCGCCGGCCGCTTCACCAGCCCTGGCGGCGTGGGCGTGCTCCGGCAGAACATCGCGGTCTATGCGAACGCCCAGAACGGCACGGTCTCGAACTATTCGTTCTATGGCCAGAACGGCGCGCTGTTCAACAAGGACTCCATCGTCAGCAACGACTTCATCCTCGGTAAGGAGTACCGGTTCCTCAATCGCGTGTTCGCCGACGCCGACGGGTCGTCCTGGCACCGCATCTGGGCGGCCAACGGAGACATCGCGCTCCGCCTCGGCTCTACGTCGAGTCTTCACACGAGGGCTTCCCACACCTTCGCCAGTCGGGACGCCACGGCAAACTACGCCGTGATCGACTCAGACGGGATCTGGGCCGATCTACCGACCTTCGCCGACAATGCGGCGGCGATTAGCGGCGGCCTCGGCGTGAAGCGGCTGTATGCGACCGCGACCGGCGAAGTCCGGATCGTCGTCTAGGCGAGTCCCGACACCCATCACCAGAGATGAGCCGCCGGCGGCGGCTCATCCTCGATACCTGAGCGCCTCAACGAGCAGGGTGAAGGCCGGGGTCGGCTGGCGGCGGCTGGGATAATAGAGGTGATAGCCCGGGAAGGGCGGACGCCAGTCCTCCAGCACCGGGATCAGGCGGCCCTCGGCGATGACGGGGGCGGCGACATCGGCCATCAGGAAGGCTAGGCCCATGCCAGCCTCGGCCGCCTTCTGGACCAGGGCCATGTCGTTGAAGATCAGGGGGCCGTCGACGCGGACGTTCAGCTGGCGGCCGTCCTTTTCGAACTCCCAGGCATAGAGGCCGCCGCGGGTCGGCAGGCGCAGGTTGATGCAGGCGTGGTCGTTCAGGTCGTGCGGCGTCGCCGGCTTCGGATGGGTGGCGAACCATGACGGCGCGCCGCAGACCACCATGTTGACGTCCGGGCCGATGGGGACGGCGATCATGTCGCGAGCCACCTGCTCACCCAGGCGGACCCCGGCGTCGAAGCGGCGTTCGACGATGTCGGCGTAGCCCAGCTCGGTGGTGATCTCGACCTTCACGTCCGGATACAGGGGCATGAAGCGCTTCAGGGCCGGCCACAGGATGCTGTGGGCCGCGTGTTCGCCGGTGTTGATGCGGATGGTGCCCGCCGGCCTGTCCCGCAGCTCGCCCAGGGCGTCGATGCGGGTCTCGATGTCGGCGAAGGCGGGGCGCAGGGTCTGCAGCAGGCGGTCGCCCGCCTCGGTGGGGGAGACGCTGCGGGTGGTGCGCAGCAGCAGGCGCAGGCCCAGCCGGGTCTCCAACCGACGGACGGTGTGGCTGAGCGCGGATTGGGACGTGCCCAGCCGGGAGGCCGCCTTGGTGAAGCTGCGCTCCTCGGCCACGGCCATGAAGGCGGCCAGGTCGCCCAGTTCGTCCCGCTTCATTGATGAACTCCATTCATAGGTTCATGCTGATCCTACCGTCTAATCGCCGGAGGCCGCGCGGCCTATTTTGCCGTCATCGACGGAGACGGCGCGCCGCCGTTCCGTGTCCGCTGTTGAGAGATCACCCATGAAGACCATCGGTTACGCCGCCCAGTCCACGACCTCGCCGCTGGCCCCGTGGGAGTTCGACCGCCGCGAGCTGCGCGGCAACGATGTCCAGATGGAGATCCAGTACTGCGGCGTCTGCCACTCCGACCTGCACCAGGCGCGCAACGACTGGGGCTGGTCCTCCTATCCGGTCGTGCCGGGCCACGAGATCGTCGGCGTCGTCACCGCCGTCGGCCCGGACGTGAAGAAGTTCAAGGAAGGCGATCGCGTCGCCGTCGGCTGCATGGTCGACAGCTGCCAGCACTGCGATCAGTGCGACAAGGGCGAGGAGCAGCTCTGCCGCCACGGCAACACCCAGACCTACAACGGCAAGGACCGGATCACGGGCGAGCCGACCTACGGCGGCTACTCCAAGGCCCTGGTCGTGCGCGAGGAGTTCGTGCTGCGCATGCCGGAAGGTCTGGACCCGGCCGCGGCCGCGCCTCTGCTGTGCGCCGGCATCACTACCTGGTCGCCGCTGAAGACCTGGGGCGTGAAGGAAGGCAGCCGCGTCGGCGTCATCGGCCTGGGCGGCCTGGGCCACATGGCGGTCAAGCTGGCGGCGGGCCTCGGCGCCCATGTCGTCGTCCTCAGCCGCACGGCCGACAAGGAAGCGGACGCCAAGGCGCTCGGCGCGCACGAACTGCTCGTCTCGTCGGACAAGGCGGCGATGAAGGCGGCGGCCAACAGCCTGGACCTGATCATCGACACCGTGCCGGTCAAGCACGACCTCAACCCCTACATGCCGCTGCTCGACATCGACGGGACCCTGGTCATCGTCGGCCAGCTGGGTCCGATGGAGGAGATGTCGACCCTGCCGCTGCTACTGGCCCGTCGCCGCGTCTCGGGCTCGCCCATCGGCGGCATCCGCGAGACCCAGGAGATGCTCGATTTCTGCGCCGAGAAGGGCATCCTTCCCGACGTCGAGATGATCCGCATGGACGAGATCAACCACGCCTTCGACCGGATGGAGAAGTCCGACGTCCGCTACCGCTTCGTCATCGACATGGCGTCGCTGGACGCGCCCGCCGGGTAACTCCCGCGGCCTGAGTGCGGCGACCCGTTTCCTCCCCAAGGACTGACATCATGAAAACCCGTATTCTCGGAGCCTCCGGTCTGGAGGTCTCCGCCCTCGGTCTCGGCTGCATGGGGCTCAGTTTCGGCCTCGGCGTGCCCGTGGAGCGCAAGGACGGCGTCGCCCTGCTGCGCGGCGCGGTCGAGCGCGGCGTGACCTTCTTCGACACGGCCGAATGCTATGGCCCCTTTACCAACGAGGACCTGCTGGGCGAGGCGCTCGAGCCCGTCCGCGACCAGCTCGTCATCGCCACCAAATTCGGCTTCCTGGGCGGCAAGGTCGCCGACGGCCTGGACAGTCGGCCAGAGAATATCCGCGCCGTGGCCGAGGCGTCGCTGAAGCGGTTGCGCACCGACCGGATCGACCTGTTCTACCAGCACCGCGTCGATCCCAATGTGCCGATCGAGGACGTGGCCGGCACGGTCCGCGACCTGATCGCCGAGGGCAAGGTCAAGCATTTCGGCCTGTCCGAGGCCGGAGCCGCCACGATCCGCAAGGCCCACGCCGTCCAGCCGGTCGCGGCCCTGCAGAGCGAATACTCGATGTGGTGGCGCGAGCCCGAGGCGGAGATCCTGCCGACGTTGGAGGAGCTGGGCATCGGCTTCGTGCCGTTCAGCCCGCTGGGCAAGGGCTTCCTGACCGGGGCGATCACAACGGACACCGAGTTCGACACGTCCGACTTCCGCAACACCGTGCCCCGGTTCGCCGCCGAAGCGCGTCAGGCCAACGCCAAACTGGTCGAAGCCGTAACCGCCATCGCCACCTCGAAGGGCGCGACCCCGGCCCAGATCGCCCTGGCCTGGCTGTCGGCGCAAAAGCCGTGGATCGTCCCCATTCCGGGCACGACCAAGCTGCATCGCCTCGACGAGAACCTCGGCGCCGTGGCCGTCGAGCTTTCGTCCGCCGACCTTGCCGAGATCGAGACCGCCCTGTCGGCGATCCAGGTCGTCGGCGCCCGCTACAACGCCGCCAACCAGGCGCGGGTGAACCGCTAGCGCAACCGGTCGGGGCGGCGCGGCGTTAACCGCTCAGGTTCAACGCTGAAGGGGAAATCCCATGCGCATTCGTATCGCCGCCCTGACCGCCGTCGCCGCCCTGTCTCTAGGCGCCGCGGCCTGTACGCAGGCGGAACAGAAGGACGCCCAGGCTGACGCCGAGGCGGCCGGCGAGAAGGCCGGAGACGCCGCCGCCCAGGCGGGCGAGGTCATCGAATCCGGCGCCATGAAGGCAGCGCAGGCCACCGAGAATGTCGCCGGACAGGCCGCGAACAGGCTTGAGGAAAACCAGGCGAAGGCGGCGGCGGAAGGCCGTCCGGGCGCCGTCGATCCGGCGACGGACCAGCGCGTCCCCGCCCCGGCCCCGGCCCACTAGCCGGCGATCAGGCCGGCTCCGCCAGCAGGGCGTCGATCAGCGCCTTGGCTTCGGGGCTGGCCCAGTCGGCCTCGCCCGAGAAATACGCCCGGATCCGGCCCTCACGGTCCAGCAGGACGGTCTGGGGCATCTTGCCCTTGCCCGGCAGTTCGAAGGGCAGCTGGAATTTGGGGTCGCTGTACATCGGCAGCGGCTCGTGCACGTCGATGAAGCTCTTGGCGTCAGCGATGGCGTCCGGCGTGGCGTCGACGTTGATCGGCAGGACGACCACATCCTTGCCGACGTAGCTTTCGGCCAGCCGGGCCAGGGTCGGCATCTCAGTGCGGCAGGGCGCGCACCACATGGCCCACAGATTGACCACCACGACCTTGCCGCGGAAATCGGTCAGGCGCGTATCGGCGCCGTCGCGGGTCTTGAAGACGTAGGCGGGGGCGGCTTCGAGCGCCGCCGGGGTCTCCAGCCGGGCGATCGAGCCGGTGGCGAAACGGGCCAGTTCGCTTTTCGCCGCCGGTTCAGCCGTTGCGGCTTTGTCGATCAGGCCGGGTTTGGCGTATAGCAGCGCCGCCCCGCCGATCATTCCGATCAGCAGCAAGCTTGACGCCACGCCGATTACCGCCTTCGAGATCTTCATGCCCGACCAGACGCCCTCCGATCCCGCGACCAAAGCCCCCCAAGGCGCGAAAGGTCAAGACATGTGGGGTGGGCGCTTCTCGGCGAAACCCGCCGAAATCATGCAGGCGATCAACGTCTCCATCGGCGTGGACCAGCGTTTATGGGCCCAGGACCTGGCCGGATCGCGCGCACATTGCCGCATGCTGGCGGCGCAGGGAATCATTCAGCAGGCGGACGCCGACGCCATCCTGGGCGGGCTCGACGCCATCGAGGCCGAGATCCGCAACGGCAGCTTCCCGTTCCGCGACCAGTTCGAGGACATCCACATGAATGTGGAGGCCCGGCTGGCCGAACTGATCGGCGAGCCCTCGGGCCGTCTGCACACGGCGCGCAGCCGCAATGACCAGGTGGCGACCGACTTCCGCCTGTGGGTGCGCGACGCCTGCGACCGGCAGGTGGTGCAGCTGAAGGGCCTGCAGAAGGCCCTGCTGGTCCGGGCCGAACAGCACGCCGGCGACCTGATGCCCGGCTTCACCCACCTGCAGACCGCCCAGCCGGTGACGCTGGGCCATCACCTGATGGCCTATGTCGAGATGTTCGGGCGCGACGCCTGGCGCTTCGCCGACGCCCGCGCCCGCATGAACGAGAACCCGCTGGGCGCGGCCGCCCTGGCCGGATCGCCCTTCCCCATCGACCGGCATATGACCGCCTCGGAGCTGGGCTTCGACCGGCCGATGGCGAACAGCCTGGACGCCGTCTCCGATCGCGACTTCGCGCTGGAAAGCCTGGCCGCGGCCTCGATCACCGCCGGCCACCTGTCGCGGCTGGCCGAGGAGATCGTGATCTGGATGACGCCGATGTTCGGCTTCGCCAGCCTGCCCGACGACCTGACCACCGGCTCGTCGATCATGCCGCAAAAGCGCAACCCCGACGCCGCCGAGCTGGTGCGCGCCAAGACGGGGCGGATCATCGGCTCCTTCGTCGCCCTGTCGACGGTGATGAAGGGCCTGCCGCTGGCCTATTCCAAGGACATGCAGGAGGACAAGCCGCCGGTGTTCGAGGCGTTCGACGCGCTGGACCTGGCGCTGGGCGCCATGACGGCCATGGTCGCGGCCCTGATTCCGAACACGGAACGAATGGCCGCCGCCGCGGGCGCCGGTTTCTCGACCGCCACCGATCTGGCCGACTGGCTGGTGCGCGAGCTGAACCTGCCGTTCCGCCAGGCGCACCACGTCACGGGCGCGGCGGTCAAGCGCGCCGAGGCCTTGGGCGTGGGTCTGCCGCAACTGCCGCTGGAAGAATTGCAGAAGCTGCATCCCGGCGTGACGGAAGGGGTGTACAAGGTGCTCACGCCCGAGGCTTCCTGCGCCAGTCGCCAAAGCTTCGGGGGCGCCGCGCCGGATCAGGTCCGGACGCGCGTCGCCGAGTGGAAAATGCGTCTCGGGTAAGGGGATCAGGATGAAGAAGCTTATTGTCGCGGGCGTCGTCGCCCTGATCGCGGTCTCCGCCTCGGCCTGCGGCCGCATGGCGGATCTGGACGCCCCGCCCGCCAAGAAGACCGAGCGCAGCATGCGCGACGGTCGCGCGCCCGGCCTGCCGGAGCCCGCCACGGTCAACCGCCCGAACCGCGAGCTGCCGATCGACGGCGGCCCCGGCTCGACCCCCTTCGACGGCGCCGGCAACAGCCCGCGTTGATCCTCCCCGGATCCTGACTTGAACCATTTTGACCTGATCGACGGCGCGCTGCACGCCGAGGGCGTGCCCCTGTCCGAGATCGCCGAGGCGGTCGGCACGCCGGTCTATGTCTATTCGACCGCCACCCTGACCCGGCACTACACCCTGCTGCGGCAGGCGGTGGACGCCCATCGGAGCGCGCTCGGCGAGGCCCTGATCGCCTTCGCGGTGAAGGCCAACTCCAACCTGTCGGTGCTGGCGACCCTGGCCAGGCTGGGCTGCGGCGCGGACACGGTGTCGGAGGGCGAGATCCGCCGCGCGCTGGCGGCGGGCGTTCCGGCAGACCGCATCATCTTTTCGGGCGTAGGCAAGACCGACGCCGAGCTGGCCTTCGCCATCGAGACCGGCGTGCGCCAGATCAATGTCGAGAGCGGCGCGGAGCTGGACCGGCTGATCGCCGTCGCGGCGTCGAAGGGCGCCTCCCCCGCAATCGCCGTGCGCGTGAACCCGAACATCGGCGCAGGCGGGCACGCCAAGATCACCACCGGCGGAGCGACCGACAAGTTCGGCGTGCCGGTCGAGGAGGCCATCGACCTCTATGTCCGCGCCACCGCATCCCCGCATCTGACGCCGGTCGGCCTGGCCTGCCACATCGGCAGCCAGATCACCGACCTGGCCCCGATGGAGGCCGCCTTCCGCACCATCCGCGGGGTGGTGGAGACGCTGCGGGCCAAGGGCTGCCAGGTCACGCGGCTGGACCTCGGCGGCGGGCTGGGCGTGCCCTATCACGGCCAGACCGACCTGCCGTCCATCGCCGACTATGCGGCCATGTGCGCCCGTGTACTGGACGGGCTTGAGGTCGAGGCGGCCTTCGAGCCGGGCCGCCTTCTGGCCGCCAACGCCGGCGTGCTGGTCAGCCGGGTGATCCAGGTCAATCAGCGCGCCGACGGCCGGCGGTTCCTGGTGCTGGACGCGGGCATGAACGATCTCATGCGCCCGGCTCTGTACGACGCCTTCCACGATCTGATCCCGGTGACGCCGCGCGAGGGCGAGGCGGGGCTTTATGACCTCGTGGGACCGATCTGCGAGTCGACGGACATCTTCGCCCGGGACCGGATGCTCGCGCCGCTGCAGGCCGGAGACCTCGTCGCTTTCCTGAGCGCCGGCGCTTACGGGGCGGTGCTGTCGAGCGAGTACAATTCGCGGCCGCTGGTGGCGGAAGTGCTGGTCGACGGAAAGCGCTGGGCGGTGGTCCGGCCGCGTCCGCGCTACGACGAGATGTGGGCGCGGGAACCGAAGGCGGACTGGCTCTAATCCAGCGCGCAGACGTCCGGCAGGCCGCGCAGGGCGCCCGCGTGATCCAGGCCGTAGCCGACGAGGAACCGGTTCGGGGCCTCCCAGCCGACGAAGTCGGGCTCGGGCGCGCGCGGCAGGGGCCAGGGCTTCTTGGCGAAGACGACCGTCAGGACCTCCGACGCGCCCTTCTCCTTGGCGATGCGCACCGCCTCGGCCAGCGACAGGCCGGTGTCGAAGACGTCGTCGACGATGAGGACCCGGCGGCCCGCGATGGAGCGCTGGAAGTCGGCGTAGACGTCGATCCGGCCCCGGCTGGACTGCTCGTCGCCATAGGAGGCCAGCCACAGGGCGTCGAAGCGGACGTTGCGGCCGATGCGCGACAGGGCGCGGGTCAGATCGGCGGCGAACCACAGGCCGCCGGTCAGCAGGACGGCGGCGACGGTCTCGTCATCGATGACGGGGGCGATCTGTGCGGCGAGGTCGGCGACGATGCGCTGCACCTCCGCCTCGGGGAGCAGCACGGTGGGCGTCGTCGGTGCGGTGTCAGCCATGTCCCGCCGATACCGCTCTCGGGGCGTGCGAGTCGAGAGGGGCCGCAAGGTCTTCCATCGCCAGCGGCACGGCGTCGACCGGACGCATGTCCAGCGGGACCGTCGCGCCGGGCGACAGGGCGGGACGCAGGCCGACCTCGGCGGACACCGGAATGGTGTGCGCCGCCGGGCCTGGCGCCGACGCGGGAGCGGCCGGGGTGGGCGCGCGCAGCGGCGGATTGACGGGCGGATGAGCGGGCGCGGGCGTCGCCTCCACATGGGCGGGGGCGGCCCTGGAGGCGGGCTCCAGCACGAAATCGATGTCGATGCCCTGACCGCGCGCGCCCGGATCGGCGATGACGGCGGCGAAGCCCTGGACCTTGCCGGGCAGAACCGGCGCCGCGTCGATGCGGACGATGGCGTAGCCGATCTCGGCGCCGTGGGCGTCCAGCAGGGCGACGCGAACCGGCGGGGCGATCCGCTCGTTGTCGCGCACGTTGCGCAGGGCGCCGGAGACCAGGACCTTGCCGGGGTCATTGGGCAGGGGCCGGGCGGTGATGGCCTCGAAGTCCAGCCCGGTCGGGTTCACGGTCAGGCCGACGGCGGCGTAGGCGGCCGCGGTGCGCGGAGCCATCTCGACCACATCGACCCTGAACAGCCAGGCGGCGCCCAGCAGGGCGGCGAAGCCGGAGGCCACCCCCGCCCAGACCACCCCATGGGTGGCGGCGCGGCGCAGGCGGCGCTGCTGCTCGGCGCGGGCGCGGAACGCCTTGGGCAGTTCGGGGGCCGGGGTCTCGGCCAGTGATTCGGCGGTGGGGTCCTCGTGACGGCCGAAGCTGGACGGCTCTTCCGGCATGGTCGCGGACAGTTCCAGCGGCTCGTCCAGGGTGGCGCGCCAGGTATGTTTGCAGGTCTTGCAGCGCACGGTGCGGCCGTTCGCCCCGATCGCATCGTCCGGGGTGAAATAGCTGGTGGCGCAGGACGGGCAGGTCAGTATCATGTGCGCCGACTGCGAGGCTCTTCGCCCCCTCCCGTCGCGGCCCAGCCGCGTCCCGATCCAGAATTTGATGTCCGTCCAGCCCCGTCGCGCCGCCGATGCCGCCTCGTCGCCCGCCACCGTCCGCCTGCGCGGGGTGGGTTTCGGCTACGTGGAGACGCCCGGCGTGCTGCGAGACGTTAACCTGACTTTGCCTGCCGGCTCTTTCCACTTCCTTACCGGGCCGTCGGGCGCGGGAAAGACGACGCTGTTGAAGCTGCTGACACTGGCAGAACAGCCACAGTCCGGGTCGCTGGCGCTGTTCGGCGAGGAAGCGGGGACGGCGCGGCGCGCGGACCTGCCCGCCTTCCGTCGCCGGATGGGGGTGATCTTCCAGGATTTCCGCCTGTTGGATCATCTCAGCGCCTGGGAGAATGTGGCCCTGCCGCTGCGGCTGGCCGGGGTGAAGACCGCCGACTACGCCGACGACGTGCACGAAATGCTGGAGTGGGTCGGACTGGGCGAGAAGCTGGACGCCCGCCCCCCGGCCCTATCGGGCGGGGAGAAGCAGCGGCTGGCCATCGCCCGCGCCGTGGTGACGGGGCCGGAACTGATCGTGGCCGACGAGCCGACCGGCAATGTCGACGCCGTCATGGCCGGACGGCTGCTCAAGCTGTTTCAGTCGATGAACCGGTTGGGGACCACCGTGCTGATCGCCAGCCATGACGCCGAGCTGGCCGCGCGGTCCGGGGCGACGGTGCTGACGCTGGACGGCGGTCGGCTGACGGGGGGCGCCGCATGATCGACCGCTGGTTCCCCCGACGCGCCCCCATCCTGCCCCGCGACACGGGCGGCGAGCCCTGGCTGGCCGCGGTGATCGCCGTGCTGTGCTTCCTGGCCTGCCTGTCCGCCGTGGGGGCGCTGGCCGCGGATCGGGCGGCCCACGGCTGGGCCCGGGCGCTGCGCGCCGAGGCGACGGTGCAGGTGCGGCCCCGCGTGGGCGAGACCGGCGACGCCGCCGCCGCCCACGCCGCCGAGACCCTGGCCGGGGTCACGGGGGTCGAGGAGGCCGAGGCCATGGATCGCAAGACGGCCGAAGCCCTGCTGCGGCCCTGGATCGGCGACGCCGTCCTGCCGGACCTGCCCCTGCCCTATCTGGTCACCGTGCGGCTGGACCGCGACGCCCCGGCCAGCGCCGTCAGCCTGAGCCGCGCCCTGGCGCAGGCGGGGGTGGACGCCACGGTCGACGATCATAGCCTGTGGCGCGGCGAGGCCGAGCGGTCGGCGGGGCTGATCACCGTGCTGGCGGCCCTGGCCTTCCTGCTGACGGCGGGCGCGGCGGGCGCGGCGGTGGCCTATGCCACCCGGGCCGGGATGGCGGCCCAGGCGGCGGTGATCGAGACCCTGAGCCTGAACGGGGCCTCCGACAGCCGGATCGCGGGCCTGTACCAGCGCCGCTATGGCCTGCTGGCGGCGGGCGCGGGCGCGGCGGGGGCGCTGGCGGCCATGGGAGCGGCGGCCGCCCTGCGGCTGCTGGGCGGCAGCGAAGGCCTGTCGCCCGCCCTGCCGATCGCATGGACCGACGTGCTGATCCTCTCGCCATGCCCCCTGTTGGCGGCTACGGTGGCGCTTGTCGCGGCGCGCTTCACCGCGCTGGCGCGACTGCGGCTCCGCGAGTAGGCTAAGGGCATGAAGTTTCTGACTTTCATCGCCATTCTGGTGCTGATCTGGCTGATCGGCCTGTTCGTGTTCGCCGAACGCGTGCGCGGTTACACGCCCGCGCCCGAGCCCCAGCGCGCCGACGCCATCGTGGCCCTGACCGGCCCGTCGGCCGAACGGGTCAACGCCGCCATCCGTCTGCTGGAGCAGGACAAGGGCCGCCGGGTGCTGATCTCGGGCGTCAACCGCGAGGTCCGCCGCCAGGAGCTGCGCGCCCTGACCCCGGGCTCGAACCGCCTGTTCAACTGCTGCGTCGACCTGGGCTTCGAGGCCGAGGACACCGTCGGCAACGCCCAGGAGATCGCCGCCTGGGCCGACGCCAAGGGCTATGACAGCCTGATCGTGGTGACCTCGGACTATCACATGGCCCGCGCCCTGACCGAGATCCGCGCCGCCGCCCCGGGGGTCCAGCTGACCGCCTACGCCGTCGAGACGCCGTCGCTGGACAACTCGCGCTGGTGGCGGGCGGCCGTGACCGCCCGGCGCATGACGCTGGAATACATGAAGTACCTCGCCGCCCTGGGCCGCGTCGCCGTGGGCAAGGTCACCGGCGAAGGCCGCCCGGCCACCGACACGCCGACCCAGGCCGCGCCGCAAGAAAAGGCCGCCTGACCGTGACCACCCTGCGTTCGCTCGTCTTCGTCGTCTGGCTTTATCTGTCGATGGCCCTGTTCGCCGTCGGCCTGTCGCCGATCCTGCTGCTGACCTATCGCCCGGCCATGTGGGTGATCCGGGGGTGGTCGAAATTCGTCCTGTTCGGCCTGCGCTGGATCGCCGGGGTGAAGGTGGAGTTCCGCGGGCTGGAGCACCGTCCGGTCGGCGCCGCCCTGCTGGCCGGCAAGCACCAGAGCATGCTGGACGTCATCGCGCCCTTCGCGGTCCTGCCTGACAACTGCTTCATCATGAAGAAGGAGCTGATGCCCCTGCCCTTCTTCGGCTGGTTCGCCTGGAAGACGAAGATGATCGCCGTCGACCGCTCGGCCCACGCCAAGGCGCTGAAGGACATGGTGAAACAGGCGCGCGCCCGCTTCGCCGAGGGCCGTCAGATCCTGATCTTCCCGGAGGGCACCCGCGCCGAGGTCGGCGCCGCCCCCGACTACAAGCCGGGCATCGCAGCCCTGTACCGCGACCTGGACGCGCCCTGCACGCCCATCGCCACCAACTCCGGCGTCCACTGGCCCGCCCACGGCTTCCGCCGCCATCCGGGCGTGGTGATCTACGAGTTCCTGCCCGTCATCCCCGCCGGCCTGAAGCGGGCCGAGTTCATGGCGCAGTTGGAGGAACAGATCGAGACGGCGTCGACGGCGATGCTGGAGCAGCGAATCGATGGCGATCGTTAGATTGCGACTGGGCGAGAACGGAAACGGCGCCCCGCTGCCTTCCCCCGCCACCACAGATCGGATTGCCGACAGCGAGCGGTACTTCTCTGACTTCCAGTCGTATCTCGTCGGCCTCTATGGTTTCGCCCAGGCGGCTGAAGCCGCGAACAGCGGACAAGCACTTCCCTACCCACCCGAAGACACGGTGCTGATTGATTGCAAGCAATCGGGCGAGCAGTGGGTATGGCGCCCTGAGCCCACCATCAGCGTTCTGATGAAGAATATTTCGCCGACCGCAATCGCCCTGGAAAAGGTCGAAACACCTCAACCGCCATCCTCCGCGGCGATGAATCTCGGCGCGCTCGACGGGCTGCTTCATAATTTTGGTCAGGCCCTGGCCACCAACTATTTTGAGCGGCAGCGACCACAGATCGAGGCTCGGTACGGAAAGAACTTGAGCGGCTGGCCCCCCGTATGGAATTTTGCGCGGGTCGTCCGAAATGCGATGTCGCACGGAGGGCGGATCAACTTCACCAACACAAGCGCGGCGCCCGTGGCCTGGAAACAGTTGATCTACACCCCCGCCTCCAACGGCAGATCCATACTTCACTCGGACCTCTGGCCGGGTGACCTGTTCAACCTGATCATCGAGATGGATGCGTCGCTGTAGGAACGACAGCACCTCATCTAGCGCAGGCTCTCCCACGCCAGCGCATGCACCCTGTCCCGGCCCAGCGCCGCGACCATCGGCGGATCGGCGAACAGGCCCGCCACCGCCACGTCCCTGGCATCCAGCCCGCCGGTGAAGGCGCCGAAGGCGGGCATGACGAGCCGCTGTCCGTCGGTGACGAAGCAGGGGCGGCGAACACCGCGCCCATAGGCGGCGACGCGGGCAGCGGGATGAAGGTGGCCGGCGATCTCGCCCGGTTGTTCGCCGGGCTGGGGCTCGTGGATCAGGCGGAGAGCACCGAGGTCCATCGTCGTCACGATCCGGCCCGGCAGGGCGTCCAGCGCGCCCGCCAGCGCCACCAGATCGTGGTTCCCCTCCAGCCAGACCCAGTCGCGCCCGACCGCCAGCCGGACCAGCCGTTCACGATCATCCGTAGACAGACGATCCACCGCCTTGGCGTCGTGGAAGCTGTCGCCCAGCAGGACGACGCGGGCCGGATCTAGCGCCTCGATCTCGGCCTCCAGCTTGGCCAGGGTGGCGGGGCTGTCATAGGGCGGCAGCATCTGCCCGCGCACGGCGAAGGCCGAGCCCTTCTCCAGGTGCAGGTCCGAGGCGATCAGGGTGCGGTGCTCGACCACCCACAGCGCGCCCGAGCAGCGCAGCAGGCAGGCCTCGCCGGCGATGCGCACCTTCAGCCCGCCGCAGGAGTGGCGGAAGGGCGACAGGGTTTCGCGCAGGGCGGCGTTCACGCGACCGTCTCCGGCGCGGGGGCCATGACCTCGGCGATCAGGGTCTCCTCGGCGAAATCGAGTCCGCGTTCGGACAGGATGATCTCCGCCGCGCCGCCGCCGACCCGCTCGCGCCCGATCTGGACCAGCACGGGGATGCAGAAGGGCGAGGGGCGATCCAGCCGCTGGTGCGCGATGCGGCCGTGGATGCGGCTCAGGAGCTGACCCAGTCGGGCCACATCCAGCAGGCCGGAGGCGGCGTCGGCCCGGGCGGTGCGCAGCAGCAGATGGTCCGGCTGGTGGCGGCGCAGCACGTCGTAGATCAGGTCGGTCGAGAAGGTCACCTGACGACCGGTCTTCTCGGCCCCCGGCTGGCGCCGCTCGATCAGGCCCGAGATGAGGGCGCAGTTGCGGAAGCTGCGCTTCATCATGAAGCTTTCCTCCAGCCAGGCCTCCAGATCGTCGCCCAGCATGTCGGGCTCGAACAGGGCGTCGAAATCAAGCGTGTCCATCGGCCGGATCGACCAGATGGCCAGCGAATAGTCAGTGACCACGAAGCCCAGCGGCCCCACATCCAGCCGGTCCAGCCGCTTGGTCAGCAGCATGGCCAGGGTCGTGTGCGCCAGCCGTCCCTCGAACGGATAGGCGATCATGAAGTGGCGATTGCCGCGCGGGAAGGTCTCGATCAGCAGCTCGCCCGCCTTGGGGATGCGCGAATGGACCGCCTGCAGCTCCAGCCACTCCTGCACGTCCGGCGGCAGGACGCGCCAGTGATCGCGGTCCTGCACCATGTCGCGCACCCGCTCGGCCAGCGACGTGCCCAGCGGGAATTTGGAGCCGCCGTACGAGGGGATCTTCGGGTCCTTATCGACGGCTGAGGTGACCAGGGCGTCCGTCCCGGCGATGCCCTGGAACGCCCAGACCTGACCGGCGAAGACGAAGGTGTCGCCGAGCGACATCTGCTCGAAATACCACTCCTCGGCCTCGCCGATCTTGCGGCCGCCCATCAGCTGCCGGCCGCGCCGGTTGGCGACCCGGATGTTCAGATTGGCGGCCGAGACGATGGCCCCGACATTCATGCGGTGGTTCTGGGCCAGCGTGGCGTTGCGCACCGTCCACTTCCCATCCTGGGTGCGCACGATGCGGGCGAACCGATCGTAGGTGCGCAGGGCGTATCCGCCGGTGGCGACCAGATCGACCACCTCCTCGAACTGCTCCCAGGTCAGGCCGCGATACGGGCCGCAGGCGGAAACTTCCGTATACAGATCATCCATGACGAAGGGTTCGGAGCAGGCGCAGCCCATGATGTGCTGGGCCAGGGTGTCGAGGGTGCCGGTATGCACCGGCTCCCAGTCGAAGGCGTTCTCGGCCACCGCCTCGCGCGCAGCCTGGCATTCCAGCATTTCGAACCGGCTGGCGGGCACCATCAGGGCGCGGCTGGGCTCGTCCAGCCGGTGATTGGCGCGGCCGATGCGCTGGACCAGGCGGCTGGCCCCCTTGGGCGCGGCCAGCTGGATGACCAGGTCCACGTCGCCCCAGTCGATGCCCAGATCCAGCGTCGAGGTGCAGACCACGGCGCGCAGGTCGCCCCGCGCCATGGCCGCCTCGACCTTGCGCCTCTGCTCGGCGGCCAGCGAGCCGTGGTGCAGGGCGATGGGCAGGCTGTCCTCGTTGATGGCCCACAACTGCTGGAAGACGAACTCGGCCTGCCAGCGGGTGTTGACGAAGATCAGGGTCATCCCCGCCCGGCGCAGGGCGTCATAGACCTCGGGCATCGCATGGACCCCGGTGTGCCCGGCCCACGGCACATGGCCCTCGGAGATCAGCACGTCGATGACCGGCGGCGCGCCGGGGTCGCCCTTCACGATCGTCACCGGGGCTTCGGAGGACGGCTTCAGCCAGCCCGCGATCATCTCCGGATCGTCCACCGTCGCCGACAGCGCCACTCGCCGCATCTCCGGCGCGAACTTCTGCAGCCGCCCCAGCCCCAGCGACAGCAGGTCCCCGCGCTTGCCGCTCCAGATCGCGTGCACCTCGTCCAGCACCACGCATTTCAGGTCGGCGAAGTAGGACCGCGCGCCGTCCCAGGCGCAGAACAGGGCCAGCTGTTCCGGGGTGGTCAGCAGGATGTCGGGCGGGAAGTCCCGCTGGCGCTGGCGCTTGCTCTGCTTGGTGTCGCCGGTGCGGCTCTCGACGTGGATGTTCAGCCCGATCTCGCGGATAGGCGTCATCAGGTTGCGCTCGACGTCGGTGGTCAGGGCCTTGAGCGGCGAGAGATAGAGGGTGTGCACCCCGCTGCCCGGCCCGGTCGCCGGCCTGGGCCCGCGCTCGGCCAGGTCGATCAGGGAGGGCAGGAAGCCCGCCAGCGTCTTGCCGCCGCCGGTCGGGGCGACCAGCAGGGCGTGCGACCCGCCTTGAGCCGCCGCTATCATCTCCAGCTGATGCCGACGCGGCGACCAGCCGCGCGACGCGAACCAGTCGGCGAAGAGCGGCGGAAGCGTTGCGGGAACGGCGGCGGACGTCACGGAGGGGATATAGCATGTTCCCGTTCCGTTTCACCTGCTTGTCGACTATCTAGGGACCGTGTCCACCGACTCCCTCACCTCCTCCAGCGCCCTGACCGGCGACGAGCCGTGGCTGGCCCTGCCCGCCGCCCTGGCCGTGCCGCCGGGGGCGGGGGCGGTGTGCGACGACGAGGGCGCGCGCAAGATCGGGCGCGGCGCCGCCGAGGGCGTCTTCACCACCGGCCCTGTGATGGTGGCCCACGCCAGCCTGACGGCGCGGCGGCTGGGCCTTGCGCCGCCGTCGCGGTCGGAGGACCTGCTGGACGTGCTGGAGCTGTTCGCCTTCGTGCGGCCGGCGCGGTTCTGCGCCCCGTCGCCGAGCGGACTGGCCCTGGCCATGGGACAGAGCGAGCCCAAGGGGGCGGAGGCCCAGGCCGTGGCTCTGCGCGAGGCGGCGCTGGGCCTGCTGAAGGAGCTGGCCGATCCGGCCTATCCGCACCGCGAGGACGCCTTCACCCTGAACGAGACCCTGGCCCGTGCGGGCTGGAGCTGGTCGTGGCGGGTGGCCGGGGCCCTGCAGCACCAGCCGCTGCGGGCGCGCCAGTATCGCGGCAGCGGCCTCGACGTCTGGTCCCGGCTGGCGGAGTGGGAGGACGAGGCGCCGCGCGGCGAGGCCGGCTCGGCCCCCGTTGATTCCGAGAGCGCGCGCATCCGGCTGGAGAAGCTGCTGCAGGCCTCGGGGCTGGACGAGACGCGGCCGACCCAGTCCGACTACGCCGCCGAGGCCGCTTACGCCTTCTCGCCGCGCAACGAGGAGGGCCGGCCGCGCGTGCTGCTGGCCGAGGCGGGGACCGGGACGGGCAAGACCCTGGGCTATCTGGCGCCCGCCAGCCTGTGGGCCGAGCGCAATCAGGGGGCGGCCTGGGTCTCGACCTACACCCGCGCCCTGCAACGCCAGATCGACCGAGAGAGCGCGGCCCTGTGGCCCGACCCGGCGGAGCGCAAGAAGAAGGCCGTCGTCCGCAAGGGGCGCGAAAACTACCTGTGCCTGCTGAACCTGCAGGACATGGTGCAGGCGGCGCAGCTGGGGAACGGCGACCTGATCGGCATGGCGCTGGCGGGCCGCTGGGCCCTGCATTCGCGCGACGGCGACATGACCGGCGGCGACTATCCCGGCTGGCTGCCCGGCCTGTTCGTCACTCCGGTCAGCCAACAGGCCAGCGCGGCCAATCTTGTGGACCGGCGCGGCGAGTGCGTGCACGCGGCCTGTCCCCACTACCGCACCTGTTTCGTCGAGAAGACCATTCGGGCCAGCCGCCGGGCCGATCTGGTCGTGGCCAACCATGCCCTGGTCATGACCCAGGCCGCCTTCGACGGGGCACGATCGGCGCGCGGCTTGAAGCAGGACGGCGAGACGGCGGCGCTGAAGCGGATCGTCTTCGACGAGGGCCACCATCTGTTCGACGCCGCCGACAGCGCCTTCTCCGCCTGCCTGTCTGGTCAGGAGGCGTCCGAGCTGCGCCGCTGGATCCGGGGGCCGGAAGGGCGCGGGCGGCGCGGACGCGGGCTGGAACAGCGGCTGGGCGACCTGTGCGGCGACAACGCGGCGGCGACCAAGGCCCTGCAGGACGCCATCCACGCGGCGGCCCAGCTGCCGGGCGAAGGCGCCTCGGGCCGGATCGCCCCGGCCTCGGGCGAGGTCAATCCGATCGGGCCGATCGAGCGCTTCCTCGTCGCCGCCCTGGAACAGCTCCGTGCACGGACGAGCGAGAGCGGCGGGCCGGGCGGGATCGAGTTCGGCATGGAATGCTCGCTGCGTCCGGTGACCGATCCAGTGCTGGAGGCGGCGCGGGAGGCGGCGCGGACCCTGGCCGCCGTCGAGGCGCCCCTGCTGGCCCTGTCGCGGCATCTGGAGGACATCCTCGACGACGAGGCGGTGGAACTGGACGGCGCGTCGCGGGCGCGGATCGAGGGGGCGCTGCGCGGGCTGGACCGGCGGGCGCGGATGACCCTGCCCGGCTGGCGTTCCATGCTGGCGGCGCTGGACAATGACACCGGCGAGGCGGACCCGGACTTCGTCGACTGGCTGAGCGCCGAGGCCGCCTTCGGCCGCATCCATGACGTGGCCCTGCGCCGCCACTGGATCGACCCGACCGTACCGCTCGAGGCCGCCGTGGTCATGCCCTCGCACGGGGTGCTGATCACCAGCGCCACCCTGTCCGATCCGATGTCGGAGGATCCCTTTGACCTGGCCCGGATGCGCAGCGGCGCGGCGCGGCTGATCGAGCCGGCGCGGACCCTGAAGGTCGAGAGCCCCTTCGACTACGCCGAGAACAGTCGGGTCATCGTGGTCAATGATCTGATCAAGGACGATACGCGCCAGACGGCGGCGGCGATGCGCGAGCTCTTCCTGGCGGCGGGCGGCGGGGGCGTGGGCCTGTTCACCGCCATCCGGCGGCTGAAGGCGGTCTATGAGCGGCTGGGGCCGGACCTGGCCAAGGCGGGCATCCCCCTCTACGCCCAGCACGTCGATCCGCTGGAGGTCGGCGCGCTGGTGGACGTCTTCCGGGCCGAGCAGGACAGCTGCCTGCTGGGCACCGACGCGGTGCGCGATGGTGTGGACGTGCCCGGGCGATCCCTGCGCATCCTCGCCTTCGACCGCGTGCCCTGGCCGCGCCCCGACCTGCTGCACAAGGCCCGGCGCGAACGGTTCGGCGGCAGTTCCGCGCAGGGCCGCGCCTATGACGACGCCCTGGCCCGCGCCCGCATGGCCCAGGCCTTCGGCCGGTTGATCCGCCGGGCCGACGACAAGGGCGTCTTCGTCATGCTGGACGCCGCCTGCCCCACCCGCCTGTTCGCCAGCCTGCCGCCGGGCACGGAGGTCATGCGGATGGGTCTGGCCGAGGCGGTCGAACTGGTCGGCGGCTTCCTCAACCCGTCGTCTTGAAACCGCCGCCGGCGCCGTCCACATGCCGGACGAGGCCGGCGCGACCCGACCTGCGAATTGGACTCTTCGCACCCGCTTTTTCATCGTATGGGCGCCGGGAGCGGCTTCGCACGTTCCGTACTATTCGCACTCTTCGCACTGTGTTTTTCGGATCCTGAATGACCGCCGCCAGCGACCAACCCTACCGCCACCCCCGCCGCGGCGTCATCGGCCCCCTCCTGATCGCCGGGGTGATCCTGGCGGTGTGGACCGGCTGGTGGTTCTATCTGGTGCAGCAGATTGAGACCCGGCTGGAGGGCCAGGTCGCGGCCCTGCAGCAGAACGGCTGGACCATCAAGCACGCCGAGGTGACGACCACCGGCTGGCCGTTCCGGGCGCGGGTGGAAATCCCCCATGCCGACATCCTGGCTCCCTCGGGTCACGGCGTCGCGGCGCCCGAGATCGTGGCCGAAGCCAACGCCTGGAACCCGGACCGCTGGGTCATCATCGCGCCTGACGGCCTGACCCTGACCCGCGCCGGCAAGGGCAAGGTCGGAGTGCGCGGCGACGCCCTGCGCATGAGCGTCAGCCACCTGCGCGACCGCTTCCCCGACCTGCGGGTCGAGCTGGTGCGCGCGGTCTTCACCGCCCATCCCGGCGCCGACCCCTTCCCCATCGCCTCGGCCGAGCACATCCAGCTGGAGACCCGGCCGCACCTGACCGACGGCAAGGCGGTCACCGACGAGATGGACGTGCTGTTCAACCTGGTCGACGCGCGCGGCCGCCGCGGCGGGCCGGTCGAGGGCGCCACCCGCGAGGGCCGACTGACGCTGGCGCTGGAGGGCACCGTGCAGCAGGCCAGCCGCCTGAAGGGGCCGAACGCGGCAGGGATCTTCTCCAACTGGACCCGGGCGGGCGGGCGGTTCACCGCCGTGCGCGGCGAGCTGACGGCGGGCGAAAGCCGGGCGCGGCTGTCCAGCGACGCGCTGTCGGCGGACCCGAACGGGCTGCTGACCGGCCAGATCGCCCTGACCGCCGAGCGGCCGGGCCCGGTGATGTCGGGCATGGCCTCAGCTCAGTCGGGCGCGGTCAATCGCGCCGGCGCCGTAGGCGCGGCTGCGGCGACCGCCGTCAGCGGCGACCGGCCCGTGGACCTGACCCTGTCGTTCCGCGACGGCCGCACCTGGCTGGGGCCGTTCGCCCTGGCCCCGGCGCCGCGGCTGTTCTGATGCTGGTCGAACCGCCGGAGGATGCGGCGCGGCTGGCGCTGGATCGGGCGCTCGCCCAGGCCGTGCGGGCGCGGCTGGCCGCCGGCCAACGCCCCACCGTGGACGCCGACGCCATCGCCATCCGGGAGGCGCTCAAGGGACTGAAGGCCCCCGAGATCGCCGCCGCCCGCTCCGTCCTGGGCCGGCTGGACGCCGCCACCGGCGCCCCCCTGGTCGTCTGGGGCCCGGCCTCGCAGGTGCTGGCGGCCGACCGTTACGGCCTGTCGGCGCGGATGGCGGCCAAGCCCGAGGCGGCGCTGAAGGCGGTGCGCGACGGCGCGCGAGCGTTGATGGACCTGACGCCTTCGAACGCCTGGTTCGGGCGACTGCTGGCCGAGCCGTCCCTTCGCATCGTCGCCGCCCTGCCTGATCACGGCGCCGGCCTGCCCCGTTCCCTGCTGGTGCAGCAGACCCAGCCCGGCCCGACCGGCGACGACCGCACCTTCTGGGCCACCGACAGCGCCCTGCCCAACGGGCGGATCGTCGAGGCCCTCGGCGCCGCCGGACTGGCCGCCACGCCGTTGATCGAGGCGGGCGGCTTGAAGCTGTTCGTGCTGGCGGGCTATGTGCAGGCGGAGGACGGGCGGCTGAACGGCGCGCCCGGAACCCTGTCCGGCGTCATCGGCGCCGCCCCCCTGTTCTGAGAGCTCGCATGACCGACGCCATCCAGCCCAAGCCCGGCATCCTCGACATCGCCCCCTATGTCGGCGGCAAGTCGAAGATCGAGGGCGTGGCCGAGCCGATGAAGCTGTCGTCCAACGAGAACGCGCTGGGCGCGGGCGAGAAGGCGCGCGAGGCCTATCACGCGGCGGTCGCCAATATTCACATCTATCCGGATGGCCGGGCCGGCAAGCTGCGCGACGCGGTGGCCGCCCATCACGGGCTGGAAGGCGATCGCCTGATCTTCGGCAACGGCTCGGACGAGGTCTTCGCCCTGCTGAACCAGACCTATCTGACCGCCGGCGACAACATCGTCACCGGCCAGTACGGCTTCCTCGCCTACCGCATCTCCGCGCTGGCCAACCAGGCGTCGGTCAAGCTGGCCCCCGAGCCGGGCTTCAAGGCCGAGGTCGAGGCCATCCTCGAGCAGGTCGATGAGCGCACGAAGATCGTCTACATCTCCAGCCCGTCGAACCCGACCGGCAGCTACAACACCGCCGAGGAGACCCGCCGTCTCCACGCCGCGCTGCCGCCGCACGTCCTGCTGGTCATCGACGAGGCCTACGCCGAGTTCGTCAGCGCGCCCGACTGGGAGACCAGCTTCCCGCTGGCCCGCGACGCCGAGAACATCGTGGTCACCCGCACCTTCTCCAAGATCCACGGCCTGGGCGGCCTGCGCATCGGCTTCGGCTATGCGCCGTTGAAGGTGGCCGAAGCCGTCGATCGCATCCGCCTGCCGTTCAACGTCTCGATCCCGGGGATCGAGGCCGCCGTCGCGGCCCTGGGCGACGAGGCCCACCAGAAGGCCTCGCGCGAGCTGGTCGAGACCTGGCGTCCGCGCCTGACGCAGGCGATCAAGGGCTTCGGCTTCGACGTCTTCCCCTCCGTCGGTAATTTCGTGCTGGTCCGCTTCCCGGATCCGGCGCGCTCCGCCGCGGCCGCCAATGACTATCTGAACAGCAAGGGCATCATCGTCCGCCCGGTCGGCGGCTATGGCCTGACCGACTGCCTGCGCATCACGGTCGGCACCGAAGACCAGAACCGCGCCGTGCTGGACGCGCTGAGCGAGTTCGCGGCAAGCTGAAGCATGGATGGATGGCGGATCGCCCGTTTCGGCTGCCTTGAAGGCGATGACACGATCGTCGGCGGCCTGGCGGTCTGGCGGCATGAATGGCGGACCGTCATTCATGACACCGTCTGGATCGACGATCCCATCTATCCCGGCGGTCGCCACGGACTTCAGGTCTACGAGATCGGCGAGACGGCGGCTCCGGTCAGGTTCGCGGCCGGCGAGCTCTCCAACGGCGTGTGGGGTTTTGCGAGCCCTCCCCCCTGAGCGTCGCGAGCTGATCAGTCGATCCCGGCGGGAGGAAGCGCGCAGTATTGCCCCAGCCAGTCGCTGAAGGAGGCTCCGACCTGCCGGACGTCTCCAGTTTCATGGTCGAACAACCAGATCCCCGGCGTTCCGCCCTGATCGAAGGCGAACAGATTGCCCGCGGAATCTCCCGCGAAGGCGACAAGGGTCTCCGGCAGTCTCATCGTGCGCCAGTCCTCAGTGGCGGAGATGATTTCATCAGGGGTGAAGAACTCGGAGATGTCCGCGAGATCGATGCCGTTCTCGACGATGCTGTTGAGCAGGGCCAGGGTCGGCGACGGTGCGCCGTGGGTCAGAACGGCTTCCAGATAGTCGGCGGGGAAAGCGATATCGAACCGTTGCTCGGCGCGTCGCAGATCCGCATCCTCGACCCGCGTCGGCGGATAGTCGGGATGAGTCCACAGACGGATGAAGTCGCCGAGGTCCGCCATCACTGCCTCCTGAACACGCGGCTCGCCGCCCAGCCGGTGAACATGGCCAGCAGGACGCAGAGGACGCCGTAGGTCCAGGGGCGGCGATGGGCGAACTCGAAGATGTCGCGCTCGATGCCGACCTTCTCGACCGTCAGGGTCAGGTTCGAGACCGAGACCGGTTCGCCGTCCTGGAACAGCCAGACCTCGGCGAAATACTGGCCGGTGGGGGCGACGGCGGGCAGGTCGACCTCGGCGCGGAACAGGCCCTTGTCGACGAACTGGACCCCCTTGGGGTCGCTGTTGTACAGCGCCGCCGCCTCGCGCAGGCGGATCACCGCGCGGCGGTAGTCGAGATAGTCCTCGCCCAGCCGGCTGACGACCACGTCGCGCACGCCGTAACGGGTGACGGTTCGGCTCTCCTCCGGGGCGGCGATGCGCAGGTGATCGACGCCGACGCCCAGCCGGCGCAACTGGCCGAAGTCGGCGATGTCGCCGAGCGGGCGGGTCGAGGCGGTCATGTAGAAACCGGGCGCGCCCTCGAACAGGACGGGACGGCTGTTCAGCCAGACGCCCATGTTGCGGGTCTTCTTGACCAGACGGACCGGTCCGTCCGGACCGCGCACCACGACCACCACGTCGGCGGGCCTGGCGGTCGGATTGAAGACCGCGCCATACAGGACAATGGAGGCGCCGCGGAAGCTGGAGTCGACCATGACCCGGGCGTCGGTCATGGCGGCGGCGACACGGACCTGATCCGTCGTCGCGACCGAGCGCTCGGGCGCGGGGGCCTCGATGGCGGGCGGCGGAGGCGGCAGGGCCTGCATCATTCCGCGATCCCCGGGGCGAAGCTGAACAGGTCGCTGGGCCGAACGAACAGCTCCAGCCCCATGTAGATGCCGACCAGCAGGACGATGATGGCCAGCAGGGCGCGCAGCTCCTCGGCGCGGAACCGGCCGGACAGACGGGCGCCGTACTGGGCCCCGACGACCCCGCCGAGCAGGAGGATGGTCGACAGGACGATGTCCACCGTCTGGTTGCGGCCCGACTGCAGGATGGTGGTCATGGCCGTGGTGATGATGATCTGGAACAGGCTGGTGCCGACCACGACCTGGGCCCGCATGCGCAGGACGTAGAGCATGGCGGGGACCAGGATGAAGCCGCCGCCGACGCCCATGATGGCCGACATCATGCCGACGAAGACGCCCAGGCCGATCGGCGGAATGACGCTGATGTAGAGGCCCGAGCGAGGGAAGCGCATGCGCAGGGGCAGGCCGTACAGCCACAGCGGCCGGCGCCGCTCCTTGTGCGGCGCGACCTCGCCCCGCACCCGGCGCAGGATCTGGCCGAGGCTCTCGTAGAGCATCAGGGCGCCGATGGCGCCGAGGAACAGCAGGTATGACAGGGCGACCGCCAGATCGGCCTGGCCCAGCAGGCGCAGGTAACGGAAAAGCTCGACGCCCAGCAGCGCCCCGACGACCCCGCCCAGGGCCATGATCGCGCCGATCTTGTAATCGACCAGCTTGCGCGAGGTGTAGTTGATGACGCCGGAGGTCGAGGAGGCGACGACGTGGCTGGCCTGGCTGGCGACCGCGACCGACGGCGGGATGCCCAGGAAGATCAGGATCGGGGCCATGAGGAAGCCGCCGCCGATGCCAAACAGCCCGGACACGAATCCGACCGTCGCCCCCAGCAGAACCAGGAGCGGCCAGTTCACCGAAACCTCGGCGATCGGCAGATAGATATCCAAAGGACGCGCCTTCGGCTGGAACTGAGGTCAAACGCCCGAAAGGCGACGGTGGAACTGTCCTGAACGCCCCGGGCCGAAGGTGCAACCCGATGCGCCCGAAAGGTTATCCGATCGCGTCAGGCGACCGGTTCGACCGTGAAGCGGTCGGCCTCGGCCCGGGCCTTGCCGCGGTCCGCGACCGACAGCGTGGCCCGCAGACGATCGACCGCCGCCTGGGCGTCGCCGTCCCCGGCGCGCGAGGCGATCAGATACCATTTGAAGGCCTGGAGCGGGTCTGTGCGGACGCCGCCCTCGCCGGTCTCGTACAACTTGGCGATGTTGAACTGGCTGTCGACCAGACCCAGCTCGGCCGCCTTGGTCAACCACCTCATGGCCTCGGTGGTGTTCACCGATCCACCGACGCCCTGGAACAGATACATGCCGTAGGCGTGCATGCCGCGCGGGTCGCCGGCCTGGGCGGCGCGCTTCATCCAGTTGCGGGCCTCGACCGGATCGACCGTCACGCCCTTGCCGCCGTCCTGATACAGGCCCGCCAGCTGAAGTTGGGCAGGGGCGTAGCCGAGCCCGGCGGCCTGTTTGAGCAGATCCACGCCCTGGAGATTGTCGCTGTCCAGCTGGATGATCGCCTGCTGGTAGATATCCGCGGCGCGGGTCAGGTCGGCGGGCGTGGCCTCGACCACGGTCGTGGCGAGCGCCGCGACCGGCGGGGCCCCGGCGGAGACGGAACCGGAAATCGGCAGACCTGGAATGTGGATGCCGGCGTCGGTCAGTTCACTGAAGGCCACGGCGCCGGTGGCGGTCAGGACAACGGCGACGGCGGAGGCGCCCAGCGCCTTGCGGACCGTGCCGCCTTCCTTCGAGGCCTGCTTGTCCAGTCGCTCCTGCAGGCGCGACTTGCCGCCGCGCTTCAGGCCGAAGCCTGAACGGGCCGGGGCCGGCGTGTCGGATTCGGCCATGGCGGCGCGGGCCGCGTCGATGGCCTGACGGGTCGAGTTGGCGGCGCGGCCTTGCGCCGCCGCGGCGCGCAGGGCGCGCGGATCGACGAAGTCTGTCTCGCCGGCAAAGTCGTCCGGTCCGGCGTCAAAGCCCTCGGGCGCGGTGGCGGCCAGGGCGTCGGACACGTCGGCGCCGCCGAAGCTGTGGCCGAAGGGCGCCGAGGCCGCGGCGGGCGGCGGCGCGAAGACCGGGGTGTGCGGCGCGGCGTCCAGCTCTTGCGCGAGCGAGCCGGTGAACGGGGCGGCGACCGCCTCCCGGCTGCCGAACGGCGTCGAGACCGGCTCCGGCGCGGTGCGCGGACCGCGCATGACCGCGTCGAAGACGGAGTCGGCGGTCAGGACATCGGCATCGTCATGCAGGTCGGGCGTCGCCGGGGCGAAGGCCTGCGGCGCCGGTTCCGGCTCGGGCGGCGCCAGTTCCGCCGACCAGGCCTGCTGCTCGGTATAGACCGGGTCCGGATCCTCGAAGGTCTGGCCCTGGAAGGGGGCGTCGGGGAAGGCCGCGTCCGGGAAGGCGGCGGCGCGCCAGTCGGGCTGAGCGTCGATGGCCGGAGCGGCGACCGGCGCGGGCTTCGGCGCCTCCGCGCGGCGTTCGATGTTGTCCCGGGCTTCGGCGATCAGGGCGGCGGTGCGCTCTTCCGACAGGCGCATGCGCTCGGCCAGTTCGCCCGAGGCGCGGTCGTAGCTCTGCTCGATCTTGTTCGAGCTGTCCGCAAGACGGCGGCTGATGTCTTCCAGCGCCTGCTGTGAACGGCGCTCGGACTGGGCGATGCGTTCGCTCAGGCGGTCCGAGATGCGGGTGATCTCGCCACCCAGCTTCTCCAACGCCAGGGCATGACGGTCGTCAGCGGCGGTGAGGCGTTGCTCCAGACCCTGGGCCAGACGGCCCATGTCGCCCTCGACCTTGCGGCCCAGGGCCTCGCCCAGCTTCTCGAAGCGGGCGGGGGCGTCGTTCTCGATCTTGCCGACGCGGCCGTTCAGGTTCTCGGCGATGCGCAGGACTTCGCGGCCCATGGCCTCGACGGCGCCGGCGGAGCGGGTCTCGGAGGTCTTGAGCTGTTCGCCCAGCGCCATCACGGCCCGCTCGATGCGGTCCATGCGGTTGTCGGCCTCAGCGGTGTCGAGGCGGCGCATCATCTCGGTGCGGTTGGACTCGACCTGACGGCTCAGGGTCTCGGCCAGCTTCTCGAAGCGGGCGGCCTCGCGGACTCCCTCGGGCTCGACGCGGCTCTCGGCGGCGCGCAGCCGCTGATCGAGATGAGCGAAGGAGC
Organism: Brevundimonas sp. GW821-FHT12C05; assembly: GCF_058807475.1. Taxonomy (NCBI): domain Bacteria; kingdom Pseudomonadati; phylum Pseudomonadota; class Alphaproteobacteria; order Caulobacterales; family Caulobacteraceae; genus Brevundimonas; species Brevundimonas sp. GW821-FHT12C05. Next base: position 34,481 of record NZ_JBXAQS010000007.1, read on the forward strand.
GTTCGAGACCGCGCAGGGCGTCGGTGGTCCGGGCCTGGGCTTGATCCAGCCGCGCACCGACCTGGGCCAGCAGGTCCGAACCGGCGCCGGGACCGGCCAGCTTCTCAACCGCGTCCATGCGCTGGCGCAGTTCGTTGACGCCGGAACGCTGGCGCTCCTCGATGTCGTACAGGCGGCCCGCCAGGGCGCCGAGACCGGTCTCGACCTTGCCGAAGGTCTCGGCGGTCTTGGGCCCGACTTCCTGTTCGAACTTGCGCAGGCGGCGGTGGCCTTCGCGCAATTCCTCGGAGATGTCGTCGATGCGTCGGCCGTACTGGCGACCGTCCTGATCGGCGGCCTCGAGACGGCGCACCAGACCAGCGACGGCCTGATCGACGCCCTGGATGGCGACGGTCGAGCGGCGCTCGGCGGCTTCGAGGCGGGCGGCGATGGCGTCGACCGAGGCGCTCAGGCGATGACCGACGTCATCGCCCGCATAGGCGTCGTCCAGCCGGCGGCTGCGGCCGCGGCGATCGAAGATTTCGGCGGCGTGGGGACGGCGCGGCAGGGGCGTGTAGCCCTCGTCCTCGTCGCCGTCTTCCATGATCATCGAGTTCAGCCACTCACCGAGCGTCATGCCGGAGCGGCGCGCAAGGTCCTTGGCGATCTCGCGAGCCTTGGGGTCTATCCCCTTCACGCTCCACGGCGCGGCTGCGCTCACTGATTCGCCTCCCGACCTTTGGCTGGACGCTAGTGCGCCAGATCAGGGGTGTAAACGTGCCGTTAACCCCAAGATGTAGGGGCGCCGCCATCTTCCTGTGGAAAGCCCGCACACCGACCGGATAGATGGCCTTAACGTGGTTAACGGACGATGAAGATTAACTTCCCGGCAAGGACTCGAGCCCTTGCGCGGGGCCGTTCGGCGGTCCACGTGGCGCGGATGGACATGACCTCCACCCTGGCCCTGATCGCCGCGACCCTGGCGATCACCGTCTTCGCGGGCTGGAGAGGCGCGCGCCCTTGGGATCCGACCCAGAGCGTGCGGATGGCGCCGTGGCGCTTCATCATGGTGCTGGGCGGCGCGGCGATCTTCGTCCTGCTGATCCATGTCGGAGCCCTGTTGGGCGTGCCGCAGCGGACTTACTGACCGGGGAACGCCCAGTGCGGGCGCGCGCTTTCCTGATCCATCCCGAGATCAGGAGAGACCGCCATGAGCGACAAGACCCTCACCGCCGCCGAAGCCGAAGAGCGTTTCTGGGACAACCTGAAGACGTCCAACACCGGCCTGCTCGGTCTGGACCAGCCGGGCTACCACGCCCAGCCGATGACCGCCTTCCGCGAGGATGAGACCGGGACGATCTGGTTCTTCACGCGCGACGACACCGACCTGGCGAAGGACGCGAGCCTGCCCGGGGGGCAGAGCGCGATGTTCCACTATGGGTCCAAGGACCAGAACGTCTGGGCCTGCATCCATGGCGAACTGTCGGCGCCCGGCGCGAACCGGGAAATCATCGACCGCTACTGGAACCCGGTGCTGGCCGCCTGGTATCCGCAGGGGAAGGACGACCCGCGGCTGACCCTCCTGCGCTTCGACGCCGACGACGGCCGCGTCTGGGTCAACGAGGGCGGCTTCTTCAAATTCGCCTACGAGGTCGCCAAGGCCAACATCACCAAGACCGTCCCCGACGCGGGCGGCGTGGCGGACGTGAACCTGCAATAGGGTTCCGTCAGGTTTCGACGGCGGGCCGCCTCGGCGGAGCGGGATAGCCTGACTCCAACCGAGGAGGTTCAGATGAAGCCCGCCCTGCTGATCCCCGCCGCCGCCGCCGCCCTGTGTGTCGCCGCCCCGGCGTCGGCGTGCCGGATTCCCTGGCGCGCCGACGCGCCGGTGGCCTTCACCGCGACGATTGAATCTCTGGAAAGGCACGAGGGCGTTTTCAGCGGCGTACGGGCGACCCTGCGAGTACGACGCCGGATTGAAGGGCCGTCACGGGATGTCGAGGAGGCCAACGCCTCCCCGGACGTCATCACCGGTTGGTGCCATCCGCGCGCGGACTATGACGCCGAACTTCTGGACACTCGCGCCGGCGACGAACTGATCGTCATCGGCGGGAGCCGAAACGGCGGACTGGCGATACATGACCTGGGCCGACTGACGACCGCCCGCGGACGGGAACTGTTGACGCAGGCGGAGACCGCGCGGCCCTAGCCCGCGAAACACCAGGCCAGCACCGCCTTCTGGGCGTGGATGCGGTTCTCGGCCTCGTCCCAGACCAGCGACTTCGGACCGTCGATGACGGCGTCGGTCACCTCTTCCCCGCGGTGGGCGGGGAGGCAGTGCAGGAAGACCGCGTCGGGCTGGGCCAGACTCATCAGGGCGTCGTCGACGCCGTAGCCGTCGAAGGCTTCCAGGCGGGCCTCGTAGTCCTGATCGCCCATCGACACCCAGGTGTCGGTGACCACCACGTCGGCGCCGGCGACGGCTTCGCGCGGGTCCGAGGTCAGCAGGACATTGTCGCCGCCGCGGGCGAGGTCGTGCAGGTCGGGATGGTACTCGGCCGGACAGGCGACCTGCAGGCGGAAGCCGAACTTGGGCGCCGCATGCATGAAGCTGTGGCAGACGTTGTTGCCGTCGCCGACCCAGGCGATCGTCTTGCCCGCAACCGGCCCGAGGTGCTCCTCGATGGTCAGCAGGTCGGCCAGGATCTGGCAGGGGTGCGAACGGTCGGTCAGGCCATTGATCACCGGCACGGTCGCCACGCGGGCGAAGCGCTCGACGTCCTCATGGCTGTTGGCGCGGATCATCACGGCGTCGACCATGCGCGACAGCACCTTGGCCGTGTCCTCGACCGGCTCGCCGCGCCCCAGCTGCATGTCGCCGGCGTTGGCGATGATGCCCGAACCGCCCAGCTGGCGGATGGCGGCGTCGAAGCTGAAGCGGGTGCGGGTCGAGTTTTTCTCGAACACCATGGCCAGGACGCGGTCCCTGGCCGGCGCGTCGGCGTCGACGCGGCCCTGCGGCCAGCCCTTGCGCGCCTGTTTGCGGGCGTGGGCGTCATCCAGGATGGCGCGCAGCTCTTCGGCTTCGAGCCGATAGATGTCGAGGAAGTGACGGACCATCGGCCCCTCCAGATCTGTCAGGGCCTCAGGCCAGCTTGGTCCGCGCGAATTCGCAGGTCTTCTCGAAGCGTTCGACGGCCTCGCGGGCCTCTTCGAGCGTCAGGACCAGCGGCGGCAGGATGCGCACGCAGTTGTCCCCGCCGCCAGCGACCAGCAGGCGCTGCTCGTCGCGGGCCCAGCCCATGAATTCACGGTTGTTCGGGACCAGTTTGACGCCGATCAGCAGGCCCTTGCCGCGCACATCGACGATGACGTCCGGGAAGCGTTCCTTCAGGCCGTGCAGCTGTTGCTTCAGGTAGCCGGCGATCTCGTTGACGTGGGCCAGGGTCTCGGGCTTGGACAGTTCGCCGAAGGCCGCCTGGCCGACGGCCATGGCCAGCGGGTTGCCGCCGAAGGTCGAGCCGTGCACGCCGACGGTCATGCCCTTGGCCGCGTTGGCCGTGGCAAGACAGGCGCCGATCGGGAAGCCGCCGCCCAGGGCCTTGGCGATGGCCATGATGTCCGGGGTCATGCCGGCCCATTCGTGGGCCCACAGCTTGCCGGTCCGGCCCATGCCGCACTGGACCTCGTCGAAGATGATCAGCACGCCGTTGGCGTCGGCCATCTCGCGCATCCAGCGCAGGTCCTCGTCCGGGGTCGAACGGCAGCCGCCCTCGCCCTGCACCGGCTCCAGGATGATCGCGGCCGTGGTCGGGTTCTCGAACGCCGCCTTCAGCGCATCCTTGTCGCCCCACACCAGCTGGTGGAAGCCCTCCATCTTGGGGCCGAAGCCTTCGGTGTAGGACGGGTTGGCGGCGGCGTTGATCGCGCCGTAGGTGCGGCCGTGGAACGAGCCGTCGAAGCCGTAGATGTCGATCCGCTCAGGGTTCCCGTTGGCGACGTGATGCTTGCGCGCCGTCTTCAGCGCGCATTCGACCGCCTCGGTGCCCGAGTTGGTGAAGAAGACCACGTCGGCGAACGACTTGGCGCACAGGTCGTCAGCCAGGGCTTCCTGGCCCGGGATGCGGAAGATGTTGGAGACGTGCCACAGCTTGCCGGCCTGTTCGGTGACGGCGGCGACCAGCTTGGGGTGGGCATGGCCCAGGCCGTTGGTCGAGATGCCGGCGACGCAGTCCAGGTATTCCGTGCCGTCCGTCGACCAGAGACGCGCGCCCAGACCACGCTCCACTTCCAGCGGCGCACGGTTGTAGACACCCATCAGATGTTCTTGGGACACGGGACTGGACCTCCAAAAGCGATACGGCCCCGTCGCGAGGCGCGACGGAGCCGGTAAAAAGGGTCTGGCCTTGTCGGACGCGCGCCGGGGTTAGTCAACACCGCGACCGAGACGGCCTGACGCGGTGACCTCGGCGATAAGGGTGCGAAGGGCTTCCATCTGGGCGTCGGACAGATGACGCTTCGGCAGGACCGGATTGCTCTGAGGGGTCAGAAGGAGAACGAAGCGGTCGCGCTCTTCACGCACCGCCTTGATCCCGGTCCAGTTTAGCTGCGACGTCGCGACAGGCGTTTGGAAACTCACGCCCGTTTCGTCAAAGCGCCAATCACTGAGCAGCCCGCCGCCGGGGGCGGAGCGCGCCGCCCGTAGCGTGAACCGATTGACCAGCACGCGAACGGCGAACCAGATCACCGCCGTCGCCACCAAGATGATCCCGACGGCCCGGCACAGTTCGTCATACCAGGGCGCCATCCCCGCGACGGTTATGACTGCGGCCCATAGACCGAGGAACGGCAGCAGCGTCAGCGCCATGCACCACCAGTGCAAGCCTCCCCAGCCTCGGGTGATTGGTCGCAGCTCCCGCGCAGTGGGCGTAACGCCCTTGATGGTGATCATCCCGCCGGCTCCCCGAAAACAGCAGCATATGGCTATCCCACGCCAGGCCCGACGGGAAGGTTCAGTCGCGCAACGGACGGCTTACCGATCCTTAAGTTGCCCTGACCGCCCCGCCATCGAACTGTGCCATCCAGAGCGGGAGGTGCGGATGAAGACGAGCTTGGTCATGGCGACGGGGGCTGCGGCCTTGGCGATCGCGACGTCGACGACGGCGCAGACGGTGGCCGAGCGCTCGCGCTTCGAGCCCGGCCCCTGCGCGGTCGAGGTCGCGACCGACGAGCGCATCGACTGCGGCGTGCTGGTCGTGCCCGAGAACCGCGAGCGGGTCGACAGCCGGATGATCCGCCTGCCCGTTCTGATCTTTCGCAGCCGCGCCGAGACGCCCGCCAATGATCCGGTGGTCTTCCTGACCGGTGGGCCGGGGAACAGCGCGCTCTCCGGCCAGAGGTCGGGGCGGAGCAATCCCTTCCTGGAGCTGCGCGACCAGGTGGTCCTGGAGCCGCGCGGCGCCAAGCTGGCCCAGCCCGCGCTGGAGTGCCCGCAGATCAATGCGCTGAAAGGCCAGATCACCGCCGACCGCCTCCGCGGCGCGGAGGCTGACGCCAGGCTGACGGCCGCAGCCGCGACCTGCCGGGCGACGCTGGTCGCGGGCGGCGCCGATCTGGACGGCTACAACTCCGCAGAGACAGCGGACGACATCGAGGCCCTGCGGGTCGCGCTCGGCTATGACAAGGTCAACCTCTACGCCCTGTCCTACGGCACGCGTCTGGCGCTGACGGTCGCGCGGCGGCATCCGGGCTCGGTGCGGGCCATGGTGCTGGACTCCGTTCTGCCGCCCGAGGTCAACTACGACGAGGCCGCGACGGCCAATACCTGGCGCAGCCTGAACGCGGTCTTCGACAACTGCGCGATCGATCCCGCCTGCAGCGCCGCCTGGCCCGACGCCCGCGAGGATTTTCGCGCCCTGGTCGCGCGCGGCGAGATCGATGCGGTGACCGGCGTGGGTCTCGCGTTGCAGGATCCCCGGCTGATCCCGTTGATCCCCCGCGCCGTCGGGTCGGCCGCCGATGGGAAACCGGAGGAGCTGGCCGGATGGATCGCCCGCGCCCAGGGGCCGTCCGGCTTCACCTGGGGGCTGCGATTGTCGGTCTGGTGCTCGGAGGAGGCCCCGTTCGAGGCGCCGGAGCGGATCGAGGCCCAGGTCGCCGCCGATCGGGGCCTGGGCGGGGCCGATTCCCGCGCCGCCTCCGTCGCCATGTGCCGGGCCTGGAACGTCGCGCCGGCCGAAGCGATCGAGAACACCCCGGTGACGTCCGACATCCCGACCCTGATCTTCGCCGGCGAGTTCGATCCGAGCACGCCGCCGGACTGGGGCCGCCGGCTGCTGGCGCAGATGCCCAAGGCGACCTTCGTGTCGATGCCCGGCCTGAGCCACGGCGCCAGCTTCAACCGCTGCGGCGGCATGATGGCGGTCGCCTTCTTCCGCGATCCGGACGCGGCGCCGGACGTGGTCTGCGCCAACCGGATGCGCGGCGCCGATTTCGGCCTGAGCGCCGCCGCGCCCTAGAGCGAAATCGGTTGGGTTGGACGCAGTCCAACTCGGCTCAGATTTCGCTCCAGATTGATGCTGGACCATTTTTTGGATTCAGGTCGATCCGACCTGAAGCAAAAATGGTCTAGGGCTCAGCTCTTCAGCCGCCAGCCCGACTTGAACACGCGCCAGCAGGCGTACGACATGATCAGGGTCAGCACCGCGCTCATGGCGACCCCGATCCAGAGGTTGCCCTCGGCGTGGCCGATGAAGCCGAAGCGGAAGCCGTCGATCATGTAGAAGATCGGGTTCCAGTGGCTGATGGTGGCGAACGGCTCGGGCAGGTTGTCGACCAGATAGAAGGTGCCGGACAGGAAGGTCATCGGCATGATCAGGAAGTTCTGGACCGCCGCCAGCTGATCGAACTTCTCGGCCCACAGGCCGGCGAAGACGCCCAGCATGCCCATCAGCAGCGAGGCGGTCAGGCCGAACCACAGGATCGCGAAGATGTTGGTGACGCCCAGCTTGGCGAACGGCAGCACGCAGATGGCGGTCACGAGGCCCACGGCGATGCCGCGCGTCGCGGCGCCCAGCGAGAAGCCGATGGTCAGTTCCAGCGGGCTGAGCGGCGGGGTCAGGAAGTCGGTCGCCGTGCCCATGATCTTGGCCTGGATCAGGCTGGACGAGGCGTTGGCGAAGGCGTTGTTCAGGATCGCCATCATGATCAGGCCGGGAGCGACGAATTCGGCGAAGGGCGTGCCGTCGATCGGCGGGCGCGACCCCTTCAGCGCGACCACGAAGACCAGCATGTAGAGCAGGGTCGTGACCACGGGCGCGGCCACGGTCTGGGCCCCGACCTTCCAGAAGCGCCGAACCTCCTTGAGATACAGGGTCTTCACCCCTTCCCAGTTGACGCCGTTGTAGCGGCGCGGCTGCGGGAGCCCGGACGGGCGCGTGGAGGCGAGATCGGTCATGGGCGCGCAGATGCGCCCGCGCGGACGGCTGCGCAAGGGGCGGGAGAGGTCCCAGCCATGTGACCCGCCTTAACCATACTAGATGTGGTTCCTGTGGACGGACCAATTCCCACATATTGCGCCTTTTAACAGGTGGTTTACGATTAGGAGTAGGTCAGGACCCCCGAGGGGGCGGTTCGACCCCATATGTTGAATCCCCGGAGGCGATCATGACCGCAGGCTGGACCGAAGACCGCGTCGGCGCACTGAAGAAGCTGTGGCTGGAAGGCCAGTCGGCCAGTCAGATCGCCAAGCAACTGGGCGGCGGCGTGACCCGCAACGCCGTGATCGGCAAGGTGCACCGTCTGGGCCTGTCGGGCCGCGCCGCGCCGTCGCAACCGGCCCGCGCCACCTTCCGCCCGTCGCGTCCGCGCCCCGCCGCGCAACCGACCCAGGCGCCGTCGGCCCCGCGCCGCATCGAGGCCGCCCAGCCCCGCGTCGCCGTTCCGGTCGCCCCGACCCCGGCGCCGATCCCCGACCTGCCCGGCACCGCCACGGTCATGACCCTGGGCGCCCACATGTGCAAATGGCCGATCGGCGACCCGTCCTCGACCGAGTTCAGCTTCTGCGGCCGTCGCGCCTCGGAAGGCGTCTACTGCATGGAGCACGCCCGCGTCGCCTACCAGCCGCAGGTCCGCAAGGGCGGCAAGGACGGCGCCAGCGAACTGGCCCGCAGCCTGCGCCGCTATATCTAGGTCGCATTGACCTGACCAAGGCGGCTCGCTCCACCCGGCGGGCCGCCTTTTTCTTATCCAGCCACATGGCTGTCACGAATGGCCCCTAGAGGGGCCGCCGTCCGCTCCGACGCCGCGCCCGCCGTGGCGATGGAGCAGGGGGCGGGGCTGCGGTTATCCGGGTTGACGCAGCCCCTCACCCTCCCTCTCAGACCGAGGCGATGACCGGTCCCGCTATCCGGGCCAGCCGCCGACGGCGCTTTCCGATCTTCGCCAGCAGCACGACGCCGATCAGGGCGATCAGCCCGCCCGTCGCCGCGCGTCCGACGCCCGGCCCCGAGACGAAGGCGTGCATCAGGCCCGTCCCGGCCAGCAGCACCGCCCACGGACGCGGCGGCCTGGCGGACGCCTGCCCCAGAGCGCTGAAGAAGATCCAACCGATCGGCGCGAGCAAGGCCGCGCCAGCCATCAGATGCCAGCTCCACGGCCCCTCGCCCGACGACCACGACAGGGCCGCCAGAACCATCTCCGCGATCACGATGACCGGCAGCATCAGGGCCGCGATGGCCAGCGACGCCGGGACCGGCCTGTCGCGCGGACGGAGCGGCGCGGCGACCGGGCCGGACGGCGCCGGGGCCGACCGGCCCCAGTCCTTCAACCGGGAAACGAAGCGGCGTCCGGCCTCCGCCAGAGCGGTGGTCTCCAGCTTGTTGGCTTCGAACACGATGAAGGGCTCGGCCCACGGCAGGCCGCAACGATTGGCCGTGACCTCCAGGGGCCGCAGCAGATCGGTCAGAGGGTAAAGGTTGCGACCGCCGGACGCATAGGCTTGGGCGGTATTGCCGGCGGTGACGGCGACCATGATCGGCCGGCCCTCCAGGCGACGTCCCTCGGCCTCGTAGTCGATGTAGAACATCCGGGTCAGGATCCGGTCCTGCCAGGCCTTGAGCAGCGGCGGGGTCGAATACCACTGCAACGGAAACTGCAGCACGATCCGGTCGGCGGCGAGCAGCCGGGCCACCTCGACGTCGTCATCGATCACCCCGTCCGGATAGAGGGCGTGCAGGTCGGCGACCTCGACGCCGGGCAGACGGGCCGCGGCCTCGACCAGCGCGGCGTTGGCGCGCGAGTTGGCGATATCAGGGTGGAACAGCAGGATCAGGGTCTGGGTCATCGGGAACACCTCCGTGGTTGACGGCAAGGTGTCCGTGAGAGAATGATCAATCCAATGGATAGATCATATCATGGACTATTCGTCTGATGCATCTTCGCTCGGTCGACCTCAATCTGCTGGTGATCCTCGACGCCCTGCTGGACGAGGCCCACGTCACGCGTGCGGCGGTGCGGCTGGGCCTGTCGCAGCCGGCGACGTCCAGCGCGCTGGACCGTTGCCGCGCCCTGTTCGGCGATCCCCTGCTGGAGCGCAGCGGGGCGGGCATGCGGCTGACTCATCGCGCCGAGGCGTTGCGGGCGCCGTTGCGGGCAGTGCTGGAAGAGACGCGGGACCTGCTGGCGCCGGTCGACATCCCGCTGGACCAATTGCGCCAGACCGTCCGCTTCGTCGTCGATGATTTCACCGCCGGCTTCCTGGCGCCGCCGCTCATGGCCCGGCTGTGGGAGACGGCTCCGGGCATAGACCTCGTCTTCGAGAGCTGGCGCAGTTCGGAGAATGCTCTGGAAGCGCTGGAGCGGGGCGACGCGGATCTGGCGCTGTCGGTCTTCCCCCGCGTGGAGCCGGACTTCCGCCGCGAGCTGCTGGGGGAACAGACCTATGTCGTGGCCATGCGGCGCGACCATCCCGTCGCCCGGGACTTCGACCTCGACCGCTGGCTGGCCTGGCCGCACGTGCTGGTCTCCGGGACCGGCCAGACGCGGGGCGCGCTGGACGCCGCCCTCGCTCGGCTGGACCGGGTGCGGCGGGTGGCGGTCACCGTCCCCGGTTTCGCCCTGGTCCCGCCGCTGCTGGCGGCGACGGATCTGATCTCCATGCTGCCCAGCGGCGTGGCGGCCACGCTGGGCCACGCGCATGGCCTCACCTTCTTTCCTCCGCCGATCCCGGTGGAAGGGTTCCCGCTGCACCTGGCCTGGCACCGGCGGCGGGCCCACGACCCGGCCATCGTCCATGTCGCGGATCTGGTGCGCGACCTCACCCAGGAGCTGTTCGCTCGGGCGGCGCCTAGTTCAGCACCCGCCGCTCCCCCGGCACATCCAGGCTGAAGGCGGGGATGGCGGCCTCGAACATGCGGCCGAGGTCATCGACCATGGAATAGCCGCCGACCATGGAGCCCGACGGCGTGCCCAGCGGACAGCCAGAGGCGTAGGAATAGCTGTCGCCCGGCTGGATCGTCGGCTGTTCGCCGACCACGCCGGGACCGCGCACCTCCTCGGTGTGGCCGCGCGCGTCCGTGATCAGCCAACGGCGCGCCACCAGCTGCACTGGCGAGGGCGACAGGTTCACGATCTCGACCTGATAGGCCCAGACCCAACGGCCCGCGACGGGGTCCGACTGGCCCGCCAGAAAACTGGGTCGGACCCGCACCACGATGCCTTCGGTTTCAGCTTCGTAGGCGGGGCGGTCGTGCATGAATGCATGGTCCCCGAACCCTGACGCGCGTCAAGCGTAACCGTGCTCACATGACTGACGAGACGGGAGAGACAGGCCGCAAATTCGTGTAAGCGGAAGGCATGACGTCATTCATCGCTCCCCGTCCCGGCATCCTGCCGGCCCAGTCCATCGAAGCCCTGATCGCCGGCGGCGCGATCGCCTCGGACACCCCCTTCGACGCCGATCAGGTGCAGCCGGCCAGCCTGGATCTGCGCCTGTCGTCCGTGGCCTGGCGCGTGCGCGCCTCCTTCCTGCCCGGCCAGCGCAAGGTCGAGGACCGCATCGCCGACGTGGCCATGCACACCATCGACCTGTCCGCCGGCTATGTGCTGGAAAAGGGCTGCGTCTATATCGCCAAGCTGCAGGAGCGGCTGAGTCTGCCCAAGGGCCTGATCGCGCGCGCCAATCCCAAGAGCTCGACCGGCCGCGTCGACGTCTTCGTGCGCCTGCTGACCGATCGTGGCGGCAGCTTCGACGACGTGGACGAGGGCTATGAGGGTCCGCTGTATCTCGAGATCGCGCCCCAGACCTTCTCCATCCTGGTGCGCCCGGGCACGCGCCTGAACCAACTGCGCCTGAAGGCCGGCGAGCCGCCCAAGCTGGAGACCCGCTCGGTCGGGGTCGAGCTGTCGGGCGGCGAGAACGGCATCGTCGGCTTCCGCGGCCGCCGTCACGCCGGGGTGGTCGACCTGGACAACATCGACGGCCACGACCCGCGCGACTTCTGGGAGCCGCTGACCCTGCGCCGGGGCGAACTGCTGCTGGATCCGGGCGAGTTCTACATCCTGGCCTCGTCGGACGACGTGGAGATCCCCGTCGACCAGGCCGCCGAGATGACCCCTATCGATCCGTCGGTGGGCGAGTTCCGCGTCCACTACGCCGGCTTCTTCGATCCGGGCTTCGGCACGGACGAGGCGCATGGGGCGGGGTCCAAAGGCGTGCTGGAAGTGCGCACCCACGACACGCCGTTCCTGCTGGAGCACGGCCAGATCGTCGCCCGACTGGTGTATGAGCCCCTGACCGAACGCCCCTCGCGCCTCTATGGCGAAGGCGGCAGCCACTATCAGAGGCAGGGGCTGAAGCTGTCGAAACACTTCCGACCCTGGGGGTGAGAAGGGACTAGGGTCCAGGTTTTGGGGGCCAGGTGATCCTGCTTTCCCCAGCCCCTAGTCCCTACGAGAGCTTGTCCGCCTTCCTCAGCCCCGGGAACATCGCCGCCCAGGCGCCGGTGGCGACGAGCGCCCCGACGCCGCCGAAGCAGGCCGCGCCGACCGCGCCGAGAATGCGCACCATCAAGCCGGAGTAGGCCTCGCCCAGTTCGTTCGAGGCGCCGATGAACAGCATGGAGACCGAACTGACCCGGCCGCGCATGTGGTCGGGGGTGGCCAGCTGGATCAGGGTCTGGCGGATGTTGACGCTGATCATGTCCGCCCCGCCGCCGATGAACAGGGCCAGACCCGACAGCCAGACGATCTTGGATAGGCCGAAGGTCAGGGTGCACAGGCCGAACACCGCCACCGCCGCGAACATCCAGCGGCCGCCATGCTTCACGATGGGGTAGCGGCTCAGATAGATGGCCACGGCCATGGCGCCGACGCCGAACGAGGCGCGCAGCAGGCCGAAGCCCTCGGGGCCGACATGCAGGATATCGCGCGCGAAGATGGGGGTCAGCAGGGCCACGCCGGCCAGCAGAACGACGACGAGGTCCAGCGAGATGGCGCCCAACACGATCTTGGTCTGCCAGACATAGGCCAGCCCTTCCTTCACCGACTCCAGCGGCGACAGCTTGCCCTCGACCGGCGCGGGCTTGCCGCCGGTCTTGATCAGAATAAAGGCCGCGACGGCCAGCAGGAACATGCCTAGCGACACCGCGTAGGCCAGCGGCACATTCACCCCGACGATCACTCCGCCCAGCGCCGGGCCGGCGATGGCGCCGGTCTGGAAGGCGATGGACTGGGCCGCGATGGCCGGCGGCAAGGCCCGGCGGCCGACCACCATGGGCAGGAAGGCCTGGCTGGCCGGAGCCAGGAAGGCGCGCGCCGCGCCGAACACGGCGGCGACGGCCAACAACCCCCACAGCGGCGGCGATCCGTGGATGGCCATGGCCAGGAAGGCGGCGGCGCACGACGCCTCGACCAGGATGGAGATCCACACGGTCGTCTTGCGGTCGCGGCGGTCGGCCATGGCCCCGGCGGGCAGGGTGAAGGCCAACAGCGGCAGGAACTGACACAGGCCGACGAGGCCCAGATACAGGCTGGCCTCGGCCACCGGATGGTCGCGCCGGGCGATCTCATAGACCTGCCACAGCAGGGCCGAGGACTGGATCTGGATGCCCAGGACGGCGACGACGCGGCCGAACCACAGCAGACGGAAGTCGCGGATGCCCCACGGACTGGCGGGCCCTTCAGGCGGCGGGGGCGGGACCGGCGGCGTGGGCGAGCCGGCGTCGAGGCTTTCAACGGTCACGTGCGGCGATCAACTTTCGGATAGGGGGTTCCGTCGCGATGGAAATAGCCGGCCTGGCGAAAGACCATGTCGATGTCGGGATAGTCGCCGCAATCGCCGCCCGGCGTGCGCGTGCCCACTTCCAGCAGGACCGCCTCCTCGCCGGACCGGTTCTCGATCTTGTGGCCATTCGGGACGCCCGCCTTGAACCCCGCGCAGTCGCCGGAACGCAGGGTCGTCTCGCCCTCGTCCTCGATCAGGACCACCTCTCCCGACACGACCCAGACGAATTCGTCCTCGCCCTCATGCCAGTGCCGCTGGCTGGACCAGGCGCCGGCCGGAAGCCGCAACAGGTTGACCCCGAACTGGTCCAGGCCGACGGCGTCGCCCAGCTTCCAGCGGCGGCGCGGCAGGCAGGGGCCGGCGAATTCGTCGGGATAGCCGGTGCCGTGGCCGGTGGGCGCGTTGTCGATGTCGATCTTCGGCATGGGGGGAGCCTTCTCGCAATCGTCCGAACCCCGTAAAGCACAGGTCCATGAGCGCCGCATCACATCCCGTTATCGATCCTGTCGAACTGACCCGCGACCTGATCCGGATTCCGTCGGTCACCCCGGCCGACGAAGGGGCGATGGATGTGCTGGAGCGGGCCCTGACCGGCCTCGGCTTCGCCTGCCGCCGGATGAAGTTCGAGGACATCGAGAATCTGTATGCGCGCCGGGGGACGGCCTCGCCCAACCTCTGCTTCGCGGGCCACACCGACGTGGTGCCGACCGGGGCGACCGAAGCCTGGTCCTCGGGCCCGTTCGCGGCCGAGGTGAAGGACGGGGTGCTGTACGGACGCGGCGCGGTCGACATGAAGGGCGGCATCGCCGCCTGGGTCGCGGCGGTGTCCAAGGTGTTGTCCGAAGGCGACGTGCCCGGCTCGCTCAGCTTCCTGATCACCGGCGACGAGGAAGGCCCGGCCCTGCACGGCACCAAGAGGGTGGTCGAGGCCCTGATGGCCGAAGGTGAACTGATCGACGCCTGCGTGGTCGGCGAGCCGTCGTCGTCCCAGGCGCTGGGCGATATGATCAAGGTCGGCCGGCGCGGCTCGCTGAACACCTGGATCACGGTGCACGGCAAGCAGGGCCACGTGGCCTATCCCGAGCGAGCCGCCAATCCGGCCCCGGTGATGGCCAAGCTGCTGGCGCGGCTGGACGCCCATGTGCTCGACGAAGGCTATCCGGAGTTCCCGCCGTCGAACCTGGAGATCACCACCATCGACATCGGCAATCCGGCGACCAACATCATCCCGGCCGAGGCGAAGGCGCGGCTGAACATCCGCTTCAACCCGACCCATACCGGTGACGACCTGATCGCCTGGCTGAACGCGACGGCGGGCGAGGTCCAGGCCGAGAGCGGACTGCAGATCAGCCTGGAGCACCTGTGCTCGGGCAACGCCTTCCTGACCGAGCCGGGCCCGTTCGTGATGGCGGTGCAGGACGCGGTGGAGGCGGCCACGGGCCGCCGCCCGGTCGCCTCGACCACCGGCGGCACCTCGGACGCGCGCTTCATCCGCGCCATGTGCCCGGTGCTGGAGCTGGGCCTCGTCGGCCAGACCATGCACCAGATCGACGAGCGCGTGCCGACGGCGGAGCTGGAAGCCCTCGCCGTCGCCTATGAGCGGGTGATCCTGACCTATTTCGCGCGCGGCTGACGCGCGTCAGCGCGCCGCCACCACGATGATCTCGACCCGGTATTCCGGAGCGGCGAGGCGAGATTCGCCCGTGGCGCGGGCCGGCGGATTGGCGGGATCGATCCACTTGTCCCAGACGCTGTTCATCGCCTCGAAGTCGTTGATGTCGGCCAGCCAGATGGTGGCGGACACGATCTTCGACTTGCTGCTGCCCGCCTCGGCCAGAAGGCTGTCGATTTCCCTCAGGGCGGTGCGGGTCTGGGCGACGACGTCCTCGCCCGGCTCGCCGACCTGACCGGCCAGCCAGATGGTGTCGCCATGAATGACCGCCTGGCTCATGCGGTCGTCGGAATGCAGTCGCGTGATCATGGGTTCAGGACCGTTCAAGGAACCGGAGGGCGCTCAGTACATGGGTTTTGACCCCCAGCGGCAACACCTTCTCGTTGACGTCGAAGCCGGGTGAATGGTTCGGCGGGGCGTTGGCGGGATCCACACCGTCGGGCGTGCCGCCCAGGTGATAGAAGACCCCCGGGACTTCCTGCGACAGGTAGGAGAAGTCCTCGGCCACGGTCGTCGGCGGGGTGGCCGGGTTGACGTTCCCCTCCCCCGCCGCCTCGGTCAGGACGGGCGCAAGCCAGGCCGACAGCTCCTCGTTGTTGAACACCAGGGCCGCGTTCTGACGCACGTTAAACTCGGCGGTCGCGCCGTAGTTTTCGGCGACGTTCCCGATCGCCGTGCGGGCGCGGCGAACCAGGTCGTCGCGCTGCGCGATGTCGAAGGTGCGCAGGGTGCCCGACAGCGTCGCGGTGTCCGGGATGATGTTGTAGCGCACCCCCGCGTCGAGGGTCGCGATGGTGAAGACCGTCGGCGTCGTGGTCGGATCGATAGTGCGGGCGGTCAGACTGTTGATCGTCTGGACGATGTCGGCGGAGGCGGCGATGACGTCGACGCCCTTCCACGGCCAGGCGCCGTGGGTCTGGCGGCCGTGCAGGACGATGTCGACCCGATCCGAGGCGGCCATGAAGCCGCGCGGGCGATAGAAGACCGTCCCCGCCCGGCCCGGCACGACATGCAGGCCGAAGATGGCGTCGGGACGGGGGTCGCGCAGGGCGCCCTCCTCGATCATCAGGGCCGCGCCGCCCTTGGGCTCTCCGGGAGGCGCGCCCTCCTCGGCGGGCTGGAAAATGAAGACGACAGTTCCGGCGATGTCGGCCTTCATGCCCGCCAGCACCTCGGCGGCGCCCATCAGCATGGCGACGTGGGCGTCGTGGCCGCAGGCGTGGGCCACCGGAACCGTATTGCCCATGTAGGTCCCGGTCGCGGTCGAGGCGAACGGCAGGCCGGTGGCTTCCAGCACCGGCAGGGCGTCCATGTCGGCCCTCAGGGCCACTGTCTTACCCGGCCGTCCGCCGCGCAGGATGCCGACCACGCCGGTCCGGCCGACGCCCGTGCGGACCTCAAGCCCCAGCGCGCGCAGATGCTCTGCGACCACGGCGGCGGTGCGGGTCTCGGAGAAGCCCAACTCGGGATGGGCGTGCAGGTCACGGCGCCAGGCGACGACCTTGGGCGTCTCGGCGGCGACGGCGGCCTCGACCCGGGCGAGCGGGACCTGGGCCAGGGCCGCTCCGGCGGAAAGGGTCAGCGCCAGGGCCGAACCGAAGACAAGGCGGCGAATGGTCATGCAGGCGTCCCCCGGAAGATCCGAAGCCGCCACCGTCGCGGACGCGTCGCCCTTGTGCAAGCGTCAGGCGTTCGCCGCCTCCAGCGTCGCCTTCAGAACATCGGCGCCGCGGTCCATCATCTGTTCGATCATGGGGGCCGCCGCGTCGGGCAAAAGATCGGCGACCCAGACGAAGCGGCAGCGTCCCTCGCCCTCGTCGAAGACCTCGTTGGTCGCGCTGTGGTGACTGAGGGTCTCGGCGCGGACGCTGTAGGCGAAGCGGCGACGCGCATCGTCCAGATCGACGAGCACCTCGCGCGCCGTCATGCCGTTGCCGAACGTGACCAGACGGGCTTCGCCCTCCAGGGCCGTATCGACCACGAAGCCGGGAACCAGCCGGGTGTGGAGGGCGCCCACGTCGCGGATCGCATCCCAGACCTGTTCGGCGGGGGCGTGAACGATACGTTCGATGCGGATCGAGGCCATGGACATCTCCTGCTCTGGTCCCTGACCCTGCGGTCCGGCCGACACGGGGTCTGGCGGGAAACGGACAGGGTCGACGGCGGGTGACGGCGCGGGTCGCGCGGTCTAGGCTCGAACCGTGAACCTTCGCTCCCCCGCCTTCGGAATCCTGTTCGCGGTCAGCCTGATCGCAGCGGCGGGCAATATGGCCCTGCAGTCGGTGCTGCCCGCCATCGGCCGCGAGTTCGGCCTGATGGACACCATGGTCTCGGCGGCCTTCGCCATCTCGGCCCTGATGTGGACCCTGACCTCGCCCTTCTGGGCCCGGCTGTCGGACTCCATGGGCCGCAAACGCGTCATCCAGATCGGCCTGTCGGGCTTCGTGATCTCCATGGCCGGCTTCGGTCTGGCCGCCACCTCAGGGCTGGAGCACTGGCTGGGACCCATCTTCGCCTTCGTCCTGATGGCGGTGGCGCGGACCGTCTACGGCGTGTTCGGCTCAGCCGCCCCGATCGCCTCGCAGGCCTATGTCGCCGACCGGACCTCGCCGGAGCAGCGCACGCAGGCCATGTCCCTGCTGGCCTCGGCGCAGGGGCTGGGCACGGTGATCGGCCCGGCGCTGGCCCCCTTTTTCGTCCTGCCGTTCGTGGGGCTGGCGGGGCCGATGTACGCCTTCGCCCTGTGCGGGGCGGTCGTGCTGTTCGTGGTCTGGCGCAAACTGCCCAGCGGCGACGTGGTGCGCGTCCCCTCCCCCAGCGGCCATCGCGACGGCGCGGCCCGCAAGGGGCTGTGGAAGGACCCCCGCGTCCGCGACTATCTTCTGTACGGCCTGCTGGTGACCGGCGCCCAGGCCGTGAACATCTCGGTGCTGGGGTTCCACATCATCGACGAGCTGGCCGTGACGGGCACGGCGGCGCGGGACGCCCAGCCCTTCATCGGCATCGCCATGCTGGCGGGGGCCGCCGCCACCCTGATGGCCCAGTGGGGCCTGATCCCCCTGCTGAAGCTGCAGCCCCGCGACCTGATGCGCTGGGGCGCCGGGCTGGCGCTGGCGGGCAATGTGCTGAGCATCGCCTCGCCGGGCTATTACGGCGTCGTGGTGGGCTATGCGGTGGTGTCGATGGGCGTCGGCTTCGCCCGACCCGGTTTCACCGCGGGATCATCCCTGGCGGTCGGCCCGTCCGAACAGGGCGCGGTGGCGGGCCTGATGATGTCGCTGGCGGGTCTGAGCTTCCTTGGGCCGCCGGTGATCGGCGTGGCGCTTTACGGCCTGGCCGAGCCCGCTCCCTTCATCGCCAACGCCCTGCTGCTGGCCGCCGCGACGGCGCTCTGCTTCATGAGCGCCCGCCTGCGCGCCGGACCGGCGGACCTGCCGGATCGGGACGAGACGCCGTCGCCGGAAACACCGCCCGCCTCGCAACCGGGGCCGGAAGGCAACCGCTGATCACCGTCGCCCTTTTCCCGTCCTGAAAGCCGTGCCAGACGGGGCGCATGGATATCGCCAAGATCGAAAAACGCATCGGCATTCGCGCCTCCACGGACAAGATCTGGGAGGTCGTCTCGAACCTGTCCGGCTGGGACGGATGGAATCCGATCGAGACGGGGGTCGAGGGGACCATCGCCTTCGGCGCCGAGATCACCCTGACCGAGGCCATCGAAGGCCTGCCCGAACGCCGCGTCGTCGCCCGCGTCGGCGAATGGCAGCCCTACGCCCAGCTGGTCTGGATGGAGAACCGCGGCCTGTGGTTCCGGTCGATGCGCTATTTCGAAATCGAGGAGCTGGAGCCCGGCAGCTGTATCGCCGCCAACGGTTTCCTGTTCACGGGTCTGCGCGGTGAGATGTTCTTCGACAAGCAGCGCAAGCACCTGCGCCATTCGGTCGACGCCGTGGCCGAGGCCTGGAAGACCGCGGCGGAAGGCTAGGCGTCAACCGCCCTTGGCCCCCTTGCGGTTGACCCTGGTCAACCGCCCTTGGCCATCGTGTCCTGGATGCTGATGATCGCCGGCGTCAGGATGACGATGAACAGCACCGGCAGGAAGAACAGGATCATCGGCACGGTCAGCTTGGCCGGAAGGGCCGCGGCCTTCTTCTCGGCCGCCGACAGGCGCATCTCGCGGTTTTCCTTGGCCATCGTCCGCAGCGCCGTGCCCAGGGGCGTGCCGTAGGTCTCGGCCTGGGTCATGGCGGTGGCGACCGACTTCACGCCCGGATGGTTGGTCCGCTTGGCCAGGCCTTCGTAGGCCATGCGGCGGTCGGGCAGATAGCTGAGCTCGGCTGACAGCAGGGTCAACTCCTCGGCCAGGTCGATGGACGAGCCGCCGATCTCCTGGCTGACCTTCTGGATCGCCGACTCGATCGACATGCCCGCCTCGACGCAGATCAGCAGCAGGTCCAGGGCGTCGGGGAAGGCCTGCATGATCGACGTCTTCCGCTTGGCGATGCGGTTGGCCAGATAGATGTTCGGCCCATAGAATCCGATCACCGCGGAGACCATGCAGATCGTCACCCGCATCATCACCGGCAGGCCGAAATCGTTGAAGACGAACAGGTAGAAGACTGACACCGCCAGGAAGATGAACGGCGTCGAGAAGCGGAAGAAGTAGAAGGTCGTCAGCGGCTTGGGCCCGCGATATCCGGCCTGGGCCATCTTGTCGGCGACCTTGGGATCCTCCAGCAGCTTGGTCAGGTTCAGCTGTTCGACGACGCGCTTCTTGAACCCCTCATCGCTGTGGCGCAGGCCGCCCGGCCCGGTGGCGATGGCTTGGCGCGAGCGGCGCTTCAGCTCTTCGCGGCGAACCGCGACGGCCTTCATGCGCGTGTCCAGCTTCGCCCCGCCGCCGAATGAGCTCACCAGGGTGACGATGGTGGCGAAGACCAGCACCCCCACCAGAATGCTGAGGATGTTGGCGGGTTCGGTGAAGAAGGGAACGAGGCCCGGCATGTCTGGTCCTCAGAACTTGAACGAGATCATCTTCTTCATCACGAAGATGCCGAAGCTCATCATGAGAACCGCCACCAGAAGCATGAACTGCCCTCTGGGGTCGGTGAAGAGTTTGGCCATGTAGGCCGGGGTGGTCAGGCTGACGAGGACCATCACCGCCGGCGGCAGCGAGCCGATGATGCCCGCCGAGGCCGTGGCCTCCGACGACAGCGCCTTGATCTTCTCGCCCATCATCTTGCGCGCGCGCAGCACGGTCGTCAGGTTCGACAGGGCCTCGGCCAGGTTGCCGCCCGTCTTCTGCTGAATGGCGATGACGATGGCGAAGAATTTCAGCTCCGGCGTCGGCATGCGCTCGTACATCTTCTCCAGCGCCTGGGGCAGGGTCAGGCCAACGCCCATGCCCTCGACCAGCTTCTGGAATTCCGGTCCCAGCGGCGCGGGGCTCTCGCGCGCGATGATCTTGAAGCAGTCGTGGACCGGCAGGCCCGACTTGATGCCGCGCACGATGACGTCGACAGCGTCGGCGAAATGGCTGGAGAATTTCTTCATCCGCCGCTTGCCCAGGAAGCCGACCACCCAGCGCGGCAGGCCCAGGCCGAAGATGACCGCGGCGCCCAGGCAGACGAAGATGTTCAGGCCAAACAGCAGCGGCAGCAGGAAGGCGAACAGGCCCAGCACCGCGCTGGTGATCCAGAAGGCCCGCACCGTGGTGGAGAGGCCGGCCTGCTTCAGCTTGGCGGCCAGGCTGACCCGCGCCTTGCGCTCGGCCCGCTCCGACTCCTGAAGCTGCATCAGGATCTGCTTGCGGCGCGCTTCCGGCGTATTGGCGGCCGCCTTCTTGGCGGCGCCGGCGGTCTGTTTCGGAGCCCCGAACGACTGGGCGCGCTTGACCGCGGCGTCGCTGGAATCGCCGCCGCCGACGAAGGCCCAGCCCAGTCCGCCGATGGTGATGAAGGCCAGAACGGCGGCGAGGATCGGAAGCATCGGACCTATTCCGCCGCGTCGAGGGCTTCGGCCAGCTCGCGCTCCAGGCCGTAGTAGCGGGCGCGGTCCCAGAAGCGGGGACGGGCGATGCCGGTCGAGCGGTGACGGCCGACGATCTTGCCGTTCTCGTCCTCGCCGGTGATCTCGTAGACGAACAGATCCTGGGTGACGATCACGTCGCCTTCCAGCCCGACCACTTCGGTGATGTGGGTGATGCGGCGCGAGCCGTCGCGCAGGCGGGCGGCCTGGACGATGACGTCGACCGAGCCGACGATCATTTCGCGGATCGTCTTGGACGGCAGGCCGTAGCCGCCCATGGTGATCATCGATTCCATCCGGCTGATGGCTTCACGCGGGCTGTTGGCGTGCAGCGTGCCCATGGAGCCGTCGTGGCCGGTGTTCATGGCCTGCAGCAGGTCGAAGGCCTCCGGGCCGCGAACCTCGCCGACGATGATCCGCTCGGGACGCATCCGCAGACAGTTCTTCACCAGGTCGCGCATGGTGATCATGCCCTGGCCCTCGAGGTTGGGCGGGCGGGTTTCCAGACGCACCACGTGCGGCTGCTGCAGCTGCAGTTCGGCCGCGTCCTCGCAGGTGATGACGCGCTCGGTCGGGTCGATGAAGGCCGTCAGGGTGTTGAGCAGGGTCGTCTTGCCCGAACCCGTACCGCCCGAGATGACCAGATTGCATCGCGAGGCGCCGATGACGCCGAGCACGCGCGCGCCCTCGGGGCTGATGGAGGCGAACTCCACCAGGTTCTTCATCGTCAGCTTGTCCTTCTTGAACTTCCGGATCGTCAGCGTCGGGCCGTCGATGGCCAGCGGCGGAGCGATGACGTTGACGCGGCTACCGTCCGGCAGGCGGGCGTCGCAGATCGGGGAGCTTTCGTCGACGCGGCGGCCGACCTGCGACACGATCCGCTGGCAGATGTTCATCAGCTGGGCGTTGTCGCGGAAGCGGACGTTGGTCAGCTGGACCTTGCCGCTGACTTCGATGAACACCCGGCCGGCGCCGTTGACCATAATATCGGCGATGTCGTCGCGGGCCAGGAGCGGCTCCAGCGGGCCGTAGCCGAGGACGTCGTTGACGATGTCCTGGACCAGGTGCTCCTGCTCGGCCACCGACATGGAGACGTTCTTGATCGCCACCAGCTCGGCGACGATGTCGCGGATTTCCTCAGCGGCGGCCTTGGGGTCGAGCTGGGCCAGCTGGGCCAGGTCGATCGTGTTCATCAGCGCGTTGAAGATCGTCGTCTTCGTGGCGTGATAATAGTCCGACTGCTCGCGGACGATCTCGGCGACCTGTTGGGCCTTCTTCAGCTGCTCGAAGCCCGGCGTGGCCTTGGGTCCCGGGCCGGCCGCCTTGGGGGCGGGCGCCGCCGGCTTGGGCCGCGAGGCCAGGGCGTCGAGGCGATCGGCGGCTTCCGACGGGGGGCGGACCGCCGCCGCCGGACGCGGCGCCTCCATGACATCAAGACCGGCGTCCGCGCCGCCGAAGGCGAAGGCCTGGGTCTGGACGCCCTGCTGGGGCTGGAAGCCAGGCTCGGGCGAGGCTTGCACAGGCGCGGGCTGGACCGCGGCGGCCGGACGCATCGCCGCCGGGGCGGGCGTTCCGGGCTGACCTGTACGCTTGCCGAACACGCTCTAGGTCTTCTTCTTGAACAGGCCGGAGAACATCGACTTGCCGCCCGCGCTCTTGGCCGACTTGGGACCGGCCAGCAACGGGATTTCCCGGCGCGAGACGATCTGGGCCAGGGTCTGGAAGGCCTCGGCGGCCTTGGACTTGGCCCCGGCGTCCAGGATCATCTGGCCGTTGTTGGCCGCGGCGCCGAAGGTCTTGGCGTCGAAGGGAATGATCAGGCTGGGATGGATGCCCAGGGCGTTGCCGAATTCCTTGGCCGGGATCTCGGGGCGACCGGGAACGCCAACCTGGTTGAGGACCAGGCGCGGCGGGGCGTCGTTGGGACGGCCCTGTTTGATCAGGTCGATCATGTTCTTGGCGTTGCGCAGGGAGGCCAGGTCCGGGGTCGCGACGACCACCACCTCGTCGGCGCTGATCAGGGTGCGGCGCATCCACGACGACCAGACGTGCGGCAGGTCCAGCACGACGAAGGGCGCGGTCGAACGGATCTGGGTCGTCACCTCCTCGAAGGCGTCCGGGCTGATCTCCCAGTCGACGTCCAGGGTGGCGGGCGCGGCGAACAGGCTCAGCTTGTCGGTGCAGCGGACCATCATCCGGTCCAGCAGGACAGGGTCCAGACGGTCGGGCTGGGTCAGGGCGTCGGCGACGCCGTTCAGCGGGTCCTGATTGAAGTCCAGACCGGCGGTGCCGAAGGGCAGATCGTAGTCGACGATGACCGTATTGGCGCCGATCCGCTCCGACATGGCGTAGGCGGTGTTGTGCGCCACCGAGCTGGAGCCCGCGCCGCCCCGCGCGCCGACGAAGGCGATCGAACGGCCGACGAAGGGTTGAGCCGGGTCAGCGAACAGGCCGCCGATGGCCGCGATGAGTTGCAACGGCTGCAGCGGGGCGACCAGGTACTCGCTGACGCCGCGGCGCATCAGCTCGCGGAACAGCAGGATGTCGTTGGTGGCGCCGACGACGATGACCTTGGTGCCGGCGTCGCAGACCTCGGCCAGCTGATCGACTTCCCACAGCAGGGTCTGGGGGTCCTTCAGGCATTCGACCACGATCAGCGGCGGGGTCGGCTCGTGCTGATAGGCCTCGACGGCGGCGGCGACGCCTCCGACCCGGATCTGGGTCGTGGCGCGTGACAGGCGGCGGTCCTGCCCGGCCCGTTCGGCGGCGGCCAGGGTGTCCTGCCGCTCGGCGAAGACGTGGATGGCGATGCGCGGGACCGAGACCTCGGCGGTGTGGCCGGCGCTGACGGGAGGCGAGAAGGCGGCCTGGGCTCCGGCGACCAGCTCGCCGACGGGGTTGAAGTCGCCGCCGGTCAGGACCGGTTCCGGCAAGGGCGGTCGCGGCGCCTGGGACTGGGGCGCCTGGACTGCCGGCGGCGTGAACTGCAGCGGCGGACGACGTCCGGCCTCATCGTCCATGATCATCGGCTCGCCGGGGAAGCCGCCGATCTCCGGCTCGACCGCCGGCGCACCCGAAGCCCCCTGGGCGACGTAGCCCATGTCGAGGTCGAACTCGTCGTCCTCGAAGTCGTTGAAAGCGTTGGGGGCGAAGGCGTTGCTCATTGGAGTTTATTCCACGGCCTGGGCGATCGCGCCCTCGACCAGGGTTTCCTGCGGCGCCGAGGCCAGTTCGCCCTTGCGGTATTTGTCGAACACGATGGCGGCGCGGCCCGGATCGGTCGGCGTCATGGCGCGGGCGCCCAGGATGTCGCGCGGATCGGCGATCTGAGCGGCGATGTTGGCGTTGATGGCGCAGCCCAGCCCGACCGACGGCTGATTCGAGAAGCGGCCGCTCATGTTGCGTGGCTCGGCGGCGCAGTTCGGGATCGCCGCGCGCACGGTTTCGAAGCCCGCCAGCACGGGCGCCCGGGGGTCCGGCGCATCGTAGCCGAGAACCTCGATGTTCTGGCCCGGGATGCCCGCGGCCTCGAGGGCCGAGCGGACGGCCCAGGTCTGGCGCGACGCGACGGGGTCGTCGCCGGACGGCGCCTGCACCCGAACACGCCCCATGCCGGTCGCGGCGTAACGGCCCGCCAGATCGTTCAGGGCGCTGATCTGGGTCGGCGACAGGCCTTCTTCGTGCACCGCCAGGGCGATGCGGTCGAGGCCGGGCTCGACGCGCAGCGAATAGCGCGACAGCGGATTCACCGGCGCCATATCGCCGGTGCCGCCGGTCGAGGCGCAGCCGGCCAGCAGGGCGGCGGCCGACAGGGACAGGAGCAGGGAGCGCATCACGGGGACCCTCATTCGATCACATAGCCGACCGGACCGGACCAGCCGGCTCCAGCGGCGACCACGGCGCCGCCGCGCGGCGCGTAGTGCTGGTCCAGCTGGCCGAACAGCAGGGTCTGGGCGTCATTGGCGATCTGTAGGCCGTCAGCGGGCGTCTGCATGGTCCCAGCGGCGGTCGGGGAGACAATGTAGGCCTCGATGATGATGACCAGCTCGGTCTCGCCGGAGATGTAGTCCCGCGACCGGAACAGAGCTCCCAGCACCGGCAGGTCGCCCAGCGCCGGCAAGGAGTCGATGTTCTGGCGAGTGTCCTCGCGCAGCAGGCCGGCGATCATCAGCGACCCGCCCGAGGGCAGTTCGACGGTGTTCGACGCGCGGCGCACGTTCAGGCCCGGAATGACCAGGGTGCGATCCGCGCCGGCGCCCAGGGTGAAGGCGCCGACCTGGGTCAGTTCGGAGACCTCGGTCGACAGCTGAAGCGAGATGCGCCCCGCCGACAGGACGATGGGACGCACCGCCAGACGCACGCCGTACGGCTTGAACTGGACGGTGATCTTGGTCGAGCTCTCGGTGGTCTCCTGGCCCACCGGGACCGGAAACTCGCCGCCCGCCAGGAATTCGGCGGCCTCGCCGTTGGCGGTGGTGATGTTCGGCTCGGCCAGGATGCGGACCAGGCCGGCGCGTTCGAAGGCGCGCAGGGCGGCGCTGGTGGTCGAGCCGTCGCCGGCGCTGTCGGCATAGCGGATGATGCCGCCGCCCAACTGGTTGCCGTTGACCGCGAAGGTGGCGCCCTGGGTCAGGGATAGCCCGTTGCCGACACTGGCCAGAACGGCCGTGGCGTCGAAGCCCAGCTGCTTGATGGCGGTGCGCTGCACCTCGACGATCCGGGCACGGACCATCACCTGGTCGGAGCCGGCGATGGTCATCATATTGATGACCTTCTCAGGCGCGGAAACGAAGGCGCGCGCTACCTGGCTGGCCCGGTCCGCCTCTCCGGGGCTGTAGACGGTGCCGGTCAGGATGACGCTGTCATTGACCGCTTCGGCGTGGACGCTGGCGTTCGGCATGACCCGATTCAGCGTGTCCTGAAGGGCCGAGGTCCCCGCGTCGACGCGAACGCGAAGCGACAGGATGGTCCGGCCGGCGCTGTCCAGCACGACCGCGTCGGTCTCGCCCGGCTGCAGGCCGATGATGGTGATGCGGCGCGGCGAGTGCAGCATGGCCTCGGCGACCAGCGGATTGGGCACGATCACGTCGCGGGCGTCGGCGGGCAGATCGACCGCCATGGACGACCCGCGCGGCAGGCTGATCAACTGCGACTGCGATCCCATGGCGACGGCGGCCCGGCTCTGCGCCCAGGCCGATGGGGTCGGCGCGGTGGCGACGACGGTAAGGCCCGCGAGCGCGATGGCGGCAAGGTGCTTCATGGGGCGTTTCATTGGACCACCACAACTTCAGGAGCGCCGCCGCGATAGACGCGCACCGCGGCGGACTGCCGGGTCGGCGTGGCGACGCGGCCGGACGGGCCGGCGGTGTCGGCATAGGAACGCAGGACCAGGCTCAGCTCGCCTTCGGACTTGGCCAGGGCCAGGGCCTCGGCGTCGCGGGGGCCGACCTCGAGCGTCGCGGTGGCGCCGATCACGGCCTGCTCGTCATCCCCGGCGCGGGTCGACTGGTCGATGGCCAGGACCTTGATGTTCTGCATCACGGTGGCCGAGGTGAATTTCGAGCGGTCGCCCTCGGACGCGCCGACATTCGACAGATTGGTCTCGCGGGTCAGGACCACGTCGACGCGGTCGCCCGGAAGGATGAAGCCGCCGGCGGCGGTCTCGACCGTCACCCGGATGGCCATGGCGCGCATGCCGGGCTCCAGATAGGCGGCCATGTAGCCGCTGTCGCCCGCGCGGACGATCTTGCGCATGACGATGGGCTCGCCCGCCAGAATGGGTTCGCGAACGACCGAGCCGATATAGTCGGCCTTGGCGCCGCCGGTGGCCAGGTTGGTCGCGGCGCGGGTCACCGAGGCGACCGCGCCGGCGGGCTTGTCGTCATCGGCCGCCTGGGCCGGAGCGGGCGTGGCGGCCGCGGGGATCGGCACCGTGCCGTCGGTGATGAAGACTGGATTGACCTCGTCGACCGGCCAGTCCTTCCAGACCATGTCGCCGTCGGTCAGGCGCTGGCCGGGCTGGAGGTCCTTGGCGGCGACCAGGACCTTGGCCATCGGCCGGGTTTCGACGGGCGCGGCGACGGCGACGGCCGTGGGCTGCCCCGAGGGCGAGCCCATGGCGCGAACCACCAGCGCCAGGCCGATAGCGGCCACGGCGGCGATGCAGATCACGATGATACGGGCAGGCTTCATCGACGGTCTCCGGCGGGCCTTCCCGGACGCGTGAATCGGTCCTTCGGCCCCCTACCGTTAACGACCATGCCGGGTGCGGGTTAACGCGGACCTAAGTCGCCCCCGGGGCACGCCCTAGCCGGCGCCGAAGAGCGCCATCAGGGTTGAAGCCGGATAGGCGAGAAGGGCCCCGGCGGCGATGGCGACGCCATACGGGATGTCCCCCTTGGGCTCCATCAGACTGACAACCCAACCGGGAGCGCCGACCAGATAGGGGCGCGAGTGGAAGCGGGCGAACAGCAGGGCCAGGCAGAACACGCCGCCCATCACCCCGGTCCACAGCAGGAACATGCCGGATCCCTCCAGACCCAGCCACAGGCAGGCGGCGGCCATCAGCTTGGCGTCGCCGCCGCCGATCCAGCGCAGAGCGAACATGCCCGCGCCGACCATCAGGGCGGCGAAGGCCACGCCGAGGTGGATCGCCAGGGTTGTCAGCGGCAGGCCGACGACAAAGGCCGCGGGGAAGAAGAAGACGATCAACAGCAGCGAGATCCAGTTCGGGATCTTCATGGTCGTGAGGTCCTTCAGGCCCGCGACGATGACGAGCGCGGGCATGACGCCGAGAAGGATCAGGGAGACGATATCCATGTCCGGTCTTGTGCCATCGACGCGGTTAAGACCACGTTTCCCAAACGAAAGGGCCGGAGCGTTTCCGCTCCGGCCCACCGTCTTGCAGTCCGAGGCGCGGATTAGGCGCCGGCGGTGCCGCCCATGCCGGTCACGACATCGTTGAACTTGGTCTTGATGGTCGTGCCCAGGGCGGTCACGGCCGAAATGATCACGACGGCGATGAGGGCGGCGATCAGGCCGTACTCAATGGCGGTGGCGCCCGACTCGTCGGACATGAATTTCGAAACGAACTTGGTCATCGGATTTCCCTTTTCCCGCTTGGAGATCGACTGTTGAGGCAGTCGGGGAAAGCCGGTCGCCCGCCTTGCCCCCTGAACGAGGGAAAGACTGTACGGCTCAGGTTAAGCTTGGGCGTACAAAACTGTTTACTGTGTCGTTTACCGTACACAGCGCCCGACGGGTCGCCGGACAAGCAAAAGGGCCGGGGCGTTTCCGCCCCGGCCCTTCGCCGGTTTCAAGACGTCGCGTCGGCCTTAGGCGCCGGCGGTGCCGCCCATGCCGGTCACGACCGAGTTGAACTTGGTCTTGATGGTCGTGCCCAGCGCGGTCACAGCCGAAATGATCACGACGGCGATGAGGGCGGCGATCAGGCCGTACTCGATGGCGGTGGCGCCCGACTCGTCGGACATGAACTGCGAAACGAACTTGGTCATCGGATTTCCCTTCCCCTGCGGGGTGGACTGGTTGCCGGGGAAGCCGGTTTCCCGTCTTGCCCCCTTTGTACTGAGGAGATGATGCGCGAACCGCATTAAGCCTGCGCGTACGAACATGTTTACTGACGCGTTTACCTGAACGACCCGTCCGGAGCCGTTCCGATAGCAGAAGGGCCGGGGCGTTTTCCGCCCCGGCCCCTCGCCAGTTTCAAGACGTTTCGTCGGGCCTTAGGCGCCGGCGGTGCCGCCCATGCCGGTCACGACGGCGTTGAACTTGGTCTTGATGGTCGTGCCCAGGGCGGTCACGGCCGAAATGATCACGACGGCGATGAGGGCGGCGATCAGGCCGTACTCAATGGCGGTGGCGCCCGACTCGTCGGACATGAACTGCGAAACGAACTTGGTCATGGCTTTGATCCTTTTGGATAGAGGTGTTGCGAGCTAACTGACGAGGGGGGAGCCGGCAGCCCGCTTGACCCCCAAAACGCAGGATGGTTATCGCCCATATCGGTTAAGGCCCGGTCTTCGCTCTTGGTTACTGTCGAGTTTACTCTAAAAATCTGCGGATACGCTCACTGAGGCCAGATGGGGACCGCCCTTCTGGAGTCCCCCCCGCCGCCATTTCAGACTTTCTTGAGGATTGCCGACGCACTGTCCGGCTTACGCTCACGCGCGCGCCCGTTCATTGGAAGACGTCGCCATGATCCACCCGATCCGCCTTGCCGCCATTGTCGCCGCCGCCGCCGTCCTGGCCGCGCCGGCGATCGTCGCGGCCCAGTCCGCCAGCCTGAACGTCGAGATCGATCAGGCGCGGCGGGTGCAGCTGCGCGGCGCGGCCGGCTCGGTCATCGTCGGCAACCCCCAGATCGCGGACGTGACCGTGGTCGATTCCAACACCCTCTATATTACGGGCAAGGGATACGGCGTGACCGAGGTCATCGCCGTCGATCCGATCGGCCGCACCGTCTTCCAGAGCCAGGTGGTCGTCACCTCGGGCGACGGCGGCGGTCGGGTGCGCGTGTGGCGCGGCGGTCAGGCGACGGAGATGGCCTGCGCCAGCTCGTGCTCGCCCTCGGTGCGTGGGACCTCCGGTTCCACCGCCGAAGCTCCGACGCCCTAAGGCCCGGTGGCGGAGATCAGATCTTCCGGAACGGAGCCGGCCCGCCGTCCACGGCATGGACCTTCGCGCGCCCGCGAAGGCTCGGCGGCGGTCGAGTTCGCCATGGTCGCCCTCCCCTTCTGCCTGATGATGTTCGCCATCCTCGAGCTGGGCCTGGTGTTCGTCACCGACTCCGTGCTGGAGAACGCCACCATCGAACAGGGCCGCCTGATCCGCACCGGCCAGGCCAAGGACAGGGGCATGACCGCCGCTCAGTTCAAATCGGGCGTCTGTGCGCGGATGAGCATCTTCGCCGCCGACTGCCCTGACCGGCTGACCGTGGACGTGCGGGTCATCCCCCAGTTCAACACCGCGCCGCCCGATCCCATGGCCGGCGGGACCTTCAGTGAATCCGGCCTGACCTATGCGAACGGCCAGCCCGGCGACCTGGTGCTGGTGCGCTCCTGGTACAAGGTGCCCCTGTTGACCACCTTCATGGCCCAGGGCCTGTCGCGGCTGAAGGACGGCACCGTACGGATGACCGCGACCACCGCCTTCCGGAACGAACCCGCATGACCCGGTCCCTGTTCAGACGACTGGCCGGCGACGAACGAGGCATTTCGGCGGTGGAGTTCGCCCTGTTGGCGCCCGTGCTCATCGCCTTCTATCTGGGCCTGTCCGAGTTCTGTCAGGGCTATATGGCCCAGAAGCGGATGGGCCACGTTTCCGCCGCGGTCGCCGATCTGGTCGCGCAGGAAGAAACCGTCACCACGAGCAATCTGGACGACATCTTCGGCATCGGCGGCCTGATCATGAAGCCGTTCTCGACCACGACGCTGAAGCAGCGGGTCACCAGCGTCACGCGCACCGGCAACCTGGTGAAGGTCGACTGGAGCCGCGGTTCCGGCCTGACCGCCCTGGTCAAGGGCTCCCAGGTGACCATCCCCGCGGACCTGCTGACCGATGGCCAGAGTCTGATCATCTCCGAGGCGACCTTCGACTATGACTCGCCCGCCGACTATCTGATGCCGAACATCACCAAATTCTCGCACACCTACTATTTGCGGCCGCGCGTCAGCGACAAGACGCTCTGCTCGAACTGCTAGAGCGCTAGCCTAGCCGCCCGTCAG
Organism: Brevundimonas sp. GW821-FHT12C05; assembly: GCF_058807475.1. Classification (NCBI taxonomy): domain Bacteria; kingdom Pseudomonadati; phylum Pseudomonadota; class Alphaproteobacteria; order Caulobacterales; family Caulobacteraceae; genus Brevundimonas; species Brevundimonas sp. GW821-FHT12C05. The sequence continues at coordinate 65,184 of NZ_JBXAQS010000007.1, forward strand.
GGCCTCGCGCAGGGCGCGGATCTTGGCCTCGGTCTCGGCCAGTTCGGCCGTCGGGTCGCTGTCGGCCACGATGCCCGCCCCGGCGAGAGTCCGGAACCGCCACTCTCCTGACGTCCGCTCGAACGCCGCGGTGCGGATCAGCACCGAGGCCGTCAGCCGTCCGTCCGCGATGTGAAACAGGCTGCCGCACCAGGGGCCGCGTGGTGGCTCGTGGCCCGCGATGACCTTCATGGCCTGATGCTTGGGCGCACCGGTGATCGAGCCGGGCGGGAAGGTCGCCTCCAGCAGATCCGCCGGGCCGACATCCGGCTGCGCCCGCGCCGTCACCGTCGAGACCAGGTGATGCACGGTGGCCAGCCGCTCGACCTCGAACAGCCGCTCGACCGCGACCGAACCGGGCACGGCGGCGCGAGCCAGGTCGTTGCGCATCAGATCGACGATCATCAGGTTCTCCGCCCGATCCTTGGCGCTGGCCTGCAGTTCGTCAGCGAGGACGGCGTCGCGGACGGGGTCCGGGTCCCGCGGGCGGGTGCCCTTGATCGGTCGGGTCTCGATGCGGTCGCCGTCCAGGGTCAGGAACAACTCGGGCGAGTTGGAAACGATCGCCCGATCGCCCAGCCGCCAGAAGGCGCCATAGGCCGAAGCCCGCCCCGCCAGCCGCAGGAGCACATCGAACGGATCAGCATCGGGATGCAGCGCGCCGGTCCAGGCCCGGGCGATATTGGCCTGGAACAGCTCGCCCTCGCCGATGCGAGCGACCACGTCGGCGACCGCGGCCTCATAAGCGTCGGCCGGCGCCTCGGGGTTCAGGCGGTCGGCGGGCGGCGGCGGGGTGACCGGCTCCGCCGCGGCGGCGAACCAAGCCTGGGCGACCCCGGCGGCGATCCCGGCGGTTTCGGCGTCCGCACCGCGCCCAACGGCGAGGACGCTGCGGTCCCGATGATCGAAGACAAGCATCGATGGATAGCGGGCCAGCATCAGGTCGGGCCAGATCGAAGGGCGCGGTCCGGTGGCGGGACGGGCGCCGGCGTCATAGGCCAGCAGGCCGACCACGCCCTCGTCGAAGTCCGGATCCCGCAGGCGATCCAGCCCGGCCTCGACCGGTTCGATGATCACCCGGTCCGGATCGGCGGCGACGAAGGACCAGCGGCCCAGCGGCCCGCCGTCGGACAGCAGGGCCAGCGCCCCATCGCGATGGCGCAGTCCGGCGGCGGCGGCGAGCGGCTCGCGCCACGGCAGGGGCCGCCGCTCGATGGCCCGGAAGGTCACGCCGACAGCCGCTCGCCGATACGGTCACGCAAGGCGGCGTCCACGCCCAACGCCTGTTCCAGATAGGCGTCGAGCGATCCGTGGCGGTCCTCGATCCCGGCGAAGGCGGTCTCCAGATAGACCGGCTCGACGCCGAGAAAGGCGATGACGGCGTCGTGGGCGGGGGCCCGGCCGGTCATCTTCTCCAGCTGGCGCGCCACCTTGGGGGCCATGCCCTCCAGATCCACGGCGGTGTTGGTCAGCATGTAGTCGGCGATCAGGTCATCGTGGTGGACGCCGAGCAGATGGTGGGTCAAGGCCGCCAGCGTGCCGGTCCGGTCCTTGCCCGCCGCGCAATGAATCAGGACCGCGCCGTCGCCTTCGCCGAGCGCCCGGAAATAGCGGGCGAACAGGTCAAGGTGGGCGGGCTCGTACGGCAGGGTGCGATAGACGCCGGTCATGAAGGTCCTGCCCGCGTCGACGGTCAGGTCCGAGGTCTTCAGGAAGGTGATGTGCGGGGCCTCGCCGTCAGGACCCAGGTCGCTGTCCAGCACCTGACCGGCCCAACCGGCCGGCCGTTTCGAGGGCTGGTCGCGGCGCTCGCCGGAGCGGCGCAGATCGACGATCGTGCCGATGCCCAGACCGCCGAGCCGCTCCAGGTCCGCGTCCGAGACCCGCGCCTGATGGGCCGAACGGAACAGGCGACCGCGCGCGATCCGGCGGCCCGCGGCGGTGTCGTAATCACCGTAGTCGCGGAAATTGTCGAGAGCGTCGAAGCGGTGGATGCGGTCCGTCATCCGTTCCGTCTAACCCCTGACACGGGTCGCGTCACGCCTTCCCGACAAGGCCCTGCATGGCGTCGAGATAGGCCACGAAGGCCTTGCGGCCGGCGGGCGTCATCGAGGCCTCGGTCAGGGGCTTACGTCCCTCGAACCGCTTGTTGACCGCGACGAAGCCGGCGTCCTCGAGCTTGCGCAGGTGGACGGACAGATTGCCGTCCGTCGTCTGCAGCCGGGTCTTCAGGGTGTTGAAGTCGGCGCTGTCGACTCCGGCCAGCACCGCCATGATGCCCAGCCGGACCCGTCCATGGATGATGTCGTCGATCCGGTTGATGTCGAACTCGTCAGCCATGGATCAGGCCGACTTCGACTGGCGCATCAGCAGGAAGCCCGGCAGGGCCATCAGCAGGAACAGGGCGGCGGCGTAGGCCAGATAGATCGCGGCCGAACCGGCGAACAGGCCCATGACCGGGGCGGACAGGAAGGAGCCGACCGCCAGCAGCAACAGCGGGCGGGACCTGAGCATGGCGGCGGTGACGGCCCAGCCCATCCCGTAGAAGACCATGACGATCGATGGCACCAGCCAGAACATCATGCTGTCCTGGTTCGCCCCCAGACGGGCGCTGACCATGGTCATGGAGGCGAAGAGGGCGAAGATCCCCCAGCCGACCGCCGACCAGATCGTGCCGATGGCGCGCTGGGCGCCGGTGCGGACGCCCCCGGCCCGGCGCAGACGGATGCTTATGGTGAAGCAGACCACCAGGAAGATGCCGGTGGCGATCAGCCACTCGATCCCGGCGGCGGCGTACTGAGGCAGGATCAGCCCCGTCATATGGGCCCAGTGCACCAGGCTGGTGACGCCGTAGATCAGGCCGGCGGCCAGCAGGATCGAGGCGCCGCGCATGGGGCCGGTCCCGTTCTCCTCGGCCAGCTGGCGCAGCCAGGCGATGTCGGCGGGGGCGTTGTCTGAGTCGGTCATGAGGGTCATTTCTTTCAGGCCTTGCGGCCGGACGCCAGCCAGGCGCCGGGGATGAGGACGAAGGCGAACAGAGCGACGGCGTAGACGAGATACTGTTGCGGCGTTCCCAGCACGGAGACGGCGCCGCCGACGGCGCACACGGCGCCGAGCGCCGGAGCCATCATCCAGCCGCGACGGCCGCGAACGGCGGCGGTGGTCCAGGCCACGGCGTAGAGGCCAATGCCGACGGGCGTCATCCAGAACATGGTGGTGAAGTCCTGCCGGACGAACGAGACGGCCAGCAGGGTCAGGGCCGCGCCGATCATGGCGGCGATGCCGAAGCGGGACCAGACGGCGGCGCGGCGCCCGTTGTCCCCGCCGATGCGGCGCAGGCGGGCCAGGGCGAACAGGAAGACGCCCACCGTGATCGGCCAGCTCAACGAAAGGACCGCGGGATGAAGATGCAGCAGGCCGCTCTGAACGCCGTACTGGAACAGGTTGGACAGGCCGAAGGCTGTCCCGGCGAGGGCCAGCACGCGCCCTGCTGCGACGGCGAGCGTCGGCGAGACCTGATCGGGGGACGGTGCGAGGACGGCGGCGGTCATGAGGGAGGAAGTCCGGTTGCGATGGGGCCGGTGTAGATGATGTGCTTTGAAATGTAAAGTACTTCATTTGCGCCGAGAAGTGAGCGCTTGCCCACCCCTTCTCTCCGCGACACAACGGCCTGATGAGCACCAGCTACAATCGCATCGCCTATGAGGCGCTGGAGGTCTGCAACGGCGTGACCATGGCCACTGTCGAAGGCGCCGTGGCGCGGACGGGATCGGCGACCGGCGCGCTGGCCGCCGATGTCGGGACCGGCAACGCCGGGGTGGCGATCCGGATAGCGCAGGCCTTCGGTCTGGAGGTCACGGCGATCGAGTACGACCCGGTGATGGCCGGTCTGGCGCGGGAGCGGATCGCCGTCGCCGGGCTGGACGACCGGGTTCATCTGGCCGTAGGCGCGGCGGCGGATGTGCTGGCGACCCTGCCCCCGCTCGATCTTATCACCGCCCTGGGAACCACCAACGTCAACGGCGAGGGCCGGCCGACGCCCGAGGCCGGCTTCGCCTTCCTGAAGACCCGGCTGAAGCCGGGCGGCTGGCTGCTGTGGGGCGATCTGGTCTGGGTCGCCGAACCACCCGCCCCCCTGCGCCAGATCGCCGAAGCGACCAATCAGTATGCGGATGATGCGGGATGGAAGAGCGCCGCCGAGGTGGCCGGGTTCGAGATCGTCTGGTCCGAAGTCTCGCCGCAAGCCGTGTTCGACGCCTATGCGGCGGCGGCCGACAAGGCCGCGCGCGACTGGCTGGCGGCCCATCCGGCCGCGCCGGAGACCGCGACCGTGCAGGCCGTCGCGGACCGGGTGAAGATGGTGCTGGAGTTCGGCCGACCGTTCATCGGCTTCGGCCTGTACCTGCTGCGCGCCTAGGCCGTCCGGATGATCCCGTTCACGGCCTGAACCGGCCACGGGGTCAGTCGCCCGCCTGCGCAGGGACCGCCGGTGCATTCACCGGTCAGGGGCTCGAACACCGCCCCGTGCCAACCGCACAGGATCAGGGACCCGTCCGGCGTCAGATAGCGGTCCAGCTCGATCGCCAGCGGAAAGCCCTGGTGCGGGCAGCGGTCGACATAGCCCGCGACCTGGCCGTCCTTGCGCACCACGAAGCCGTGGAAGAAGGCCTCGCCGATCTGCAGCACGAAGGCGCGCGAGCCGGGGTCGGCGATGTCGGTTTCGGCGCAAAGGGCCACATTCGGCGGCGTCTTCCAGACCCGCTTGCGTTCGGCTTGAGAGGCGTCTGTCACTAGTCGCGCTCGACCTTCAGCGGGCGGGACAGCAGATTGTCGATGACCTCGTCCACCGTGGTCTCGCCGTTGAGCAGGGCGGCGACGGCGAGTGAAATGGGCATGTCGACGCCCATCCTGGTCGCCAGTTCGCGTACGGCGGGCGCGCTCTCATAGCCCTCGGCGACCGACCGTTTGCCGGCCAGCGCCTGTTCGACGGTCTGGCCCTGCCCCAGGGCGAGGCCCAGGCTCATGTTGCGCGACTGCGGACTGGAGCAGGTCAGGACCAGATCCCCGAGACCGCACAGGCCCGCGACGGTCTCGGCCTGCCCGCCCAGCGCCACGCCAAGGCGGGTCATCTCGGCGAAGCCGCGGGTGATGATGGCGGCATGGGCGCTGCGGCCCAGACCCTTGCCCTCGCTCATGCCGCAGGCGATGGCCAGCACGTTCTTGATCGCCCCGCCGACCTCGGCGCCGATCAGGTCCGTCGCCAGATAGGGGCGGAAGCCGGGGGCCGACAGGGTCAGCATCAGTTCCTCACCCAAGGCTTCATCGGCACAGGCCAGGGTGACGGCGCTGGGCAGGCCGCGCGCGACCTCGCCGGCGAAGCTGGGGCCCGACAGGACGGCGGCCGGGGCGGCGGGAATCGTCTCGGCCAGGACGTCGGTCATCAGCTTCAGCGAGCCGCGCTCGATGCCCTTGGAGCACAGCACGATCGGCACGCCGGGCCGATGGTGGGCGGCGAAGGCGGCCAGGGTCGAGCGCATGTGCTGGGCGGGCGGCACGGCGAGGATGACGTCGCAGGAGGCCAGGTCGGCCAGTTCGGTCGTGACCGAGATGTGGTCGTCCAGGGTCACGCCGGGCAGGAAGGCCTCGTTGATCCGGCGCTCGCGGATGCTTTCGACCACGTCCGGCTCGCGCGCCTGCAGCAGCACGTCCAGCCCGGCCCAGCCCGCGACCTGGGCCAGGGCCGTGCCCCAGGCGCCGGCGCCGATCACCCCTGCGGTGCGAAATTCCATAAAGCCCACCGTATGTATTCAACGCCCTCTATGGGACGAGAGGTCTCCAGTTGCCAAGCCGGGACCGCGTGCTGGATGGCCAAAGCTTCATTTGCCCGGTCCCCGGCGCCCTGCCAAAGCTGGCGAATGGACAGGCGGGCGCAAGGGATCAGGATGCGGAAACGTCATGCGGCGGGATTCGGCGCCATGGCCGCCTGCGCCATGGCGATCCTTGCGCCGCCGGCCCTCGCCCAGGACGTGACCCTGACGCCGACCCCGGACGGGGTCTTGGCCCACTATCGGCTGACGGCGCCGACGGGGCGGTTCGAGTTCGCCGATCCGGGAGTCGCGCGGAACGACTGGAGTCCGCAGAGCGAGGGGATCGAACTGGACGCCGCGGGCGTGACCGCCGCGACGCCCGGCGCCGAATTCTCGCTCCTGCTGCGTCCCGACAGCACGGAGGATGGGCGCGGCTATATCGCCCTGGTGCGCGTCGGCGAGGGCTATGTGCTCTACGCCCCGGCGCTGAAGGGCGCGGGCCAGTCGCCGACCCTGGCCGCCACTGCCCCCGAAGGCTGGACGCTGACACCCGCCAACAGGGCTGACGGCTATGTCTACCTCGGCCCATCATCGGCCGTCCGACGCCTGCCCTCCGGCGCCTTGGCGATCGCGGCGGACGATCTGCCGCCGGCTTTGCGCGACACGGTCTTCGGCGCTTTCGACGACGCCATCGGCTTCTTTTCCGCGCGCTTCGGGCCGCCGCCGACGCCGCCGGCCCTCTCCGCCACGATCCAGGGCGCGGGTCCGATGAGCTTCCGCGGCGACGTGACCGACACCGGGCTCATCTCGGCCCGCTTCAATGGCGCATCCTGGGCCGCGCCGGACGCCGACGCGCTCGAGCCGGTGGCCCCCTTCGCCTTCCATGAGACCGCTCACCTCTGGAACAGCCACCACGCTCGCCCCGCCGAAGGGACGCCGTGGCTGCACGAGGGCGGAGCCGAGTACATGGCATTGGTCGGCGCCGTCACCACCGGCCGCATGACGGAGGCGAAGGCGCGCGAGAGCCTGTCAGAGCGTCTGACCGGCTGTCGGCGGCGGGTCGCAGCGCGTCCGTCCGCCGCCGAGCGGATGGCCTCGGGCTCGGCGGTCTACGACTGCGGCGTGGTGATCCAGTGGCTGGCCGACATGGATCTGCGCCGTATCTCCCGCGCGCCCCTGTCGGTGTTCGACGTCTGGAAGACCCTGATCGATCGGGCGGATCAGACCCCGGAATACGGTCCGACCGACTTTCTGACCGCCCTTGGCCCCGCGTCGGCGGCGGCTCTGCTGTTCGACGCTCCGGCCGAGAGCCGCTGGACCGAGATCGAGGCGCGCCTGACCGGTTTCGGGGTGCGTTGGGAGAACCGGCCGTCGGACCAGAATCTCGTCGTCGCGACCCTCTCGCATCTGAATGCCCAGGCCTGCACGGCGGGCGGTTCCACCGGCTTCTACATCCGCGAGGGTTATGTCCAGCTGGCCAATGAAGGGGCGTGCGGACCGCTGACCGGCGAGATTCCGTTGAAGGCGATCGAGGGTGTCGACCCGCTGGCCGCCGCTTCGGCGGCGTTCGCGGCGGTGCAGGCGCGGTGCGCCGCGAGCGAGCCGGTCCGCCTGGTCCGGCGCGACAACGACGCGGTCATCCAGGCGCCTTGCGGCAAGCCGCTGGCGCCCCCGATCGCCTATGCGATCACCGAGGCGCCCGCACTGACCCTGAACTAGGCCTTGGCGCCCTTGCGGCCCGGCTTGTGGGCCGGATCGGCGAGCGCCTTCTGTTCGTCCAGCGGCCAGCGCGGCCGGGCGGCGGTGTCGATGTCCGACGTCAGCCCCTTCTGCAGCCGTTCCGCGCCGGCCAGGGCGATCATGGCCGCGTTGTCGGTGCAGTAGGCCATGGGCGGGGCGAGGAAGGCGAAGCCGTTCTTCGCCGCCACCGCTTCGAGCGTGGACCGGATCGTCCGGTTGGCCGCGACGCCGCCCGCCACCACGAACAGACGATGCTCATGCAGGTCCGCGTACTCCTTCAGCGCCCGATCCGAGCGCTCGGCGAGCTGGCGGGCGATGGCGGTCTGGACGGCATCGGCGAGGTCGGCCTTGTCCTGTTCGGTCTCGCAGGTCGCGGCGAGGCGTGAGGCGGCGGTCTTCAGGCCCGAAAAGGAGAAGTCGCAGTCCTTTCGGCCCAGCAGGGCGCGCGGCAGATCGAAGCGGGCCCCGTCGCCCTTCCCGGCCAGGTTCTCCAGCGCCGGACCGCCCGGATAGCCGAGGCCCAGCGCCTTGGCGATCTTGTCGAAAGCTTCGCCGGCCGCATCGTCGATGGTCGTGCCCAGACGGGTCATGTCGCCGACGCCGCGCACCTCCAGCAGTTGGCAATGGCCGCCCGAGACCAGCAGCAGCAGGAAGGGATAGGCCACCGGCTCGCCCAGCCGGGCGGAGACCGCATGGCCCTCCAGGTGATTGACCGCGATCAGCGGCAGGTCGCGGGCCAGGGCCACGGCCTTGCCGTAGCTCAGGCCCACCATGACTCCGCCGACGAGGCCCGGCCCGGCCGTGGCGGCGACGCCGTCCAGCTGGCCGTAGTCCAGCCCGGCCTCGGCCATCGCGCGGCGCGCGACCCCGTCGATCATCTCGACATGGCTGCGGGCCGCGATCTCGGGCACGACGCCGCCATAGGCCGCATGGTCGTCGATCTGGCTGTGCACGACCGAGGACAGGACCGTCGCCACGCCGTCCGGCGCCAGGCGCACCACCGAAGCGGCGGTCTCGTCGCAGCTGGTCTCCAGACCCAGCACGACGAGGTCTGCAGCGGGGGCTTCGGTTGCCCGGCCCTTTTCACTGCTATAGTCGGCGGCCATCATCATGGGGTCGAGGTAGCGACCCCGTCGGACCCGCGCAACGCCTCATGACCTTTCCCATCCGCATCGGCACCCGGCGATCCAAGCTGGCGCTCACCCAGTCGGGCATGATGCAGCGCGCCATCGGTCGGGCCATGGGAGTGGCGGACGCGGATCTGGCCGACGCCGTGCCGCTGGTCGAGATCCTCACCACCGGCGACCGGGTGCAGGACCGCCGCCTGCTGGAGATCGGCGGCAAGGCCCTATTCACCAAGGAAATCGAGGAGGCCCTGCTGGAGGGCCGGGTCGATGTGGCGGTCCATTCCATGAAGGACGTGCCCGCGGAACAGCCGCATGGCCTGTGCATCGCCGCCGTCCCCGAACGGGAGGATCCGCGCGACGCCTTCGTCAGCACCGACTTCGCCGGATTCGACAGTCTTCCCGTGAGCGCCCGACTGGGCACCGCCTCGCTGCGGCGGCAGGCGCAGGCGCTGGCGCTGCGGCCGGACCTGAAGATCGAGATGTTGCGCGGCAATGTCGACACCCGGCTGCGCAAGCTGGCGGAGGGCGAGTTCGAAGCCATCCTGCTGGCCGTGTCCGGCCTGAACCGTCTCGGCTTCGAGGACGTGATCCGCGAGCGGCTGTCGCTGGACGCCTTCCTGCCCGCGCCGGGCCAGGGCGCGCTGGCGCTGCAGACCCGCGAGGGCGAGAACGCGGCCTGGGTCGCGGCCCTGAACCATCCGATGACCGCCCTGGCCGTGGCCGCCGAACGCGGGGCGATGACCGCGCTGGAAGGGTCGTGCCGCACGGCGATCGGCGCCCATGCCGAGATCGGCGAGGGCCATCTGCGCCTGACCACCGAAATGCTGGCCCCGGACGGCTCGGTCCGCTGGCGGCGGTCGGGCGAGATCGGCGATGTCCACGCCGACGACGCGCAGTCCCAGGCCCGCGCCCTGGGCCTGCGCCTGGGGGCCGAGGTGCACGCCGCCGCCGGCGACCAGAGGATCACGACCTGACCGGCGTCCGCCGCATCTGGGTGACCCGCACCGAACCGGGCGCATCCCGGACGGCGACGCGGTTGGCCGCCCGCGGCTTCGAACCCCTGATCGCGCCGGTTCTGGCTGTCCGCCCCATCATCCAGCCCGCCCCCGACCTGACCGGATTCACGGCCCTGGCCTTCACCAGCCCGAATGGGGTGGCGGTCTTCGCCGACCTGACGCCCGAGCGCGCCCTGCCCGTGTTCGCCGTGGGCGATGTGACCGCCGAGCGGGCGCGGCAGGCCGGGTTCAGGACCGTGACCTCGGCCTCGGGAGCCCTGTCGGACCTGGCCTGGCTGATCGCGGGCGAAGCGGTCGGGCGGGTGCTCGTGCCGGGCGCACGTGAGCCCGCGGGGGATCTGGACGCCCTGCTGAACCGCGCGGTCGAGACCGTGATCCTGCCGGTCTATGAGGCGACGGAGACCCGGGCCAAGGCGCCGGCGGACTTCGAGGCGGTGCTGGCCCACTCCCCTCGCGCAGCCAAAGCGGTGGCCCGGGCGTTGGGCCGCGACGGCGGCGCGGGACGGCTGGCGATCGCGATTTCGGCGGCGGCGGCGGCCCCTCTGGCGGCGGCGGGTTTCGCCGAAATCCGCACCGCGGGCGAGCCGACCGACGCCGCCGTGCTGCTGGCGCTTGGCAATCCGGCGGCCCGCGTATAAAGAGCGCCTCTCGCGCGGTTCGGAAACGCCCCGAACCGGTCGGCAGGCCGCTTTAGCTCAGCTGGTAGAGCATCGCATTCGTAATGCGGGGGTCAGGTGTTCGAGTCACCTAAGCGGCACCATTTTTCCTGAGTATTGTTAGCTTCAAAGCCGGGCCGGGATGGGTCGGCAGGCGCTTCCGCTTGGGAGTTGTGCGGACGCCCAGTGGGAGGCCTTTCGGGCCGCGCTGAGCGTGTCGCGGCCGTGACGGGCCTCCGGCTTCTAAATGGGAGTCGGGCTACGACTGCGTAGCGACCAAAACCATGACCCGGGAATCCAAGCCGATGGAGCGCAGCGGCGATCGCAGCTGACGTATTGGGCCGGTATTCGCCGGGCGGCGGGTCGGAGTCGCACCCAAACCTGCAGCCCCCTTGAGGCGACCGTTCGCCGGGATGCGCTGCTGTTCGCCGATCAAGGCGAACCATTGACCGAGCCGGGATGGACGAGCGTGCAGCGAACGGATCAACCGACGCCATGACCAGCCCATCTCCCAGTCAACGCGCCGTTGCGCCCGACGCAACTCCTGTTACTCCCGCCTTGGGGATCGCAAAGGCGCGTCGATCGCCCGATCCACAATCGCAACCGGTACCCTCTAAGCTCTGGATGACCAAAAGAATGCTGAACAAAATTTCCGCCGCAATCGGCCTGATTGCGGTCATGAGCGGTGTTACCGACAGCGCAAACGCCCAAACAACGCAGGTCGCGGAAACGGACGACAAGACCGTCGCGATCGAACGCCTGGTCCAAAGCGAGATGGCTTCTCGCGGTATTCCGGGGCTCCAGCTGGCGATCGTGAGAAACGGCGAAATCATATTCACGGGCGCCTACGGCCAGTCCAACCTCGAGACCGCGACGCCTGTGACGGACCGCACTGTTTTCGGCATCAATTCGATCAGCAAGGCCTTCACCGGCGTCGCGGCGATGCAGCTGGTCGAGGCTGGAAAGCTCGATCTCGATGCGTCGGTGACGCACTATCTCGAAGAGCTTCCGGCATCGTGGAATGAGATCACGGTCCGCCAGATCCTCACGCACACATCCGGCCTGCCCGAGATCATTGACGACAATACCCGACTGATCGACGGCGCCGAGCCCGACGCCGCCTGGGCAAGGGTGCAGGAACTTCCCCTGCGATATGCACCCGGGACGCAGTATGCCTACAACCAGACCGGCTATGTCCTGATGGGCAAGATCATCGAGAAGCTCTCGGGCAAGCCCTTCGTTGATTTCGTTCGCGAGGGACAGTTCAACGCGGCGGGCATGGAGCAGGCACGTTTTGGACACACCGCCGATACCGTGCCCGAGCTCGCCTCGCTCTATACCTATTTGACGCTGCAGATAACGGACATGAGGACCGTCGGCGTCGAGCGCAGCGAGACCCCGTTCCTGCGCCGTGAGACATGGCCCGCCTACATGCATACCGCCGCAGGCGTTCAGGCCACGGCCAGGGATCTGGCCGCATGGGTTATCGCGCTGCAGAATCGCAAACTGGTCAGCGAAAGTGGCCTCGAACAGCTCTGGACCCCGCAGCAACTGCCCGACGGAAGCTATCGCGGCTTCAACCGGATCATCAATGGCTATGGACTGGGCTGGCCGGTCATCCGCCGCGCGGAACATCCCGCGATCACGCCCACGGGCGGCGATCGCGCGGCGATCTTCATCTACCCTGAGGATGACCTTACGGTGATCGTTCTGACGAACCTCTTGGGCGCTGGGCCCCAGAGATTTGCTGACAAGATTGCTTCGCAATACATCCCCGGCCTCGCCGTCGAAAACTGACTGTAGCGTCTCGTCACGAGTGCGGCCGGATTGGCGGCCGCACTCGCTATCCCTGAGAGGTTAACTCTCGCGCCGGAATTGAAGGCCCTCATCGAAGAGGCGATCGCTGGATAGGTCCAGCTTCCGTTCGCGGTGGTCGCCTAAGCGGCGCCACTTCCTCACAACGTCAGTTGAACACCTTGTGATCGCCGCGGCGCGGGCCGGGGCGGTTTGCGGTCATCCGGGCGGCGGCGACGCCGCCCGGTGAACATTCGCCCCCTGCGGCATCCAATGTGCAGTTGAATCCGACCTCAGCGTCCCCTCGGCGGCAATCCGCCGCCGGGGGCTTCGCCGCCCTGCCCGACGACCGGCTATCGCGCGCGCCAGGAACGGATTTCTCCAGGCCGGAACCGGCGGCCGGCGCGCGGAACGGCGACAGACCGGCGCCTCAAGCGAGAGCTGGTCTGGACGCCCTGTCCGGATCGTCCTAGCAAGATCGCAGTATCGGAGCGATCGATGTCGGCAGGTCTCAGCGCGCGTCAGGAACAATGCCTCAGACTGACGGCTTTCCTGACCGACAAGGAAATCGCCGTTCGGTTGAATCTGTCGGAAGCCACGGTCAAGAAGCACGTGCACGAGGCGTGCCGCCGACTGGGGGTCAACCGGCGCAAGGCGGCGTTGGCGCTTCTGGAACGAAACGTACCAGAGGCTACGAAAGACTCCATTGGCGTTCCGGATTCCGCCCCCTCTTCTGTCCCCCACGTCAGGGAGGCAGACGATGGTTTCTCAAACACAACCCCTACCCCAGTGGACCTGGGAGGACCTGGAGGCCGCGCTGGAGGGATTCAGCTCGCTCGGGAAGAACGACCCGGTGCGCGCGCATCTGATGCGCGGACTGGCCGCGGACGCGGAACGGTCGAATCCGAGGGAACTGCTGCAGCAGGTGCTGAGCGCGGGCTGGGTGATGGCCCAGGTGGGCGCGCAGAACCCCGGCTCGGGTACCGGCCACCGCCCCGCAACTGGGGCGTCCGCGTCCTGATCATCGTCGTGATGCTGGTCCTGGCCGCGGTGATGATGCGAGCGATCGCCGACAGCGTCGTCGCCTATCAGCGTCAGGTCCTGACCATCGACGAAACCGTCATGCAAGGCGCCGCCCGCGCCCCGGCCCCGTAAGGCCGGCGCGGGCTCCGCCGCTGGAGGAGCCATGGCGCCCTTTCAACTCTTCTATCTGCTGCTCAGTCTGGGCGTCTTCGCCTGGGCGTGGATGCGCGGGGGGCACACCGAGCGGACAGGCGTGGCCGTGTTCGTGTTCGCCTTCCTGGCCAGCTTCATGCTGCAGACCGTCACCCTGAAGGATTTCCGCCTCGGCGAGGCGATCGTCGACCTGGCCCTGTTCGCGGCCCTGGTCTGGCTGGCGCTGCGCCGGGACCGCTGGTGGACGCTGGCCGCGTCCGCCTTCGCCGGCCTGACCATGATTGCCCACGGCCTGATGTTCCTGACGCCGGATCTGCAGGAGCAGCACATCCGCATGGACGTGGCGTCCCGCTGGGGCATCGGCGTCCTGTTGGTCCTGTGCCTCGCCGGCGGCGTGGTCGAGCGCTGGATGGCGGGGGAGCGGCCGGTGAGCACCGAGGCCCGTTGGCGCCGTCCCGAACGCAGCGCGACTTGAACATATAAACATAGCTTTATATGTTTGGCGGGTCGCCCCCCAGGAGCCTGCCTTGTCCCGTTCATCCTTCCTGTTCACCTCGGAAAGCGTTTCCGAGGGCCACCCGGACAAGGTCGCCGACCGCATTTCCGATTCCGTGGTGGACCTGTTCCTGTCGAAGGATCCGGAGGCGCGGGTGGCGTGCGAGACCCTGACCACCACCAATCTGGTGGTGCTGGCCGGCGAAATCCGCGGCCGGGGGATCATGGGCGTGGACGGTCAATGGGCCCCGGGCATCGAGCAGGAGATCGAGGCCGTCGTTCGCGCCGCCGTGCGCGACATCGGCTATGAGCAGGACCAGTTCCACTGGAACACCTTCGAGTTCCAGAACCACCTGCACGGCCAGTCGGCCGATATCGCCGTGGGCGTGGACGCCGCCGGCAACAAGGACGAGGGCGCGGGCGACCAGGGCATCATGTTCGGCTATGCCTCGAACGAGACGCCCGAACTGATGCCGGCCACCCTTCAGTACAGCCACAACATCCTCAAGAAGCTGGCGGAGGTTCGCCACGCGGGCGGCACCCTTCTGGAACCTGATGCGAAGTCGCAGGTCACCATCCAGTACGAGAACGGCAAGCCGGTGCGCGCGACCTCGATCGTGCTGTCGACCCAGCATGCGGTCGGCCGGGCCGCCGAGGTGACCGCCTTCGTCAAGCCACTGATCCTGGAGGTGCTGCCCGAAGGCTTCACCGACGAGAACACCGTCTGGCACATCAATCCGACCGGCATCTTCGAGATCGGCGGGCCGGACGGCGACACCGGTCTGACCGGCCGCAAGATCATCGTCGACACCTACGGCGGCGCGGCTCCGCACGGCGGCGGCGCCTTCTCGGGCAAGGACCCGACGAAGGTCGACCGCTCGGCCGCCTACGCCTGCCGCTACCTGGCCAAGAACGTGGTCGCCGCAGGCCTGGCCGAGCGCTGCACCATCCAGATCAGCTACGCCATCGGCGTGGCGGAACCCCAGTCGATCCACGTCGACCTGCACCGCACCGGCAAGATCGACGAGAGCGTGCTCGAGGAAAAGCTGCTGGGCTTCATCGGCGGTGGCACTCCGCGCGGCATCCGCGAGCATCTGGGCCTGAACAAGCCGATCTACGCCCGCACCGCCGCCTACGGCCACTTCGGCCGCCAGCCCGACGCCGACGGCGGCTTCTCGTGGGAGAAGACGGATCTGGTGGATCAGCTGAAGGCGCTGGTCTGATCGGTCCGGCGCGTCTACGAGGCCCGCCATGTCTTCCGATCCCGAAAACACCAAGGCCCCGACCTGGGGCCCCCTGCGCTCGTTCGGGCGCATCAAGTCGCGCACGCTGAAGCCGCGCCAGGCGGCGCTGTTCGACACCCTGCTGCCGACCATCGCCGTGCCCGACCCCGAGGCCGGACCGATCGATCCGCAGGCGCTGATGCCCAGCGCCAAGGAAGTCTGGCTGGAGATCGGTTTCGGCGGCGGCGAGCATCTGGCCGCCCAGGCCGCGCGTCACCCGGACGCCCTGATGATCGGCTGCGAGCCCTTCCTGAACGGTGTCGGCTCGGCCCTGCGCCACATCGAGGACGGCGACCTGAAGAATGTGCGCCTGCACGCCGACGACGCGCGCGACGTGATGAAGGCCCTGCCCGACGCCTCGCTGGACCGGGTGATGATCCTGTTCCCCGACCCCTGGCACAAGGCCCGCCATAACAAGCGCCGCCTGATCCAGGACGAGAGCGCCGCCGAGATCGCGCGCCTGCTGAAGCCCGGCGGACGGCTGCGGTTCGTGACGGACTGGAAGGACTACGCCGAATGGGCGCTGGAGCGCCTGGAGCGGACGCCGGGCCTGCAATGGACCGCCGACCGCGCCGACGACTGGCGCACGGCGCCGCAGGACCACGTGGTCACCCGCTACGAAGAGAAGAAGCTGGGCGACACCCCGCCCATCTTCCTGGAGTTCATTCGGGTCTGAACGCCGGCAGGCGATACAGACCCGCCGCGGACGCCGCCACCAGCCCCGACTTGACCAGCGCTCCGATCAGGAAGGGCGTGAAGCCGGCCGCGACGGCGGCAGCGCCCATGGCCGTCGCCAGCCACGCCGTGCCGACGACGAGGATCAGCAGGTGGGCGGCCACCACCAGAGCGACCTTGGCCGCCACGCCGCGCGCCCGGTCGTAGAGCGCGCCGGTCAAAGCCGCCGCGACCGGGAAGGCGAACAGGTAGCCCGCCGTGGGCCCGGTGAAATGATCGAGGCCGGAGGCGCCGACCGACAACACGGGCAGGCCCGCGGCCCCGAGGGCCAAATACAGAAGAACCGCCGCCGCACCTCTCCAGGGCCCCAGAACGGCGCCGGCCAGCAGGACCGCGAAGGTCTGCATCGTCATAGGCACGGGGACCATGGGGACATTGATCCGCGCACAGACGGCCGTCAGCCCGGCGAAGGCGACGATCAGGGCGGCGGACGTCAGGACGCGCATCCGCTCCCGAACCATGCGACGCCGGACCGCGCAAGTCGGTCCACGCAAGTCGACTCTGGCTTTCGCCGGGGAGGCGGCGCAGGAAGCCGGAAAATCACATCGGAGGCTGCGCCATGACTTTCACCCTCAAGGATGCGTCCGCGCCCATCTTCGTGCGCGGCCTGACCAATCTGTCGAACCTGATCGACAAGGCCGTCGAGGCCGGTCTGGACGAGGCCGAGCTGATGGAGGCGCGTCTGGCGCCGGACATGAAACCGTTCGCCGACCAGATCCGCATGGCCAGCTTTTCGGGCCGCAGCTGCGTCGCGCGCCTGACCGACCAGGCCTGGCCCAGGACGGACGACAACGAGGCCTCGCTGGTCGAACTGAAGGCGACCATCGCCCTGTCGATCGCTTTCATCCAGGGCGTCGACGCGGCGGCGTTCGCGGGCGGCGAGACCCGTCGGATCGAGCTGCGCTTCCCGGGCGTGGAGCTGGATTTCGACGGCGCCGGCTATCTGACCAGCTTCGCCATCCCGAACTTCTTCTTCCACGTGACCACGGCCTACGCGATCCTGCGTAACCGTGGCGTGGCCCTGGGCAAGCGCGACTTCCTGGGCCAGTTGGACCTGTTGCAAGCGGCGTGATCTGCACCTCGTCCATCCGGGTCCGGCGTCGCGCGCCGAACCCGGATGGCGACGGCCGCGTGATCAGGGGCTGACAAACGCATCCCGCGGGGCTATATGCCGCCCCACATCGTTAGACCGGCTCCTAACGGCGCCGTTTGAAGCGGCGGCCCTGAAGGCCAGCCGCTTTTGTTTTGCCCGGGATCCAACTTGAAGGCCAAGACCGCAGAAGACCGCCAGCTCCTGGAGCTGATCGAACCCATCGCTGAGAGCCTGGGTCTCGAGGTGGTGCGCGTCCGGCTGATGGGCGGAACCCTGCGCCGCCGCCTGCAGATCATGGCCGAGCGCGGCTCTGACCACGACATCGCGGTCGAAGAATGCGCCCGCCTGAGCCGCGCGGTGTCGGAGGTGTTCGACGCCGCCGACCCGATCGCCGGCGAATATCTGCTGGAAGTCTCGTCGCCGGGCATCGATCGCCCGCTGACCCGCCTGAGCGACTTCGACCTGTTCGAGGGCTATGAGGCGCGTCTGGAGACGGACCGGATGGTCGAAGGCCGCAAGCGCTTCAAGGGCGTGCTGGCCGGAACCGAAGACACCAATATCGCCATCGATCTGGAAGGGGAGGAAGACACCGCCCTGATCCCGTTCGAATGGCTGGTCGACGCCAAGCTGGTGCTGACCGATGAACTGATGAAGGCGGGGGCCGAAAAACGCGCCGCCCGCAATGAAGACAACCAGACTGAGGCTGAGGACTAAGACATGGCCGTTGGCGTTTCCGCGAACCGTCTCGAACTGCTGCAGATCGCCGATGCGGTCGCGCGCGAGAAGAACATCGACAAGGAGATCGTCATCGAGGCGATCGAGGAAGCGATCCAGAAGGGCGCCAAGTCGCGCTATGGCGCGCACCACGACATCCGCGCCAAGATCGACCACAAGACCGGCGAACTGGCCCTGACGCGTCACGTCACCATCGTCGAGGACGACTGGCAGCCGGAAGACGAGCTGGAAGAGTTCAACGACAGCGCCATGGTGCGCCTGAAGGATGCGCAGAAGCGCGATCCGGAAGCCGAGGTCGGCAAGGAATACGTCGAGAACCTGCCGCCGTTCGAGTTCGGCCGCGTCCAGACCCAGATGGCCCGTCAGGTCGTGACCGGTAAGGTCCGCGAGGCCGAGCGCGCCAATCAGTACGAAGAGTTCAAGGACCGCGTCGGCGAGATCGTCAACGGCACCGTCAAGCGCGTCGAATACGGCAACACCATCGTCGATCTGGGCCGTGGCGAAGGCATCATGCGCCGCAACGACTCGATCCCGCGCGAAACCTTCAACATCGGCGACCGCATCCGCACCTACATCTACGACGTGCGCCCGGAAGCGAAGGGCCCGCAGGTCATGCTGTCGCGCTCGCACCCGGGCTTCATGGCCAAGCTGTTCGCGCAGGAAGTGCCGGAAGTCTACGACGGCGTGATCGAGATCCGCGCCGCCGCCCGCGACGCCGGCTCGCGCGCCAAGATGGCCGTGCTGTCGAACGACTCCTCCATCGATCCGGTCGGCGCCTGCGTCGGCATGCGCGGCTCGCGCGTTCAGGCGGTCGTCGCCGAACTGCAGGGCGAGAAGATCGACATCATCCAGTGGAACAACGACGAGCCGACCTTCATCGTCAACGCCCTGGCCCCGGCCGAAGTGTCGAAGGTCGTTCTCGACGAAGAAGCCGACCGCGTTGAAGTGGTGGTGCCGGACGAGCAGCTGTCGCTGGCCATCGGCCGCCGCGGCCAGAACGTCCGCCTCGCCTCGCAGCTGACCGGCTGGCAGATCGACATCATCACCGAGTCGCAGGACTCCGAGCGCCGCCAGCGCGAGTTCAGCGAGCGCACCAGCCTGTTCCAGGAAGCCCTGGACGTGGACGAGGTCATCGCCCAGCTGCTGGTCACCGAAGGCTTCGCCACGGTCGAGGATCTGGCCTTCGTCGAGCCGTACGAAATCTCCGACATCGAAGGCTTCGACGAGGACACCGCCGAGGAACTGCAGGCCCGCGCCCGCGACTTCCTGGACCGCAAGGCCGCCGAGCTGGACGCCAAGCGCACCGAACTGGGCGTCGAGGACGGCGTGCTTCAGGTGCCGGGCGTGACCCTGGCCATGGCCGTGGCGCTCGGCGAGGGCGGCGTGAAGACCGTCGAGGATCTGGCCGACCTGGCCACCGACGAAATCCGTGGCGGATATGAAATCCGCAACGGCGAACGCGTGAAGGTCCCCGGCGTGCTGGAGAGCTTCAACCTGGCGCAGGAAGACGCCGAGATGCTGATCCTGCAGGCCCGCGTGGCCGCCGGCTGGATCGACGCCTCGGAACTGCCGCAGCCCGAGCCCGAGCCGGAATACGAGGAAGAATACGCGGAAGGCGAATACGACGCCGACGCCGTCTTCTCGAACACCGCCTCCGCGGAAGAGACCTCTGAAGAGGCCCCGGCAGAAGACGCCGAGGACCTCGACCAACCCGAAAACGCGTGATGGGAGCCCCCGCCGTTCATGA
This sequence comes from Brevundimonas sp. GW821-FHT12C05, assembly GCF_058807475.1. NCBI lineage: Bacteria > Pseudomonadati > Pseudomonadota > Alphaproteobacteria > Caulobacterales > Caulobacteraceae > Brevundimonas > Brevundimonas sp. GW821-FHT12C05. The sequence continues at coordinate 84,627 of NZ_JBXAQS010000007.1, forward strand.
GCTTGCGCGACGCAACGATCGATAGGGAACGCCGCGACCTGGTCACCCACCAGGTCATGGATGAATCTCGTCTGATCCGTTTCGTCGCCGCTCCGGACGGCGCGGTCGCCCCCGACCTGGCGCGCAAGCTGCCCGGCCGCGGCCTCTGGGTCGCGGCCGACCGCGCCTCCATCGAGGCAGCGGTCAAGAAGAACCTGTTCAGCCGCGCGGCGAAGGCCCCGCTGAAACCCGCCGCCGATCTGCCCGATCTGGTGGAAACCCTGCTTTTCAAGCGCTGCCTGGAGCAGCTGGGTCTTGCCCGGCGCGAAGGCGCGCTTATCTCTGGCTTCGAAAAGTCGGCCGCCGCGATCCGATCCGGAAAGGCCGCATGGATCGTCGAGGCGGCGGACGGGTCCGCCGACGGACGCGGCAAGCTGCTGGCCCTGGCGAAACACCAGACGCCGCCCCCCAAAGTGTGCGGGGCCTTCACCGCTGACGATTTGAGTTTGGCCCTCGGGCTGGAAAATGCGATACACGCCGTCCTGCTTGAGGGCGGGCGGGCCGATCGTTGGACTTTCGAGGTCGAACGGCTGGCGGGATTTCGACCGTTGACGCCTCCGCAGTGGGGCGACGAGGCGGCTGGGGCCCCGGATGGAAATTCAGACGGGCGGGGTTCCGCTCCCTGACGGGGGGCGGAGTTCCGCACGGCTTTTTGTGTTTGGACGACGATCCGGGACTGTCCTGGGTCAAAGTAAAGCGACCGGATGACTGACGAGAACGACAAGACCAACGACGGCAAGACGACCCCTTCGGCGCCCGCGTCGACGACAGGGCCGCGCGCGCCGCTGAGCCTGAAGCCCCGGACGGCGGGATCGGTTTCGACCGGCACCGTGCGCCAGAGCTTCAGCCACGGCCGCACCAAGACCGTGGTGGTCGAGACCAAGCGCCGCGTGGGTGCGACGCCGGGCGGACATCAGCGTCCGCAAGGCTTCGATGTCGCTCGCCCTGCCGCGCCCGCCGCCGCCGCGCCCCAGGCGCCGCGCCCGGCCGCCTCGTCCGACGCCGGCAACCTGTCGCAGTCCGAGCAGGAAGCCCGCCGCCGCGCGATCGAGCTGGCCACCCAGCAGAACGTCGAGCGCGAACGCGCCGCCGCCGAGGAGCGCGCCCGCAAGGACGCCGCCGCCCGCGAACAGGCCGCCGCCGCCGAGCGCGCCGCCAGCGCCGCCCAGGCTGAGGCCGCCGCCGCC
>NZ_JBXAQS010000008.1:0-57802 GCF_058807475.1 Brevundimonas sp. GW821-FHT12C05
CTGTTTTGCGACGTCAGTTCAAGGTCGTCGATGGTGTGGTACCCGGCGTCAATCGCCCCGTACCAACCGTTCGGCTCTGCCGCGGCAGCGCCAGCTGCAAACAGCCCCGCCATCGCGACGCCGGCGAGAAGTTTCACCTTCATCATATCCCTCACTCAAGGTTGCCCGATAGAGCCACGCTTTACACGGGGCGCTCCCGGCACCTAACCACAATGTACCCTTCCGGTTCCGCAATCTGGCTCTGAATGCGGCGACTGTGGCGCCGTTTCAACACATTGGCCGGGTTTCCCCGGATGAAACGCCTGCTAGGAGAATACTCACCACAGGGAGAATGTTCGAATGACGATGAGTTTTGAGGGCCGCGTGGCCATCGTGACCGGCGCCGGGGGCGGTTTGGGGCGCGAACACGCCCTCGCCCTCGCCAAACGCGGCGCAAAAGTGGTCGTCAACGATCTGGGCGGCGCCCGCGACGGATCGGGAAGCTCCGCCACCGCCGCCGAGGCCGTGGTCGCCGAAATCGAGGCCCTGGGCGGTGAAGCCATCGCCAACGCCGCCTCGGTCACCGACTACGCCGCCGTCGAGGCCATGGTCGCCGCCGCCATGGCGAAATGGGGCCGCGTCGACATCCTGGTGAACAACGCCGGCGTCCTGCGCGACAAGAGCTTCGCCAAGATGGAGATCGCCGACTTCCAGTTCGTGATGGACGTCCACCTGATGGGCGCGGTGAACTGCACCAAGGCGGTGTGGGAGATCATGCGGACCCAGAACTACGGCCGCATCGTCATGACCACGTCGTCGTCGGGCCTGTACGGCAATTTCGGCCAGGCCAACTACGGCGCCGCCAAGATGGCCCTGGTCGGTTTCATGCAGACCCTGGCCATCGAGGGCGCCAAGAACGACATCCGGGTCAACAGCCTGGCCCCGACCGCCCACACCCGCATGACCGAAGACCTCGGCGCCGCCCTGCCGCTGGAAGCCCTGGGGCCGGAGCTGGTCTCGCCGGGCCTGCTGTATCTGGTCAGCGAGAACGCCCCCACCCGCTGCATCCTGGCCGCCGGCGCCGGCGGTTTCGAGCGCGCCTACGTCACCCTGACCCAGGGCGTCCGCATCGTGGGCGAGGACGCGCCCGAACAGATCGAGGCGCGCTTCGCCGAGATCTCGGACCGCGCCGGCGAGATCGTGCCGGAGATGGGCGCCGCCCAGGGCATGATCGAACTCACCAAGGCCCAGCAAGCCCACGCCTGATCGCGACCTCCCGCCGCCGCGCCACACTTGCGTTGACGTGGCGGCAGGAGCCTAACCTCGTCTCCTCCCCGCGCTCATGCAGCGAGCGACCGCGTCGCGAGCGATAGCGCCCCTAAAGAGAGAACATCGAAGATGTCCCGCGAAGCCGTCATCGTCTCCACCGCCCGCACCCCCATCGGCCGCGCCTATCGCGGGGCCTTCAACGACACCCAGGCCCAGCAGCTGGGCGCCCATGCGGTGCGGCACGCCGTCGCCCGCGCCGGCGTCGATCCGGCCGAGATCGAGGATGTGGTCATGGGCGCGGCCCTGCAGCAGGGCTCGACCGGCACCAACGTCGCCCGCCAGATCGCCCTGGCCGCCGGACTGCCCTCCTCCGTCCCCGGCATGTCGCTGGACCGCCAGTGCGCCTCGGGCCTGATGGGCATCGCCACGGCGGCCAAGCAGGTCATCTTCGACCAGCAGAAGATGGCGGTCGGCGGCGGCCTGGAGAGCATTTCGCTGGTCCAGAACCAGTACATGAACCTGTACCGGGGCAAGGACGAGGACCTGCTGAAGCTGGCGCCGCATATGTATATGTCGATGCTGGAGACGGCCGAGGTCGTGGCCCGCCGCTACAACATCGACCGCGACCGGCAGGACGAGTACGCCCTGCAGTCGCAGCAGCGCACCGCCCGGGCACAGGCCGAGGGCCGTCTCGACGCCGAGATCGTGCCGATGACCACCACCATGCTGGTCACGGACAAGGCCACCGGCGAGACCTCGAAGAAGGAAATCACCCTCTCCAAGGACGAGGGCAACCGCGCCGACACGACGCTGGAGGGCCTGAAGTCGCTCAAGACCGTGTTCGGCTCGGGCGAGGAGATCCAGCAGGGCGAATTCATCACCGCCGGCAACGCCTCCCAGCTGTCGGACGGCGCCTCGGCCTGCGTGATCATGGAGGCGGGCGAGGCGGTGAAGCGCGGCCTGCAGCCGCTGGGCGCCTATCGCGGCATGGCCGTCGCGGGCTGCGAGCCGGACGAGATGGGCATCGGCCCGGTCTTCGCCGTGCCCAAGCTGCTCAAGCGCCACGGCCTGACCATCGACGACATCGGCATCTGGGAGCTGAACGAGGCCTTCGCCGTGCAGGTGCTGTACTGCCGCGACACCCTGGGAATCCCCAACGAACTGCTGAACGTCTCGGGCGGCGCCATCTCGATCGGCCACCCCTACGGCATGTCGGGCGCCCGGATGACCGGCCACGTCCTCACCGAAGGCAAGCGCCGCGGCGCCAAGTACGGCGTCGTGACGATGTGCATCGGCGGCGGCATGGGCGCGGCCGGCCTGTTCGAAATCTACTGAGAACGGCATTCCTCCCCTCGGGGAGGCGGCGTGGCGCGCTTGCGCCGTGACGGAGGGGGACCTGGGCCAGGCTCGGCGCCGCCGCATCCCCCTCCACCGCTTCGTGGTCCCCCTCCCCCGCGGGGGAGGAACTAGCTGTGCGGATCCGGTTTGCCCGCCACGATCCAGGCCGCTCTGTCGGCCTCCACCTTCGCGGTCCATCGGGCGCGCAGCACCGCGGGCCGGCCCGGATAGCGCTCTTCCAGGAACTCGGCCGACACCACCCGGTCGGTGCGGAAGGTGCGGAAGTCGTCGCGCGCCTCGCACCATCCGACCAGCAGCCGCGTCGTCTCGCGATAACCGACCAGGAAGGGCCAGATGGTGCGCGTGGTCTCGCGCCCCTGCTCGTCCGCGTAATGCAGGGCCAGCTTGCGGCCCGCGTGAATCCACATCCGCACCTGCGCCATGTCCAGCGCGTCCGTCTTGCGTTCCTTGGTCCACACCGGCGGACCCGCCACGGCGGGCTCCAGCACCACGGGCCGCAGGCGTTCCGGCACGGTGGCGGCGATCTTGGCGATCAGGTCGCGCGCGGCCCGGGCCAGCGCCGGGTCGCCCCGGCCGGCCACCCATTGCGCGCCCAGCACCGCCGCCTCGATCTCGTCGGAGGTCAGCATCAGGGGCGGCATGTCGAACCCGCCCTCCAGCACATAGCCCAGCCCGGCCTCGCCCCGGATCGGCACCCGCTGCCCCATCAGGGTGGCGATGTCGCGATAGATAGAGCGTTTGGATGTTTCCAGCTCGGCGGCGATCGCGTCGGCCGTCACCGGCTTGGACGAGCGCCGCAGCACCTGGATGATCTGGAAGAGGCGGTCGGCGCGTCTCATGGGTGTCCTTTGGCGCTATCGCTCGCGACGCGGTCGCTCACGGCTTGAGCGCCGCCTTCTCCTTCTGGACCACGACTGCTGACAGCATGCTGGCAGCAGGGTGGCAGTAGTCAATGGTCTGCCGGCGACGAGGGGTCGCCGGACGCCGGGCCCCAACCGCGAATTGTCATCCCCACGAAAGGGAGGACGGGTAACGGGCGGCGGCCGCCAAGATGGAGAGACACGATGCTGACCCTGTTTCACGCGCCCTGGTCCCGCTCGGGCCGCATCGTCTGGCTGATGGAGGAGATCGGCGCGCCCTGCGAGATCGAATACGTCGACATCATCCGCGCCCAGACCGCCTCGGGCCGCCGCGACCCGGCCAACCTGCATCCGGACGGCAAGGTTCCGGCCCTGCTGCACGACGGCGCCCTGGTCACCGAATCCGCCGCCATCGCCCTGTATCTGACCGACCTCTTCCCCGCCGCCGACCTCGGCGCGCCGGTCGGGTCGCCGGAGCGGGCCGCCTATGTCACCTGGCTGGCGTGGACGGCGGGCGAGATGGAGCCGGCCTACTGGGGCAAGATCAGCGGCCTGACCGAGACCGATCCGGCGGCGCAGGCCCGCTATGATCAGGTCAACGCCCGCATTCTGACCGCGCTGGAGCATGGCCCCTATCTGATGGGCCACCGGTTCACGGCGGTGGACGTCATGGTCGGCTCGGCCATGGCCTGGGGCCGGGAGTTCGCCCCCAAGAGTGAGCTGATGGACCGCTGGCTGGCCCGGATCACGGACCGTCCGGCCAACCTGTTGGCGACCGCCAAGGACGGCACGCCGCCGGTGATGGCCGAGGTCGCCTGACCGATCAGGCGGCGTGGGTGGTGGCGCGCCCGCCGCCGCCCACGTCCCCGGCCGTTCGCACGACCGCCTGCAGCGAGGCCACGAAGTCGTCGCGCCAGACCCCCACGTCGGTCTCGCGCACGACCTGCATCAGCGCCTCCCACTTCCGCTTGCGCTCCTCCAGCGGCATGTCCAGCGCCCGCTTGATGGCGTCGGACAGTTCCTCGCGGCTGAACGGATTGACCAGCAGGGCCTCGCCCATCTGCTCGGCCGCCCCGGCGAAGCGCGACAGCACCAGCACGCCCGGATCCTCCGGATTCTGGGCCGCCACATATTCCTTGGCCACCAGGTTCATGCCGTCGCGCAGCGGCGTCACCAGCCCGACCCGCGCGGCGCGGTAGATCCCCGCCAGCTGGTCGCGGCGGTAGGTGCGGTTCAGATAGCGGATCGGCTGCCAGTCCATGTCGGCGAACTCGCCGTTGATCCGGCCGGCCAGACCTTCCAGCCGCCCGCGGATGTCCTGGTAGGTGTCCACGTCGTCCCGGCTGATCGGGGTGACCTGCAGCAGGAAGACGTCGCCCCGCTTGTCGGCGTTGTCCTTCAGGAACTGCTCGTAGCCCAGCAGCCGCTCCTCCAGCCCCTTGGAGTAGTCCAGCCGGTCCACCCCGACCATCATCGAGCGGAAGGCGGACGACGCCGCCATCCGGTCGTAGGTCCGGCGGCCGAAGGCCGAGTTCCGCGCCTTCAGGAAGCCGTCCACGTCGATGCCGATGGGGAAGACGCCGGTCTGGACCGTCTTGCCGAAGGCTTCCAGCGCGTCATGGGGCAGCAGCCTGCCGTTCACGCTGGGCTCGGAGGCCACATAGTCGCGGAACAGGTCCAGCCACTCGCGGGTCTGGAATCCGAGCAGGTCGTAGTCGAACATCGACTCCACCAGCCGCCGGTGATGCGGCAGGGTCACCAGCAACTGCCGCGCCGGCCAGGGCGTGTGCAGGAAGAAGCCGATGCGGTTCTTGATGCCCAGCCGGCGCAGGTCCCGGGCCATCGGGATCATGTGATAGTCGTGGATCCAGATGACGTCGTCCGGCTGGATCAGCGGCGCCAGCACCTCGGCGAACCGGGCGTTGGTCCGTTCATAGCCTTCGCCGTACGACCGCTCATAGGCCGCCAGGTCGGTGCGGTGATGGAACAGCGGCCACAGGGTCTTGTTGGCGTAGCCGTTGTAGTACTCCTCGACGTCCTGGGCCTCGAGATCGACCAGGGCGACCGTCACCCCGGCGCGATCCTCGATCTGCAGTTCGCCTGTGAAATGCTCGACCGTCTCGCCCGACCAGCCGAACCACAGGCCGTCGTATTTCTTGAGCGCCGCCGACAGGGCCATGGCCAGCCCGCCGGCCGAACCCGCGGCGGGGTCCTTGGGGGCCGAGACCCGGTTGGAGACGACGATCAACCTACTCATGGAAACTCACCGGACATCCGTCCACGACCGGCTCAGCAGCACGGCGCAGTTGATGATGCCCACCAGCGAATAGGTCTGCGGGTAGTTCCCCCACAGCTCGTCATCGCCCAGCGAGATGTCCTCGCTCAGCAGGCCCGCATGGGTCCGGCGGCTCAGCATCTGTTCGAAGATCTCGCGCGCCTCGTCCGTCCGACCGTTCTGGTGCAGGGCCTCAATGAACCAGAAGGTGCAGAAGTTGAACGCCGTCTCCGGCTCGCCGAAATCGTCCGGCTCGACGTAGCGGAACAGGTAGGGGCCCTTCTTGAGGTCCCGTTCGATGGCGTCGAAGGTCGCCACCTGGCGCGGATCGCGGGCGTCCAGGAAGCCGAGATCCGTCATCTGGAGCAGGGAGGCGTCCAGCTCGCGGTTGCCGAAGCTGGCGGCGAACCGGCCCTCGTCCGGCAGGAAAGCCTCCTTCTCGATCCGCGCACGGATCTGGTCGGCCCGCGCGCGCCAGACCTCGGTCCTGGAGGTCAGTCCGAGATGGTCCGCCGCCTTGGCCAGACGGTCGCAGGCCGCCCAGCACATGACCGAGGAATAGGTGTGCACCCGCGCGATCGTCCGGAACTCCCACAGGCCGGCGTCGACCTGGTCGTGCATGGCGAAGGCCCGCTCGCCGACCTTCTCCAGGGCATGGAAGTCGTCGATGGTGCCGGGCCGCAGGAGGCGCTGGTCGTAGAAGGCCTGCACCAGAGGCAGAACGATCTGTCCGTACACGTCGTGCTGCAGGTGTTCGCGCGCCTGATTGCCGACACGGACCGGCTTCATGCCGCGATAGCCGGCGACCGTGTCTGTGATCCGCTCGTCGATGTCCTCTTCCAGACCGACGCCGTAGACCGGTTGCACATGGCCGCCGCCCGAGGCGTCGACCAGATTGCGCAGATAGCCGAGATAGTTTTCCAGCAGATCCACCGCGCCCAGACGGTTCAGCGCCCGCACGACATAGTAGGCGTCGCGGATCCAGCAGTAGCGGTAGTCCCAGTTGCGCCCGCTCTCCGGGAACTCGGGCACCGAGGTGGTCAGGGCCGCGACGATGGCCCCCGTCTCCTCATAGGCGCAGAGTTTGAGCGTGATCGCCGCGCGGATCACCGCCTCCTGCCAGTCCAGCGGCAGGTAGAGCTTGCGCACCCAGTCCTGCCAGTAGGCCACGGTGCGATCCAGCGCCGCCGACACGCCCGGCCCGACATCCTGGTCGTAACCCTCGTCCGGCCCCAGGAAGAAGGCGTGGGCCTTCTCCAGCCGGAAGGTCCGCTCGTTCATCACATGCGACACCGGGCAGTCGGTCGTCAGCCGCAGGATCACGTCCGTGCACAGATAGCGGATATGATTGGAGCCGCTGGTGCGCTCGGCAGGGCGCGCGCCCCAGTCCGCCGAGGGCCGCAGCCGCACCCGGATGCGGGGCGATCCCTCCAGCGGCCGCACGATCCGGGCGAAGGCCAGCGGGCGGTAGGTGCGGCTATGCTTGGGGTGGCGCGGCGCGAAGTCGAGGATCTCGACCATGGCCCCGTCCACGCTGGTCAGCACGGTCCGCAGCACGGGGGTGTTGCGGACATAGGCCTGGCTGATGTGCTTCAGCCCCTCCAGCTCGATGTCCCAGAAGCCGTGCTGCGGATCGTTGCCGTCCATCAGCGCCGAGAAGACGGGGTCGCCGTCCACCCGGGGCGCGCAGGCCCAGACGAAGCGACCGCGCCGGTCGATCAGGGCGCTGATCGAGCAGTTGCCGATGGGGGCCAGGTCCAGGTCGGGCTGGGTCATGCCTCCACCTCGAGCTGTTCCAGCCAGTCCAGCACGGCGTCCACTCCGGACAAGCCGTAGAGGGCGGCGGTCTCGCGCGGCGACCCGACCAGAACGCCGAAGCCGCCCAGTTCGCTCGCGGCCCGAAAGCCGTCCTCGTCGGTCAGGTCGTCGCCCAGCATGACCGGGACCGCTCCGGCGAAGGGCGCTTCGGCCATGAAGGCCTTCAGCGCCGTGCCCTTGCTGGCCCCCGGCGTCTTCAACTCGATGACCATGTTGCCGGGTTGGAGCGTCAGGCCGGTCTCGGCGGCCAGGCGGCGGGTCAAGGCCTCGACGTCTCCCGCCGTCTCGGGCGCGCCGCGATAGTGCAGGCCTGCGGCCACGGCCTTGTCCTCGACCACCACGCCGGGGCGGGTGCGGGCGAAATCCTCGAAAGCCCGCACCGCGCCGCGCATGGCCTCCGACGCCTCGGTGCGCAGGAATGCGCCGTCGGCGCGGCGGCGCTCCAGGCCATGCACGCCCGAAGCCGACGCCATGCTGGAATCCGAGATCCGGTCGATGTCGGCGATGGTCCGCCCACTGATGATCGCCACCCTGCCGTTCAACCGAGGCGCCAGCGACTGCAGCACGGCGGTGCGGCGGGCGTCGGGGACCACGGCGTCTGGCGTCGGGGCCAGCTCGGCCAGCACGCCGTCGAGGTCGAGGAAGAGCGCCGGTCGGCTCAGGCGCGCGGGCGGCGCGGGCAAACGCGGGATGGCATCGACCGCCGCGGCGTCGGCGTCGAGAGTCAGGTCGGACGTCCCCATGGCCGTCCTAACGCATCAGGCCCCAAGGGTTTCCCTCAGCTTGGCCTTTTGTTTCGCAGGTGCAGCAAACAGCGGCGCGCTTCCGAGTTGGCAAACGGCCCGCAATCCGCCAATTCCTCGCCATGACCGAACCCACCCTGTCCGCCGATCCCGCCGCCATGGTCGCCCGCGCCCGCGAGGTGATCGAGATGAACATCGCGGCCCTGCAGCAGCTGGAGGCCGCCATCGACGACAGCCTGGCCAGGGCGGTTGAGATCATCCTGTCGCGGCCCGGCTATCTGGTCGTCACCGGCATGGGCAAGTCGGGCCATATCGGCGGCAAGATCGCCGCCACCCTGGCCTCCACCGGGACCAACGCCTTCTTTGTCCACCCGGCCGAGATGAGCCACGGCGACCTGGGCATGCTTCGCAAGGACGTGACCCTTCTGGCCATCTCCAACTCGGGCGAGAGTCGCGAACTGCGCGATCCGCTGATCTATTGCCAGCGCGAGGGCATTCCGGTCATCGGCATCACCCAGCGCCCCAACAGCTTCCTGGGCCGCTCGTCCGCCGTCTGCCTGACCCTGCCCAATGCGCCCGAGGCGCATCCGGACGGCCTGGCCCCCACCACCTCGACCCTGATGACCCTGGCCATGGGCGACGCCCTGGCCATGGTCCTGACCGAACGGCGCGGCTTCACGGCCGAGGACTTCGGCCTGCACCATCCGGGCGGCAAGCTGGGCATGAGCCTGCAGAGCGTGCGCGACTGGATGGGCGACCGCCCACCGACGCCCGCGACCGTGCCCCTGACCGCGACCTTCGCCGAGGTGGTCTCGGCCATCACCGAGGGCCGCAAGGGCGCCGCCGCCGTGGTCAACGGCGACGGGACCCTGGCCGGGATCGTCACCGACGGCGACGTCCGCCGTGCGTTCGCTCGCGGCGACCTGTCGGGCCTGACCGCCGCCGATGTGATGAGCCCCCGGCCCAAGGTCATCGATCCCAGCGCGCGCATGAGCGACGCCATCGACCTGATGACCCAGAACAGGATCGCCACCCTGCTGATCGTCGAGGACGAGCGCCCCCTGGCCATCGTCCACATCGCCGAGCTGATGCAGGCGGGGTACGTCAGCTAGCGAAAGAGTTCAGTACGCCCGCATCCCGTCGATGTTGCCCGGCGGGGAATAGCGGCAGTTCAGCACCGACCGGTCGCCGCGCCGGACGACGGCGCAGCCCACATGCGTCGTGCCGCTCCAGACCAGCTGGGTGTAGTGACCGACGGCGGTCCAGTCGCCGGTGCGGCTGACGGCGGGGAAGACGCCGTGACGGTACTGGGCCTTCTCGTCGATCCATTCCCCGACCATTTCCTCGGGCGTCCAGCGGCGATCGCCCCATCCGGTCCACAGGTTCTCGCCATGGCCGTGCTGGGCCGGGTCGTGCGCGAAACTGCCGGTGTCGATCAGGTGCTGGGCCCAGACCCGCGCCTCACGCTCCAGCCCCTCGTCCCAGATCAGCGCCGGCGCCCCGACCCGCGCCCGCTCGGCGTTGTGCGCCCGCAGCACCCGCACCTCGATCGCGTCCGAAGGCAGCCCGTCCTGCGGCGGCCGGACCGGCCGCACCGCGCGCGGCCCGTCGCCCGGATCGGACGCGGCGGCGCAGCCCGGCGTGGCGGACAGGACGCTCAGGACGAGGGACAGGCAGGCGAGACGGCGCATCGGATCTCCGGACAGGACGGACCGGATCAAAGCGTACGCCGCCCGTTCGCGTTCCGCCTAGCGCTCAAGCGGGACCCCTTGCCCATCCATCGGCTCGTCGGTCAGGGCGCTCTCGACATCGTCGCCCTCGAAGGTGCGCGTCTGGGCGGGCTTGCCGGCCTGAAACTCCTCCATCGCCGTCGCCTTGCGAGCCCGCATCCGGTCTGCCAGGTCATCCATGTCCAGGCCGGCGTCGCGAGCCTGGCTGAACATGCCTTCAACGCGCTGCTCCTCTTCCTTGACGTGGTGCTCGATCATCTCGGACAGCACCTTCACCTTGGCGTCGTAGAAGTCCTCCGCCGGGCTGCCCGCCTCGATCTCGTTGATCAGGGTCTTGGCCGCGTCATGCTCGACGTAGCCCTCATCCAGCAGATCGTCCTCGATCCGACCGCGGCAGGCCGGATAGAAGATCTCCTCCTCGATGGCGGTGTGGACCTTCAGTTCCAGACAGGCCTGTTCGGCCAGCGCCTGCTTGCGGTCGCGGCTGGTCGCCTTTTCGAACGCCTCGAAAATTCCTTCCACCTTGCGGTGGTCAGCCTTCAGCATCGCGATCGCGTCCATCTCTTCGTAGGTCTGGGCCATGGGGTTCCTCCTGAGCGGCTTCGACCCCGGGTAAGCCGGCGTGGTCACTAGCGTTCCGACGGTGAAGCTAGCTGAGAGTCGTTCGCTCGAATTCAGCCCTTTGGCCGTCCGGTCGCTGACACAATGGCCCGTTTCGCGCGTTTGAAACCGGACACAGGAGATCGCCCGCCATGCTCGACCACATCGGCCTCGACGTCGCCGACATCGCCCGCTCCCGCGCCTTCTATGAAAAGGCCCTCGCCCCGCTCGGCTACGCCGTGGTGCACGAGATCGCCGAGGACGGGACCACCGTCGTCATGTTCGGCGTCGGCGGCGAGATCGATTTCGTGATCGCCGACAAGGACCGCCCGGGCGAGGCCAACCACATCGCCTTCCGCGCCGCCAGCCGCGCCCAGGTCGACGCCTTCCACGCCGCGGCGCTGGCGGCGGGCGGCCGCGACAACGGCGCCCCGGGTCCCCGCCCCCACTACGGCGCGACCTACTACGCCGCCTTCGCCCTCGACCCTGACGGCTTCAATGTCGAGGCCGTCTGCCACGCGGCGGAGTGACGCCGCCCACACCCCCTTGCGGACGCCTTCGCGGTTGTTACTTGACGTTGACGTAAACGTACGCTTTCTGCTGCCCGAGTTTCAATTCCGCACCCTCCCCCTCAAGTCGCGAGGCGCCGCGCGCCGAGCGTTAGGGGGGACTCAAGAAAGAGACCTCCTCCATGGCCGACGCCTATATCTACGACGCCGTGCGCACCCCGCGCGGCAAGGGCAAGAAGGACGGATCCCTGCACGAGATCACGGCCCTGTCGCTGGCCACCCAGGTGCTGGAAGCCCTGCGTGACCGCAACGGCCTGGACACCTCCAAGGTGGACGACGTCATCCTGGGCTGCGTCTCGCCGGTGGGCGAGCAGGGCGCCGACATCGCCCGCACCGCCGTGCTGAACTCGGGCTGGGCCCAGACGGTCGCCGGCGTCCAGATCAACCGCTTCTGCGCCTCGGGCCTGGAAGCGGTGAACATGGCCGCGGCCAAGGTGAAGTCCGGCGAGGCCGACTTCGCCGTCGGCGGCGGGGTCGAGGCCATGAGCCGCGTGCCGATGGGCTCGGACGGCGGCGCTTGGCCGGTCGATCCGTCCTCGGCCTTCCCGACCTGGTTCGTGCCGCAGGGCGTCTCAGCCGACATGATCGCCTCCAAATGGGGCTTCAGCCGCGACGACGTCGACGCCTACTCGGTGGAAAGCCACAAGCGCTCGGCCAAGAGCTGGGCCGAGGGCCGGTTCAAGGGCTCGGTCGTGCCGGTCAAGGACCAGCTGGGCCTGATCCGTCTGGACCATGACGAGACCATCCGCCCCAACACCGACATGCAGACCCTGGGCGCGCTGAACCCGTCCTTCGCCATGATGGGCGAGATGGCCTTCGACGCCGTGATCAACCAGCGCTACCCCGAGGTGGCGCGCGTCAATCACGTCCACACCCCGGGCAACTCCTCGGGCATCGTCGACGGCTCGGCGGGCGTGCTGATCGGTTCGCTGGAAGCCGGCAAGGCCCTGGGCCTGAAGCCGCGCGCCAAGATCCGCGGCGCCGCCTCGATCGGCTCGGAGCCCTCGATCATGCTGACCGGCCCCGAGTTCGTGGCCAACAAGCTGCTGGGCAAGCTGGGCATGTCCAAGTCGGACATCGACCTGTGGGAGCTGAACGAGGCCTTCGCCGCCGTCGTCCTGCGCTTCATGCAGGCGCTGGATATCCCGCATGACAAGATCAACGTCTGCGGCGGCGCCATCGCCATGGGCCACCCGCTGGGCGCCACCGGAGCCATGATCACCGGCGTGGTGCTGGACGAGCTGGAGCGCTCGAACAAGGAAACCGCCCTGATCACCCTGTGCATCGGCGGCGGCATGGGCACCGCCACCGTCATCGAACGCGTCTGATCCGGAGATCATGAACATGGAAAACTTCAAGATCGACGTCGACGCCGACGGCATCGCCCTGATCACCTTCGACGTCCCGGGACGGTCGATGAACACCCTCACCGGCGCTGTGATGCAGGAGATCCCCGAGTGGGTCGAACGCATCAAGACCGACGACGCCATCAAGGGCGCGGTCCTGACCTCGGGCAAGACGAGCGGCTTCTGCGCCGGCGCCGACCTGGGCGACATGGCCGGCGGCATGCTGGCCGGCGGTTCACTGCAGGAGGCCTATGACGCAGGCTGGAGGCTGAACGGCGCCCTGCGCGCGCTGGAGACCTGCGGCAAGCCGGTGGCCGCGGCCATCAACGGCCTGGCGCTGGGCGGCGGCCTGGAACTCACCCTCGCCTGCCACTACCGCGTCGTGGGCGACAGCTCGAAGATCCAGCTGGGCCTGCCCGAGATCAAGGTCGGCCTGTTCCCCGGCGGCGGCGGCACCCAGCGCCTGACGCGCCTGATCGGCGTGCAGGCCGCGATGATGGCCATGACCGAGGGCAAGTCGTTCCGTCCGAATGACGCCAAGGGCGCCGGCTTCGTCCACGAGGTCGTTCCCGTCGGCACCGAGGTCGAGGCCGCCAAGGCCTGGATCAAGGGCGGCGGCAAGGCCGTCCAGCCGTGGGACACCAAGGAATTCAAGCTGCCCGGCGGCGGCCCCTATCACCCGGTCGGGGTCCAGAACTTCATCGTCGGCAACGCGATGATCCGCAAGCAGACCTACGGCAACTATCCGGCCGCCATCAACCTGATGAAGGCCGTCTATGAGGGCGTTCAGGTCCCGATGGACGCGGCCCTGCGCATCGAGACCCGCTACTTCATCAAGACCCTGATGACGCCGCAGGCCCAGGCCATGATCCGCTCGCTGTTCCTGTCCAAGCAGGAACTCGACAAGGGCGCCGTCCGCCCCGCGGGCGTGCCCAAGTCGGACCCCAAGAAGGTCACCGTCCTCGGCGCCGGCATGATGGGCGCGGGCATCGCCTATGTGCAGGCGCTGGCCGGCATCGAGACCATCCTGATCGACCAGACCCAGGAAGCCGCCGACAAGGGCAAGGCCCACGTCGAGGAACTGCTGAAGAAGCGCCTGTCGCGCGGCCAGATCGACCAGGCGAAGTACGACGCCCTGCTCGGCTCGGTCACCGCCACCACCGACTACGACCTGATCAAGGGTTCGGACCTGGTCATCGAGGCCGTGTTCGAGAACCGCGAGATCAAGGCCGAGGTGACCAAGCGCGCCGAGGCCCAGCTGGCTCCGGGGGCGATCTTCGGCTCCAACACCTCGACCCTGCCGATCACCGGCCTGGCCGAGGCCTCGGTCCGTCCCGAGGACTTCATCGGCATCCACTTCTTCTCGCCCGTCGACAAGATGATGCTGGTCGAGATCATCCTGGGTGAGAAGACCGGCGAGGCGGCCATCGCCAAGTCGCTGGACTACATCCTGAAGATCAAGAAGACCCCGATCGTCGTCAACGACGGCCGCGGCTTCTACACTTCGCGCTGCTTCGCCACCTACGTCGCCGAAGGTCTGGCGATGCTGGAGGAGGGCTACGCCCCGGCCCTGATCGACAACCTGGGCCGCATGACCGGCATGCCGCGCGGCCCGCTGGAAATGCACGACGACGTCGCGCTGGACCTGTCGGTCAAGGTCGCCAAGCAGACCGCGCTGGACCTGGGCGACAAGTACGTGCCCTTGCCGGGCTCCGAGATCGTCCGCGTGATGGTCGAGGACCTGGGCCGCTACGGCCGCAAGAACGGCAAGGGCTTCTACGACTACGACACCAAGCCCAAGACCCTGTGGGCCGGCCTGTCGGATCTTGCTCCGGTGAAGATCAACGACTCCACGCCCGAGTTGGTCGAGGACCAGAAGCAGCGCCTGCTGTACCGGCAGGCGGTCGAGGTCGCGAAATGCTGGGACGAGGGCGTCATCGACGACCCGCGCGAGGCCGACGTCGGCGCCATCCTGGCCTGGGGCTTCGCGCCCTGGACCGGCGGCCCGATCACCTTCATCGACCAGACCGGCCTGAAGGCCTTCGTGGCCAAGGCGGACGAGTACGCCGAACGCTACGGCGACCGCTTCAAGGTCCCGCAGTTCGTGCGCGACATGGCCGCCAAGGGTGAGACCTTCTACGGAAACTTCGAAGGCAAGAAGGCGGCGGCCTGATGGAAGGGACAGCGGTCAATGCGGGTTTCGCGGCCGCCGCCGTCCTCTCCCTGATCACCTTCGCGGTGCACACCTTCGTGGGCGGGCGGTTCGCCGCCCGTCCGCTGCTGGCCTCAAGCGAGTTGCCCAAGGCCAGCCTGTGGCTGAACTATTTCACCTGGCACATGGCCACGGTGATGCTGCTCTTCATGGCCGGGGGCTTCGGCGTGGCCGCCCGCTACCCCGGCGCCCTTGCTGCAGGAGCGTTGCTGACCTTGATGGCGGCGACGTTCTCGCCGCTTTGCATCTGGGTCGCTCTCAAGGGCGGCATTTCCCCTTGGCGTTTCCCGGCCTCTTGGCTGTTCGCCCTGATTGCTCTGGTGGCGTACCTTGGCCAAATCCAGTTCACGATCCGGGAGGTCTAGAGGTTCACCACCTCGAACCCGTCCTCGCCCGCCAGCCGCTCAGCCAGGACCGCGCGATGACACCCGGCGTGGTCGGCCTCAAAGCACAGCAGCGCCGTCTGCTTCTCCGCCGCCAGCGCGCGCAGCTGCTGGAACGCCGCCTCTGAGGCGGGTTCGGCCATATGGCCCGCGAAGATCTCGCGCATCTCGCCGATGCGGCCCTTCTTCGCCGCCTCGCGCCCGGCCTTGGGCGTGCCAAGGGGGCGCAGGTGGAGATAGTCGATCCCGGCCTCACGCAGGCTGTTCCCCAGCACCGTCTTGGAGAAGCCCGCCCGCCGTGATGCAGCGACCGCGCGCACATCGACCAGCACCTGGACGCCCGCCGCCTTGAGCCGGTCGATCACCGCCGCCTGCGGTTCGCCTTCATAGCCGATGGTGAAGAGCCTCATCCCGAGGACATGGGAAGGCGCTCGCCTTGACGCCAGCGGTTTTCGGCTCCACCGCTCGGGGATCGACTCGGGGAGCCGTCGTATGATCCGTTCCGTCGCCATCGCCCTGATGCTGTACGCCGCCGCCTCGACGGCCCAGGCGCAGGACCTGCTCATCCGGGGCGGGCCGATCTACACCGGGGTCGAGGGCGCGCCGACCGCCGAGGTGGTCCAGGTCCGCAGCGGCCGCATCGCCTATGTCGGACCGGCCCGGGGCGCGCCGGACGCCGCGGATCTGGAGGTGGTGGACCTGCAGGGTGCGGCCCTGTTCCCCGGCTTTACCGACGGCCACGCCCACCTGGACGGCGTGGGCTGGCGCGAACTTACCCTGAACCTGGAGGGCTCGACCTCGGTCGCCGACGCCATGGCCCGGCTGACGGCCTGGGCTCAGGCGCATCCGGACGGCCCCATCGTCGGGCGCGGCTGGATCGAGACCCACTGGCCGGAGGGCCGCTTCCTGACCGCCGCCGACCTGGACGCCGCCGCGCCGGGGCGCATCGTCCTGCTGAGCCGCGC
This sequence comes from Brevundimonas sp. GW821-FHT12C05, assembly GCF_058807475.1. Lineage (NCBI taxonomy): Bacteria > Pseudomonadati > Pseudomonadota > Alphaproteobacteria > Caulobacterales > Caulobacteraceae > Brevundimonas > Brevundimonas sp. GW821-FHT12C05. The sequence goes on from NZ_JBXAQS010000008.1 coordinate 16,109, forward strand.
CGACGGGCATGCGGTCGTCGCCTCCTCCCCCGCCCTGGCCGCCGCCGGGGTGGACGCCGCCACCGTCGCCCCGGCGGGCGGCGAGATTCTGAAGAGCGCCGACGGCCGGCCCGCAGGCATGCTGGTCGACGCCGCCGAGCAACTGGTCGCGGGCCTTCAACCCCAGGCCGATCCGGCCGCGACGCGCGAAGCCTATCTCGCCGGCTTCCACGTCGAGGCCGCCTATGGCTGGACCGGCGTGCATTTCATGAGCGCCCCTTGGAAGGACGTGCCCCTGCTGGAGCAGATGGCCCGCGACGGCGAGGTCCCCCTGCGCATCTACAACAGCGTCACGCCGGATGGGGCTCGCGCGCTGTTCGCCTCCGGTCCGCGCAGCGTCGCGGACGGCCTGGTCGTCACTCGCGCCGTCAAATACTACGCCGACGGCGCCCTGGGGTCGCGAGGGGCGGCCCTGTTCGAACCCTACGCGGACCAGCCGGGCACGGTCGGCCTGATGCAGGCCACGGCCGAGGAAGCGGTCCCGATCTACGAGGCTGCCCTTCGCGCGGGGATCCAGGTCGCCACCCATGCGATCGGGGATCGCGGCAACGCCGAGGTCGCCGCCTGGTACGCCCAGGCCCTGCAGGCCGTGCCGCCGGCCGAACGGCCGAACGGCGCGGACGTCCGCTGGCGGATCGAGCACGCCCAGATCGTGCGCCCGTCGGACTATCACTGGTTCCACGACCTGCCGATCATCGCCTCGATGCAGCCCAGCCACGCCATCGGCGACCTGCATTTCGCCCCCGCGCGACTGGGCGACGCCCGGCTGGACGGCGCCTACGCCTGGCATAGCCTGGTCGACCGGGGCGTCATCGTCGTCGGCGGCTCGGACGCGCCGGTAGAGCGCGGCTCCCCCCTGATCGAGTTCTACGCCGCCGTCGCGCGGCGCGATCTGGAGGGCTTCCAGGGCCCGGACTGGCGGCCGAACGAGGCGGTGGACCGCGCCACGGCTCTGAAGATGTTCACCCTGTGGCCGGCCTACGCCAGCTTCCGCGAGGCCGAGCTGGGCACCATCGAGGTCGGCAAGCGCGCCGACCTGACCGCCTTCGACGTGGACCTGATGACCGCGCCCCTGGCTGACATCCCCAAGGGACGGGCCGTGCTGACGATCGTGGACGGCTCGACCGTTTATGCCGTCATCTCGGCCACAGACGGCGTGGAGTTCCGTCTGCCCGGAACCCCTGCGCGCATCTCGCCTTGATGCGCCGCGGGGTTCCGCCTAAGGCTGCGTTTGGCTGCGCGGGCGTGATGTAGTGGTAGCCTGAAAGCTTCCCAAGCTTTTCGTGCGGGTTCGATTCCCGCCGCCCGCTCCAGCCCCTACTCGACCCGCGTGGCGTGGACGCCGCGACGTTCGAGGATCGACTGGACGCTGTCAGCCCCCGCCAGGTGAGCCGCGCCGACCGCGATGAAGACGGTGCCCGAGCCGTCCAGCAGGGTCTGGATCTGCCCCGCCCAGTTGACGTTCCGGTTGGTCAGCAGGGTGTCGTAGACGACCTTGTTGTCGTCCTTCATGTCCTGCACGCCGTAGCGCTCGATGGCCGCCACATCGCCCTGCGACCAGGCGCTGACCAACCGGTCGAGCTCGACGGTGGCGTTGTCATAAGTCTCCAGCGTGCTGCGCAGGAAGTCGAGCTGGGCGTCGTCGGGCAGGCCCGCGATCAGCCCGACCTGTTCCTCCAGCGTCTCGAAGCCGTGGAGCGGCTTTCCGGCGGCCTGGGCGCGGGCCTTCAGCACCAGTTCGACGCCCGAGGCCGGATCGTAGCCCGCCTTGACCAGCGGCGCGATCGACAGGGTCAGGCCGGCCAGCCACGGGCGGAAGATGTCCATCCGGGCGGCGGGCATGCCGATCGAGGCCGCGGCCGCCTGCAGGTCGGCGTTCTCCTTGGCGTTCAGCAGGCTGGACAGGGGCGTCTGCGGCGAGAGGCCCAGGCGCTGCACGATCGGCATCATGGCCGCCTGATCGTCCGGGTTCGAGATCTCGAACCAGATCTGGTCGGCGCTGTCGAAGGCGGTGTCGATCCGGTCGGTAGCCCAGCCGGTGGTCGGGCGCAGCACGTGGACGGTGCCGAACAGATAGATGGTCGAGTCCGCGTCGCGGATGACCCACAGGGCGGGACCGGCGCCCTCGGCGCGCGGCGCGGCGGCGGCGACCGGGGCGGCGGGCGCGGCGGCCTGGGCCAGCGCCGGGGCGGGCTGGAAGGCGATGGCGGCGGCGAGGCCCAGCCCCGCGGCGACACCGAAGACGGTGCGACCGGTCAGGGCGGCGGTGGATTTCAGGCGCGAGGCGAGCGTCATCAGAACTGTCTCCTGGAGAAAGGCTGGATCGGAAAAACGGTGGCGGTAGGGCGGATCAGGCGAGGCCGCGGCGGAAGGTCACGACCATCGACACGACGAGGTAGACGCTCATCAGGACGACATAGATGTCCCAGGCGGTGAGCGGCGGGGCGACGGCCAGGCGTTCGGCGGCGGCCCAGATGAAGAGCAGGCCCTGTCCGAGCCAGAAGGTCAGGGCGCCGGCCTCGACCACCACGCGGCGGAACAGTTCGTCGACCGAGCGGTAGAGGCGCAGGTTCAACGCCGTATGCAGGACCAGCAGGAGGCCGATCCCGGCGAGGGAGGCGGTCACCGGCACGGCCAGGCTGGAGAGGATCATCGGCAGGACCATGATGACGCCCGACAGGCCCAGGATGGCGGCCTGCACGCGGGCGTCGCGGACCTCGGCGTCACCGGCGGGGCCTTCCAGCTTGAGGACGCGCCCCAGGCTCTTGCGATAGAAGGAGGTGATCCCGGTGCCGAGGCAGCTGACCAGCAGCACCGCGGCCACCAGGCCGGCGACGATGTCGGCCCAGCGCAGGTCGGGCAGGTCCGGATCGAGGCCGGGGAAGAGGCGGGCGGCGAGCTGGCCGATGGCGTAGCCGACGGCGCCGAAGACGGCGCCCGCGAGGACGGCCTTGCTCAGCTGGCGGGCCCATTCGGGCGTGGAGGCGGGGAAGAGGCCGGACATCGCAGGCTCCTATTCCGAGAAGATGGATTCGATGGGTTGGTCGAAGACCCTGGCGATCTTGAAGGCCAGCGGCAGGGACGGGTCGTAGCGGCCGGTCTCGAGCGCATTGACGGTCTGGCGGGACACGCCCAGCGCATCGGCGAGATCGGCCTGGCTCCAGTTGCGCTCGGCGCGCAGCACCTTGAGACGGTTGTTCATGACAGGGTCCTCACCGGCGCTTCGCCCACCACACCGCCCAGGCGATGCAGTAGCCGATGACCTGACAGGCGAACATCAGGGTCATGCCCGCGACCAGGATGTCATTGGGCGGCATGCCGCCCAGCCCCATGTCGCCGTCCCGGTGCAGGGCGGTCAGCAGGATGGCGCCGCCGACGAGCGCGCCGGAGCAGCCGCCCCACCACCAGGCCCATTTGTGAGCCTCCTGCGCGGCCTCATCGATCCGACGCCACCACCAGATGCAGAGGAACAGGGCTGCGGCCATGGCGGCGCCGTTGACAGCCAGCGACGCGGCCAGTCCTGGCGCGCCCGGAACCTCGCCGGCGAAGACGCTGCCGACGCCCGCGAAGACGCCGATGAGGATGGACAGGCCGAATATGAGGCCGAAGGCGGCCACGCCGGTCAGGGGGCGTTTGGGTTTGGCGGACGACATGACAAGCTCCCCTGTCTGTTTGACAAGGACGTTTTACACTATCGCCAATGCGTGTCAAGCGCCCTTGTCATTGGACATCAGGCCGTGTCTCAGCCGCCTTCGGTCAGACTCAGGCGGGCGTTCTCGGTGAGTTCGGGGCGGCTGAGCGTGCGGGGCGCCTGTTCGACGGGGGCGAGCTCGGGAATGTCCTTGCCCTCGTGATCGACGTGCAGGTCCTCGAAGCGGCGCGCCGAGACCATGACCTGGCTTTCCAGCGAACCGACGAACTGGTTGTATTTGCCGACCGCGGTGTCGAGCGCCCGCCCCACGGCGGCGGCGTGGCCGCCCATGACCGACAGGCGCTTGTAGAGTTCCTTGCCCAGCTTCGCGACGTCCTCGGCGTTCTTGGCCTGCTCCTCGGCGCGCCAGCCGTACGCAACAGCTTTGCACAAGGCGAACAGGGTGGTGGGGGTCGCGATGAGCACGCGCGACGCCATGGCCTGGGTGATCAGTTCGGGCTCGTGGTCCAGGGCGGCGGCGAGGAAGGACTCGCCCGGAACGAACATAACGACAACGTCCGGACTGGGCTTGAACTGGTCCTGATAGGCCTTGGAGGCCAGCTGGCGCGCATGGGTCTTCATGCTGGCCGCGATCCGCATCGAGGCGGCCCGCGCCTGGGCCTCCTCGTCGCCGTCGGCGGGATCGTCGAAGGTCAGGGGCACCTTGGCGTCGATGATGAACATGCCGCCGCCGGGCATGCGGACGATGAAGTCGGGCCGTTTCTGGCGCCCTTCCTCGTCGGCGTAGGACGACTGTTCCTCGAAGTCGAAGCGGCCGGCCATGCCGGCGGCCTCCAGCACGTTGCGGCAGGTCTGCTCGCCCCAGCGGCCGCGGCGGCCGGTGTTGCCGCGCAGGGCCTCGGTCAGCTTGCGCGCCTCGTCGCGGGTGGCGCTGGAGGCGGTCATCAGCTGGGCCAGCTGTTCCTTCAGCCCGCCGGTCTCCTCGACGCGGGTCTTCTCGAGGGCGGCGACCTGCTCCTGGAACAGCTTGAGGGTATCGGCCACCGGCTTGAGCTGGGCGTCCATGCGCTGCTGGGAGAGCAGTTCGCGGTTTCGGAAGGTCTCATCGGTGCGCTTGAGCACCTCCTCGGCCGCGGACTGGGCCGACTGCGCCGCCTGGGCGCGCAGCAGTTCGGTCTGGGTGGCGGCCATGTCCTCGGCATGATGCAGCCGGGCCTCGGTGGCGGCGAAGCGCTGGGACAGGTCCCAGGCCCGGGCGTCGGCGACGGCGGCCCGGCGGCGCTCCATCACCGCCCATGCGAGGGCGATCAGGGCGACGACGGAGGCGGCGAGTGCGGCGACGAGCGAGGCGTTCATGCTCCGTTCCTTATCCGGAGTCGCGGGGGGCCGCCACGTCCGACTGAAAACACCGTCCGATGCGTCCGATGCGTCCGGGAGTGTGATGAGTCGTCCGGGAAGCAACAGGCCCCGGTATAGCCAACGGCTGCGTCAGAAACGGACGCACCCCGCCGGCCGTCAAGCCGGGCGGCGGGCCCGCAGGGCCTGGACGATGGTGCCGTCGTCCAGCCAGTCCAGCTCGCCGCCGACGGGGACGCCACGGGCCAGGCTGGTGATCTCGACGCTGTCGCCCGCCAGCCGTTCGGCGATGTAGTGGGCTGTGGTCTGACCGTCGACGGTGGCGGGCAGGGCCAGGACCACCTCGCGGGTTTCGCCGCCGCGCACGCGCCCGACCAGTTCGGCGATGCGCAGGGCGTCCGGGCCGATCCCGTCCAGCGCCGACAGCAGGCCGCCCAGCACATGATATTTGCCGCGGAAGGCGCCCGACCGCTCCATGGCCCACAGGGCGCCGGCCTCCTCGACCACGCAGATCAGGCCGTTGTCGCGGGCGCCGTCCGAGCAGATGGAGCAGGGGTTGCGGGTGTCCGGCGCGCCGCAGACCGAGCAGGACGACACCTTCTCGGCCGTCTCGGCCAGGGAGGCGGCCAGCGGGACCAGCAGCTGTTCACGCTTCTTGAGCAGGGCCAGGGCCGCGCGGCGGGCGGAGCGGGGCCCCATGCCCGGCAGCTTGGCCAGCAGGCTGATCAGGCGCTCGATCTCGGGTCCGGCGGAGGCGGCCATCAGGTGCGCAGCCAGTAGGGTTCGGTCGCCATCATGATCGGGCCGCCCTGCATGTCGCGGCCGTTCTCGAGCGGCCGCCATTCGGGATCCGGCTCGTCCTCGGCGGGCGCGCGCACGTGGGCGGAGAAGCGGGGATCGCTGACCCCGGCGCTGATGAAATACAGCTGCGCCTCGGCCAGGCTGACCGAATTGGCGCCGTCGCGCAGGAGAGGATTGGCCAGCTGCTGCCCGTCGTCTTCCCACCAGCAGATGGGACAGACCTGGAACGAACCCCAGCCCTCAGCGAGCGTGCGGTAGCCGCAGCACGGGCATGTGGTCCCCTCCCCGCCGGTCATCAGAACAGCTTGGGCATGCCGGGAATGTTCATCCCGGCCATCGGACCGGCGGCCTCGCGCATCAGGGCGGCGTTGACCTCGTCCAACCGGCGTTTGGCGTCGGCGTGGGCCGCGACGATGAGGTCGGCCAGGATCTCGGTGTCGCCGGGGACCATCAGGCTGTCGTCGATGGTCACGGCGGTGATGTCGCCCGGCCCCTTCAGGGCCACGGTGACAAGGCCGCCGCCGGAGCTGCCGGAGGCGGAGGTTTCAGCCATCTTGGCCTGGGCGTCCTGCAGCCTTTGCTGCATCTGCGCGGCCTGTTGCATCAGGGCGTTGAGGTCTTTCATGGCCCCTAGATAAGCGGTTCGCGCGCCCGGCGACAGGGGGCGGCGGAATGACGGATCCGCGATCTGCAACAGAAATTGTTCCAGAACCCTTGGCGCCGTCTTCAGGCCCTCCTATTTGGCATCTGCTGCTGTTGCAGTTGTATATCAGGAGGGACCACACGATGGCCTTTGACGCTCTGACCGATCGCGACGCCCCGCTCTCCGAAGCGGCGCTGGCGCAACTCTTCACCGAAGCCCGCACCCGCAACGGCTGGACCGACCGTCCGGTGTCCGAGGCGCTGCTGCGCAAGCTGTACGACCTGACCAAATTCGGCCCGACGGCGGTCAACATGACCCCGGCCCGCTTCGTCTTCGTGACCTCGCCCGAGGCCAAGGCGCGCCTCGTGCCGCTGATGTCGGAAGGCAACCAGGCCAAGACGGCCCAGGCGCCGGTGACCATCATCATCGCCCAGGACATCGACTTCCACGAACACCTGCCGACCCTGTTCCCGCACGCGCCCGGCGCGAAGGACTGGTTCGGCGAGGAAGCCGGCCGCCGCGAGGCCGCCTTCCGCAACAGCTCGCTGCAGGGCGGCTACCTGACCATCGCCGCGCGGGCGCTGGGGCTGGACGTCGGCCCGATGTCGGGCTTCGACGCCGCCGCCGTGAAGGCCGAGTTCTTCCCGGATTCGAACGTCGAGCCGAACTTCATCATGAACATCGGCTACGGCACCGACGAGAACCTGTTCCCGCGCTCGCCGCGGCTGAGCTTCGAGGACGCGTCGCAGATCCTGTAGGCGCGGGGCGGAAGCCGGATGCGGCGGTTGACACCCGCCGCGTCTCCAAACTAAGCAGGCCCGATATGTTATGTTATTACATAACGATTGGGGGTCTGTATGAAGAATGTCATTTTGAGCGGGTTGGCGGCGGCCTCCCTGGCCGGCGGCTGGGCTTCCCAAGCCGCCGCCCAGGACACTCCGAGGGCGGGAGCGCCCGCCGAGACCCGCGAAGACAGCGATGAAGACGCGTACTCTGTCGGCGACATCATCGTCACGGGCTCGCTGATCCGCGGCCTGCCGAAGGAATATATGGCCAGCCCGGTGTTCACCCACGGGCGGGACGACATCGTGCAGTCCGGGGCGGGTTCCGTTTCGGAATACATGCTCACCATCCCGCAGAATTTCGCGGGCGACCTCAGCGAACTGGCCACCACCGGGGCCGGGATCGGCAGTCCGCTGGGCAATGCGACGCCTTACAATCAATACGACGGCTTCGCCGGGTTCGCCTTGCGGGGACTGGGGTCGGACGCGACGCTGACCCTGCTCAACGGCCGGCGGATGCCGTCGGTCGGCATGAGCGAGGCGCCGACGGTATCGGTCATTCCGTCGATGCTGATCGAGCGGATCGATATCATTCCCGACGGGGCCTCGGCGACCTACGGCGCCGATGCTGTCGCCGGCGTCGTGAATATCGTGACCCGCCGGCCGACCCACGGCCTGGAACTGCAGGTGCGCGGCGCGACCGCCACGCAGACCGACAAGAAGGACCTGCATATCGGCGCCCTGGCCGGTCACGACTGGAGCGGCGGCCGCGCCTACGCCATGGCCATGTACCAGGACCGGGCTCCGTACGTGGGCGACCCCGTCATGGCGCAGGGCGAGACGCTTCAGATCACCCAATTGCCGAACGAGCGGCTGACGGGCCTCTACGCCGGGGCGGAACAGGCGGTGGGCGACGTCACCCTGTCCATCGACGCTTCCCACTTCCAGCGCGATCGGGAGGCGCAGCAGCTCTATCTGGATCACCCCGCATTCAGCCGGGCGTTCAGGACGAAGACCGAAGGCTCGTCGGTCTACACCGGCGCGCATTGGCAAGGCGGAGACTTCACCAGCCTGGACCTGACGGTCGACTATCACCGCAACCAGACCGACAACAGCGTCGGCCGGATGGGGCGGCCGCCCGGCACACAGAGGGACGTCAACACCCTGTTCGTCGCCGAACTGCGAGGCCAGACCACGCTGGCGACCCTGCCGGCGGGGCCCGTCTTCGCGGCGGCGGGTCTGCAGTACCGCAAGGAGAAACTGCACACCGACGCGACCATCTTCTTCAACCGCAACGGCGGCGCGCGCGAGGTCAGGTCGATCTTCGGCGAGCTCAACGTGCCGATCGTGGGCGCGGAGCAGGCCGTGCCGTTCATGCGGTCCTTGGCCCTGTCCGTCGCGGCCCGGTACGAAGATCTGAGCTTCGACACCGCCCTGTCGCCGAAAATCGGCCTGCGCTGGCAGGTCGACCGGTCCTTCACGCTGCGGGGGACCTATGCGCGGTCGTTCCTGACGCCCCGCTTCCGCAACACCATCGGCATCGCCGAGCAGGTGTCGTTCGGGATCTACGACTACGGCTTCCTCGATCCCGCCGATCAGGACCCCGCCCTGCCGCCGGGACAGGCGCTGGTCATGTTCCGGGCGGGCGCCAATCCGGACCTGAAGACCCAGAACGCCGACACCCTGACGCTGGGGTTCGACTTCACCCCGACCTTCATTCCCGGCCTGACGGTCAAGGCTAACTATTACAGGGTCAAGATTTCCGACCGGATCGGCACGCCGTCCCCCGACGACAGCCTGTCCGTCCGGGATCTGCAGATCTTCAACATCTCGCGGCCGACGCCGGCGCAGGTGCGCGCCGTCGTGGACAATCCGGCGGTGTTCCGCCGGTTCGCGGAGGTCCCGTCCATCAACGGCGGGGACCTCACCTTCTTCGATTCCCCGGGCCAGGTTCCCGCCGGCCTGCTGTCGCAGGTGCAGCTGATCGCCGACATCCGCGCCCAGAATTTCGCCGTGGAATCCACCGACGGCTTCGATCTGGACCTGGGCTATCGCGGCGAACTGTTCGGCGGTTCGGTGGCCGTGAACGTCAGCGGCCAGTACATCCTGAACCTAGAGATGAAGGCCGGGGGCTCGACCGCGATCTCGCGGCTGGACGGATACGCCAAGCCGGCCGATCTGCGGCTGAACGGCTCCGTCGTCTGGGGACGGGACGGCTATTCCATCGGATCGGTGGTGAACTATGTCGACGGCTTCACCGATGATCGGCCGGGGCGGACCCGGCAGAAGGTCGGCGCCTTCACCACCGCCTCGCTGTTCGTCGGCCTGGACCTGGACGCCCTGTCGGCGGCGCCGTGGCTGTCGGACAGCGAACTGCAGGTGACCGTGTCCAATGTGTTCGACCAACAGCCGCCGCACATCGTCGACGGCGTGATCGGCTTCGACCCGTACAACAACCCGCCGACGCCCCGCACCGTCGCCCTGGTGCTCACCAAGCGGTTCTGGTGACAGCGGTCCGCTGCTAGTCCTCGTCGTCCGCCTCGTCGGGGATGACCGGCAGCTCCACCGGCGCGGCGGTCGTACGGATCTCGCCGATCTTCGCGCCGGGGAAGGCTTCCATGATCGCCTTCACGAAGGGATCGGCTTCGACCTCGGCGCGCTCTTCCGAGCGTTTGCGGCGGTCGATCTCGATGATGGTCTCGCCGCCGCCCTGGCCGTTGGCGGCGATCAGCCAGGTCCGGCCGGTCCATTCCCTGAGCCGGGCGGACAGTTTGCGGGCCAGGTCGATCGGCGCGCCCTGCACGCTCTCATAGGTGATGGCGCCGGGCTTGAAGGCCACGGGACGGACGAAGCGCTGCACGTCCATCTGCAGGCCGACCTCCCGCTTCTCGCCGATCAGGGCCACGACCTGTTCGAAGGACTGGGGATCGGGCAGGGCCGGGGCCGCGACCGGGCGGGCGGCCAGCTGGGCCGAGGCGCCGCCTCCCCCGCCGCCGCCGCGCGGGGCCGAGCCGCCGCCGGAGCCTCCCACCGGGTCGCCGTCGCGCAGCGCCTTGAGCGCCTCTTCCGGTCCCGGCAGATCGGCGGCGTAGGCCAGGCGGATGATGGCCATCTCCACGGCGTCGGCGGGATTGGGCGCGCGCCGGACCTCGTCCAGCGCCTTGAGCAGCATCTGCCAGACGCGGGCCAGCGTGCCCGCCGAGATGACCGCGCCCAGGGCCGTCAGCTTCTGGGCCTGATCATTGGGCAGGCGGGTGGCGTTGGGGCCCAGCATCTTGGCCACCGAGGCGGCGTGGCAATGCTCGAGCAGGTCGTTGGTCACCTGCACCGGGTCGGCGCCGTAGCCGTACAGGGTGCGGAACAGCTCCAGCGCCTCGGGCGTGCGCCCGGCCATGATGGATTCGAACAGGGCGATGGTCTGGGTGCGGTCGGCCAGACCCAGCATGTCGCGCACGATCTCGGTCTTGACCGTCTCACCGCGCTCGCCCTGGACCAGGGCCTGATCCAGCAGGGACAGGCCGTCGCGGACCGAGCCCTCGGCGGCGCGCGAGATCAGGGCCAGGGCCTCCTGCTCGATCCGCATGCCCTCGCGGTCGGCGACCCGGCCCAGGTGTTCGACCAGCACCTCGGGCTCGACGCGGCGCAGGTCGAAGCGCTGGCAGCGGGACAGGATGGTCACCGGCACCTTGCGGATCTCGGTGGTGGCGAAGATGAATTTGGCGTGGGGCGGCGGCTCCTCCAGCGTCTTCAGCAGGGCGTTGAACGCCTGCGTCGACAACATGTGGACCTCGTCCAGGACATAGACCTTGTAGCGGGCCTCGACCGGGGCGTAGCGGACGCTTTCCAGGATGTCGCGGATATCGTTGACGCCGGTGTGCGACGCCGCGTCCATCTCCATGACGTCCATGTGCTGGCCGGCCATGATGGCGGCGTCGTGCCGGCCATGGGCGGTCAGCTCCAGCGAGGGCCGGTCGATGACGTCGGTCTCGTTGTTCAAGGCGCGGGCCAGCAGGCGGGCCGTGGTCGTCTTGCCGACCCCCCGCACGCCCGTGAGCATGAAGGCGTGGGCGATGCGGCCGGTGGCGAAGGCGTTGGTCAGGGTGCGGACCATGGCCTCCTGGCCGATCAGGTCCTCGAAGGTGCGCGGCCGGTATTTGCGGGCCAGCACCTGATAGGCGGCGCCGTCGTTCTCGTGGGCCGGCTGTTCGGCGGCGAGCGCGGGCTTCGGCGGCGAAGGCGCGGCGGCCTCGGCCAGGGCGACCTCCTTCTCGGGCTCGGGAGCCGCGGGCGGAGCGCCGAACATGTCCTCGGTATTGGGATCGCGCTCTTCCGCCGCCCCGTCCGGGGCGTCCTCGTCCCACGGGGGGCCTTCGAGACTCGGGTCGATGTCGCTCATCGGATTGTCTTAGCGTGGGCGAAGAGATTCCGGGAGGGCGTTGTGCGCCGCCGCGTGTCCCGAGCGGGGACAATCGGTTGCCCCGGCGGGGCGGCATGCTAGCCTCGAGACACCCGAGGGGGTTGGGGATCATCGATGTCGAAATTCGTTCACGCCGCGTCGGCCGCGGTCGCTCTTCTGCTGGTCGCCTCTCCGGCGGCGGCGGACCCGTTCCACTCGTTTCTGAAGGCCTGTGTGGTCACTGACGGCGCCACGGGAGCCGCCGTCGCGGCGGTCGGCGCCCTGGGGTGGAAACCGATGCCCGCCGAAGCCATGGGAGAAGACCTTCCGGCGGACATGGAAAACGTGGCGCTTCACCTCAATTTCGATCCTCAAGGCGGCAGCCTGCCGGAGAGTATCGAGGTGCTGATGACCGGCCAGGCCGACGGCGCGATCTTGGTGGACGCGCCGGGCGTGACGATGGATGTCTGCGGCGTGGTGGTTCCGGACGGCGACGCCGCGACCCTGATCCGTCAGGCGACGGACTACTTCGGCGGTCCAGCCGAGATCACCGACGGCGGCTACACGCTGTGGATCTATTCCCGTGAGAACGGCCGGATCACATCGGAAGGCGATCTGGCGAACGCCGAGGACGACGAGATCCTGGCGGCCGTGCGGCAGCGTCCGCTGTTCGCCGTCTTCACGCTCGACGAAGACAGCGCGGCGGGCATCCTGCTCGGCGCCTTCCGTTCGACGAAGGGCGCGGCGCGCTAGGGCCTGATTGTCTGGGAAAGGGTGGAGACCGCGACCCGAAGGGGAATTCGTTGTGGCTGCTGCCTTCCGGCCCTGACCAGATTGGCGAAGCCTTCGCCCGCGATCTCCGATCGGGGATATGACGATTCCGGCTCGCGGATGCAAGCGCCGCCTTGCTAGAACGTGGCCATGCCCCTCCCCCTCCTGAACACCTTCGCCGGCAATCCGCTCGACCGGGCGGGCGACCGGCGCAACGATCCCGAATGGCTGGTCGAGCAGGCGGCCAATCCCGAGGCGCTGGCGCTGGTCATGTGGCAGGGCAAACCGCTGGTCGAGGACCATGCCGAGGGACCGCGCCTGCAATGGCTGGCGCTGAACCACGCCCGGGCCGTGGTCCCGGACCGCGAGGTCTTCCTCGGCCTGTGGAAATCGGCCCCGGTCTTCGCCGTCGAGGTCGAGGGGCCGGTCGATCCGACCGCCGGGCCGCTGCAGGGGCTGGGCGCCTTTCCGGAGATGCGCGAGGCGGCAGGCGTGTTGTCGGACGCCGACGCCGCCATGGCCGGACTGGCCAAGAGCCTGTTCGACTGGCGCGCGCGGCACGGCTTCTGCGCCGCCTGCGGCCAGGCCAGCGATACGGCGTCGGGCGGCTGGAAGCGCATCTGCCCGGCCTGCGGGACCGAGCATTTCCCGCGCGTCGATCCGGTGACCATCATGCTGGCGATCTACAAGGGCGGGGCGGAGCCGAAATGTCTGCTGGGCCGCCAGGCCGCCTGGCCGGAGGGACGGATGTCGGCGCTGGCCGGTTTCCTGGAGCCCGGCGAGACCATCGAGGAAGGCTGCGCCCGCGAGATCGAGGAAGAAGCCGGGCTGACGGTGACGGCGGTCCGCTACCACTCCAGCCAGCCCTGGCCCTTCCCGTCCCAGCTGATGATCGGCCTGTTCGCCGATGTGGATTCGGACGACGCCCGACCGGATCAGACCGAGCTGGAGGCGGTGGCCTGGCTGACACGGCAGGAGGCGGCCGACGTGCTGGCCGGCCGCCATCCCTCGATCAAGGCTCCGCCGAAGATCGCCATCGCCCGCAGCCTGCTGCAGGCCTGGGTCGACGGCGCCGACGATCACGCCGCCTGACGGGCGCCCCGGATCGCGAAGATCTGCAGGCCGGCGAAGCCCGCCACCACCGCCGCCTGGGCAAGGACGAAGGCGACGCCGAGCGCATTCGGCTGCAGCCAGCCCAGCACCAGGGTCATGACGCTCTCGATCGCCCACAGGACGTTGACCGCGATGACGGCCATGACCAGCGGTCGGGCCGGGCGGGCCTGCAGCGCGAGGGCAACGACGCCCAGGGCCCAGGCGACCAGGAACAGGCCGGCGGGTTGAGTGATGGCGGCGTTCAGACCCAGCAGGTCTTCCAGCAGGCCGGAGCCGAAGGCCAGCAGCAGGCCGGTGGCCCCGCTGGCGACGGCGTCGAGGCCCAGAACGCGGCGCAGGAACAGGGGGGTGTTGGCGGTGGTCATGTCATCCTCCTCGGTTGTGACGCTCCGAGATTGACGACGGCGATCAGGCGGGTCGATTACGCCGGAGGTAATGGTCAGACCCACCTCGGAGGGATTGGATCGTCGTCATGCAGAACATCATCGACACAGCCCCGACCTCTGGCCCGACCTCTGGTCTCACCTTCGGCCACGCCCTGCGCGACTGGCGCCGCCGGCGCCGCCTGAGCCAGATGGACCTGGCCATCGAGGCCGATATCTCGACCCGCCACCTCAGCTTCCTGGAGACCGGTCGGGCGCGGCCCAGCCGGGAGATGGTGCTGAATCTGGCCGAGCGGCTGGAGGTGCCGATGCGCGAACGCAACGCCCTGCTGAGCCTGGCCGGCTTCGCCGCCGTCCATGCCGAGCGCGCGCTGGACGCCCCGGACATGGCCGTGGCCCGGGCGGCGATCGAGCGGCTGCTGAAGGCGCACGAGCCCTACCCCGCCCTGGCCGTCGACCGCGGCTGGAACCTGGTGATGGCCAACGCCGCCGTGGGGCCGTTGCTGGCGGGCGCCGCGCCCCACCTGCTGGAGGGGCCGATCAATGTGCTGCGCCTGAGCCTGCATCCCGAAGGTCTGGCGCCGCGCATCCGCAACCTGCCGGAGTGGCGGGCTCATGCGCTGGAGCGGCTGCGGGCCCAGTTCGCGGCCTCGGCCGATCCCGGCATCCTGGCGCTGCTGGACGAGCTGTGGGCCTATCCCGCGCCGCCGGGGCCGCGCGCCCATCCCGCGCCGGGCAGCGCCATCGCCACGCCGCTGGTGCTGGATGGTCCGGACGGGCCGCTGTCCTTCCTGACCACCACGACGGTGTTCGGCACCCCGCTGGACGTAACCCTGTCCGAGATCGCCATCGAATCCTTCTTCCCGGCGGACGAGGCGACGGCGCGGGCGTTGGGCGGGCGGTGATTCTCCCTCCCCCGAAGTGGGGAGGGATGTCGACGCGCCAGCGACGACAGGGTGGGGTTCGTATCCGAGCGCTCGGTTCCCCACCCGTCTCGCTTCGCGAGCCACCCTCCCCAGGAGGGGAGGGAGAAGACGATGTCAGGCCAGCTGTCGGGCCGCCTCGAGGTCCGCCGGGTTGTCGACCGACAGAGGGGCCTCGTCGATGACGGCCGCCCAGATCTGCAACCCCATCTCCAACGCCCGGAGCTGTTCCAGCTTTTCGCGCTTCTCCAGCGGCGAGGGCGGGGCGGCGCAGAATTTCAGCAGGGCCTCGCGGCGGTAGCCATACAGGCCGATGTGCCGCCAGACGGGGGCGTCGCCGTACAGGGTCGAGCGGGTGAAATAGAGGGCCTGGCCGTGGCGTTCGCCCTCGGGCAGGGCGAGGACCGCCTTGACCACGTCCGGGTTGGTCCGGTCCGACACGTCCGCCTCGCGCGCCACCAGGGTGGCGATGTCGCAGCGCGGCTCGCCGTGCAACAGGGCGGCGCAGGCGGTGGCCAGGCCGGGGTCGGCGAACGGCATGTCGCCCTGAAGATTGATCACCGCGTCGTGGACGCCGTCCGGATCGATGGCCTCCAGCGCGGCGCGGATACGGTCCGAGCCCGAGGGCAGGTCCGGATCGGTCAGGACGGCGACGCCGCCGATGGCTTCGATGGCGTCCACGATCGCCTGATCCCCCGCCGCCACGGCCACCGGCAGGCCCGACAGGGCGGCCTGCTCATAGGCGCGCACGATCATGGGCTTGCCGCCGATGTCGGCCAGCGGCTTGTCCGGCAGGCGGGTCGCCGCCATGCGAGCGGGAATCATTATCAACGGATTCATCGGTCTGCCTCGCTGCCTGCGACGCCGGACCACCTGAAAGGTCGCTCCGGCCCGGTTGCGAAGGCCGCGCTAGCGTGTAAGAGACGCCCACGCAAGAATTCGCCCGCCGTCCATAACGGCCGGGCCCAATCTACGGGATGCGACGACGCGCATGAGCGGCAATCTGAACGGTAACAAGATCCTGGGCGCCGCTCTGGCGACCGCCTTCGTCATCATCGGCGTGCAGCAGGTGACCGGCGCGATCTACCACACGGAAGCCCCTGAAAAGATGGGCTACTTCGTCGACGCGCCGGAAGAAGCCGCGGGCGGTCCGGCCGAAGTCATCCTGCCGCCGGATTGGGGCACGGTCCTGCCGGCCGCCGATCTGGCCGCCGGTGAAGCCGCCTTCGCGCGCTGCCAGGCCTGCCACGACGCGCACTCGGGCGGCGCCGACAAGATCGGCCCGAATCTGTGGGGCGTCGTCGGCGGCCCGGTCATGCACCGCGCCGGCTTCGCCTATTCGGACGCCATGGCGACCCACAAGGCCGAGGCGCCGACCTGGGGCTATGACCAGCTGGACCAGTTCATCACCGCGCCGGGCCGCTACGTCCCGGGCACCAAGATGTCGTTCGCGGGCATCCGCGACCAGCAGACCCGCATCAACCTGATCGCCTGGCTGCGTTCGCAAGGCTCGGGCGGCTTCGCCATCCCGGCGCCGGATCCCGCGCGTCAGCCGGGCGCCGCCGCTCCGGCGGAAGGCGCCGCTCCGGCTGAAGGCGCCGCCGCCACCGAAGGCGCGGCCCCGGCCGCCGAAGGCGCCGCTCCGGCGACGACCCAGGCCACGCCGGCGGCTCCGCCCGCCGCGACCAGCCCGGCCCCGGCCCCGGCCCACTAAGCTTCGCGACAGATACGGAAAGGCCCCGCCGGCGACGGCGGGGCCTTTTTCGTTCCGGGTGTCCGGTTGCGGCTCAGAGCCTGCGGAAGCGCGGCGGCTTGAAGCCTTCGGCGGCATAGCGGGCTTCCGCCTCGGCCAGCGGCTCGATGACCACCGCGCCGTGATGGCCGGTGGCGTGCAGGACGCGGTCGGCGTCGATCAGGATGGCCGAATGGCCGTTCCACGGTCCCATGTCGTCATGCAGCCAGATGACCAGATCGCCGCGACGGGCCTCAGCGCGCGCGACTTCGGCGCCCAGTTCGACCTGCTGGTCCGGATAGCGCGGCGCGGCGCGGCCGCAGGCGTAGAGCGCCTGCTGGACCAGGCCAGCGCAGTCGGTGCCGCGCGAGGAGCGGCCGCCGGGAACATGAGGCACGCCGAGCAGGCGTTCGGCCACGGCGACGGGATCGGTCTCGAACGCGCCGATGGGCTGGAAGCTGGGATCTTCGCCCTCGAGGACGAGGGCGTTCAGCGGCAGGGCGGCGTCGACCGCGGCCACCCTGGCGCGGGCCAGGGGCGCGCCCTCGGCCAGGTTCGAGGCCTTCACCCAGCCGACCACGCCGTCGCGGCGGGCGCGGCCCCAAAGGCGGTCGCCGTCGGTGTCGAGGATGTCGAAGACCTCGCCGAAGACCAGCTGGTCGATCCGGGAGCCCGTTTCGCCATGGATGTCGGCCACCGGGGCGGTGCAGCGCATCGCCCGGGTCGCGCGGTAGGCCGCGGCGCGGACCACGCCTTCCAGCGCCTGCTCGGCCAGATCGGGCCGGGCCAGGGTGGTGCGGGGGTCCAGAATGTCGGCGGCAGCGGTCAAACGAAGCTCGTCTGGTTGAGCCGGTGTTGTAGCGCGCGGTGGTGGAAGGGCCGTTAACGGGAGGAATTAGGGCGTAGGAATTGGGAATTGGGGAGGATGGCGTAACCGCTCACAGCGGCACGAACCTGCTAATTCCTACGCCCTAATTCCTACTCCCTAAGCCGCGAAGCGGCGCTTCAGCATCTCGAACGACGCCCGCAGGCCTTGCGCTTCGCCGCCTTCGGGCCAGCCGGGCCGGGCGCGGGGGTTCCAGGCGAAGATGTCCATGTGCGCCCAGGCGCCGGTCTCGGGCGCGAACTTTTGCAGGAACAGGGCAGCGCAGACCGAGCCGGCCTGCGCCCAGGCGGAGGAATCGTTCTTGAGATCGGCGATCTCGGTCTCCAGCGCGGCCCGGTAGCCGGCCCACAGCGGCATGCGCCACAGGGGGTCGCACACGGCGGCGGCGGCCGTCAGCATGTCGGCGGCCAGGGCCTCGTCATCCGTGTAGAGCGGCGGCAACTCCGGCCCCAGCGCGATCCGCGCCGCGCCGGTCAGGGTGGCGAAGTCCAGCGTCAGGTCGGGCGCATGCTCCGCCGCCCGGGTCAGGACGTCGGCGAGGATCAGCCGGCCCTCGGCGTCCGTATTGCCGATCTCTATGGTCAGGCCCTTGCGGCTGGACAGGACGTCGCCGGGGCGGAAGGCGTCGCCCGACACCGCGTTCTCGACGGCGGCGACCAGCACCACCAGCCGCACCCGCAGCTTCGCCTGCATGACCAGACGGCCCAAGGCCAGGACGTGGGCCGAGCCGCCCATGTCCTTCTTCATGTTGCGCATGCCCGCGGCGGGCTTGAGGTCCAGGCCGCCGGTGTCGAAGACGACGCCCTTGCCGACCAGGGCCACCAGCGGCAGGCCCGTCTGGTCGAGGTTCCAGCCGATCTCGATGACCCGGGGCGCCCGGTGCGGGGCGGCGGCGCGGCCAACGGCGTGGACGGCGGGGTAGTTCTCTTCCAGCAGGGCGTCGCCGGTGATGACGCTCAGGGCCGCGCCGTGGGCCTCGGCGATCTCGCGGGCGATGGTCTCGATCTGCAGGGGGCCCATGTCGCCGGCGGGGGTGTCGACCATCTCGCGGGCCAGAGCGCAGGCCGAGGCGATGTTCAGCAGGGGCTGCACATCCACTCCGGGCGCGGCCAGACGCGCGCTCTGAGCGGGACGGCTCTTGTAGCGGTCGAAGCGATAGGCCCCCAGGGCGAAGGCGAGGGCCGCCTGCGAGGCCGCCTCCCCGTCCGCGCCGTCCAGCCGCCACAGGCCGGCGGGCAGTCTGGCCGCCAGCGCCCGGGCGGCCATGGGATCGAAGCGGTCGCCGGCGCCGAACAGGGCGCCCGAGGCGGCGCCGTCGGCGCCGGGCAGGACCAGCAGTTGGCCGGCCTTGCCGGTGAAGTCGTTGACGGCGGCCCAGGCCGCCTCGGCGCCGGTCAAGACCGCGTCCTTGCCGACCACGCGGACCGGAAGCGCGCCCGTGGCGTCAGCGGTCAGCACATCGGGATAAAGAACGGACATGGAGACGGCCTTTGTTAACCAACAGTTGACGCGGAGGGCCGATTCTATGGCCGACCTTTCCGGAGCGCCTTCTCATGTCGCGCACGACCGCCTGTATCGCAACCGTCGTCCTGTTCACCGCCCTCGCCGCCCCGGCGCTGGCGCAGGTCACGCCTGTTCCGCAACAGGCCGCCGAGCCCGCGCCGCCGCGCACGCCCGCGACCGCCGAGGTGCGCGCCGCCTATGAGCGGGCCGACGCCCTGTCGCGATCGGTCTTCTGGACCCAGGAAGCCGAGATCACGCCGCTGGACCCGGTCGCCGGGGTGAAGGCCTCGCAGGCGCTGCGCGAACTGGGCCGCCACGACCAGGCCGCCGACATCGCCCAGCGCGTTCTGCTGGTCCAGCCGGGCAACTACGACGCCATGCTGGAGCTGGGCCGGGCCCATATCGCGCGCGGCCAGGCCTTCTACGGCATCCTAGCGCTGGAGCGGGCCCGCGACATGAAGCCGGACGACTGGCACCCCTGGTCGCTGCTGGGCACGGCCTATGAGCAGGTGCGCCGGACCGACGACGCGCGCGCCGCCTGGGCCCAGGCCCTGGCCCTGTCGCCCGAAAATCCCGACGTGCTGACCAATATGGCCGTCTCGGCCATGACGCGCGGCGACAACGCCTCCGCCGAGCCCCTGCTGCGCCGCGCCGCCGCCCAGCCGGGCGCCTCGCTGAAGGTGCGGCTGAACCTGGCGCTGGCCCTGGGCCTGAACGGCAAGATGGGCGAGGCCGAGCAGATCCTGCGCCGCGACCTGCCGCCGGAACAGGCCGACAGCAACCTAGCCTGGCTGAATGCCCGCAACGCCGCGGGCTCGCAACAGGCGGCCGCCCGCACATGGACCTCGCTGCAAGGTAGCTGAGGGGCGGTTGATCCCCTACATTGGGTTCCATGATCGACGAGCTCTACAGCACGCGCATCCTGACGCTGGCGGCCAACCTGCCGCACAGCGGCCGCCTGCCCGCGCCGGAAGGCACGGGCGAGCGGGTCGCCAAGCTGTGCGGCTCGAAGGCCGTGGTGGACGTGACGCTGGACGGCGAAGGGCGCATCGCGACCTTCGCCCAGGACGTGAAGGCCTGCGCCCTGGGCCAGGCCGCCGCGGGCGTGCTGGGCGAGGCGGTGATCGGCGCGACGGCGGACGAGCTGTCCGCGGCCCGCGACGCCATGCTGGCCATGCTGAAATCCGGCGGCGAAGGGCCCGAGGGACGGTTCGAGGGGCTGCGCGCCCTCAAACAGGTCGCCGACTATCCGGCCCGCCACGCCTCCACCATGGTCGCCATCGAGGCGACGCTGGACGCGGTGCGCGAGGCGCTGGAGCGCAAGGCTCCGGACACCCGAACTCGCCTCGCCGGCTAGGCGGTTGCCCCCATCTCCTTCGCAGGGGATAAGCGCGGCGACATGGCTTCCGGCGGAACTCTCTACGAACGCGGCGTCCGATTGGCCCATCGCGGGTACAAGGTGACGCTGTCGCCCCTGATCGGACAGCAATGCCGGTTCCGGCCGACCTGCTCCGACTACGGGCGGGACGCGCTGATCCAGCACGGACCGCTCAAGGGGGGATGGCTCACGGTCAGACGCCTTTGTAAATGCCACCCCTTCAGCGGCATGGACTGGACCTATGATCCGGTGCCTCCGCCGCCCGAAAAGACAGACCGATGATCGAACTCAAATTCCCCGACGGCGCCAGCCGACAGTTTCCCGCCGACGCGACGGGCCGTGACGTCGCGGCCTCCATCTCCCCGTCCCTGGCCAAGCGCGCCGCGCTGGTCGAGATCAACGGCCAGCAGTGGGACGTCGACCGTCCGCTGGAGGTCGGCGGCGACTTCAAGCTGATCATGCGCGACGACCCGGACGCGCTGGAGACCATCCGCCACGACGCCGCGCACATCCTGGCGCAGGCCGTGCAGGAGCTGTTCCCCGGCACCCAGGTCACCATCGGCCCGGCCATCGAGGACGGCTTCTATTATGACTTCTTCCGCGAGGAGCCGTTCTCGACGGACGACTTCGCCGCGATCGAGAAGCGGATGGCCGAGATCGTCGACCGCGACGAGAAGCTGGTCCGCGAGGTCTGGAACCGCGACGAGGCCATCGCGATGTTCGAGGCCAAGGGCGAGAGCTTCAAGGCCGAGCTGATCCGCGACCTTCCTGCCAGCGAGACGATCACCGTCTATCGGACCGGCGACTGGGCGGACCTGTGCCGCGGGCCGCACTTCCCGTCGACGAAGTTCGTGGGCAAGGCCTTCAAGCTGACCAAGCTGGCCGGCGCCTACTGGCGCGGCGACCACCGCAATCCGCAGCTGCAGCGCATCTATGCGACGGCCTGGGCCAGCCAGGCCGACCTGGACGCCTATCTGCTGCGGATCGAGGAGGCCGAGAAGCGCGACCACCGCAAGCTGGGCCGCGCCATGGAGCTCTTCCACATGCAGGAAGAGGGCCGGGGCATGGTCTTCTGGCACCCCAAGGGCTGGGTGCTGTGGCAGGTCATCGAGGCCTATATGCGCCGCCGCCTGGACGCGGCCGGCTATGTCGAGGTCAAGACGCCCCAGGTGCTGGACCGCACCTTCTGGGAGAAGTCGGGCCACTGGGAGAAATACCGCCCCAACATGTTCGTCTGCGAGACGGTCGAGGGCGAGACCCTCAGCCTGAAGCCGATGAACTGCCCGGGCCACGTGCAGATCTTCGGCATCGGCCAGCGCTCGTACCGCGAGCTGCCGCTGCGCATGGCCGAGTTCGGGGCCTGCCACCGCTATGAGCCGTCGGGCGCCCTGCACGGCCTGATGCGCGTGCGCGGCTTCACCCAGGACGACGCCCACATCTTCTGCCGCGAGGACCAGATCGTCGAGGAGACGGAACGCTTCATCCGCCTGACGAAGATGGTCCACGCCGACCTGGGCATGGAAACGGCCTACATCAACCTGGCTACCCGCCCGGAGATCCGCGCCGGCTCGGACGAGTTCTGGGACAAGGCCGAGGGCATGCTGGCCGAAGCCGCCAAGGCGGCGGGCGTCGATCCGGTGATCGCCGAGGGCGACGGCGCCTTCTACGCGCCCAAGCTGGACTTCGTGGTCAAGGACGCTATCGGCCGCGAATGGACCTGCGGCACGCTGCAGCTGGACTACGTCCTGCCCGAGCGGCTGGACGCGACCTATATCGGCGAGGACGGCCAGAAGCACCGGCCGGTCATGCTGCACCGCGCGATCCTGGGCTCGTTCGAGCGCTTCATCGGCATCATGATCGAGAACTACGCCGGGGCCTTCCCGCTGTGGCTGGCCCCGACGCAGGCGGTGGTCGCGACCATCGTCTCTGACGCCGACGACTACGCCCAAGAGGTGGTGGCCAAGTTCAAGGCCGCCGGACTGCGGACCGAGATCGACCTGCGCAACGAGAAGGTCGGCTACAAGGTGCGCGAGCACTCGGTCGGCAAGGTCCCGGTCATCGCCGTCGTCGGCAAGAAGGAGGCCGAGGAAGGCATGGTCGCGCTGCGCCGCCTCGGCTCTCAGGCCCAGGAACTGGTCACCGTCGAGGAGGCCATCCGCGTGCTTACGGAAGAGGCGACGCCGCCGGACCTGCGGCAGGGCTGATCGCGCTTTCAGGCTGAAACAGAAAGCCCGCCCCGTGGACCACAGGGCGGGCTTTTTCGTGCGCCGAATGGCGAAGCGGTCAGAGCAGCCGCTTGCGCATCGCCTGGGACAGCATGTCGATCAGGGTCACGGCCACGACGATGATGATCGCGATGGTCGAGACCTTGGAATATTCGAACGCTTGCAGGCTTTCGAACAGGGTCTGGCCGATGCCGCCGGCGCCGATCAGGCCCAGCACGGTGGCGGCGCGGCTGTTCGATTCGAAACGGTAGAGGGCGAAGGAGGTCCACAGCGGAGCCACCTGCGGGATGACGCCCCAGGCGATCTCGTGCAGGCCGCCCGCGCCGGTCGCCTTGACGCCCTCGATGGGCCCCTTGTCGATCGACTCGACCGCTTCCGAGAACAGCTTGGCCAGCACGCCGGCGGTGTTCAGGGCGATGGCCAGCACCCCGGCCAGCGGCCCCAGGCCCACGGCGACGATGAACAGGGTGGCGACGACCAGGTCGGGCACCGAGCGCAGCAGGTCCATCACGCGGCGCACCGGCCAGACGAGCCAGGCGGGCGACAGGTTGCGCGACGCCATCAGACTGAGCGGGATGGCGATGAAGACCGCCAGGAAGGTGCCCCACAGGGCGATCTGCACCGTCAGCCACATCTGGCCGACCAGCATGCGCCACTGGCTGAAGTCCGGGCTCAGGAAGGCCTGACCGTATTTCTGCATCTTCTCCGGGCTGGAGAAGAGGTTGCCGATATTGGGCAGGCCGACATGGCCGACCGCCGCCAGCAGGATGATGGCGAAGCCGCCCCACAGCAGGACGTCCAGCGACCAGGCGGCCATGGACTTCTTCGGCGGAGCCGGAACCACCGCCGGATCGCTCGGCACGGAAGCCGGCTTGGGCAGGATGTTCAGGACGATGGCCAGCAGCACCAGGGCGCCGATCAGGGCGAACGGCCCCCAGCGGGTGATCTGGTCCGTCCTGGACGGCGGCGCGACCTCAGGCGGACGGCCTTCGCGGCGAGCCTGGTCGGCCTTCATCTCGCGGATGGGATCCAGGTAGCTGTTATCGGCGGCGCGGAACTGGGAATAGTTCAGCTTGGTCATCACCGCGCGCTGGTGCTCGACGTCGGGGCCGTAGCCCTGGCCGTAGGTGACGAAGAACTGACGAATCTTGGCCTTCACGTCGGCGGGAAGGTCGCCGCGGATCAGGATGCCCGATTCCGGGATCGGCGGGGATTGCCAGATGACCTCGATCTGGTCGGCGATAGCCGGGTTCTCGCGGCGCAGGAAGATGGTGTTGACCGAGTTGGAGGTCGCCACGTCGACCAGGCCGTTGGCCACGGCGAAGGAGTTGGCCTGATGGCTGGCCGAGCGGACGGTGGCGAAGCAGGCCGACGGCGTGATGTTCCGCGGACTGAAGAAATAGGTCATCGGCGCCAGGGTGCCGGAGGTCGACTGGGCGTCGCCGATGCCGAAGTCGTAACGCTTTCCGCAACGCTCGACGTCGGCGAGCGTGATGCCCGAGCCCTTCTTCACGATCAGGGAGGAGGTGTAGGAATCCTTGCCCTCGATATCGACGGTGCGGGCGATGACCTCGGCGCCGGCGCGGTCGATGGCCTGGACGGCAGGCAGGGCCGAGAACCAGCCGATCTGGGCTTGGTCGGCGCTCATGGCCTCGACCAGGACGCTGTAGTTGGAGCCGAAGATGGGCTCGACCGGAATGCCGACCGCGCGCTCCAGATCGTCCAGCAGCGGCTGCCACATCGGACCGGACGAGGCCTGGCCTTCCGCCGACAGGATGGTGAAGACCAGCTTGGTCGGACGCTGCGGCTGGTTCTGCGCGGCGGCGGGGACCGCGGTCAGTCCGAGGACGACGACGGCGAGCGCCAGGACGGCGGCGAAGACGGTACGAAGGCGGCTCATGCCCATGGCTTTCCGGAACGCGCCCGAACGGGCGGCAGTTGTGGTCTTGAGGGGGTTCACGGCTGAACCTCGCGTTTCGCCCGCAGGCGTTGCAGTTCCTGCTCGGCCTCGGCGACGCCGGCGGCGTTGCGTTCGGCCCGGGCGGCGATCAGCCTCTGGTCGGCCATCATTTCCCGCACGGGGTCCAGATAGTCGTCGTCGGCGGCGTTGAAGCGCGAATAGCGCAGTCCGGCCAGCACGCGGCGCTGGCGCTCGGCCTCGACCCCGGCGCCCTGGCCGTAGGTCAGGAAGAAGCTGCGGATCTTTTCCTTCAGCGCCGGGTCCAGATCCTCGCGCACCACGATCCCGCCCTCGGGGATCGGCGGCGACTGCCAGATGATCTGGATCTGTTCGGCGAGGGTCGGGTTCTGGCCCTGCAGGGCCGCGACGCTGACGGTGTTGGAGGTGGCCACGTCCAGCACGCCGGAGGCGACCTCGAAGGCGTTGCGCTCATGGTTGGCCGAGCGGACGCTGCTGAAGCAGCGCTCCGGATCGATGCCGCGCGGCGTGAACAGATAGGTCAGAGGGGCCAGGGTGCCCGAGGTCGACTGGGCGTCGCCGATGCCGAAGCTGTAGCGCCGTCCGCAGGCCATGACGCTGTCCAGGGTGATGCCCGAACCCGCCTTGACGATCAGGGCGGCGCGATAGTTGTCCTGGCCCTGCTGGTTGACGGTGCGGGCGATCAGCTCGGCGTTGGCGTCATCGATGGCGTCGATGGCGGGCTGGGCCGAGAACCAGCCGGCCTGGACCTGGCCGCGCTTCATGTCCCCGACCAGATCGGCGTAGGTCGAGGCGAAGTGCGGCGTCACCGGCGCGCCGACGGCCTTGGACATGTCGTCCAGAAGAGGCTGCCACAGGGGGCCGGCGGACGCCTGGCCCTGGGCCGAGAGGATGGAGAAGGTCACGGCCTCGGCCGGCTTTCCGGGCGCGGCGTTGCGCTCGCCGCAGCCGGCCAGAACCACACCGGTCAGGCCCAGCGCGGCGACGGCGAGAGCGCCGATCCCGGAACGGCGAGCCCAACCGGAAAGGATCATGCCTTGGTTTCCCAGAAGGCGTCCTCGAATTCAGGGCCGTAGATGTCGATCAGGCGGGCGGTGTCCAGGCCGGTCGACGGGCCGTCATAGACGATCTTGCCGCCTTGCAGGGCGATGACGCGGTCGCAATAGCGGATGGCGTAGTCGACCTGGTGCAGGGTGACGATGACGCCCATGCCGTCGCGCTGGTTCAGCTCGACCAGCAGCTCCATGACCTTGCGGGCCGAAACGGGGTCCAGCGAGGCGACGGGCTCGTCGGCCAGGATGGCCTTGGCGCCCTGCACGATGGCGCGGGCGATAGCGCCGCGCTGCTGCTGGCCGCCGGACAGGGTGTTGGCGCGCTGGGCCGCATAGTCGGACACGCCGACGCGGTGCAGGGCGGCCATGGCGCGTTCCTTGTCCGCGCTCGGCCAGGCGCCGAACAGACCCCGCCAGCCCGGCACGCGGCCGAGCGCGCCCAGCATGACGTTGGAGAACAGCGACAGGCGGCCGACCAGATTGAACTGCTGGAAGATCATGCCCAGCTTCTGGCGCGCGGCGCGGACCTGACCGGTCACGCGACCGTTCTTCTGCACCACCTCGCCGAAGACGGTGATGGTGCCCTTGCCGCCGTCGATCGACTGCAGGCCGGTGATCGAGCGCAGCAGGGTCGATTTGCCGGAGCCGGAGGGGCCGATCAGGGCGACCATCTCGCCGGCCCCGACCTCGACGGAGACGCCGTTCAACGCCTTCCGGGCGCCGAAGGTTTTGGACACGTCCTTGACGGACGCGACAGCGGCGGGAGCTGAGGTCATGAGCACGCGAGTATGCGGTTGCAAGGGCGCGCCGCATGGCCCGACAGGGCCCGCGAGGCAAGTCTTAATGGCACGTCCGCGACGATTTCGTCCAGCGGAACGGCGCCGGGGTCACGCCTTGCCCTACTGCGCCGTCCGCACCTCGACCGGCAGGCCGAGGCCCTCCAGCTGGGGCCGCACCGTCGCCGCGTCGCCGACCACCACCCAGACGAATTTGGAGCCGTCCAGCGCCTGACGGGCGGCGGCGTCCATCTGGGCGGGCGTCAGGGCCTGGTAGCGGGGCGCCAGCGTCTCCCAATAGTTATCCGGACGGTTGTAGAGGGCGTTGGTGCGCAGGGCGTTGAGCACCGCCGCCGAGGTTTCGAAACTGCCCGGCAGCTGGCCGATGTTGCCGTTGACGATGCGCTGGCGCTCGGCGTCCGTGACGCCGCGGTCGGACAGGAAGCCCTTGTACTGATCGATCAGGACGGCGATCGACTCGCCGGTGCGGTTCGACTGGACCGGCGCGCTGATCAGATAGGGCGTCTGGTGTTCGACCAGATTGACCCGGCCGTTCAGGCCGTAGGACCAGCCACGCGTCTCGCGGATGTCCTGATTGATGCGGGCGAGGAAGCCATTGCCGATGGCCTCGTTGGCGGCGTTCAGGGTCACCAGGTCATCCTGACCGGTGACCGGCATGACGAAGCCGCCGAGGATCAGGGACTGGGGCGACTGGGGCCGGTCGATCAGGACGATGCGCGGGGTGGGCGCCGGAATGGCGGCGTCGAAGCTCTTGGTCCCCTTCGCGGCCGACGGTGCGGCCCAGGCGCCCAGGCGGCTTTCCAGCAGCGGCGTCAGTTCGGCCAGCGGCATGTCGGAGACGACGAAGATCCGGGCGTTGTCCGGGCGGATCCAGCGCTGGTGGAAGGCGATCAGGTCGTCGCGGTCCAGCGCCCGGACCGCCGCCGGGTTTCCCAGCCCCGAGGCCGCGCGGCCATAGGGGTGGTCGGGGCCGTAGAAGACCGCCGGCCAGGCCCGCCCGCCCATGCCGTTGGGCGAGCTCTGTTCCTGGGCGATGGCGGCCAGCTGCTGGGCGCGGGTGCGCTCCAGATCGGCCGGGGCGAAGGCGGGGTTGCGGATGACGTCGGCCAGCAGGTCCAGCGCGGGAGCCAGATTGGGGGTGACCACGCCGAGATTGACGGCGGTCCGGTCGAGCGTGGCGTTGGCGTTCAGACTGGCGCCCAGACGCTCGGTCTGTTCGGCGATCTGGACGACGTTCAGATGGGTGGTGCCCTGGGTCAGCAGGGACAGCATCAGCCGCTGCGTGCCCAGCGCATCAGCGGGATCGGCCGCGACGCCGGCGTCGAACTCGACCGCGATCTGGGTGGTCGGGACGGTGGTCGAGCGGGCGTAGACGATCTCCATGCCGTTCGACAGGCGCGCGCGTTCCACGGTCGGGAAGTCGAGCGCCTTCATCGTTCCCACCTCGGGCATGGGACCGCGCGGCGTGATCTCCAGCGGGGCGGCGGCGGCGGGCGGCGGGCGGTTGTCGGCGGCCTCGGCGTAGGGTTCGCGCTCGCCCGGATCGACCCGGATGGCCAGCACCGGCCGGCTGAGCCAGCGGCGCATGGCCGCCGTCGCCGAAGCGGGGGTTACCGCGCCGAGGTCCGCCAGCTCCTTGCGGTAATGACCCGGATCGCCGGCGTAGAGTTCGCCCTCGGCCAGCACGACGGCCTTGCCGCCGAAACCACCGACAGGCTCCAGCGCCGAGATCTGTCCCGCCATGCGGGAGTTGACGACGCGGGCCACCTCGTCGGCCGTCGGACCGCCGGCGATGAAGTCGGCCATCAGTTGATCGAGCTTGGCGGAGACCGCGTCGGCGTCCTGACCCGGCTTCACATCGACGCTCACCTGGAACATGCCGATGCGGTGGAAGGACTGGACCCCGGCGGTCACCGAGGTCGCCGTCTGGTCGCCGCGCACCAGCGCATTGTCGAGACGGGAGCTGGCCAGACCGCCGAAGACGGCGGCGGCCACGTCCAGATCGGCGGCGGCCCCGTCCAGCATGCCGGGCACGATCCAGTAGCGGATCAGCCGGGTGTTGGGCACGCGGTCATGCAGGGTCTTGTCGATGCGGGCCGGCAGGGTGGGGACGTCGGCCTGGGCCGGCTCGTTCTGCGCCCCGCGCGGGATATGGCCGAAATACTGCTGAACCAGCGTCCGGGCCTGGGCCGTGTCGATGTCGCCGGCCAGCACCAGCACGGCGTTGTTCGGGCCGTAGTTGTCGCGGTGCCACTGGCGCAGATCCTCAAGGCTGGCGGCGTCCAGATCGGCCATGGAGCCGATGGTGGAGTGGCGATAGGGATGGCCCGGCGGCAGCAGGTTCTCCAGCGCCGTATAGTAGACCAGGCCATAGGGCTGGTTGTCGCCCTGGCGCTTCTCGTTCTGGACCACGCCCCGCTGGTTATCGAGCCGCTCCTGGTTGAGCGCGCCCAGCAGGTGGCCCATCCGGTCGCTCTCCATATAGAGCGCGCGTTCGACGGCCGAGGTCGGGACCGTCTGGAAGAAGTTGGTGCGGTCGAACCAGGTGGTGCCGTTCCAGTCGGTGGCGCCCATGGCCCGCAGCGGCTCCATCAGGCCGCCGGGCAGGTTCTCGGTCGGATTGAACAGGCCGATATGCTCGAACAGGTGGGCGTAGCCGGTCTGGCCGGCCGGTTCATCCTTGGAGCCGACGTTGTACCAGGCCGCGATCGCCACCACCGGCGCCTTGCGGTCGGTGTGGACGACCACCCTCAGGCCGTTGTCGAGCGTGAACTCCTCGAAGGGGATGTCGACGCTGCGGGCCAGTTCGGAGGCCGGAACCTGGGCGAAGGCCTGCCACGGCGTGACGGCGAGAAAGACGGCGGCGAGAAGAGCGGCGCGGCGCATGGAACAGTCCCCCGAATGATAATGCGGGCGGGACGGTATCAGCGCGACGGGGGTCGGCAAGTTACGGCTGAGTCACGAAAGCTCCGGCGGGGGGCCGGGTCAGCGCATATACGGGGCCAGGTTGCCGGCGATGGTGTCGAACTCCTCGTCGGTGAGATCGAGCTTGCTGTGGAAGAGCGCCCACGCCGGCCCCGGGGCCGGATTGCCGCCGACCGAGGCGTCCGCCCCGAACAGCACCCGCCGCGGGCCCGCCCTGCGGATCGCCTGGACGATGGTCGCGACATTGTCGGGCGTCGCGTCCGGCGTGACCACCGTCGTCACATCGAACCAGACATTGCGGACACGCGGATCGCCGGCCGCGATGGCGTCGGCGAAGACGTTGAAGGCCTGTTGGGCGTTGTCGGGGAAGCCGGGACCCGCGCCGCCGAGGTGGGCGATCTGCACCGGGACGTGCGGCGCGGCTGGAAGGATCTCGTTCAGGAAGATCGCGGCCTCCGCGCCCCCGGACGGCATCCCGCCACGTGCCCGCATGTGGACCACGACGGCCGCGCCCCTGCGTTCGGCGAGGCCGAAGATCGCGGCCAGCCGCGCGACGTGGTCCGGATTGTGGACGTCCACGCCGGAGTTGCCGAAGTGCAGCTTCACCCCCTTCATGCCGGGCAGGTCGAGACAGCGCTCGAGCTCGGCCGCCGCGTCGTCCCGCAAGGGGCTGGCGCTGCAGAAACCGACGAGGCGGGTCGGGAAGCGGGCGACCTGCGCCGCGGTCCAGTCGTTTTCCTCCCGGGTGCGCTCCGCAGGGTTGTCGATCGGCCTGCGGTCGTCACCCCAGACATAGGCCATCGACAGAACGACGGCCCGTTCGATACCGGCCGCGTCGAGCTCGGCGATCAGGGCCGCCGCGTCGATTCCGGGCTGACCCCACGCCGCCGAGGCGGCGGGGCTGATCAGATGCTGATGGTGCGATGCGACCGGCGCGCGGTCGGCGGCCGCGGCCGATGTCGCGGACAGGAGGACGGCGAGCAGGCCGAAAAGGGCGGTGCGGCGCATGGAAGGCAGTCCCCGATTGATTTCGGGGCGGACGCTATCAGCGCGCCTTCCGGCGGCAAGTTACGACTGCGTCACGTTGGACGGCCCAGCTCGGTCCGCATGCGGACAAATCCCGAGCAAGATCAAAGCCTGCCTAGAAAAAACCTCTTTACATGACAGTCGTATGACCTCATATCGCGCCTTCCGGCGGACCCCGTAGGTCTAACGTTGCGCTGCTAACGCCGGTCTGGGTTTAACAATTACAGGGGTTTACGTGAATTGCGCACGTATCCATTTCCCCTGGACCTGGTCCGCGAGCGGTCCCCTGAGCGTCCCGTCGCCCTCGTGCGACCGCGTTCGGTTTCCGTAGCGGCGCGCTGGTTCCAGGACAATCTGAACGCTGACGTCTTCTATGCGGTGAAGGCGAACCCTTCGCGCTGGGTCATCGAGACCCTGATCGAAGCGGGCGTCACCGCCTTCGACGTGGCCTCCATCGGCGAGATCGAGCTGGTTCGCTCGGTGAGCGCTGACGCACGCCTGGCCTTCATGCACCCGGTCAAGAGCCGCGGCGCGATCACCAAGGCCTATTTCGACCACGGCGTCCGCACCTTCTCGCTCGACAGCCATGACGAGCTGCAGAAGATCATCGAATCCACCGGCGGCGCGACCGACCTGAACCTGCTGGTTCGGATGGCGGTTTCGGCGGACGGCGCGGCCTATTCCCTGTCGGGCAAGTTCGGCGTTTCTCCGGACCAGGCCCCGTCCCTGCTGCTGGCCACCCGCCAGGCGGTGAAGGACGGCCTGATGGGCGTCTGCTTCCACGTCGGTTCGCAATGCATGCGCCCGTCCGCCTATGAGGCCGCCATGGCCCAGGTCGGCCGCGCCATCAGCCGCGCGGGCGTGTTCGTGGACATCGTCGATGTCGGCGGCGGCTTCCCCTCGGTCTATCCGGGCATGGTCCCGCCGGACATGAGCGAATACGCCGACGCCATCCATCGCGGCTTCCGCGAGATGCCCGTGTCGGAAACGACCGAGCTGTGGTGCGAGCCGGGCCGTTCGCTGGTCGCCGAATCCTCGTCGGTCCTGTGCCGCGTGGACCTGCGCAAGGGCGACGCCCTGTACCTGAACGACGGCTCGTACGGCTCGCTGTTCGACGCCACCCACTCGCGCTGGCCCTTCCCGACCAAGCTGGTCCGGGACGGAGATGCGTCGTCCGACCTGAAGCCCTTCCGCTTCTACGGCCCGACCTGCGATTCCATCGACCACATGCCGGGCCCGTTCTGGCTGCCGGCCGATGTGCAGGAAGGCGATTTCATCGAGATCGGCATGCTCGGCGCCTATGGCGTCGCCATGACGACCGGCTTCAACGGCTATGGCGAGCATGAGATCGCCGCGGTCGAGGACGCCCCGATGGCCTCGCTCTACGGCCTGGCGCCACGCTCTATCCCGACCGTGCGCACCTCGGCGGAAGAGCAGGCCCGCAAGATCGTCCGCCTGTCGCGCCCGAAGGGCAAGGCGGGCCAGCGGAAGAAGCAACGGCGCTAAACCGTCGCTTTCGCGTTGTAACAAGCAGCGGCCCGTCGCTCCGTCCGGGCCGCTGTTCTCTTTTGACGACGGGCGCTCAAATCAAAGGGAAACCCTTGCAATGAACGCTCCCGTTCAATCGAACCAGAAGGCCCAGCTGCTCCAGAACACGGTGGAGCACGTCGACATCACCTCGTTCGACGCCCGTCCGATCATCGACAGCATGCGCAAGATGAGCTTCTCGTCGCGCGACACGGCCCGGGCCGCCGACATCTTCAACATGGCGATCGAGGACAAGGACTGCTCGCCGTGGCTGATCCTGGCCGGCTCGACCTCGGCCGGCGGCTGCATGCACGTGTACCGCGACATGGTGAAGTTCGGCATGATCGACGCCGTGGTCGCCACCGGCGCCTCGATCGTCGACATGGATTTCTTCGAGGCCCTGGGCTTCAAGCACTACCATGCCGCCGGCGAGGTGGACGACAACGTCCTGCGCGACAACTACATCGACCGGATCTACGACACCTATATCGACGAGGAAGAGCTTCAGGCCTGCGACCACACCATCCTGGAGATCTGCAACCGTCTGGAACCGCGCGGTTATTCCTCGCGCGAGTTCATCTGGGAGATGGGCAAGTGGCTCTCGGAAGGTAACGCCAAGAAACCCGGCTCGCTGATCCAGACCGCCTATGAAGAAGGCGTGCCGATCTTCTGCCCGGCCTTCGTCGACAGCTCGGCCGGCTTCGGCCTGGTCAAGCACCAGAAGGAACAGATCGCGGCGGGCAAGCCGTATCTGATGATCGACGCGGTCGCCGACTTCCGCGAACTGACCGACATCAAGATCGCCGCCGGCGTCACCGGCCTGTTCATGGTCGGCGGCGGCGTGCCCAAGAACTTCGCCCAGGACACCGTCGTCTGCGCCGAGATCCTCGGCATCGAGGCCGAGATGCACCGCTATGCGGTCCAGATCACCGTCGCCGACGTGCGCGACGGCGCCTGCTCGTCCTCGACGCTCAAGGAAGCCGCCTCCTGGGGCAAGGTGCAGACCACCCACGAACAGATGGTCTTCGCCGAAGCCACCACGGTCGTGCCGCTGATCGGCTCGGACGCCTATCACCGCGGAACCTGGAAGAACCGCGACAAGCGCCGCTGGAACAAGCTGTTCGGCAAAGCCTGACGGCGTTCCCGCATTCTTGTGGGCCGCAAATGAACTGGAGAGGGGCCGGAGCGATCCGGCCCTTTTTCGTTTCTAGCTTCCCGCCGCCCAGTCGATCGCCTCGGCGGTCTTGCCGGGCTCGAACACCTTCATCTGAACACCGGGGATGATCGGATCCCAGAAGGCCACCGCCTTCAGCCAGCCGGCGTCGGTGACGAGGGCGCAGCGGGGAAAGCGATTCCAGTCGCCGATCCGTTTGAGATTGTACTGCAAGTCCTTCCACAGGGCCTCGCCGGTCAGGCCGTGGAAGTCGGTCATTTCGGCCACGATGCCGATCTTCGGGTGACGCTTCAGCGTCTCGTCGACCACGGCGATGATGCGGTCGTAGTCAGCGCCGTCCAGCCTGCCGGTGGTGCGCAGGGCGACGACGTTGTCGGGCGACTCCAGAAGTTCGATCATGGCGCTCTCCTCGCACCGGAAACGGTCAGCCCGCCGCCGCCGTTCCCGCGCATGACAAAGGGGCCGCGATCGCTCACGGCCCCTTCTTCATTCGGATGAGGCGTTACTGGCCGCTGATCTCGCGGACCGCCTTCATCAGGCTTTCGACCACCCGGGCGGTTTCCGGATCGCTCCAGTCGCCGGGCTTGGTGACGATGGCCTGACGCAGGGTGTGCAGGGCCTCGCGCACCACCTCCGGAGCCTGTTCGCCCGAGACCATCCGGGCCGCCAGCACCATGCGCTGCATGACGCCGTCCACGGCCGTGCGGTTCGCATCCAGCCAGGCCTGGCCGGCCTCCGTCACCGAGAAGACCTGCTTGCCGCCGGCTTCGACGCCGGCGATCAGGCCCTCGTCCGAGAGCAGCGACAGGTTGGGGTAGACCACGCCCGGCGAAGGGGCGTAGCCGCCGCCGAAGGCGGTCTCGATAGCCTTGATCAGATCGTAGCCGTGGCGAGGCTCCTGCTCGATGAGGGCCAGCAGCACCAGCCTCAGGTCGCCCGGGCCGAACATGCGCCGGCCTCGGCCGCCGCCCCTTCCTCCCATGCCGCGACCGCCCATCCCGGGTCCGCCCCGGCCAAACATGCCGCGACCAAAGCCGCGGCCTTCGCCGTCGCCCCGATCCGCGCCGCAACGGGCGCCGTGGCCCCATTCCCGGTCGTGACCGCGATGCCGGTCGTGATGGCGACCGTGATGGCCGCGTTCGTCTTCGTGAAATCCAAACATCATGTGTCCTTTCGTTTTCATGGGGCAAAGATATATCTTAAAGAGCATTACGCAATAGTCGTAAGATATGTTTTTGCGCACCGGCGACGCTCCGGAACCTCGTCCGCTCCCGACCGCTATGTTCGGGAAGGAGTTTTTCATGACCCAGCAGCAGCAACCGCAGCAGACCGAGGACGCCCGCGAAGCCGACGACATGGGTGAAAAGCCGGACCTGGGCCGCACCCCGGACGCCCTGACCGAGGCCCTGTCGGGCTCGGACATGGGATCGGACACGCGCGCGGGCTCCCTGCAGGGCGGGGCCGCGACAGGCTCGGACGACGACCCCGACCAGGACCTGATCAATGAGACCCTGGCCAGCGAGGGCATGGCCTCCGCCGGCGCGAAGCCGGATCCGGCGAAGGCCCCGGACGAGGAGAAGGCGGCCGACTGACACAGGACAATGTTCGGTCGCCGAAGCGGCCTCTTGACGCCTTGCCGCCGCCGCATCGTTGGGCCACGGTGAAGCCAACAATGAAGTCTCAAGGACGGATACGGGATGAAGCGCATGCTTTGGGCCGCCGCGATCACGGCGGCCATCGTCATGACCGGTTGCGACAGCAACGCGAAGAAGGAGGACGCGGCCATCGACGCGACGCCGACGGACGGCGCCACCGAGGCCGCGACAGCGGCCGGTCCCGCCGCCGCGACCGTCACGGCGACCGCTGAGCCCGCCGCGCCGAACGCCCCGGAATTCGCGGTGATCTATCCGGGCGGCGCGCCGAAATCCCCGGCGATCTCGGCCCAGGGGCCCGCGGGCCCGGGCGGCATGCTTGATTTCACCACCGACGCCACCCCGGACGAAATCGTCGCCTTCTATCGCCAGCGCGCCGAAGCCGCCGGCCTCAAGCCGATCAACAGCCTGAACCGGGGCGAGGCGCGGGCCTATTCGGCCGGCGACGGCGGAACCCGTCTGCTGACCGTCGTCGTGACCCCGGTCGACGGCGCCCCCAACGACGTCCAGCTGTCGTGGACCAGCGGCCACTGATCCGCACAGCCGCCGTCGCGGCCCTGATCCTGCTGCCGGGCGCCTGCGCCACAGGCGGCGGGAGCGGCCCTACGGCCCTTCCGGCGTCCGGCTATCTGGACGCCGCCACGCTGGGCGCTCTGTCCGACACCATCACCCCCTCGCTCGAGACCCTGACCTGGACCGGCGAAGAGACGCCCGGCGCCGGGCCCGGCTCCGACCGCTGGTGGATGGCCACCGCCCAGGCCGAACTGCGTCCGCCCGAGGCGGCCCAGCATTTCGACTGCGCCCTGGGGACCCGTCTGGCCGGCGCGCCCCGCCCGGCCCTGACCCGGCTGATGAGCCGCCTTCTGGTCGACGCCGACAGCCTGACCCGCCGCCTGGCCGCCGAGCATACGCGCGCGCGCCCCATCGCCATCGATCCGGCCCTTCAGCCTTGTCAGCGCGTCACCGACGCCATGCGCGACAGCCCGTCCTGGCCCGCCAACGGCGCGGTGGCGGGCGCCGCCTATGGCGAGATGTTCGCCGACCTCGCGCCCGACCGCGCCGAGGCGGCGCGCCGGGAGGGGGCCGAGATCGGCTTCAGCCGCATCGTCTGCCGCATGAACTGGCCGGGCGACGTGCGGGACGGCGCGAGCATCGGCCGGACGCTTTACGCCCGCGCCGCCGCCACGCCGGACTTCGCCGCCGATCTGGAGGCCGCGCGCGTCGAGGTCGCCGCCGCCCGGGCGGAAGGCCTGACCAACCCGTCCTGCGCCGCCGAGCGCCGGGCGCTTAGGCAGGCGGGCTCCTGACCTAGGCCGGACGCGGCCCGCTGATCACGCCGTAAAGGTCGGTGCGACGATCCCGGAAGAAGCCCCAGGCCGCGCGGTGGCGATCCAGGAAGTCGAGGTCGAAGGTGTGCACCAGCACGCCCTCCTCCCGCTCCAGGCTCTCGACCAGGTCGCCGCGATGGTCGGCGATGAAGGAATGGCCGTAGAAGGTCTGGCCCGCCTCCGTCACCTGCTCATGACCGATGCGGTTGGCGCCGACGACCGGCACGACATTGGACACGGCGTGGCCCTGCATGGCCCGGCGCCACGGCGCGGCGGTATCCAGGGTGTCGTCATGCGGCTCGGTGCCGATGGCGGTCGGATACATCAGGATCTCGGCGCCCTGCAGCATCATCGCGCGGGCGGTCTCCGGGTACCACTGGTCCCAGCAGATGCCGACGCCGATACGGCCGAAACGGGTGTCCCAGACCTTGAAGCCGGTGTCCCCGGGCCGGAAATAGTATTTTTCCTGATAGCCGGGGCCGTCGGGGATGTGGCTCTTGCGATAGACGCCCATCAGGGTCCCGTCGGCGTCGATCATCACCAGCGAGTTGAAGTAGTGCGGCCCCTCGCGCTCGAAGATCGAGACGGGGATGACCACGCCCAGTTCCTTGGCCAGCGGCTGCAGTTGGACGACCGCCGGGTGTTCACGCCACGGATAGGCGGTCCCGAACCACGTCTCCTCCTGCGAGACGCAGAAGTACGGCCCCTGGAACAGTTCGGACGGCAGGATCACCTGCGCGCCACGACCGGCGGCCTCGCGGATGAAGCCGATGGTCTTGTCGATGTTCGCCTGCATGTCCTCGCCGTAGGACGTCTGGATGGCGGCGACGCTGATCGTGCGGGTCATTACGCGGGCTCCTGCTGGCTGATGCAGTGGAACGATCCGCCGCCCGACAGGATGGCGAGGGAGGGCAGCGGGATGATCTCACGGTCCGGATAGACGGTCTTCAGCCCCTGGCAGGCCAGGTCGGCGGCCCGGTCGTCGCCATAGGTCGGGACGATCACCGCCCCATTGGCGATGAGGAAATTCATGTGGCTGGCCGGGATAGGCTTCTCGTCCTCGTCCAGCACCAGACCCGGCGACGGCAGGCGCAGCACCTGGATGGCCTTGCCTTCCGCGTCCGTCATCTCCGACAGGGTCTTGGCCACGGCGTCATAGACGTCGTCGTTCGGGTCGTTCCGGCCCCAGGCGATCGGACAGGCGACCACGCCCGGCGCGACGAAGCGGGCCAGATTGTCGACGTGGCCGTCGGTGTGGTCGTTCAGCAGGCCGTCGCCGAGCCACAGCACCTTGCGGGCGGCCAGCGCCTCCGTCAGCGCGGCCTCGGCCTTCTCTTCGGTCCAGCCGGAGTTGCGGTTGGGATTCAGCAGGCACTGGCGGGTGGTGAGGATCGTCCCCTGCCCGTCGTGGTCCAGCGCCCCGCCCTCGAGGATGAAGTCGTTGCGGTCCAGCGGCGTGCCCGATTGCGCGCCGATCTGGGTCGCGACGGTGTCGTCGTGCTCGAGTTCGTACTTGCCGCCCCAGCCGTTGAAACGGAAGGCGGCGGCGCGGGCGGAAGTCGCGCCGAAGATCGGGCCGGTGTCGCGCAGCCAGATGTCGCCGAAGCGACCGTCGATGACCTCGACCCCGTCCACATCGGCGAAGCGGGCGCGGGCGTCGTCCAGCGCCTCGGCCTTGCCGACCAGCAGCTTGACGTGTTCACGGCCCGGACCGGCCAGGGCGCGGACCAGGGCCTCGACCTCGGCCTGCGCCGGTTCGAGGTTGTCCTCCCACAGCTCGGCGTGGCTGGGCCAGCCGACCCACATCGCGCGGTGCGGCGACCATTCGGCGGGGATGGGAGTCATATTCATAGGGCCTCGTATCGGCGAAAGACCGATCGCGCCAGATGGGGGGCGCCGTATCCGGTTTCAACGCGCCGGCGCGAACACCGGCCATAGAAAAAGGGCGGCCTGCGAACAGGCCGCCCTCGTTCGTCGTGTCGTCAGGCTTGGCTTAGAACTTCATGCCCAGCGAGATTTGCGCGGTGCGCGGCGAACCCAGCGAATAGGTCCGGGCCAGACCGCTGCGGTTGGCCGTACCGGACGGCACGCGGGGATCCGTGGTCACCACCGTCGACAGGCCGTTGTTGCCCGTCGAGATGTTGCCCAGATAGTCTTCGTCGAACAGGTTGTTGACGTTGAGCTGCACATAGGCGCCGCGGATGCCGAAGGTGTCGGTCAGGTCGTAGCGAACGTCCAGATCGGCGACGGTGTAGGCGTCGGAGATCTCGTCGTTGACGTCCGTGGCGAAACGCTCGCCGACGTATTTGGCCTGGACGCCGATCGACAGGTCCTGGGTCACATCCCAGTCAACGCGAGCGGCGAAGGTCCAGTCCGGGGTCTCGACCAGGGTCTTGCCCTTGGTTTGCAGATACAGCGGGATCTGCAGGGCCGGATCGGCGGGCGTGCCGGCCGGGCAGGTCGGGGTCGACAGCGGAACCTGGCTGGTGGCGGTACAGGCGAAGTTGCCCAGGAGCAGGTCTTCCTGCAGCTCGCTCTCATTGTACGAGGCCGACAGGTTGACGGCGAGCGCGTCCGAGAAGGCGTAGCCCAGCTGGCCGTCGAAGCCCTGTTGCTTCACCGAGCCGACGTTGCGGTCGACGCTGAAGCCGAAGGTCGGCGAGTTGATGTCGTTGTCCAGCGAGGAGACGATCCGGTTTTCGAACTCGATGTACCAGAAGGCCGCCTGGGCGATGAAGCCCGCGTTGCGGAAGCGGTAGCCGAGGTCATAGGACTTGGTCGTTTCCGGCTGCACGGCGGTGAAGTCGATCGAGCCGTTCGTGACGTTCCGGACCGGCTGGTACAGGTTGTCCGTACGCGGCACCGACAGGCCTTCGGCGTAGCTGGCGTAGACGCTGTGGCCTTCGCCGAAGCGGTAGACGATGCCCAGGTTCGGCAGGACGTCGTCATACTTCAGCGTGGCTTCGTACGGCTTGATGAACTGGACGGAGTTCAGCGTGAGGCCCGAACCGGTCGTGGTGCTGGCGAAGGTGACGTTGCCGTTGGTGATCGGGGTCGCGACGCCATTGACGAAGCCGGTCGTGAGCGGCGTCTCGGTCGTGCAACGCACGGTCGAGGTGCCGTTCTGCGAGTAGCAGTACTGGTTCAGCTGGCGCTCGAAGAAGGGCGCGCGCACGCCGATGTTGATCGTCAGCGATTTGTCGAAGAAGTCGCCGATGTACTCCAGGGCGACCTGGTTCAGCTGAGCGATCGAGAAGCGGTCGCGGCCACGCAGGTAGGAGCCGTCCAGACCCATGATGCGCTGGTTCTTGTCGCCCCAGCGCTCTTGGCCGCCGAAGGGATTCGCCGGCTCGCTGTCGGCGCCGACGCGGGTCCACTCGGCGGTCTGACGGTGACGGCCGTAGTCCAGCGTATAGGCGGCGCGGATGCGGTGATCCTGGTTCAGGTCCCAGATCAGCGAGCTGGTGATGCCGTAACGGTGGGTGTTGGTGTTGTTCGGCGTGTACAGGCCGACGTTGTCGCAGGAGTCGCCGTCGCCGTTCAGGTCGACGCCGGTCCGGTTGACCGCGACGGCGGCGCAGCTGGCGGGCGTGGTCAACGTGGCGTTGTTGGTGGTGTTCTGGTCCAGACGGTCGTCACGCTCGCTGACCAGGGTGTAACCGCCGCCGTTGGCGATGGTGTACTGGAACGACGGGTCGAAGGTCAGACGCAGGTTGTCGGTCAGACCGTAGCTGAACTGGCCGCGGATGTTGCCGGTGTTCGTCGGGTTGATCCGGAGGCCGTGGTAGTTGGTGCAGCCGCCGGTCGGTTGAGCGACCGAGCCGTCCGACTGGATGCGGGTCACGCTGCCGGCGGCGTTTTCGTTCTGCACGGTGCCGTCAACGCCGGCCGGGCGGATACAGGCGATGTCGTTTTCCAGGAAGTTGTTCGCGTTGAACTGCGCCTGGGTGATCAGGTTGTTGTACTGGCTGTTGCGGTTGATGTTCCAGTGCGCCGCGACGCTGGCGAAGTTGCCGTTGCCCAGGTCCTGATAGAGCTTGCCGTTGAACTGGGTCTTCTCCAGCTCGCCCGGGCCCTTGAACTTGTCATACTCGGTGTACGAGAAGGTGGCGTAGGCGGTCGTGCCCCAGGGGCCGAAGGCGCCGGTGTCGCCGCGCATGAAGATGCGGTGGTAGTTGTTCTCGCCGATCGACGTGACGAATTGGGCGCCGGCGTGATCCAGCGGACGGGCCGACAGATAGCTGATGGTGCCGCCGGTGGCCGAGGCCGTCGGGCTGTCGACGTCGGTCGTGCCCTGGTTGACCGAGGCGCGCTCGATCAGTTCCGAGTCCAGCTGCTGGTTGGTGAAGGCGGCGTAGTTGCCGGTGTCGTTCAGCGGCATGCCGTCGAAGGTCAGCGAGACGCGGTTGCCGTCGAAGCCGCGCAGACGGATGTTGCCGCCCGAGTTGCCGTACGGGTCGCTGTTCACGAAGTTCAGGCCGGGAACCAGGTTCAGGGTCTGCAGGATCGTCTGACCCGAGGTCTGGGTCGCGATGTACTCCTGCGAGATGCTGGAGCGAGTCTTGGCGACCGTCTGGGCGACGATGACGCCATCGACGCTCGGCGTGCGCGAACCCGTGACGACCACGGTGTCCAGTTCGGTGGCGCCCTCGGTCGCGACCGTGCCCGACGATTGGGCCGAAGCGGCGCCGGCGACCAGGAGGCCGCTGAAGAGGGCCGTGGTGGCCCAGAACACGCGTTTGCGGTTCGTCATTGTCATCTATCCCCGATGAGTTGGGCGGAAGCGCCCACGTCCGGCGGCGGCCGGTCGAAATCACGCCCCCCTTAGGCGCGCCGTTGGAAAGTGGGACGACATTGATGTGACAGTGACATGACAGTGGGCGGGGGTGGCCGTCGGGACACACCCTGTTGCAGCGCACAACTGTGGATGGTTTTTAGCCCCAGACCTGCCGAAGACGCTCCGGGCGCCCACAGAAACGGCTGTAGCCGCCGTACCGGACGGGATTGCGGCGCGCGAAATCCTGATGCTCCGCCTCCGCCGGCCAGAATCGGGCGGCCGCGCGAACCGGTGTCACAAACCGCTCGGCGCCGATGATCCGGGCGGCGGCTTCGCGCGAAGCCTCGGCGGCGGGGCGTTGGGCGGTCGTGGCGAAGACGGCGGTCCCGTAATTGGCGCCCCGGTCGCAGAACTGGCCCGCCGCATCGGTCGGGTCGATGGTGCGCCAGAAGCGATCGACCAGGGCGCGATACGAGATGCGGGCGGGATCGAAGGTGACCTGGACCGCCTCCAGATGCCCCGTGCCGCCCCGAACGACCTGGTCGTAGGTCGGATTGGCGGTTCGTCCGCCGGCATAGCCGGAGACCGCGGCCACCACGCCGGGCATGTGCTCGAAATTGGATTCCGTCGACCAGAAACAGCCGCCGGCGAAGACCGCGACCTCACGACGGCCGCTGTCCTGTTGCGGGGCGGGCGGGGCGCCGCCCTCAGCCCTGTCGCCGCCGGAGCAGGCGGCGGCCGCGAGGATGGCGAGGATCAGGAGGAGACGGCGCGACATGGGACAGCCTCGTTCGACGATTATCCTTATACGTAGGCGCTGCATCGGCGGTTGTCGCGCAAAGCAAAACCGCCGGCCCTCTGATGAGGACCGGCGGCTCTGTAGTCAGGCCTTGTCGGCGACTTCCGTTTTTAGC
>NZ_JBXAQS010000009.1:0-773 GCF_058807475.1 Brevundimonas sp. GW821-FHT12C05
GGAACCACCGGGCGCGGCGGAGGCGGCGGCGGGGGAGGCGGCGGGGGCGGAGGCGGCGGGGGCGGCGGCGGCGGGGGCGGCGGGATGTACGCCGGCTCGTCGGCGCCGAACGCGTAGCGCAGGCCCAGGGTCAGGGTGTGGCTGTTCTCGTAACGGCCCGCGAAGTCGCCGGTCAGCGCCGTGTTCACCGGGTTGACCGGGCTCACGAAGGTGGCCGTCTCCATGTTGGACATCAGGTAGCGGTAGGTCAGGTCCAGATGGGCCCGATCACCGATCGCCCAGGCCACGCCGGCGATGGCTTGCGCCGCCAGCTCGGTCGAGCTGTCGTCCGCGCCGAAGCTGGTGGTGCGAGCGCCGCCGAACGTACCGAGGAACTCGGTGCTGACGATGTTGACGCCGGCGCCCAGTCCGATGAACGGACGGAAGGCCCACGACGCGTCGCCGAAGTCGTAGATCACGTTGGCCATGATCGCGGTCGACTTGATCTCGCCGTCCGGATTGTTGCACGGACCCGTCGACGGGGTCAGGTTACACACGCCCGTCGGGATGCCCGCCGAGGTGTTGGTGACCGCGCCGAGCTCGCCGGCGTCACGGTAGCCGCCTTCGAGTTCAACACGCCAGTTCTCGTTGAACCGGTAGCCCAGACGGGCGAACGCCGCCCAGCTGTCTTCCACTTCGAAGTTGAACTTCGGACCGCTGTTTTGCGACGTCAGTTCAAGGTCGTCGATGGTGTGGTACCCGGCGTCAATCGCCCCGTACCAACCGTTCGGCTC